>NZ_JBEZLQ010000001.1:0-472074 GCF_040652235.1 Streptomyces sp. NPDC048277
AAAGGAAGGATAGAGAGGGG
Source organism: Streptomyces sp. NPDC048277 (assembly GCF_040652235.1). Classification (NCBI taxonomy): domain Bacteria; kingdom Bacillati; phylum Actinomycetota; class Actinomycetes; order Kitasatosporales; family Streptomycetaceae; genus Streptomyces; species Streptomyces sp. NPDC048277. The sequence goes on from NZ_JBEZLQ010000001.1 coordinate 21, forward strand.
TGTCGGTCCACAGCTCCTGGCCGTACCCGAGGTCAGGGGAGAGGCCGCTGGTCAGTGACAGGGATCCGAAACTGGTCGTGGTGGCGGCCATATCCCCGCCAAACCCGTGCGCCGGAGCGGCAGCGTTCAGGCCAAGCCTCTGCGCCGGAGCGGCAGCGTTCAGGCCGGGCGCCTGGCCGGGGCGCGCGCTCAACACCGCTCTCCACGCCGTCTCCCACTCCTCGGCATCGCCCTCGAGGTCCTGACCGTCCGTGGTGGCGGCCATATCCCCGCCAAGCCCCTGCGCCGGAGCGGCAGCGTTCAGGCCGGGCGCCTGGCCGGGGCGCGCGCTCAACACCGCTCTCCACGCCGTCTCCCACTCCTCGGCATCGCCGTCGAGGTCCTGCAACCCGGTCACCGGATCCGCACCCGGCTGCCCGTAGCCGACATCACCCCCGTACCCAAGACCGCCATGAGCATCGCCGCCGCCCGGCCATCCCTGCCCCTCGAACGGGCCCCGCCCCGGTGCCCCCGCGCCAGGAGCAGCCGCCAGAGGAGTCACACCCGTCCCCCAGCCCGACGAATAGGTTCCGGCACCGCCCGAGTAGGTTCCGGCACTGCCCGAGAAAAGCTGACCGGCCGCCAGGATGCTCATGTCGGCGTCATCGTCGGTGTCATCGTCGGTGTCATCGTCGGTGTCATCGTCATCGTCGGCCAGCGCCGAGGGGACGAACGGGACGGAGGTCCAGGCGGATACGGGTACGGGGGCGGGATTCTCGGAGGGGGCGTGAGCGGACGGTACAGCGTCCACTCCGAATTCTCCGGCGCGTACCGCGTCCAGGAAGGAATCACGCAACTGTACGGCTACCTCGTATTCCCCCTCACTCACCTGCCCCTTGCGCATCTTCCCCTTGGTGAGCGCCGTCCGAACGTAGTCACTGCTGAGGTCGAGTGAGGTATCAGCGATGAATGTGGGAACCCTCGACTCCGCCGACGGTCCGGCGGACGGCTGCACCATATCCAGCCTTACCACCTGCGGAATCTTGCCCCTCAGCCCGGCCGATTTCGGATGCACCGCAACCTTCAAACCCGTCGGCGGCACCGTCGGCCAGTCCGTATTCAACTGCCAGTAGCCGGCATACAGCTCCTTCGCTTTATACTTCGCCGCCTCCTTCCGCCAGTGGCGCTGGTCCCTCTTTTTCTCCGCCTGCTGATTGCGGTATTCCGGGTTCTCCTTCTCCCTCTCCTCCTTCCGCGTTCGCTGCTTCCTGGCCTGATCCTTGAGGAAGTTCGGGTCCTTCCTCCGCTCCTCCATCCGATCCCGGTCCCAGTCCCGCTTCCGCTGCTTTGCCTCTTCGCTTTTTCTCGGCATTAGGTTTGCGTCCAATCGATCTGGGGACGAGCCGTGACGTCACTGTCAACGGCGTGTGCCGTCATCTGGTTCACCGCAGTCGGCGGCGTTTCCTGTTTCTTCGACACCCCCCCCCGGGCCTTCCGCCGCCCCCCCCGACGTGATCCATCCGCCCGGCGGCTCAACGGTGCCGTCCCCGATATCGCGGCCGCCCACCGGGGCCTCGAAGGAACCGAAGCCGTCCTCCGTCCGCGAGCCCTCACCGCCGACAACGACCTCGACGCCTACCAGGCCTACTGCACCGCACCCGAGCACCAACGGTTCCACACCAGCCCCGACCAGACCGAACCCACACCGACCGCCTGATCGTGACCGTCACTTCAGAAGAGTCCTTCTGTAACTCCCGTCACGCCTGGCGGCGTGAAAATCGGTGCGCGGAGCGTCGAACCGGGTGTGCGTGCTTCTCACCGCCGTGTCGTTCGTGGAGCGCAAGCCGCGATCGTGGGTACGGAGGCTGTCCGTCCACGTCGATGCGGTTTGGGCCTGCGTGCCCGAAGAAGAGTCTGGCGCGGGAGCCAGCCAGGGGCTACCGACTGTTGCCACGTGCACGCCGTTCAGCCTTGCAGTTCCCCTCCGGCTTCCCGGGCAGTCTCCACCCCATGGGAGCTCAAGGCCGGAGGAACTGTGGACGAGCCGCGCGAGGAACTGCGGGACGCGCAGATCAAACTCTCGTCGGTGGCCACCGACCCGTTCGGTCTTTCGGGACGGGCGATGACGGAGGCGCTCATCGCGGGCGAGCGCAACCCCCGGACCCTGGCCAACCTCGCTCGAGGCCGGCTGACCACCCAGCACGACGCCCTGGTGGAAGCCCTGACCGGGCAGTTCGATGACCACCACGCCCGGCTGCTGCGGCTCCTGCTGACCACGGTCGACCACCTCACCGCGCAGATCACCGTGCTCGACCAGGACATCGCCACGACGCTCGCGGACCTGCCGCACCCCGGAACGACGCGCCGGACAACTCGTCGTCACCCGCTGCTGTGTCGTTCGGTGACGGCCTGCTGGCCCGCCTGGACGAGATCCCCGGCGTCGGCCCGACCGCCGCGCGGGTCATCCTGGCAGAGACCGGCCCCGACATGAGCGTCTTCCCCACCCCCGCCCACCTCGCCTCGTGGGCGAAACCATCCCCCCGCACCATCCAATCCGGGGCCAAGAGCACCACCGGGCCCGCAGACAAAGGAAACCCCTGGCTCAAAGGTGCCCTGGGCGAAGCGGCCAGCGCCGCCACCCGGACCGACACCTTCCCCGGCGCCCGCTACCGGCGCCTGGTCAAACGACGAGGCCACGCCAAAGCCCTGGTCGCGGTCGCCCGTTCGATCCTCGTCATTGTCTGGCACCTCATCGACGACCCGCACGCCCGCTACCAGGAACTCGGCTCCGACTGGCATCAGCGACACCTCAATCCACGGCGCAAGACCCGAGACCTCGTCCGTCAACTTGAACACCTCGGCCACCGAGTCACTCTCACCACCGACACCGCCTGAACACCCGTTACAGCTCTGTCCGGGACGGCTCCGCCGCCCGGACGCTACCGCCTGCCCATCGAACCGTTGATTTTCCGTTCAGCCGCACCCATACGTGTTCGGGATCCAGCCGACCGGTTCAACCGATACCCGCCCGGACATTCCCCTTCCCTTCGACTCCGCCGCCCCGCAGACGACCACACGGTCGGCGCCCGAGAAGCGCGGGGAGCCCAAGCCTCACAGGCAGTGAAGTCGGGGGGCTAGCGTGCGGCCTGCGGTTCCAGGACCGCGTAGTCCGTGAAGCTGCGCCGGTAGCGGTGGTGTCGCGTGGCCTGGGTGTGCCGGCGCTGCCACTCCTCCACGGCGGCGGGGGAGCCGCACCGGCCTGACGTCGCCCCGCAGTCCGCCTCCTCCCCGGACACGCAGTACGCCTCGTACTCCGGCTCGGCCGTGTCGTCCTGCGCGATCAGGTACGGCACGAAACGGAAGACGCGGCGCGGGCGGGGGCCCCAGTGGTCCCGGCGCAGGTGTCGGCGGAGGAGTACGATCGCGTCCGTCGCCGCGCTCGCGTCCGACCGCGCCCCGGCGTCCGCGCGCCGCGCGTCGAACTCCGCGCAGGCGGCACAGCCTGGGACCGGACCGGCGGCCGGGGTGTCCGGAGCGGGGAGACCCGGGCCGCTGGAACGGCGGTTGGCCGCCCGCACCTCCGCGCTCAGCCGTTCCTCCGTGGTCGCCGGGCGGAGCGACTCCGGGCATGCCTCCCATTCCCGGCCGCCGCCCACGGGGCGCAGCAGCGCGTACGGGCCCGCGTTGCCGCGGTACTCGCCGACCTTGTCCGAACGGGGGTCGTAGACGACCGTTCCCGCCTCGATCCGACTCTCACTGTCCTCGTCCATGCGCTCTCCGTGCCACTTCGTGACTCTGGGTGTATCGAGCGTTGCGGACGGGAACGGTCGGTATCAATGCCTGGCGCGTGACACCGGGCACTTGTCACGGAGGGGGGCTTGGGACGGTGACCACCAACGCGGCCATTTTCGGGGAGCTGCTACGGCACTTCCGCGAGGCCGCGCTTCTGACGCAGGAGGCGCTGGCCAGACAGATCCCCTGCGACCGGTCCCTGGTGGCGCGCGTGGAGGCGGGGACACGGGTACCGCAGGACACGTTCGCGAAGAGGGCGGACGAAGTGCTGGGCACGGGCGGGGCGTTGGGGCGGCTGTGGGGGCTCGTCGACTGGTATCCCCAGGTGGAGCATCCGGATTGGTTCAGGCGCAGGGCCGAGATGGATGCGGAGGCGGTCGCGCTGCGTGAGTATCAAGTGCTGGTGGTGCCAGGTCTGTTGCAGACCGAGGACTACGCTCGCGCACTGCTTTCCCAGACCATGACCGGGACGGAGGTCGAGGAGAAGGTGCGGGCGCGACTGAGCCGACAGCAGCGCTTCATGGCCGACGGTGGTCCGTTGTACGCCGCTGTGCTGGACGAGAGTTGCCTGCGTCAGGTGGTGGGGGCGGCGGCCGTCATGCGTGACCAGTGCGCACACCTGGTCGCGGTCGGGCAGCGCTCCAACATCCGTATCCAACTGGCACCGGCCGACCGTCCGGGGGCCGTGCGGCCGACCACGTCAATGTCGTTGATCGAGCTGCCTGATGGGCGCCGGTGGGTGTACTCGGAATCGCTCAGCCAGGGCCATTTCGCCGACGATCCGGCAGTCTTCACCCGGCTGAGCCAGACCTATGATGTGCTCAGGGCCGACGCCCTGGCAGCCCCCGAGTCTGCCGCTTGGATCGGCGAGGCGATGAAAGGGTACGAGCGCACCCATGACCAGGCACGAACTCAGCGCAGCCAGGTGGATCAAGAGCAGCTACAGCGGCAACGACGGCGGCAACTGCATAGAAGTCGCCCCCGGTTTCCGCATCGCCGTCCCCGTTCGTGACAGCAAGAACCCCGACGGCCCCGTCATCGTCGTCGGCCGCTCTGCCTGGGCGGTCTTCGTGAAGGGAATCCGCAGCTGAACCGGGAAGAAGACCAGCGACTGGCCCGTATCACCCCCGACATCCTCCAGATCACCGTGGACCTGCTGCGCCGGGTCGCGGGGCTCTACCCCGCGGAAGCGGTCCCCGCCGAGGCGCTCAAGGTCGCCGACGAGGTCCTGGAGAAGTACGGCACGGACGGCCTGCGCCTGCTCGTCCTGGGGCTCACCAGCCGCGCGGCCGTGGCGATCGAGAGCGAGGCGCATGCGTCCGGCCGGCCTCTGGAGTCGCTGCTGGACGAGATGGAGCTGATCCGCCTGGAGGCGATCAACGGAGACGACGAGGACTGAGGCCGCGGTGCCCCGAAAGGGCAGACCAGCGGGCAACTTGTCGTATGGCGGCGGGAATTGGCCATTCGGCGGGGGCGCCGGTCCTATGCTGACCGGGTCTGTGGAGGCCGGTGGTGCGGGAGGGGTCGTGGCAGCTCTGGAGCCGGACGATCCGCGCTCCGTCGGGGAGTACCAGCTGCTGAGGCGGCTCGGCGCGGGCGGGATGGGCCGGGTCTACCTGGGGCGTTCGCCGGGTGGGCGGGCCGTCGCCGTGAAGGTCGTGCACGCCGAACTCGTCGCCGGACAGCCCGAGTTCAGATCCCGTTTCCGCCGTGAGGTGGAGGCCGCGCGCAAGGTCAGCGGTGCCTTCACCGCGCCGGTCGTGGACGCCGATCCGGACGCCCAGCTGCCGTGGCTGGTCACCAGTTATATCGCCGGGCCCTCGTTGCAGGAGGCGGTGAACGAGCGGGGGCCGTTGTCCGCCGACGGCGTGTTCGCGCTCGCGGGCGGGCTGGCCGAGGCGCTCACCTCCATCCACGCGGCCCAGCTGGTCCACCGCGATCTCAAGCCGTCGAACGTGCTGCTCGCCGAGGACGGTCCGCGGGTCATCGACTTCGGCATCGCCCGCAGCGTCGAGTCGGTCACCATCACCCGGGCGGGGCTGATGGTCGGCTCGCCCGGGTTCATGTCGCCGGAGCAGGTCGCGGGCGGTGAGGTGACCGGCGCGAGCGACGTGTTCTCGCTGGGCGCGGTCCTCGCGTATGCCGCCACCGGGGGCAATCCCTTCGGGAACGGGCCCACCCCGGCCCTGCTCTACCGGGTCGTCCACGACGAGCCCGACATCAGTGCCGTCACCGACCACGCCCTCGCCGCTCTCATCGCCGACTGTCTCGCCAAGGACCCGGCCCGGCGGCCCACCCCGCGCGAGATCCTGACCCGTATCGGCCCCGCGCCCGACGCCACCACCCTCCTCCCGCGCTCCGCCGCGGATCCCAGGGTCCCGGCTCCCCGGGTCGACCTGGCACAGGACGAGGAGCGGGATCAGGGGCAGGATCAGGCGCAGGCGGTGGCGCAACCCGTCGACCCGACCCGTCCGTTCACCCGACTCGACGCGGCGCAGCAGCAGGTGCCGTACGGGATGAGCCCCGGGACGGGACCCGCGACGAGGCCCGAGACGAGATCGGGCACGAGTCGCCGTACCTTCCTCGTCTCCGGGGGCGTGCTCGCCGCCGCCGCGGTCGCGGCCGTGCCGGTCGCGCACTTCGTCAACCGGGGCGGGGGCGTGAAGTCCGGCGCGGGCTCCGCCGGGAGCGTCACCGTTCCCTCGCCGCTCGACGCCTGGTCGCTGGACGAGACCTCCGGGACGGTGGCCGCCGACGACACCGGGCAGTACCCCGGCACGGCGACCGCGGTGGGCTGGGGGCGGGGCAAGGACGGGGCCGCCCTCTTCGACGGCGCTTCCAGCCGGATCGTGACCCAGGGGCAGGTGCTCAAGACCGGCAAGGGGCACAGCTTCACCGTGTCGGCGTGGGTGAGCCTGAGCGCGCGGCCGGCGTTCTTCGCCACCGCCGTCAGCCAGGACGCCGGTGACGTCAGCGGCTTCTACCTCCAGTACTCGGCCGCCGAGAACCGCTGGGCCTTCGCCCGCCCCGGTGTGCGCGCCCTGTCGTACACCGTCCCGGAACCCGGCATCTGGGCCCACCTGGTCGGCGTCTGCGACGCACGGCGTGGCCAACTCCTGTTGTACGTCGGCGGAGTTCAGGAAGCCCGGATCAATGACAGCAACCCTGTCGCCGCCTACGGCGCGCTGGCCATCGGCCGCGCCACCGACAGCAACGGCCCCTCCGACTGGTTCACCGGGTCCATCAAGCAAGTGCAGGTGTTCCAGCGGGCGTTGACCGCGAAGCAGGTCGGACTGCTGCTCTAGGGGGGCGGGTCACTCGACCAGCGACTGGGTGCCGAGCACGATGGCGAGTGCCAGGCGGTCGGCGTCCTCGGTGCCGGGCTCGGCCGTGTAGACCGAGATACGCAGATCGTCGCCGACGACGAAGAGCGTGTCGCAGTCGAGGGTGATCCGGCCGACCGCGGGGTGGTCGACGACCTTCCGCTTCGAGTTGTCCGGGGACGGAGGCGGGACGTCGGAGTCCCAGAGCGCGGCGAACCGCGGGCTCAGCTCCCTGAGTTCGCCGACCAGCCGGCGCAGGGTCCGGTCGGCGGGGTACCGGGAGGCGGTCAGCCGCAGATCGGCGACGAGCCGTGCCTCGTGGTCGGCCTGCGCCTGCGGGGTGTGCACCACACGGGAGTCGGGGCCGAGGAGGTTGCGCCAGACGGCGTTGCGTTCGATCCCGCGCCAGGACGACGTCTCGCCCATGAGCGCGTCGAACGGCGCGTTGGCGAGGACCAGCGTCCAGGTGGCGTCGTACACGACGACCGGGGTGTACGACAGCCGGTCGAGCAGCCGCTGCACACTCGGGGTGACACGCGACGGGACGACGTCGGGCCCGGGCGTGGTGTGCCCGGCCAGCCGGAAGAGCAGGTCACGCTCCGAGTCGGACAGGCGCAGCGCCTGCGCGAGGGCCTCCACCACCTGCGCCGAGGGCGCGGTCGACCTCCCCTGCTCCAGCCGGGTCAGATAGTCCGTCGAGATCCCGGCGAGCTGGGCCAGCTCCTCGCGCCGGAGCCCGCTCGCCCGGCGGCGCGGGCCGGCCGGGACGCCGACGGCCTCCGGCGGAACCCGGTCGCGCCGGCGGCGCACCATCCGGCCGAACTCCCATGTGTCCACAGGTCCAGTGTGCGGGCCGGCGCGGCCCTTGTCCTGGCCCCGCCAGTCCTACGACAGGGCAGTCCTGCGACGGGGGAGTCCTAGGACAAGGGGACGGCTGGCCGGCCGTCCCGCGTGCTCCGAGGCTCGGAGCATGACCACCACGGACAGCGGAACCGTACTCATCACCGGCCCGACCCGCGGCCTGGGCCGGAGCGCCACCCTCGCCATGGCCGGCCGCCCGGACGGCGCCCGCCCCGACCTGCTGCTGGTGGGCCGGGGCGGACCGGCACTCACCGAGGTCGCCGACGCGGCCCGGGCGCTCGGCGCGAACGTCCGCGCGATCGGCTGCGACCTGTCCCGGCTCGCCGACGTACGGGCCGCCGCCGAGACCGCGCGGGACCTCCTCGGCACCGGAGCGGTACGGCCGCTGCGCGCGCTGATCGCCAACGCCGGCACCATGTCGGCCGACACCCGCGTCGCCTCCGCCGACGGCTACGAGCTGACCTTCGCCGTGAACCACCTCGCCCACGCCCGGCTCATCGGCGACCTGCTCGGCTCCCTCGCCGCGCCCGCCCGGATCGTGCTGCTCGGCTCGAACACCTACCACGCCAACGTCCCCCGGCGGATCCTCGGCGTGCCCGGCGCGGAGTGGCGGGACCCGCTGGAGATCGCCCGGCCCGCGCCCGCGGAGCAGAAACCGGGCCTCAAGTCCTCCGGTGTCGCCTACTCCAACGCCAAACTGGCGATCCTGTACTACGCCCACGAACTCCAGCGCCAGGCCGGACCCGGCATCAACGTCTCGGTGTACGAGCCCGGCTGGATGCCCGGTACCGCGCTGGGCCGGGACGCACCCGCGGCCTTCCGGGCGATCGGGCGGGGGCTGGCCCGGCTGCCCGGGGTGGCCACCGCGGAAGGCTCCGGACCGAAGCTGGCCTCGGTCGCCCTCGACGACGCGTGGGCGCACCTGCGCGACGGCGCGTTCGTCGTCGTCGACCAGGAGCGGGAGGTACGGCCCGTGGCCCGGGACCGGGAGCGGGAACGGCGGCTGTGGGCCGCCACCGCCGAACTCCTCGACCGGGCGGGCACGCGCACATGAGCCGGTGTCAGTCGGTGCGCGGATCGTCCGGCTTCAGGGACTTCAGGAACTCCGGGTTGTCGTCCGGCGCGACCCACCGCTCCCGCCGCACGCGCGGGCGGCCCGCGACCAGCCAGGCCACCGGGCCGATCAGGACCTCGCCGAAGAGCAGGATGACGAACACCCACGCCAGCTTCGGCAGGGCGCGGACCTCGCCCTCGGGGGTGTTGAGGCAGTCCACGAAGGCGTAGATCCACAGGGCGAGGACCAGCAGGTAAGGCAGATACCTGAGCATGGCGGCCAGGGTAGCGGGTGGCTGAAGCCCGTGGCGGGGGCGCGGGCATGATGGTGTGCCTCGATCGGGAGGGGGATCAGTGGGGATACGCGGGTTGTCTCGTAGGGGCTGGGCCGCGACGGGCGTCTCGGTGGCCGCGCTGGTGGCCGGGGGCGGGCTGGTCGCCGGTGAGCTGGACTCGCCGGTGTTCGGGCTGGCGCAGGGGCCGTACGCGAAGGACCCGGCGTGCGCCCGGCTCGCCGACCGCTACCCCGACCGCCTCGACGGCGACACCCGTGACCTGGTCAGCTTCCAGGGCCTCGCGGTGTGGGGCCACGGCGAGGTGGAGCTGCGCTGCGGCGTGACCCCGCCCGCGCCGACGACGGACGCGTGCGTGAGCGTCGACGGGGTGGACTGGGTGTGGCGGGAGACGGCGGCGAACGGCCGTAGGACGCTGGTCACCTACGGCCGCAGCCCGGCCGTGGAGGTCTCGGTCGCGGACTCGGTCTCGCACCTGGACGCGGTGCTGCTGGACCTGAGCCACCTCGTGGCACCCATCAAGAAGGGTGCCAAGTGCCTTGAGAGCAGCGGGAGTTAGCCGGTCTTCTCGGCCAGCAGCGGGCGGGTGACGGCGCGGACCTGGGTCTCCGTCAGGGGGCTCACGTACTTCGCCGCGATCCTCCCGTCCCGGTCGATGAAGAGGGTGTACGGCAGCGCCGGTGCCCGGTAGCCCCGGGGCAGCCGCAGGAGCTGACGGCCGGCGGGGTCGTGCAGGCTCGGGTAGGCCAGCTTGTGCTCGTCCTGGAACGCCCGCCCCTTCCCGCGCTCGGCATCCGTGTCCACCCCGAGCACCTGGACCCCCTTGGCGGCCAACTCCCGCTGCACCGAAGACAGTTCGGGCGCCTCGGCCCGGCAGGGCCCGCACCAGGACGCCCAGACGTTCAGGACGACGACCTTGCCCCGGTAGTCGGCGAGACGGACCGTCCGGCCGTCCAGATCGCTGCCCGACAGGTCGGGCGCCGCCTTCCGGTCCGCGGCCGCCACCCGGACCAGCGGGGAGACGGGGGAGCCGCCGGTCTCCTGCCGTGGCGCACAGGCGGCGAGAGGGACCGCGAGGGACGACGTGAGCAGCAGGGCGAGCAGCGGTAACCGGCGGTGAGGTGTCACGGCCGACGAGTATCGCAGGGGGCGGTGACCGGGCCCGGACCCCGGGTGGCCGATACTGGGACACATGGCTTACGACGATCTTCGCTCCCTGCTCAGGGCACTGGAGCGCGAGGGAGACCTCAAGCGTGTCAAGGCCGAGGTCGACCCGTATCTGGAGGTCGGGGAGATCGTCGACCGGGTCCAGAAGTCCGGCGGACCGGCGCTGCTCTTCGAGAACGTGAAGGGGACGTCGATGCCCCTCGCGATGAACGTGTTCGGCACCGACCGGCGGCTCCTCAAGGCCCTGGGCCTGAAGTCGTACGGCGAGATCTCCGAGAAGATCGGCGGGCTGCTGCGCCCCGAGCTGCCGCACGGCTTCGTCGGGGTGCGCGAGGCGTTCGGCAAGCTCGGCGCGATGGCGCACGTGCCGCCGAAGAAGGTGAAGTCCGACAACGCCCCCGTCCAGGAAGTCGTCCTGCACGGCGACGAGGTCGACCTGGAGCAGCTCCCGGCCCTCTTCACCTGGCCGCAGGACGGCGGCTCCTTCTTCAACCTGGGGCTGACCCACACCAAGGACCCCGAGACCGGCATCCGCAACCTCGGCCTCTACCGGCTCCAGCGCCACGACCGGCGCACCATCGGCATGCACTGGCAGATCCACAAGGACAGCCGCAACCACTACCAGGTGGCGGCGCGGCGCGGGGAACGCCTCCCGGTCGCCATCGCCTTCGGCTGCCCGCCCGCCGTGACGTACGCCTCCACGGCCCCCCTTCCCGGCGACATCGACGAGTACCTCTTCGCCGGGTTCATCGCGGGCAAGCGGACCGAGACGGTCGACTGCAAGACCGTCCCGCTCCAGGTCCCGGCGAACGCCGAGGTCGTCCTGGAGGGCTGGCTGGAGCCGGGCGAGATGCTCCCGGAGGGCCCCTTCGGCGACCACACGGGCTTCTACACCCCGCAGGAGCCCTTCCCCGCCCTGAAGATCGACTGCGTGACGATGCGCCGCCGTCCGCTCCTCCAGTCGATCGTCGTGGGCCGCCCCCCGACGGAGGACGGCCCCCTCGGCCGCGCCACGGAACGCTTCTTCCTCCCGCTCCTGAAGATCATCGTCCCGGACATCGTGGACTACCACCTCCCCGAGGCCGGCGGTTTCCACAACTGTGCGATCGTCTCGATCGACAAGAAGTACCCGAAGCACGCGCAGAAGGTCATGCACGCGGTCTGGGGGGCGCACATGATGTCGCTCACCAAGCTGATCGTGGTCGTCGACTCCGACTGCGACGTCCACGACCTGCACGAGGTCGCCTGGCGGGCCCTCGGCAACACCGACTACGCCCGCGACCTGAGCATCGTCGAAGGCCCGGTCGACCACCTCGACCACGCCTCCTACCAGCAGTTCTGGGGCGGCAAGGCGGGCATCGACGCGACGAGGAAGTGGCCCGAGGAGGGCTACACCAGGGACGGCGGCTGGCCGGACATGGTCCTGTCGGACCCGGATACGGCGGCCCTCGTGGACCGCCGCTGGAAGGAGTACGGCCTGTGAGCTCCGCCTCCGCAGCCCTCCCGCAGCCGGGACGGACGAAAGCCTTCCTGCGCCTGGTGATGATCGAGCACTCGGTCTTCGCCCTGCCCTTCGCGTACATCGCCGCGCTCACCGCGATGTTCGAGCTGGACCGGAACATCCACTGGGGCCGGCTGCTCCTGGTCACCATCTGCATGGTCGGCCTGCGTACCTTCGCGATGGCCGTGAACCGGATCATCGACCGCGAGATCGACGCCCGGAACCCGCGCACGGCCCACCGCGAGCTGGTCACCGGCGCGATGAGCGTGAAGCACGCCTGGACCGGGGCGCTGATCGCGGTGGCGGTCTTCCTCGGCTCGGCGGCCCTGCTCAACCCGCTCTGCCTGGCCCTCGCCCCGGTCGCCGTGATCCCGATGGTGGTCTACCCCTACGGCAAGCGGTTCACGAACTTCCCCCAGGCCATCCTCGGCCTCGCCCAGGCCATGGGCCCCGTCGGCGGCTGGCTGGCGATCACCGGCGAGTGGTCCTGGGACGCGGTGGTCCTCGGCCTCGCCGTCGGCATCTGGATCGGCGGCTTCGACCTGATCTACGCCTGCCAGGACGTCGAGACCGACCGTGAGATCGGCGTGATGTCGGTACCGGCCCGCTTCGGCATCCCGGCGGCGATCTGGGGCGCGAGGGTGTGCCACGCGGTGACGACGGCGCTGTTCGTCTGGTACGCCGTGATGACGCACGCCGGCGCGTTCTTCTGGCTGGGCCTGCTGATCGTGGCCGGCGCGTTCGTCTACGAGCACACGATCGTCCGCCCCCACGACCTCTCCCGCCTCAACCGCGCGTTCTTCTCGACGAACGGTTTCATCGGCATCAGCCTCTTCGTCTGCGCCCTGATCGACCTGCTGGTGCGAGGGCTCACCGCGTAGCCCCTTCGAGTGGCGGCGGGCGAACGGCCGATCCCGCCGTCCACCACGGGCTACGTTGTACGACGTCCCCGCCGCGGCGGGGACGATCCGAGGGCCCGCTCAAGAGGGGACCGTGCCCTGGCTGCCGCCCCGTCCTGAACACGATGGGGCGCGCCGGTACGCTCGTGGTGTGAACGCAGGAGAAACGCAGCGCGTGCCTTGGATCGTGGGGGTGTCCGGGGCGTCCGGTACGCCGTATGCCGCCGCTGTGCTGCGTGCCCTGCTGGCCGCCGGGGAGAGCGTCGACCTGGTGGTCTCCCGGGCCTCGCGGCTCACCCTGCTGGACGAGACCGGGATCTCCTTCCGGGACGCGCACTGGCGGGACGACCTGGGGGAATGGCTGGCCCGGGGCGCCGACGGCAAGCCCGGCACCTTCGAGACCGACCTGACGGGGGTGCGGTACTGGAGCGCTGGGGACCTGGCCGCCGGGCCGTCCTCGGGGTCGTACCCGGCCAAGGGCATGCTGATCGTGCCGGCGTCCACCGCCGCCGTCGCCGGGGTCGCGCTCGGGCTCTCCAAGGACCTGCTCCAGCGGGCGGCCAGTGTCACCCTCAAGGAGCGCCGGCCGCTCGTCGTCGCCGTCCGCGAGACCCCCCTCAACGGCCAGACGCTGCGCCATCTGGTCACCCTCGACGACCTGGGGGCGGTCGTCGTCCCCACCTCGCCGGCGTTCTACGCGGGCGCCACGCACATCCAGGACCTGGTCGACTTCGTCGCCGGACGCGTACTGGACGCGGGGGGCGTCCGGCACCGGCTCTACCGCCGCTGGGAGGGCGACCTCGGCGGCGGCGCAGGCAAGTAGCAGTACCCGGCACCACCTCTGCAGTACCTCTCATCTACTTCGGGAAATTTCAGCGGAAGGCTTCGATCGCATGGACGCCGTGGACAGGCAGCTCATCCAGGCCCTGAGGGAGAACGGCCGGGCCTCGTACGCGGAGCTGGGGCGCCTCGTCGGACTGTCGGGACCCAGCGTCACCGACCGCATCAACCGGCTGGAGGCGGCCGGGGTCATCACCGGCTACCGCGCGACCGTCAACGCGGCCTCGCTCGGCCTCGGTGTCACCGCCCTGATCGGTATCTCCCTCTCCGACGCGGCCGACCACGAGGACGTGGCCCAGCGGCTGCGGGACCTGCCGGAGATCGAGGACTGCTGGTTCATCGCCGGCGACGACTCCTTCATGCTCAAGGTGCGCTCGACGGACGTCGACGGTCTGGAGAAGACCATCCGGCGGCTGTCCGGCACGAAGGGCGTCTCCCGCACCCGTACCACGATCGTGCTGTCCACGAAGTGGGAGAACCGGGTGGGGGAACTTCCCGAAGAGGTCTAGGCCCGAAGGGCCGTATGGGGGCACCGCCCGCCCGAAGGGTGGGGGAGTACCGTTGGGCGGGTTGTCGTAGAGAGGGTTGAGGCATGGACGTCGGGCTCAAGCGTGAGCTGGAGGAGAAGGTCCGCTCCGGTGAGCGGCTGTCCCGCGAGGACGGCATCGCGCTGTACGAGTCGGACGACCTGGCCTGGCTCGGCGGCCTCGCCCACGAGGTGCGGACGCGGAAGAACGGCGACGTCGTCCACTTCAACGTCAACCGCCACCTCAACATGACGAACGTGTGCACCGCGTCCTGCGCGTACTGCTCGTTCCAGCGCAAGCCGGGCGAGAAGGACGCGTACACGATGCGCATCGAGGAGGCGGTGAAGCTCGCCAAGGCGATGGAGGGCGACAACCTCACCGAGCTCCACATCGTCAACGGCCTGCACCCGAACCTGCCGTGGCGCTACTACCCGCGGTCGCTGCGCGAGCTGAAGGCCGCCCTCCCGAACGTCTCCCTGAAGGCCTTCACGGCCACGGAGATCCACCACTTCGAGACGATCTCCGGGCTGTCGGCGTCGGAGATCCTCGACGAGCTGATCGACGCGGGTCTGGAGTCCCTGACCGGCGGCGGCGCGGAGATCTTCGACTGGGAGGTCCGCCGGCACATCGTGGACCACCGCACCCACTGGGAGGACTGGTCCCGGATCCACCGCCTGGCGCACGAGAAGGGCCTCAAGACGCCCTGCACGATGCTCTACGGCCACATCGAGGAGCCGCGCCACCGCGTCGACCACGTCCTGCGCCTGCGTGAGCTCCAGGACGAGACGAACGGCTTCCAGGTCTTCATCCCGCTGCGCTACCAGCACGACTTCGTGGACATGAAGGACGGCAAGGTCAGGAACCGCCTCCAGGCCCGTACCCAGATGGCGACCGGCGCGGAGGCCCTCAAGACCTTCGCGGTGTCCCGGTTGCTGTTCGACAACGTCCCGCACGTGAAGGTCTTCTGGGTCATGCACGGCGTCCAGACGGCCCAGCTGGCGCTCCAGCACGGCGCCGACGACATGGACGGCTCGGTGGTCGAGTACAAGATCACCCACGACGCGGACAACTACGGCACGCCGAACAAGCTGACCCGCGAGGACCTGCTCGACCTGATCCGCGACGCGGGCTTCCGCCCGGTGGAGCGGAACACGCGGTACGAGATCATCCGCGAGTACGACGGCCCGGACCCGGAACGCCGGGAGTCCCCGCAGCCGATGCGGGTGTGATCGAGCCGACGGTGCGTTGTCGGGTGCGGGTGCGTGGGGGCCGTTCGCGCAGTTCCCCGCGCCCCTAAAAGCAGGGGCGCTGTGGTGCGCCCCTTCAGGGGCGCGGGGAACTGCGCGACAAGCCCCCACGCACCCGCGGATACCATCCGTCCATGCGCCTTGCCTTCACCCTCGACCCCGCCGTCACCCCCGTCCTTCGTGACGGCATCCTCGGCCTGTGGACGGACGTGACCAACGCCGGCGGAGCCGTCGGGTTCGTCGCGCCGGTCACGGTGGAGGAGATCCGGCCGGAACTGGTCCGGCACTTCGTCGGTATGGCCGAGGGGCGGATCCGGCTGCTCGTCGGGCACGACGAGTCCGGTGACGTCGCCGCCACCGCGTTCTTCTCCTTCAACACCCACCGCCTGATGAAGCACTGGGTGTGGCTGTACACGGTGATGGTGCACCCCAAGCACCAGGGGCAGGGGTACGGCCGGGACCTGCTCGCGGCCGCCGCCGACGAGGCGCGCCGCTTCGACGGCATAGCCGCGATCCGGCTCAGCTGCCGCGGCGGCCTCGGCCTGGAGCACTTCTACGGCTCCTGCGGGTACAAGGAGGTCGGCCGCGTCCCCGGTGCCGTCCGGGTCGCCCCCGGCGACGACCGCGACGACATCACCATGCTGTTTCCGCTCACCTGACCCCGCTGCAAGATCGGTCCCGCGCCGTGCTTCACTGGACGGTGCCCCTTTTCGTCATCGGAAGACTGGATTGAGATGCTCCGCTACACGCTGATGCGCCTCGGTATCTTCGCGGGCTGCCTCCTCGTCGTCTGGGGCCTCGTCTTCGCCGGCGCGTTCCCGCGTGGCTTCGGCGACTCCAACTTCCTGTGGGTCCTGATGCTCGCCCTCGTGCTGTCCGCGCCGATCAGCTTCGTCGTGCTGCGCAAGGAGCGGGACCGCGCCTCCGTCAAGGTCTCGCAGCGGGTCGACCGGATGAAGGCCAACATCGAGGCCAACCGCAGCCAGGAGGACGACGCGGTCGACGAGGCTGCGGCACAGACCCAGGCGCAGGGACAGGCGCAGACCTCTTCCTGAGCGACTCCCTCGCCTCCGGCCCCCTTTAGGCTTTCCCCATGGGGACCGTGAAGACCAAGCGGATGCCGCGCGCGGTACGTGAGCAGCAGATGCTGGACGCCGCCGTGCGGACCTTCGGCCAGCGCGGCTACATGGCCGCGTCGATGGACGAGATCGCCGAACTCGCCGGTGTCTCCAAGCCGTTGGTGTATCTGTATCTCAACTCGAAGGACGACCTGTTCACGGCGTGCATCCGCCGTGAGGCGACGGCGCTGAGCGAGGCGGTCCGGGCCGGCGTCGATCGTGGTCTGCCCGCCGACCGCCAGCTCTGGGACGGGCTCCAGGCGTTCTTCGCGCACACCGCCGAGCACCCCGACGGCTGGTCGGTGCTCCATCTCCAGGCGCGGACGCACGGCGAGCGGTTCGCCTCCGAGGCCGCGGCGATGCGCACGGAGATCGTGGAGTTCGTGACCCAGCTGATCGTGGTCGCCGCCCGCGAGGCGCACCGCGACCCGGACCTGCCCGAGCGCGAGGTCGCGGGGCTCGCCGAGGCCCTGGTCGGCGCCGCCGAATCCCTCGCCGACTGGGCCAACACGGCTCCCGGAGTCACGGCGAGGCAGGCGGCGGCGACGCTGATGAACTTCGCGTGGGCGGGCCTGGGCAACCTGATGGACGGCCGGCCCTGGACGCCGCCCTCCCCGGCGGAGTCCGTCACAGCCAGAGCGGAGTCCCCGGCGAGCCGGTAGCCGTCACCTCCTCCAGGAAGGCCGCAGCCCGCTCGGGAGCCTGCGGCCGCAGCCACTCGGTGACCTCCGCGCAGGCCGTGATCCGCACGCCGGTGCCGGCCAGCACCAGCGGCAGCGTGTGCAGCACCGTCGACGGCAGGCTGATCAGCTCGGCGGCGACCGGGCCGCGCAACAGCTCCAGTTCCAGGGGGAGTTCGGGCCGTACGATCTCCATCTCGCCGAGTTCGGCGAGCAGCCGCAGCTTCTCGGGGTCCTCCCGGCGGTGGGCGTAGTAGCGCTCGACGTTCCACTGGTGTGCGATCGAGGTGACCTCGTCCACATACCGCCCGGCGTCGATCAGACCGGTCTCGGCGAGCGAGCTGCCGATCATGTCGGTGCCGGGCCGTACCTGGGGCGAGCCGAAGCGGTGGCGGGCCCAGGTGTAGGTGTTGGCGGAGGCGACGCCGCCGGGCGGCAGGCGCAGGCCCGCCGTCAGACAGGAGAAGACCTCCAGGCTCCGGCCTTCGCCGGGGGTCAGCCGGCGGGCGGCACGGGCCGCCGCGTGCGGGACGCGGCGGCCCGTGTGGTGCCAGCGGACCAGGGGGCTGCCGGTGAGGAGTTCGCGGGACAGTTCCAGGGTGGCCGTGCCGTCGTCGACGAGGACCAGGTCCCGGGCCCGGCACAGCGGCAGCAGCCGCTGGATCATCCCCGAGAACGGGTCGCCGATGACCAGCCGGTCGGCCGCCGCCAGCCTCGGCGCGAGGGCCGTGACCGCCAGCGCGAAACCGGCGGGGCCGCGGCGGATGTCGTAGCGGCCGACGGACAGGCCCTCCTCCTCCGCGAGTTCGGCCGTCGTGTGGAGCTGGTGCCGGGTGGCCGTGTCCCGGGGCAGCAGCACCGCGACCTCGCAGCGGGCCGGGTCGGGCGCCCCGGCGCGCTCGCCGAGCGCCCACTCCAGCAGGTTGAGCAGCTGGGCGGGGGACTCGACGAGCGCGAGGGTGCGGCTCATGACGCCTCGGCCAGGACGCCGGGCACCCGGCGCAGCTTCTTCATGGGGCCGAGCTCGGAGTCGTAGACCCGCTTGACCCCGTCGCCGAGGGACTCCTCGATGATCCGGATGTCCCGTACGAGGCGCACCAGGCCCTGCGGTTCCACCGAAGCGGCCTGGTCGGAGCCCCAGTTGGCGCGGTCCAGGGTGATGTGCCGCTCGACGAAGCTCGCGCCGAGCGCGACCGCGGCGAGGGTGGTCTGCAGGCCGATCTCGTGGCCGGAGTAGCCGATCGGGACGTTCGGGTACTCGCGGGCGAGGGTGCCCAGCATCCGCAGGTTGAGCTCCTCGGCGGGCGCCGGGTAGGTCGAAGTGGCGTGGCAGAGAAGGATGTTGTCGGAGCCCAGGACCTCCACCGCGTGCCGGATCTGGCCCGGTGTCGACATGCCCGTGGACAGGACGATCGTCTTGCCGGTGGCCCGCAGGGCGCGCAGCAGCTCGTCGTCGGTCAGGGACGCGGAGGCCACCTTGTGGGCCTTCACGTTCCCGAAGCGTTCCAGGAACTCCACGCTCGGCACGTCCCACGGGGAGGCGAACCAGTCGATGCCCCGCTGGGCGGCGTACGTGTCGATCGCCGCGTACGCCTCCTCGTCGAACTCGACGCGGTGGCGGTAGTCGATGTACGTCATCCGGCCCCAGGGCGTGTCCCGTTCGATGTCCCACTGGTCGCGCGGGGTGCAGATCTCCGGGGTGCGCTTCTGGAACTTCACGGCGTCGCAGCCGGCCTCGGCGGCCGCGTCGATCAGCGCGAACGCGTCCTCCAGCGAGCCGTTGTGGTTGATGCCGATCTCACCGACGACGTACACCGGGTGGCCGGGGCCGACGAGGCGCTCGCCGAACTTCCGGGTGCGTATGCCGCGGGTTTCCTGAGTCTGGCTCATGTTTTGTACAGTTCCTCTCCGAGCAGCCGACGGCTGACTCACAGCGGCCCGTGCCGCCGCGCCTGGTCGTGGTAGTCCGGCGGCGGCACGGGCTGTTCGATCCCCGTAGATGCCCCTCGATGCCCCTGACGGGGGCGGGGCGGGCTCCTCAGCCCCCTCGGTCCTCAGTCGAAGAGGGGGGCCAGGGCACGGGCGCGGGCGAGATCGCCCGGCTCGTCGATCTCCAGGGCGCGGTCCGGGGCCGTGCGGACCAGGACGGTGCGTCCGAAGAAGCGGTGGTGCGCGGTACGGAAGCCGTCCGCGCGCATCGCGTAGGCGGCGCCGGTCTCCAGGAAGTCCTCGGGACGGTCCTGGCGGCGCGGGCGGACCGTGCTGTCGTGGTTCACGCCGCACGCACTCGCGGGTGTCTCCCGCCACACGAACCCGTGGAACGGTGCGACCGTGTGCGCGGTGTCGGCGCCGCCCTCGACGACGGCCGCCGCGACGTCCGTCACCTCCCGGGCGGTCAGGAACGGGCTGGTGCACTGCACCAGCAGCACCACGTCGACCGCGGTGCCGTGCTCCTTCTCGTAGGTGTCCAGGGCGTGCCGCAGCGCGTCCTCGCTGGAGGCCAGGTCGCCGGAGATGCCGGCGGGCCGCTCGACCAGCCGCGCGCCCGCGGCCAGCGCCTCCCGGGCGATGGTGTCGTCGTCCGTCGAGACGACGACGTCGGTGACCAGCCGTGCGGCCAGACAGGACCGCACGGCCCGCGTCACCAGCGGGACCCCGCCGACGGCGGCGGTGTTCTTGCCGGGGACGCCCTTGGAACCCCCGCGGGCCGGGATCACGGCCAGGACCACCGGGCTCACGCGGCACCCCAGCGGCGCAGGGCGGGCGCGACCCGCTGGTAGCCCACGCGGTACAGCTTCTTGGCGCCCCGCCCGGCGATCTTCCGCACGACCTTCTTCACCGACCCCGAGCCGCCGGGGCCGAACGGCGTGGGCAGCGGGCGGCCCTTCTCGTCGAAGCCGTTGCGTTCGAGGATGCCGCCGAGGTAGATGCCGGCGGTCCGCGGGGAGTAGTACGGCCGCAGCGGCGGGAGCGGTCCGGCGGCGCGCAGCGCGGCGACACGGGCGCGGGCCGCGGCGTACGGGTCGCTCTTGCCGATGCCCTGCGCCGCCGCCCACTCCGGGTCGGGCTGGGGAAGCGCGCCCGCGTCGATGTCGTCCCAGGAGGCGAGGCAGCCGGAGTGCACGAAGTAGTGGTTGCCGTGGGCCTCGCGGACGCCGAAGTCGGTGAGGATCGCGGTGGGGATGGCCCGGTGCATCGACTCCAGGGCGGCCGTCGAACTGACCGTGACGAGCAGGTCGGTACGGTCCAGCACCTCGCCCATGTTGCCGTAGACGAGCTGGAGGTTCTCGGGGGCGGGTATGTCGAGGGCGTCGACGAGCAGTTGGTACGGCTCGGACTCGACGTGGGTGGTCTGTTCGCCGGGCAGGCTGCGCAGCTTCATCAGCACGAGCCGCTCCGGGTGCAGGCGCGCGTGCTCGGCCGCCCGCTCCAGGAGCCTGATCCGGGAGACCCGGTCCTTGGGCACGGAGGGCTGGACGGCGAAGGTGAGGGTGAACGGCCGCTCGGTGGACGGCTGGTAGGGTGCGCCGTCCAGGAAGGGCAGCGCGCACTCGACCACCGAGTCCGGGTCGACGTCGGTGCGTGCGAAGACGGAGCGGAAACGCCCGGCGTCGTAGCCGGAGTTGGCGAGCACGATGTCGGTGCCGGCGCGGGTCATGAGACCGTCGACCATCTTCTCGTACACCACGCCGACGTATCCGCTGACCGTGACGGGTCTGTGCTCCCGGCCCTCCCACGCCAGCCCCAGGCTGTGGGTGAGTGCGAGGACGGTGCCGCCGGCGACGGCCAGCACCACGATGTCGGCGTTCGCCAGCTCCTCGTCGTCGACCAGTTCGTTGGCCGGCACCTCGCGCCGGGTGTCGGGCACGATGCCGACCTCGGCGAGCTGCCGCTCGCTCGGCGTGGACCGGCTCCGCAGGAAGTACGCGTCGAGCGCGTGCCCGGGAGCGATCTGCCGCGCCACCGAGGCGCCCCACTTCCAACGGGTGTCCGAGTCCGCCACTACGGCGACGCGTCTGGGAGGCATGCTCAGTGCCCTTCGTGCAGTGGATCAGGGAAAGTGAGCAGAGGTTAAGAACGCTCCCTTAGCGCGGTATGAGCATTTTCTGGAAGAAACCATGCGCGAGCTGGGATTTCGATGTGAAAGGAATCCATGCCACGTCGCCTGCCTGCGGTTTTGCGACGGGCTGACAGCGGTCACACAGGAACACGACACACAGCATTGGCACGGTTTTTACCAATACTCATGGAACCCATGGGCTTACGGAGCCCTCCAGGTGCACCCGGTCCCCGCCCCGCAACTCGAACCGACCGGCACCGTCCGCCGCGTACGTCACCGTGCCGGGCAGCAGCACGGGCGCCCGGAACTCCGCCGCCACCCGGGCCCGCTCGGGCACGCCGTGCGCGGCGAGACACCGGGCCACGGTCCACATGCCGTGCGCGATGGCACGGGGGAAGCCGAAGAGCCGGGCGGTGAGGGGATGCAGATGGATGGGGTTGCGGTCCCCGGAGGCGGCACCGTACCGTCGCCCGACGTCCGCGGCGATCTTCCACTCCTCGACGACGGGCAGAGGCGCACGCTCCTCCCGGGGCACGTCCACCGCGACCGCTCCGGTCCGGTGCCGCGCCAGATAGGTGCTCCGCGACTCCCACACCACGTCCTCCCCGACCCGTACCCCGGTCACGACGGTGGCCTCGGTACCGCGCCGATGCGGACTCAACTTCTCTATGTGGACGGCGAGTTCGTACGTCCCGTCACCGGGCAGCTCGGCATGCCGCACGATCTCGATGGAGGTGTGCACCAGCCCCAGCAACGGCAGCGGAAAGTCCCGCCCGCTCATGAGCCGCATGGCCAGCGGAAACCCGAGGACGTGCGGATAGGTGACGGGCAGCCCGTCGTCACCGGTGGCGAACCCGCAGACGCGCTCATAGGCGGCGAGCTTCTGGAGATCGGCACGGAGCCCGGGAAGCACGAGCCGGGTACGGGGGAAGGGGGCATCGGCGGAGGGCTTCTTGAACGGCGACCGCAACGCACCGAGGACGAGCAGGGGCCCGAGGGAAGGCGTGCTGTTGAGTACTGTCACAGAGCTTGCCTTTCAATTCCGGTGAGGGGAGCGCCCCGCCAGGGGCGCGGGGAACTGCGCGACCAGCCACACACAACCCGCAGCTCGAAACGGCGCTCAGGCCCCCAAAAGGCTCTGTCCGCACACCCGCACAACCTGCCCATTGACGGCCCCCGACCCCGGCTGCACCAGCCACCCCACCGTCTCCGCCACATCCCCCGGCACCCCACCCTGCGCCAGCGAGTTCATCCGCCGCCCCGCCTCCCGGATGAACAACGGAACCGCGGCGGTCATCTTCGTCTCGATGAACCCGGGCGCCACCGCGTTCACGGTCACCCCGAACTCCGTGAGCGCCCGCGGCGCCAGGCACCGCACCAGCCCCACGACCCCCGCCTTGCTCGCCCCGTAGTTCGTCTGCCCCGCGTTGCCGGCGATCCCGGCGATGGACGCCGTACCCACGATCCGCCCGCCCGGCCTCAGCGCCCCGCGCCCCAGCAGCGCGTCCGTCGTGCGCAGCACACTCCCGAGGTTCACGTCGAGCACCGAACTCCAGCGCTCGGCGGGCATGTTGACCAGCCGCCGGTCGCGGGTGATCCCCGCGTTGTGGACGAGGACGTCCAGCCCCTCCGGCAGCGCGTCGGCGATCCGCGCCCCCGCGTCCGCCTCGGTGATGTCCAGCGCCACCGCACGTCCGCCCAGCCGCTCGGCCAGAGCCCGCGCATCCGCCTCCGCGGCCGGTACGTCGAGGACGACGACCCGCGCCCCGTCCCGCGCCAGCGTCTCGGCGACGGCGGCCCCGATCCCGCGCGCGGCCCCGGTGACCAGCGCGGTGCGCCCCGCGAGCGGCCGTTCCCAGTCGTCCGGGACGGTGAAGCCGCCCGCGCCGACCTCGATCACCTGCCCGCTGACGTACGCGGAGCGGGGCGAGAGCAGGAACCGCAGCGTGGACTCGGCGGCCTCCGCGTCCCCGCCGAGCCGCACGAGGTTGACGGTCCTGCCCCGCCCGATCTCCTTGCCCAGGGACCGGGTGAACCCCTCCAGCGCCTGCTGGGCGGCGGCCTGGTGATGGTCGGCGGGATCGAGCGGAGCGCCCAGCACCACCACCCGCCCGCTCGCGGCGACGGACCGTACGACGGGATGGAGGGCCGCGTGCACCCCGGCCAGCGCGTCGACGTCCCGCACCCCGGTGGCGTCGAGGACGACGGCGGCGGGGCTGCCCGACCCGTCCGCGGGCGGCAACGCGCGGGCCAGTACCGGAGCCGGGTCGAGATCGGACTTGCCGACGGTGAGATGCAGCAACCCGCCGCCGAGGGAAGGCGCTTGCGGCATCCGCACCAGCCGCGCCGGCTGCGGCAGCCCGAGCCGTCGGGTGAGGAAACGGCCCGGCGCGGTGGCGGTGAAGCTCAGATAGCGGTCCGTCATGTCCGTCCCCAGGCTCGCCCGATTTCTGACTCCAGAGTAAGGTTACCGTAGGTAAGTCTATGTCACAGCTGCCAATGGGCGGGAGTGGGGCCTAATGTGAGAGACCCTCACGTAACCTCCGGTATTGCACAGGCCCGGCCCCGGACCATCCCGGAAACCTCACAACCCCGCCACAGCGGGCCCGTACGCTCTCGTGTCTAACTGCCGGTAACCCTTTTCTGAGGCCCGGCCCCGGTGAACGCCTCGGTGCGCGAGGCGCGTACGTCATGCAGCAAGCAGTTCACCCGCTGCACGCCCGAGGAGCCGCCCGTGTCCACGTCGTCTTTCCAGAACGCCCCGCCGGTCTCCTCCGGTGTCACGATCAACGCCACGGACTACGACGGGAAGCCGATCCTGATCGAGCCGCTGGTGCAGCGGCTGAGCGGGGTGGTGCGGGAGGCGTACGTACCGCCGTTCGCACCGCCGGTGCGGCACGGGTCGCTCGCCGACCTGCCGTTCGAGAACGCGGAGCGGGACCCCGGCACGGTCGTGCTCAGCCGCAGGACCGCGGAGGGCGACGGCCGTTGGGAGCAGGTGACGGCCGGCGGGTTCGCCGCGCAGGTGCAGGCGGTGGCCAAGGGCCTGATAGCCGAGGGGCTGATGCCGGGCGACCGGATCGCGGTCATGGCCCGCACGACGTACGAGTGGACGCTCCTCGACTTCGGCGCCTGGGCGGCCGGCCTGGTGACCGTCCCGATCTACCCGACCTCGTCCGTCTTCCAGACCCGGTGGATCCTGCACGACTCCGGCGCGGTCGCCCTGGTCACGGAGACCGCCGGACAGGCCGCCGCGCTCGGCCCCGAACTCGACCGGCTGCCCGACCTGCGGCACCTGTGGGTGATGGAGAAGGGGCACGTGGACCGGCTGGGGGAGGCGGGTATCCACGTCCAGGACGCCGAAGTCGGCGTACGGCGGGGCATGCTGGGCCCCGAGACGCTCGCCACCCTCATCTACACCTCGGGCACCACCGGCCGCCCCAAGGGCTGCGCCCTCTCGCACGGCAACTTCTTCGCCGAGGTCGACAACGCGATCGAGCTCCTCTACCCGATCTTCAAGGCGCGCAACGACGAGGAGGTCTCCATCCTCCTCTTCCTGCCCATGTCCCATGTCTTCGGGCGCATGGTGGCGATCGCCTGCATCCGCGCCCGGGTCCGCCTCGGCCACGCCCCGAGCCTCAAGGCCGAGGACCTGCTCCCGGACCTCGCCGCCTTCAAGCCGACCTGCCTCCTCACCATCCCGTACATGCTGGAGAAGGTCTTCAACACCGCGCGGGCCAAGGCGGAGACGGGCGGCCGGGTCTCGGCCTTCGACCGGGCCGCGAACATCGCCCAGAAGTACGGCGAGGCGCTGGAGGCCAAGCAGACCGGCACCGGCAGCGGCCCCAGCCGCGCCCTGAAGACCGCCCGCGCCTTCTACGACCCGCTGGTCTACCGCCGTATCCGCACCGCCATGGGCGGCAGGGTCCGCCACATCATCTGCGGCGGCTCACCGCTGGGCCGCCGCCTCGCCGCGTTCTACGCCGGGGCGGGCATCGAGATCTACGAGGGCTACGGCCTGACCGAGACCACCGCCGCCTCCACCTGCACCCCGCCCCTCAAGCCCCGTCTGGGCACGGTCGGCTGGCCGATGCCCGGCACCAAGGTCCGGATCGCCGCCGACGGCGAGATCCTGATCGCCGGTGACCACGTCCTGCGCGGCTACTGGGACCCGGCGGCCGGCGGGGTCGTCCCCGCGACCCGGGACGGCTGGCTGGCCACCGGCGACATCGGCGAACTCGACGACGAGGGCTACCTCACCATCACCGGCCGCAAGAAGGAGATGCTGATCACCGCCGGCGGCAAGTCGGTGGCCCCAGCCCCGCTGGAGAACTGGCTCCGCTCCCACCCCCTCATCTCGCAGGTGATGCTGGTCGGCGACGGGCTGCCGTACGTCAGCGCCCTCGTCACCCTCGACCGCGACGGACTCACCCACTGGCGCCAGATGAACGGCAAGCACCCGGTGCCGCCGGAACTCCTCCTGGACGACGTCGAGTTGCAGGCGATCCTGCAGCGGGCGATCGACGAGGCCAACAAGCTGGTCTCCCGCCCCGAGTCCATCCGCCGCTTCACCATGCTCCCCGTCGACTTCACCGAGGAGGCGGGCCATCTGACCCCCTCGATGAAGCTGCGCCGCGAGGCGATCATGAAGGACTTCGCGACGGAGATCGAGGGCCTGTACACGAAGTGAGCCGGGGCCGCCGCGTGGCAGCGGTGTCCCTCCGTGCCTGGTGGTTTGCGTTAGTCCACCTGGCCCCACTGGCGTGACGGCATCACGGGACCGCCCGGAACCCGTGGTTCCATCGCGCCAGGAGGTACACCATGGCTGACGACCGGCAGCAGGACACCCACCCCCGCCCAGTCACCACCACCCGGCGCCGCGTGCTGGCCGCGGGTGCCGTGGCTCCCGTCCTCGCGGGCGCGGCGACCCCGAGCGCCCGCGCCCTCACCCACGACCGCCCGCGCACCCTGGTCGAACCCGAGTTGACCAAGCTCGCCTACTGGGCGGACGTGACCAAGGCCCTGGGGCGGCCCGGTGACATGAAGCGGTACATGTACCACACCGGCCTGCCCCGCCGGGACCTCAAGGTGGTCTCCCGGGGCGTGCGGATCGAGACCTCGCTGGCCCTCGGCACCCATGTGGCCTTCGTCCGCTACAAGGACGGCAGCCATTTCCTGATGGGCGACGTGGTGGTCACCGAGCACGAGCTGGACGGCTTCAGCGACGCGATCCTCGACCACGGCATCGAGATCAACGCCGTACACAAGCATCTGCTCTCCCACCAGCCCGCCCTGTGGTGGCTGCATCTGCACGCCCACGCCCACGACCCGGTGCCCATCGCCAAGGGGCTGCGCGTGGCCTTCGACCGCACCGGCACCCCGCCCGACCGGCCGCCGACCACGCCGAAGCTGGACCTGGACACCAAGGCCATCGACAAGGCGTTCGGCCTCAAGGGCACCCAGGACGAGGGCGTCTACAAGGGCATCTGGGCGCGTGCGGAGCGGATGGTGGACGGCGACATGATCCTGCCGGCCGGCCTCGGCTCCACGACCACCATCAACTTCCAGCCGCTGGGCGGAGGACGGGCCGCGGTCAACGGCGACTTCGCGATGACCGCGGCCGAGGTACAGCCGGTCCTGAAGATCCTGCGCAGGGCCAGGGTCGGGATCGTGGAGCTCCACCACCACAACCTGACCGACGAGCCGCGTCTGTTCTTCCTCCACTACTGGGCGATCGGCAACGCCCTGCGGCTCGCCAAGGACCTGCGCGCCGCCGTCCGCGCAACCAACGTGGTGCCGTTCCAGTGAGCGGCCGACCGATGAAGGAGACGAACGTGCAGGCCGTCAACTGCCCCTTCGGTTTCAGTGAGGCCCTCGACTTCGATCCGGCTCTGACCGGCTTCATGGAGCGCGAGTCCCTCGGCACGATCCGGCTGCCGTACGGCGAGTCGGACGCCTGGCTGGTCACCAGATTCGAGTCGGTGCAGCAGGTGACCACGGACCCCCGGTTCAGCCGGGCCGGGATCGTCAAGTGCGACTATCCGCGGCTGACGGCCGAGCCGATCGTCTCGCCCGAGTCGATCAACGTGATGGACCCTCCGCACAGCAGCCGGATCCGGCACCTGGCCACCCAGGCCTTCACCCAGCGCCATGTGGAGCGCATGCGGGGCCGGATCAGCCTCCTCGCGGACCGGCTGCTGGACGAGATGGAGGCCGAGGGCTCACCGGCCGACCTGGTCCGGCACCTGTCCGACCCTCTTCCCCAGCACACGATCCTGGACCTGCTCGGCATCGAGCGCGCCGAGTGGCCCCGGATGCAGGAGCAGGTCCACCGGCTGCTGGTGGTGGGCGCCGGCAACCGGGACGTCGCCCGCGCGGCGAAGGAGGACCTGACGTCCTACTTCACCGAACTCGTCGCCGAACGCCGCAAGAACCCCGGTACGGACATCATCA
Organism: Streptomyces sp. NPDC048277; assembly: GCF_040652235.1. NCBI lineage: Bacteria > Bacillati > Actinomycetota > Actinomycetes > Kitasatosporales > Streptomycetaceae > Streptomyces > Streptomyces sp. NPDC048277. The sequence continues at coordinate 27,814 of NZ_JBEZLQ010000001.1, forward strand.
GCGTGCTCACCGAGGCCCGGGACGGCGAGGACCAGCTCGACGACAGGGAACTGGCCGTGCTGGCGCTGACGTTCACGCTCAGCGGCCAGGACACGGCGACCTGCCAGATCAGCGACATCGCGTATCTGCTGCTGACCCGCCCGAAGCTGCTGGAGTACGCCTACGCGCACCGCAAGGACCTGACGGACTTCCTCCACGAACTGCTCCGGTACATCCCCTTCCGCAAGGGCGTGGGCATTCCCCGGGTGGCGCTGGAGGACGTCGAGATGGACGGCGTCGTCATCAAGCGCGGCGACTTCGTCCACGTCTCGTACCTGACGGCCAACCGCGACGCGCAGCGCTATCCGGAGCCGCACGAGATCGTGCCCGACCGCCCCGTCGCCCCCCATATGACCTTCGGCTGGGGCGGCCACCGGTGCATCGCGGTGCCCTTGGCGATGGCCGAACTGGAGGTCGCCGTGGACCGCCTCCTGGACCGCTTCCCCACGCTCCGCCTCGCGGTGCCGCCGGAGGAGGTCCGCTGGGACACCGAGACCATCCGCCGGTTCCCGCTGGAGCTGCCGGTGGCCTGGTAGCCCCGGGCCCCGCTCCTCCTCACCCCTCGTCGGCCAGACGGTCCAGCCACTCCCGCAGCAGGTGCTGTTCCGCCCCGCTGAGGACCGTCTGGTCGGGGAGGGCGGCGCGCAGGGCGCGGGCCGAGCCCGCGGGACCGGTGGTCCGTACGGCGGGCTTCTCGGTGGTGACCGCCGTGACCATGGCCTCCCGCAGGGCGGTCAGCAGGGCCGGATCGCGGTCGGCCTCGGGCAGGGACAGCCAGGTGAGCACGGCACCGCGGGCCGTGGCATGGATGACGCTGGTGGCGAGCGCCTCGCCCACGCGCAGCCGGCCGCCGAGGGCCAGCCGCCGGACCCGGCCCTTCAGGATCTCCAGCCCGGTCCGGAAGGCGGGCGAGTCGCTGCGCGCGGTGTCGCCGTACATCAGTGAGTACAGCGCGGGGTTCTCCAGGCCGAACCGGACCGCCAGGTCCCAGCTGTCCCGCAGGTCCTGGATCGGGTCCCCGAGGACACCGCCGACCATCCCCTGGGCGTCTTCCTGGCCGCCCGCGAGGGCGAGTTCGCGACCGTGGACCCGACCCTGGCGGAACTCATCGGCCGCGAACCGACCCCGCTGCGCACGCTGCTGGCGGGCGCCTGAACGCCGCGCGCCGGATCAGGGCGCGTCGGATGAGGGCGCGACGGCGATCAAAAAGGCCTGCGGGCTCGTCTCCCCGAGTTCCGTATGCGCCTCCCGCACCGTGTTCGAGTAGAGCGTGAACCCGGCGTCGGCCAGCAGCCCCGTCATCTGCTCCGGCCGCCGCCGCAGGAAGTCCAGCGTCACCGGATGCCCCCAGGGGTCCTCCAGCCGGCGTGCCACGTCCCCCACCTGGAACGCCAGCAGCAGGTGCCCGCCCGGCCGCAGCACCCTCCTGAACTGCGCGAACAGCTCCGGCAGTCGGTCGTCCGGCGTATGGATGGACGAGTACCAGCACAACACCCCGTCCAGCGTCCCGTCCGCCACCTCCGCCTCCAGCTCCAGCATCGAGCCCTGGACGAAGCGCAGTTCGGGGTTCTCGCGGCGGGCGATCGCCAGCATCGACTCGGACAGGTCCAGGCCGAACACCGACAGGCCCAGCCCGGCCAGCCGGGCGGTGACCCGGCCGGGGCCGCAGCCCAGGTCGGCCACCTCGCCGCCCACGCCCACCAGTTCGGCGAACAACCCCAACACGGCCCTTTCCACAGGCCTGTTGACGAACTCCGCGCGGAAGTGGTCGGCGTAGTCGGACGCGATGGTGTCGTAGAAGGTACGGGTGGCGGAGAGGAAGTCGGCGGTCATGCCGCGGACCATAGCGGCCGCCACTGACAACGCCCCTTGCCTGAGCGCCTCTTGCCTGATCGCCCCTTGGCCGAGCGCCCCAGCCTGATCGCCGTCAGCCCGACGGCCCTCAGCCCGGCCATCGCTTGGCCGATCGCGCCGAGCCCGACCGTCCTCGGCCCGGCCATCGCTTGGCCGATCGCGCCGAGCCCGGCCGTCCTCGGCCCGGCTACCGTTTGGCCGACCGCCCCCTGCCCGACCGTCCTCGGCCCGGCCCTCGCTTGCCCGACCGCCCCCTGCCCGATGCCCCTACCCGACGCCCACCGCCCGCAGTGCCGCCGTGACCGCCGCCGCTGCCAGGACCACCACCGCGAACGGGGCCCTGCGCCACGCCAGTACGCCGGCCACCAGTACCCCGGCCGGGCGGGCCCAGCCCGCGAAGCCGCCGTTCTCCGTCAGCGCGCCGGTCGCCAGGAGTGCGGCCAGCAGGACCACCGCTCCCGCCGACGCCAGTTCCTGGACCCGCGCCGGGATCTCCACCCGGCCGTGCAGCACCGGGCCCACCAGGCGGAAGGCGTACGTGCCGAGGGAGAGGGCCAGGATCACGACCACCGTCGCGTTCACCGTCGTACCCCCGGACGCGCGAACAGGCCCAGGAGGGCGAGGAGGACCGGGACCCCGGCGGGGACGGCCGGGGTCACCGCGAGGGCGATCGCCGCGCCGAGCAGTGCCGCCCGCCGTACGCCCGCGTCCGCCCGCAGCGCGGGCAGGACCAGGGCCACCAGGACCGCGGGGAAGGCCGCGTCCAGGCCGTAGCGGGCGGTGTCGCCGAGGGCCGTACCGGCGAGGGCACCGATCAGCACCCCCGCGTTCCATGCGGCGAACAGGCCGAGGCCCGAGATCCAGAACGCGGCGCGGCGGCGGGCCGGGTCCGGCTGGGCCAGGGCGAAGGCGACCGTCTCGTCGGTGACCAGGTGGGCGCCGAGCAGGCGGGTGGCGCGGCCGGGGCCGAGGAGGTCGGCGACGGCGAGGCCGAAGGCCGCCGTACGGGTGTTGAGGAGGAGACCGGTGGCCGCGGCCGCCAGCGGGCCGCCGCCGGCGAGCAGCACGCCGACCGCGCTGAACTGGGCCGAGCCCGCGTAGACGACGAGGGACATCAGGACCGGGACCCACACGGGGAGGCCGCCGGCCACGCTGACCGCCCCGAAGGAGACGCCGACGATCCCGCCGGCCAGCCAGACGAGGGAGCTGTCCCGGACGAGGGAGTTCCGTGTCGGGGGCCGTGTCGTGGTGCTCGGAGGAAGGGGTGTTCGGTGTGACGAACGCATGTTCTCTACAATGAACAGATACAGTGGAGTTCGTCAAGACGAACAGTCGTACCGATGGAGCGAACGAATCAGATGTCCGAGGCACCCGACCGGCTTCCGATGGAGTGGATCGCCGGTTCGCTGAAGCGGGAGCGGGCCCGGGCCGGGCTCTCGCTGTCCGAACTGGCCAAGCGGGCCGGTATCGCGAAGTCCACGCTGTCGCAGCTGGAGGCGGCGACCGGGAATCCGAGCGTGGAGACGCTCTGGTCGCTGGGGGTGGCGCTCGGCGTGCCGTTCAGCGCGCTGGTCGAGCCGCCGGTGTCCGCCGTCCAGGTGATCCGCGCGGGGGAGGGGCCCACCGTCGCGTCGGAGCGGGCCAGCTTCGCCGCCACCCTGCTGTCGGCCTGTCCGCCCGGTGCCCGGCGGGACGTCTACCACCTGCGGATGGAGCCGGGCGTGGCGCGCGAGTCCGAGCCGCACATTCCGGGGACCGTCGAGCACCTCATCGTATGCAGTGGGCAGGTTAAGGCGGGGCCGCGCGGAGAAGGCGTCGAATTGAACCCCGGGGATTATCTGACGTATCGCGGCGATGTTCCGCATTCGTACGAGGCGCTGACGCCCGGCACCACATTCGTGCTCGTCATGCAGCACGTCTGAGCGGCCGGGAAAGGCAGGAGCCCCGTCGCCTGACGGCGCGGGGCTCCTTGGGTACTGCACTCAGTCTGCGATCAGACTTGGGATGTCCGTGATCAGACGGGGGTGACGTTCTCCGCCTGCGGACCCTTCGGGCCCTGCGTGACGTCGAAGCTCACCTGCTGGTTCTCCTCCAGGGAGCGGAACCCGTTGGCGTTGATCGCGGAGTAGTGGACGAAGACGTCGGGGCCGCCGCCTTCCTGGGCGATGAAACCAAAGCCCTTTTCGGCGTTGAACCACTTCACGGTTCCGGTAGCCATAAGCCCTCCTTGGGCTCAAAAGGGTCGCCCTGCTCCAGAACCTGCAAGTGTGAAAACAAACTAAGTGCCGCACAACTGCATATGTCTGAAAACGACGAGAGCCCACGGTTACATGCTCCGCAGGCTCTGTACTGCAAGGGAAACCAAACTGCAACTTGCGGCGAGCCTAGCATGTGGGCAGCCGAAAGCAACAGGGGCCAAGATCACGTCACCCGAATGTTTGAATGGCCCCGAGGGTGGGTTGACGGGCGAACGGCGTCGGCACCGACGGTGGGGGTGGGTCCCAGCACGGTACCCCATGGGGTCTAGTCTCGCGATGTGGACAATTCTCGCACCCGGCCGCGCGTCGGCCACATCCAGTTCCTGAACTGCCTGCCCCTCTACTGGGGGCTCGCGAGAACCGGCACCCTCCTCGACTTCGAGCTCACCAAGGACACCCCTGAGAAGCTCAGCGAGCGGCTGGTGCGCGGTGACCTCGACATCGGGCCCATCACCCTCGTCGAGTTCCTGCGCAACGCGGACGACCTGGTCGCCTTCCCGGACATCGCCGTCGGCTGCGACGGACCGGTGATGTCCTGCGTGATCGTCTCGCAGGTCCCGCTGGACCGGCTGGACGGCCGCCGGGTCGCCCTCGGCTCCACCTCGCGGACGTCCGTCCGCCTGGCCCAGCTGCTGCTCGCCGAGCGCTACGGCGTCCAGCCCGACTACTACACCTGCCCGCCCGACCTCAGCCTGATGATGCAGGAGGCGGAGGCGGCGGTGCTGATCGGCGACGCGGCCCTGCGCGCCAACCTGCTGGACGGCCCCCGTTACGGCCTCCAGGTGCACGACCTCGGCTCCCTCTGGAAGGAGTGGACCGGCCTGCCGTTCGTGTTCGCGGTGTGGGCGGCGCGCCGGGACTACCTGGAGCGCGAGCCGCACATCACCCGTGAGGTGCACGGCGCCTTCCTCGACTCCCGCGACCTCTCCCTGGAGGAGGTCGCCAAGGTCGCCGAACAGGCCGCCCGCTGGGAGGCCTTCGACGAGGCGACCCTGGCCCAGTACTTCACCACCCTCGACTTCAGCTTCGGCGCACCGCAGCTGGCGGCGGTGACGGAGTTCGCCCGGCGGGTCGGCCCGACGACCGGGTTCCCGGCCGACGTGAAGGTCGATCTGCTCCAGCCGTAGTCCGTGCCGTAGTCCGTGCCGTGGGCCGTGCCGTGGTCCTTAGGGGGTGTCCGACACCGGCGTGATCCGCCGGACACCCCCTACTCTGCTGCCTGGACACTCTGGGGGGTGGGGCGCATGCAGCCGCTCGCGGGCGACGAACCTGCGGCCGTCGGGCCGTACCGGCTGCTCGGCCGGATCGGCTCCGGCGGCATGGGCCGGGTCTATCTGGGCCGTTCGGCCGGCGGCCGGACCGTCGCCGTGAAGATCGTGCACCCGCACTTCGCCCTGGACGAGGAGTTCCGGGCCCGTTTCCGCCGCGAGGTGGCGGCGGCGCGGCGGGTCGGCGGCGCCTGGACCGCACCCGTCCTGGACGCCGACCCGGACGCGGCCGTGCCCTGGGTGGCCACGGCCTACGCGGCGGGCCCGTCGCTCACGGCCGCCGTCACCGACGGCGGCCCGCTGCCCACTCACACGGTACGGGCGCTGGGCGCGGGGCTGGCCGAGGCGCTGGCCGCCGTCCACGAACTGGGCCTGGTGCACCGGGACGTGAAGCCGTCGAACGTCCTGCTGACCCTCGACGGCCCCCTCCTCATCGACTTCGGCATCGCGCGCGCCACGGACGGCACGGCGTCACTGACGTCGACCGGCGTCTCCATCGGCTCGCCCGGTTACATGTCCCCCGAGCAGATCCTCGGCAAGGGCGCCACGGGCGCGGCCGACGTCTTCTCCCTCGGCGCGGTGCTGGCGTACGCGGCGAACGGCGAGCCGCCGTTCCCGGGCGACTCCTCCGCCGCCCTGCTCTACAAGGTCGTCCACGAGCAGCCCGAGCTCGGCGAGCTCGGCGGTGAGCTGCGGTCGGTGGCCGAGGCATGCCTCGCGAAGACGGCGGCGGACCGGCCGACCCCGACGGAGGTGGCCCGCCGGCTCGCTCCGGAGGGGGCCGCACGGCTGGTGGCCGGCGGATGGCTGCCCGGGACACTGGTGGAACGGGTGAGCCGCAGCGCCGTAGAGATCCTGAACCTCGAACCGCCGGAGAGCACCCCTTCGGGCCCGGTGGAATTCAGCAGCCCTTCGGTGGGCGGGGGGTTCGGCGGGCCTTCGGCGGGCGGGGAGTCCGGCGGCCGTTCGGTGGGCGGGGGGTTCGGCGGCCCTTCGGCGGACGGCGAGTCCGGCGGCCGTTCGGTGGGCGGGGAATCCGGTGATCCCTCGGTGCGCGGGGAGTCCGGCGGCTCTCCTGGCGGCGGGGCGTACGGTGCCCCTTCCGGCGGTGGGGGGTTCGACGGGCCTTCGGTGGGCGGGGAATCCGGTGACCCTTCGGCGGGCGGGGAGTCCGGCGGCAATCCTGGCGGTGGGAGGTTCGGCGCTCCTTCCGGCGGTGGGGGCTTCGGCGCTCCTCCCGGCGGCGGGGAGTTCGGGCCGGCGCCGACGGTGCCGCCGTTCGCCGTACCCGAGCCGCCGTTCGCCGTACCCGAGCGGCCGGTTGGCGTACCCGAGCGTTCGGTCGGCGTACCCGAGCGGTCGGTTGGTCTCGTGCCTCCCACCGTCGTGCCAGGGCCGCGTGATGCCGTACCGCCCGGGAAGGTCTCGGTGAGTGTCGCCGCGAGCGCGGTACCCGGGGAGGGTGGTCGCGGGCGCCGGGTGAGCTGCACGGTCGCGCTGGCCGTGGCCGGGGCGCTGGCGGCGGTGACGGTCGGTCTGGGCTTCCTGGTGGGGCCGTGGACCGGCGGCGACCAGCGCAACAGCGCGGGTGCGGACAGCACGGCGACCGCCCCCGGCTCCAAGTCCTCCCCGGGTGCCTCGGCTTCCCCAGGTGCCTCCTCGGGGACCTCGGCCTCTCCCGGCGCGTCGGTCTCCTCGGGCGCCTCGTCCTCCCCGGCCGCCGGGGCGATCCCGGCCGCCTACCTCGGCACCTGGGAGGGCTCGGCCACCGCCCTGTCCGGCAACCTGCCCATCGGCACCTTCCGGATCACCGTCGAACAGGCCGCCGTCGGCAAGGAACTGGGCCGCCTGCGGCAGACCGACCAACTGGGCGGGGTCTGCACGGACATCCTCACCCTGAAGACGGTGACGGCCGACAAGCTCATCGCCTCCTCGACCGGAGCCAAGGGCAACCACGACGGCTGCGACCCCGGCACCAACACGGTCTACCTGACCCCGAGCCACGGCGACCTGGTCTACACGTCGGACAGCTCGGCGGAGGGCAACCCGGTGGCGGTGATGTCGAAGACGGGGGACTGACCCGTTCCCACCCCCCGCCGCCGACCGCTACTGCGGGGTCGTGACGGTGATGTGCTCCCCGCTGCCCAGATGCAGCATGCCCTTCCCGGGCTGGATCGGGCCGCCCACCATGGCCCGGGTCGTCCGGATGCCGATCAGCTCGCCGGAGCCGGACTCCTGCGGGGAGAGCAGGATGCCCCGGCGGGCCTTCTTGGCGTCGACCTGCCAGCCGGAGAAGCCGTCGCAGATCTCGTCCTCGTCACCGGCGATGACGACGGCGAGCCCCTCCTCGGCACCCCGCTCGACGATCCGCTTGAAGACATCCTCGGCGTCGCAGTCGTCCAGCACCTCGGCGTCGTCGACCAGGACGACGATCGGATCCGCCGGGGTGGCGGTGTTCACGATCTCCTCCAGCTCGTCCTCGTCGACGTCCCGCCCGGTGAAGACCTTCAACACGCCTTCCTGGCCGTCGAGTTCGCGCAGCGGGGACTGCCGGGGCGCGGCGACGACGATCCGGACGCCGTTGGCGAGGTAGGAGCGGGCGAAGCCCAACAGGGTCGTGGAGCGGCCGGACTTGGCGGGCCCGCCGATCACGAACGCGGGCACGCCCTGCGCCAGGTCGGGCCCGAAGGCGCTGAGTTCGTCGCCGCCGACACCGACGAGGGCCCACAGCGGGGAAGCCGTCGTGGCCGGGTCGCGCATGGCCCAGGCGTCCTCGAAGGAGATCCGGCCGGGCAGCACGTCCACCCGGAACGGCCGCCGGGAACGCGGCACCTGGGCGTCCCGGGCCTCGGCCGCCTCGCCGATCGCGGCGATCGCGGCGGCCTGCCCCTGACCGGTGGTGTCCTCGGAGAGCAGCGCGAACTGCGTCTCGGCGGCCGTCTCGCCGCGGAAGGCCCGGCCGGGCGGGATCTCCTCGGGAACCTTGCGGGAGTTGATGTCCAGCATGGAGAAGTCGGCGCGGTCGGCCAGCCGCAGCCCGTACTTGTCCTCGGTCAGGGAGGAGATCCGCCCGGCCAGGATCTGCCGGTCGCCGGTGAGGACGAGATGGATGCCGACGCTGGCGCCCTCCCGCATCATCACCATGATCTGGTCCGTCAGATCACCGTGGTTCAGCTCGCCGAGGGTGGGCAGCCAGCCCTCCCAGCGGTCCAGGAGCAGCACGATGTGCGGCAGCCGCTCCGCCTCCGGTACGGCGGCCCGCTGCTCCCCGATGTCCGCGAACCCCCGGTCGGCCAAAAGTTCCTGACGACGGCTCAGCTCGCCCGACAGGCGCGCCATGAGGCGCTCCACCCGCTCGGTCTGGTTACGGCCGACGACGGCACCGCAGTGCGGCAGCCGGGTCAGCGCGTTCAGCGCGCCGTTGCCGCAGTCGATGCCGTAAAGGTGCACATCCGCACAGGAGTTGGTGCGGGCCAGCGAACCGGCGATGGTGCGCAGCACCTGCGAACGCCCGGTGCGCGGGGCACCGGCGACGATGAGATGCCCGAAGGTCGCGAAGTCGACGGCGATCGCACGGCGGGCCTGGTCGGCGGGCAGGTCCTCGACGCCGTACGGAGCCGCGGGCAGCGCGCCCTGGGCCCGCACCGGCGGTACGTCGTCGAGCAGCAGGGTGTCGTCGAGGGCGTCCAGCCACGGCTTGTGCTGGGCCGGGATACGGAGCGCGGTGTTGGCCTCGCGAACCGCGTCCACCAGCACCTTCAGGTCGGTGATCTCGTCGTCTTCCTTCGTCTCCGACTTGGGCTTGCGCAGCGCGGCCCGCCCGAGGTCCTGCCAGGACAGCGCTCCCGCCCAGGGCGCGAGGGTCGCGGGATCGGCGGCTCCCGGCCGCCGTCCTCCCACTCGCCCGGACTGGAAGGGGATCAGCGAGGCATGCCCCAGCCGGACGTACGCCCGCCCCGGCGTGCTCTTCGCGATGTGCCCGGCGTCGGGCGCGTCGATGACGTCGGTCGACTCACCGGCGTCGGTCACGCGCAGCGCGATCCGGAGGTTGGTGTTGGCGCGGATCTCGGGGGAGACGACACCGGAGGGCCGCTGCGTGGCGAGGAGCAGATGAATCCCGAGGGACCGCCCGCGCTGGGCGATGTTCACCAGTCCCGTGACGAAGTCGGGGAGGTCCCGGACCATGGACGCGAACTCATCGATGACGATGAGGAGTCGGGGAACCGGCGCATGCGACGGGTTCCTCTTGACGAGATCCTGGTAGTCCTCGATGTCCTTGGCGTCGGCGGCGGCGAGGATGTGCTCGCGCCGCTTGAGCTCGGCCCCCAGCGACTCCAGGGCCCGTTCCACGAGATGGGCGTCGAGGTCGGTGACCATACCCACCGTGTGCGGCAGCTTCACACAGTCCTTGAACGCCGAGCCGCCCTTGTAGTCGACGAGGACGAAGGTCATGTTCTCGGGCGTGTTGGCGACGGCGAGCGCGGCCACGATGGTCTGGAGCAGCTCGGACTTGCCGGAACCGGTCGTACCGGCGATGAGCCCGTGCGGCCCGTCGCGCCGCAGGTCGATGCCGAAGGGACCGTCGTACGACTCGCCGATGACCGCCATGGTCGACTGCCCGCCCATCCGCCACCGGGCGGCGATGGCGTCGCGCGTGGGCGGCTCCAGCTGGAGCACGTCGAGCAGCCGGCTGGCGCCGGGCAGCGCCGAGTCCTCGGCCTCGCCGCTGATGTCCCGGAGCGGGGAGAGGGAGCGGGCGAGTCGGGCGCACCAGGCGGGGGAGACGAAGTCGGGCCGCACGCTCCGCTTGCGCAGCGCCCCGCTCTGTTCGACGCGCAGCCGCAACTCCAGGTCCTGCGGGGCCTGTTCCTCGGCCTGCTGGGCGCCCGAATGCCAGGCCTGGAAGGACGGGAACCCCCCGACGGCCTGCTGGGGCACGGCCGTTGCCGGCGTCTCCTTGACCGCTCTCGGCTCGGCGACGACCACGCCCTGGCACTCACCGGGAAGGAAGCGCTCCTCCTCGTCGAGGCAGAGGGAGCGGATGGCGACGCCCGGCCCTTCCTTCAGCAGTCGTACGACACCGGGCATGGACCGGAGCCGCCGGGACCCGTCCCACACCACGACGATGTCCGGATCGGAGAACGCGGGCCCGTCGGTCTTGCTCCGCCCGCCCTGCTGGAGGGCCTTCTGCCGGCCGTCGAGGAGCTGGGTGAGTTCGCCGACGCGGGCGGCGACGGTCTCGGAGTCGGTGCCGATGAGGACGTTGACGTCCTGACCGCCGCCGGGGCGGGAGTGCGGCAGCCAGCGCACCCAGTCCCAGCGGGTACCGGCGTCGTTGTCGGTGAGGACGTAGAACTGCACGTCCATGGGGCTGTGCAGGACGGCGGTCTGGGCGACGGCCCAACGCCCCATCGCATGCGCGGAGTCACCGGGCCCGGCGACCCCGATGACCCCGAGGTCGCGCAGCGACAGCGCGACCGGGGCGTCCTCGATGTACCAGCGGACCTTGCGTTTGTGCTCGTCCTGCTCGGGGTCGTCGAGCTCGACCTCGCTGGGCACGCGCCCGGTGCCGAACCGGATCAGCAGATGGTCGGCGTCGGTGCGCCGCCGCTCCCACAGGCGGGTACGCGGCCCGGTGCCGTAGGTCAGCACGGCCGCGGGATCCGGCACCGCGCTCCGCCGCTCCGACCGCTCGGCGACGAGCGCCTCCTGCGCCTCCCCCTCGATCCGCGCCTTGTGCTCCTTGTACTCCTTGAGCTGCTTGGCGTGGGACTTCCTGCCGTGCTTCTTGTCCATGAAGTAGTTGCCGAAGAGCATCAGCGGGCTCATCAGCGCCATGATCAGGTAGTACCAGCGATGGAACATGAACACGGAGACGACGGCACCGACCAGCGGCAGCAGCGCCATCAGCCAGGGGAGGGGCCGCGCCTCGTAGTCGCTGAGCGGGTTGGGCAGCGAGAAGTGCGTCTGCCGTTCGGCGGGGCGCAGCCGGGGGGGCCGGTTGTAGTCGAGTCCGGCACCGTCGTCGGACCACTTGAGGGCGGCGTTGGGCGGGGCGTACGGGGCGATCTCGAACAACGTGTTGCCGAGGCCGAGTTGGGAGTTCAGCGGCCAGTCACCACCCCCGCTCGGGAACTCCTCCCCGTCCAGCCGCGCCCCTTCTGCGTGCGTCTGCACTTTGCAAGTGCCGTCGATGGCGATGGTGAGCGTGGCGGCGCGGTCCGGCAGTTCGGGGTCGTCGACGCGGATGTGGGAGGCGGCCCCGGTACCGATGTCGTACCGCCCGACCCCGAGCCGGTGCACGGCACCGGCGGCCGGACCACCGGCAACTCGGAACTCCACGACACCGGTGGGCTCGCCGAGCAGACACCCGGCGGGATCGTGCAGGGAGACGACGACACCGTCGCGCAGCGGCGAGCCGACGACGGTGGCGGAGGGGTCGAGGGCGTACCCGTCGACGTAGGCGTACGGGCCGGCAACCTGGAGGGGAGCGGCCCCTCTTGACGCCCCGATGGGTATGACCTGGGCCCCTTCACCGGTGTCGGGGTATCCAGGACCGACCTGCCGGGCCAACTCCCGGGCGACGTCACCGACCGTCGACTCGGGATCTGCGTCGAGCACCACGTCGGCGGTGGCACCGCCGACCGGATCGACGACGGTCAGACTCAGGCGCACGCTTCCGTCCCCCAACACACCGAGAGCACCCAACACAACAGTGGGAGTGACCTTAGCCGTCCACCCTTTCCCGGGTGCAACGGGATGAGCACGGTTCACGATTCCGCCGCACAAGGACCGTGCGGTCGCACGCGTCACCCCCGTAGGATCTTTGCTCGTGCGGACGGGGCCATGCCATGGCCACGGCTCCGCGCCAACGACGCCACGGGGGAAGGCCCTGAGGCCACACGAACGGGAGGGAACCGGCATGGCCAGCAAGGACACGGACCTTACATATGCCGAGATGGAGAAGGTCGCGGGCGACCTGATCAAGGACATGCACGAGCTTGAGGACAAGATCAAGAACGTGGAGAAGCGGGTCAGCGCCCTGGTGGAGAACGGCTTCACCACCCAGAAGGCCTCGGGAGCGTACGACGACTCCATGAAGGACTTCACGAAGGGCGCGACGAAGACGATCCAGGGCCTGCACGGCCTCTCGGACTTCCTGAAGAAGGCCAAGGAAGCGTACGAGCAGCTGGACGACCAGCTGGCGAAGCAGGCCAAGGGCTGATCACCGCCTCGGCGGAGGATGGTTCACGTCGGTGCGATGGAGCGGTCGGCCATCGCACCGACGGGGTTTACGCGGGTGGTTGCGAGATTTCTCGGCGGGGGACTTATGTCGGATCAGACGGCTGATCTTTCACGCATCAAGGAGAGCGCCCGCTCGCTCTCCAGGATCCACAAGGAGTTCGCGGGCAACGCGAACCCGGCGCACGGACTGGGACTGCCCGTTTTCGGCGAAGAGGGTCTGGTCGATATCTTCGACGACTTCGGTGACAACTGGCGGGTTCACCGGAAGCGTCTGATGGAGGAGTTGGAGAAGCTCTCGAAGATCCTCACCGCTGCCGCGACGGGCTACGAAGACATCGACCATCAGCTTGCCGAAGCCCTGCGCGGCACGGACGCCAAACCGGCGGGACCCCAGGGCGGGGCCAAGTGACGCGCCCCCGGACCGACGAGTGGGCGGTGATCGGGGAATCGGCCGATCCGATTCCTGGTGATCCGGAGGAGGTCGCCAGACTCGGCAGAGAGCTACGGAAGACCGCCGAGGCCATCAAGAAACAGGCCGCGGAGATCAAGGCCCTCTCCTCGGTCGAGGCGTGGAAGAGCAAAGCGGCGGAGGAATTCCGGCAGCAGGCGGAAGAGGCCGGGGGGAAACTGCGCAAGGCCTTCGAACGCTACGACGTGGCGGCTGACGCCCTGGGTGAGAGGGTCCTCGACGGTTCTTCGTCCAGCGAGTACGCCTCGGAACTGCACCGGGCGCAGAAGATGGCCGACAAGGCTCTCCGGGACGCCCAGGATGCCGACGACGAGCAACGGGCGAGCAGCGGAGCGATCGACAAGCTGCCCAAGGACACCCCGAACGACGATCCGGGCCGTAAGAAGCTGCAGAAGCGACAGGAAGCCGCCGGTTCGGCGTTGGAGCGGGCCAAGAAGGACCTGGAGGCTGCGAAGGACGTCCGGGACGCGGCCGCCAAGCGGGCCCGCGATGCGATCCGCCACGCCATCGACCACGACGGTCTCAAGGACAGCGGCTGGGACAAGTTCAAGGGGTGGGTGCACGATCATGCCGGAGCGATCCAGTCGATCCTCACGTGGACCGGTTGGATCGCCACTGTCTGCGGGACCCTGTCCCTGATGGTGGGGTGGATCCCGATCATCGGTCAGGCGCTGGCCGGCATTCTCGGCAGCATCGCGCTTCTGGCCACCCTGGTTTCTCTCGTGGGTCACCTTCTTCTGGCCCTGTCGGGTGACGGCAGCTGGTTCGACGTCGCCCTCGACGTCGTCGGCCTCGTCACGTTGGGCATCGGCCGAGGCGCCATCGCGGGGGCCAAGGGCGCGTCACTGGCCGCCAAGGTCACCGCGAGGTCCGCAGCGGGCCGGGCACTGAGGGCAGGCATCAGGGCAAAGCCCGGCACGGCCGCCTACCAGCGGGCGCTGAACCAGACATGGAGACAGGCCAACGAACTCAGCGGCGGTGCCCTGCGCGGCAAGGCCGGTGTTGAGGCCATCGCCGGCGCTCCGAAGGGATGGAATCCAGGAACCGCCCGGCTCCGGGACGCCTTCAGCCCGAAGTCGATCGGCAAGGAGACTTGGGAAGGCCTCAAGGGGGTCAAGGACTTCGGTTGGAGCAACCTCCGGCAACTGGGCGACAGTTCCACTTGGGCGGGGACACGGATGCGGTTGGGGGACAGCGGCATCGCCGGGCTGGAGAAGAGCATGGGACAGATCTCCGAGTCCCTGCGGACCGACGACGCGGTGAAGGCTGCCGGCAGCGTGTTCAAGACGCAGACCCGGATCTGGGCGGGCTCGACCTTTGTCGCCTCGGCCACCGACCTTCTCGACAAGGGCGAGATCACGGGATGGATCGGCGATCATGTCGGGATCAGTGGGCTGCACGACGGGGTCTGGTCGGCGACCGGAGTCAAGGACGCCACGACGACGAGCGACGGGTGAGCGAGCAGGTGAAGGCCGAGCAGTGGGCAGATGAGGAGGCGCCGGGCAGGCGGGACGCCGTGGTGCGCCCCAGAGGCATGCGCCCGCACAGCGTCGATGTCGCACGCCGGGCTCGTCTCTACGCTGACGGGAAGACCCTCGTCGTACGTGACCGGCGACTGGGCGAGCGCCGATATCCGGTCGGTGCCGGAGGCATCCGGCGGGCTGTGTTCGTTCCGCCGGATGCCTCGGACGCGTGGGAAACCGTCAGCAAACGGCCTGCGGAGCGCTGGGGTGTGCTCGTCTTCGAGAACGAGGAGGGGCATGACGTCCTGTACGTTCCGCTGGCCGAATGGCTTCCGGAGGCCGACGTCGTGGGGATCCTGGACCTGAAACCGGCGAAGTGCCTGGACCGGACCGGGTTGAGGGAACTGGCCGCGGCTCTCGGTATTCCGGTGGAGGAGAAACCGCGGTCGGGAGCCGGCGGACGGGAACTGCCGGAAACAGGTCCGGGCCACGCTGTGGACCGTGCGGTCCATCGGGAACTACCCCGCTGGCACAACTGGGTCCGAGGACTCGGTGCCTTCGGCTGGCTCGTCGCTCTCGTCGTCGCTTTCGCTGCCGACATCGACTGGTGTCTGCCGATCGCCGCGGGAGCTCTGCTCGCCCTGCCGGCAGCCGATTCCGTGGTGCGTGTCGGCGCGTGGTGGAGTAACCGGCGGGACGGCGGACGCTTCGCCGAGGCGGTGGTGATCACGCCCGATCCGGCGGCGGGGGAAGGGACGACGCCCAGATTCCTGCGTACGTCGTCGGTACGCGTGTTGCCCGGTGACGTGGTGCTGACCGACACAGTCGGCCGGGAGCGCTGGCTCGGACGCGACGGAGCGCACGGTGTCACGCGGCTCGTACGCCTCGTGTCCCAGGGGGACCGACAGCCGCTGGGCGTCGAGATCCGGGACCACAGAGGCGAGGTCCGGGCTCTGTTGCCGTGGGTGCACTGGTTCGCCGGTCCGCAAGGCCGAGATCGCTGGCAGGAAACGGTGTCGGCACTCTCGGTCTCCGCGGTGGACGAGGAGGTGCCAGGCACCCGTCGGCCCGCGGGGACCACGAAGCCTTGGTGGAACGGGCACCCCCTCGCCGCAGACGCTCGGATGATGTCGCCTCTCCCGGCCAAGGACGCCCGCACCGAGACGAGTTGGCACAGCTCTGTGATCGGCGGGAACGAGTTGCTGCTGGTGCCGCTCTTCAGCCTTGTGCTGATCGCAGGACTCTTCGGCGACACCGTCGCAGCCCGCCTGGCCGGTCTGTTCTCCGCACTGACCATCGTGGCCGAATGGGGCCCTGCTGCGACGAAGTCGCTGATCAGCCGGTTCTACTACGACAAGCCGCAAGAGAATGCGTGACGACACCGGAGCCGATTTGACCGCGAACGTGAGCAGCACCCGAACTCCCGCATCACCCGCCGACTACCGGCTTTTGCTGCCGGACGGCTGGTTCCGGGTACGGATCGACCCGGAAGGGCGCGAGCGCTCGATCGATGCATTGGTCGACCGGAAGTTCGAGGGAATCGACAACGCGCCCCACCTCAAACGGCAACTCCGTGACGAATTGCTGGCACAGGCCACCGCGGCTTACCGGGACGGAGGAATCGAGCTGTATCTGAGTCTGCAGCAGGCAGGTCCCCTCACGATTCCCGCCTCCCTGCTGATCACGTTGCTGCGACCGGCACCCGGTGCAGCCCTGCCGGACGCGACAGACCTGGCCAGGCGCCTTTCGGCCGATATGGACGGGGAGGCCACGGTCGTGGAACTGGCAGCGGGCACGGCGGTCCGTGTGCGCCGAGTGACAGGTCAGCCGAACACTCCAGCTCCTGCCGGAGCGCCCGGAAGCACCGATGTGGTGCTGCCCTCGGTCACGGTGGACTACCAACTGCCGGTGCCTGCAACCGCGGCGCACCTCCTGCTGACCTTCTCCACCCCGCTCCTGCAGATCGCCGACGCCATGGCCGAGCTCTTCGACGCGGTGGCGGGCTCGCTCACCTGGCTGGACGGTGACCCCACTCATGAGTGACATCCAGACCTGCGGCATCGTCTGTCCGACGGACTGGGTGCCGCTCCCGCTCGATCCGTCGGAGGACCTCAAAAGCTGGGCGAAGGCCACCGCGACGGAACTCTGCGGGCGGAGCCGTGCGGCAGGGTACGAACTGGACGGCAGGGCCCTGCGGAAGGACCTCCGGAGCTGGGCGGAGGACAGCCGCAGCCGTGCTCCGCTGTATGGCTTCGCCTTCTACCCGGACGGGTTCGACACCGCCCTCGGCCTCCTGGAAGTCGAGGTGATCCGGCCCGACGACACGATCCCTCGTCTTTCCCTCGACTGGCTGGCGGACGCCTTCAGCGCCCACGACTTCGGGCCCCCGCGCATCTCGCACCCCGAACTGCCGATCGGCCCCGCTGTGTGCCTGCGCCAGAACTACGCAGCGGACGGAATGCCCCGCCGCGGACCCGGAGTGCTGCTGCAGACGGTCACGTACGGCGTCCTCCCGAAGGGCACCGACAACGCCGTCGTGCTCCTTGTGTCCTGGACTGTGCCGGGAATCGACGAGGAGATGGAGGAGGCCGCGGACAGCATCGCGCGGACGCTGACGGTGGGCTTCTGAGCCACGGGAGGCCGAGTGGTGAGTGACTACCGGACGCTCGTGCCAGGGGTGTTTGTCGACGACCCTTGTCCCACCGAGAGTCGGCGGGGATCATGACCGCGTGCAGCGCCGAGAGAAACTCCACCAACTACTCGCACGCGCCGGACTCACGGTCGTCGAGGAGGTGGGCCCGGGCAGCCTGTTCCCTCCGGAGGCCGGTTGGCGGATCGCGCGGGGGATCGCGGCGCCGGACGGCGCGGCCCGGGAAGCGCTCGATGCCGCGTGGTGGCGCCGTCTTTGCGATGCCGACGGCGAGTTCCTGGTGGCTGTCCTCAGGCACCGGATCGGTGGCAACGACTCCTGGTGGACCCGGGTCCGGCACGCCGGGAGCGGCGTGCCGGAGTTGACCGGCGACCCCGGGTTCGTGGCGCTCTCCCTCGACGGACAGGTGCTGCTGGCGGCGGTGCCCGGCGCGGGCGGGCCTCGGGTGACGACCCTCGACCGACTGCCGGAGCGGCTGGAGGAGGCTGCCGCGGCAGCCGGGCGCGAGACGGAGGGCGAGCGCGCCGAGGTGTGGGCGACGGTGCCCGGCCGATGCGCGCTGCCTCTGCACTGGGCGGAGGGGATCGGGTTCAATCCGGCCGCGACGGACGAACTGCTGATCCGGCTGCTGGATGTGGAGGCGGGCTTCCTACACGGATGCGACCGGCCCGCCGTCCTCGACGCCGCCGTGACGCACCCCGATCCGCGGGTGCGGTCAAGACCGGCCGACACCTTCCGGCCCAAGCTCACGTCGGATCAGTGGGTACACCTGATCCGCGCCGAGCCGTCGCCCAATCGACGCGTCCTATGGGCGGAGCAGGCCTGCATCTGGGGCGCCGAACTCCCCGAGGACCTCTACGACGACCTCCTCGCCGACCCGTCCCGCGCGCAAGCCGCCGAACTCCCGGGGCTCCCGGCACAGCATCTGCCTGGCCTCGCGGCTGACGACGATCCCCGGGTGCGGGCGGTGGCCTGTGCCTGGTGGGAAGATCTCTCTGCGCCGCTGCGGGAGCGGCTGCTGGCCGACACCGATTACGCGGTGCGGACGGCTGCGCTGCTCGCCCACCACACCGGCGTACCCATGCCTCGCGAGGTTTTCGCCGCCCTGCCCGCCCCGCGGCGGGCGCTCGAACGGTGCCGCCTCACGCCCGAACTGGAGGCGGAGCTGGTCCGGGACGAGGACGCGGAGGTACGTCGGGCGCTGGCCGCCAACCCGGGTCTGGGTGCGCACGCCGTCGCTGTGCTGGCGGAGGATCCGCAGAGCGACATCCGTTCCGCGGTGGCGGTGCGCCCCGACCTCACCGAGGAGCAACGTGCCGCGGTCCGCCACGACTTCGACCCGACGCCGATGTCGCACACCCTGCCCTGGGTCGAGGACCTGCACGACGACGCCGACGCAATGCGCCGTCTCGCCGTGTCGTCCCACCCGCTGGTCCGCCGCAGTGTGGCCCGAGCCCGGCACCTCCCGCCGGATGTCGTGGCGTGCCTGGCGCGGGACGAGGACCGGGTGGTCCGCCTGTTCCTGGCCGAATCGTGCGAGGACGCGCCGGGCGACCTCCTGCTGGAGGTCTGGCGCTGGTGGGACGGCAGCTTCAGCCACCCCGACCGGCCCCGCAGCCACCCCAACTTCCCCCGTGCGGGCCTGCTGCGCTATACCGCCGACCCCAGCGGGCGGATGCGCCGCCTGGCGCTGGACGATCCGGAGTCGACACCGGCTGACGTCGCACGCCTGGTCCGGGATCCCGAAGCCGAGGTGCGCCGCCGCGCGGCTGAGGACCCCCGGCTGGCACCGGCGGACGCGGTGCGCCTGCTGAACGACCCGGAGGCTCAGGTCCGCGGCACCGCGGTGCGCAATCCACGGCTGCCGGCCCGCGTCCTTGCCGGGCTGTTGCACGACCCCGACACGGCATGCGCAGCGGTCACCAACCCGGCGATCCCGGTCTCCGTCCTGCACCGCATCCTTACCGCAGCTGCGGCAGCCCCGCGCTGAACACCAAAACCCCGCACGGCGGCAGTGGCGGTCCGACGCTGAACTCCGGCACGCCTGGCCGACCATCCCTACTCCAACTCCGCGAGCGCCCACTGTGCCCGGTCGTACGTGCGCCGCCGGCGGACCTGCGGGGTCGGCCACGACGTCGTTCGGCGGGCCGACGCGGGCTGCTGGAATCGGCTCCCCTTTGAGCGCTGAGTAAGCGGGTTCCGTGAGGGCGGTGACGCCGAAGGCCAGTGCCAGGTGCAGCTGTGTCGGCGCTGAGTGCCGCACGCCGTGACCTGTTCATCGGCACTTCGCGGCCTTGGTCTGGACGGACACCTTGGATGCCTGCCAAAGAATCTCGCTTGTGGCGAGCTCGACCATGACGATCTTGAAGTAGTCGTAGTCCGCGATGCTGGGCCCGCTCTTCAGGATCTTCTCGGTCTTGACCTCTTTGCCGTAGAGCTTGGAGTCGGATGACGACCTCAGACACACTCGTGCGCTGTATCCGGGTGTCGCGAGGTGTTAGTTCCGTTTCGCTATCGCTGTGCCTTGCATCTCAAGCGGACGCGCAGCGGGTATCCGCAGGTATGCCGATGCGAATGGCACAGGGGCCAGCGGTGGGTGACGTCGATGAGCAGGCGCACGTCGATCGGCGGAGAGGGGAGGACCGGTGCGGCTCTTTCTACGCCTCGCTCAAGGGCGATTCGAAGCTCGTGAGTTCCGCGATGTTGTTGAGGATCGCGCGGTATTGGACGCGTCGTTCCACCGCGGTGGTGCTCAGCGTGAGGACCGCCATGCGTTTGCGGTCCGGATGGGGAAGGTAGGCGAAGATCTGGAGCAGCGGGGTCGGCGGAAGACCGGACTCGGGGGATGGGGTACGCACCGTCTCACCTATGGACGCCGGCCCGCTTGGCAGGTCCAGGTACTCGACGTGCGCGTGCTGATCCGCCGTCGCCACCGCCCGTGCCGCGCTCACCGCCCGCGGGGCCCAGGCGATGTCCCGCCAAGACACGGTGAAGAGGGAGTGCAGAGTACCGCCGCCCCCTCCCGCGACGTCGTCGCGGTGGACACCCAGGGCGCAGTGGACGGTGCCCACCTCCCGCAGGGCGCGGAGGAGCTGTTGTCCCGAGGCCAGCTGGGCGATGAACTGCTGCCTGGTGACGCCGTCGGGAAT
Source organism: Streptomyces sp. NPDC048277 (assembly GCF_040652235.1). Taxonomy (NCBI): domain Bacteria; kingdom Bacillati; phylum Actinomycetota; class Actinomycetes; order Kitasatosporales; family Streptomycetaceae; genus Streptomyces; species Streptomyces sp. NPDC048277. Next base: position 48,209 of record NZ_JBEZLQ010000001.1, read on the forward strand.
GGCCTCGACCAGCGGGGCCACCGCCTGACGGAGCCGGTCCGCCTCGGCGGAGTCGGGAGCGGCCAGGAGCACATCAATGGGCAGCGCGGTGAAACCGCCGGGAGTGGCGAACCAGATACCGGCATGAGGGTCGTTCGCCGATTCGTCGATGATGACCTGAGGAGTCGTGTCCATGTTCGTTCTTCGAGGATTTCGTCGGTGTCGGGGGCTCAGGGGCGGACGGGCACAACCCCGGCGCGACGGCCACGCTCGATGTCCTCGGCCGTGGCACCCCAGTCGGCGACGCCACGAAGTCCGCCGTCCGACCCCGTCTGCTGGTTGAGGAAACGGAGGCGGCGCGGCGCCGACCCGTCCGACGCGGGCGCGCCGAGCACCCCGATGAAACGGGGATCACCGGCGAACCACACCTCGCCGATCTGGGCCTTCAGCTCGGACGCCGCACGGGGCGCCATACGTCGATTCCACCAGCCCACCCCCCAGTGCCGGCCGAACACCATGGGCAGCGACTCCTCCGGCCGGGCCGGGTTCGGGAACTCGAACCAGCCGAACTGCCTGCCCACGACATCGGCCCGTTCGGTGAGGCCGTACTGCACGTCGCGGGACAGCTGCCACGGGTACACCCGCAGAACGCGCCGCATCCGGAAGACGGCGGAGATGACGAAGAGCTGTAGGAAGGCCCGGTAGAAGCTGTAGATCAGGAACGGCACGATGACGATCGCGTACCCCGGCCCCAGGAACACCGACAGAACAGCCAGCAGAGCGAACCACGATGCGATCCAGGCGGTGAGAGCGGCCACGTTCATCGCCATCTGCTTGCCCCAGGCACGCCGGGTCGGAGGGTGCTCCCAGGCTGTGGGGTGGTCTGCGGGGGTCATATGAGCTCTCTCTTGTCCTTCGATTCAGAACACGTGCCGTGCGAGGTCGATCAGCGCACCGCCGTCCAGGATGGTGCGCACACCGTCGATTCCGGTGCCACTGTCCTTGGCGCCGTCGTTGTCCAACTCGTCCACAGCGCTGGACACCAGTCCGTACCCGGCAGTCACGACACCGAGCGAAGCAGAGGAGATCTCCACGACCTCACCGACCCGTGCTGAGTCGCGGGCCCCCCGCACGACGAGGTTCAACGCGGGATTTCCGAGGCTGCTGATCGCCTGGGCATGAGTCATCGTCTTGCTGCCGAATGTCGTCAGCACCCTTCCGAGGGTGACCGCCTCCTCGCCGGTGCGGAGAGCGTTCACCGCGCTACGGGCGCCCAGGCCGACTGCGCCCACACCTGGAATCGCTCCGAGTACGTCGCCGCCGAGGCTGACGACGTTCCCCCAGAAGTCGGAGTCGAACTCGCCCTTGGTGAAACCGTCCGACAGCGAGGCGAGAACCTCGGAGTCGGTCAGGCGCATGGTGAGAGCGGTCGCACTCAACGCGGCCGCAGTGAGCAGCAGTACAGCCGCGGCCACACCACCGGTCGCCACGAAGAGCGCCACCAGACCGATGACACCCGCGGTGAAGCTCAGGATGTCGGGCAGGTTCTCGGTGAACCAGTCGCTGAATTCATCGAGCCAGCCCGGTTCGTGCGGTGCCAGTTTGTGTGTGGCGTCGCGGATCTTCCTGGCGCGGTACCGGGACTTCTCCTCATGCTCCTCGGCGAGCTTCTTCGCACGGCCGATGATCTTGTCGAGTTCCGACTGGGCGGTCTCCACGGCGGTGTTGGCGTGGGTCAGGCTCTTCTGTGCCTTGTCGTGCTCGGTTCCCTTGCCCTTGAGGCCGGGGTCGTTCTTCGCCTTGGCGGCGCTCCCCTTCGCCGCGTCAAGGGTGTCCTGTGCGTCCTTGGCCTCCTGCTCGAGCTTCTTGGCCCGACGCTGGAACTCCTCGAGTTCCCCCTCCCAGCTGTCGAGCTGCCGGGCGGCCTTGCGAATGGAGTGCGCCGCGTTCTTCAGATTGAGCGGGAGGGGACCGCCCTCGATTTGCTCGCGGAAGGCCACAGCGGCGTCGCCTTCCCAGTAACTGCCGTCCATGAGTTTGGTGACGAGCCCATGAGACTCTTCCAGGACCTTGGCGCAGTTGCCGAGTTTCCGGGACAGATCATGGACCGTGTCGGTGTCACCCGGCGTCGGGTTGAAGCCCAGGTGCGGATAGTCCGGGTTCGGGATGGACGGAGAGGACTGCAGCCCCTGCGGCAGATCGCCGTCGCGAGCGGCCGTCGAGTTGGCGTACGGCGGCTGTTCGACGCCCGGCGTGTACGTCACTTCTTCCCCTCCGCTCCGCCGTGCTTGGACTTCTTCAGAGCCTCTTCCAGTGCCTTGTCGACCTCTTCGTAGCTCTTCTTGCTCTCACCGATGATCTTGGCGAGATCCTCGGTCTGCTTGCCGATCTCCTCGGTCCCGTACTTCCAGTCGTCCTGGAAGTCCTCGCAGGCAGAGTCAAGGTCATCCGTGCCCAGCCCCGTGACGGTGGCGTCGCTCAGTGCCTTGCGCAGCCCTTTCAGCGAACTGCTCGACTTGTTCAGGAGTTTCATGAAACGGGCCAGTTCGCCGCCGTCCACGACCAGTCGGTCAGCCATGCGCCGATCCCCCTTCGCATACGGAGCCGGCGGCGGACTGCCAGGTGCTCATCGCACTCACGGCGCGTCCCGCGTCGAGGCGGGCATGCGGCAGCCTTCGGTGGCGCTTCAAGCGTGGACTCCCCCGCGAGTCAGGCATTCGTCAAGAGATTACAACGGTATCCTCAAGAACTTCGGTTCGCCAGCGCGAACTTCCCTGCGAATGCGGGCATCAAGATGTCCATACGGTGCTTCGAAAGGGGGAAGCGTGTCCACGTTGCACTCGATGTTGTACTCAATCGGAGGATGCGTGCTGTCGGTCGCCCGGCCGGGGCTGCCGCAGCACGTGCATGTGCGCGTCGCCACGGGTCTCCTCGGTGATGACGGTGAGCCATGAACCGTCCCTGAACCGGATGCGCAGTCGGTCGCTCGCGTGCAATCCGGCGAGGGGATCCTCCACCACCGCCTCTGCGGCCGAGAGTTCCGCGACGACCTGCAGTCGCGCTTCCTGTCGTACGGACACGCGCCTGGGCGGGGCCGCCAGGACAATGTGTTCCCGGCTCAGGACAAGGACTCGGCTGTGGTGCGACGAATGGCTGTACCAGCGGAGCAGGAACTGGCCGGCCGAACCGGCCCAGTCGCCGTCGAAGACTTGGTCGAGGCCGTGAGCGCGGAGGGCGACCTTTCCCTCCTTGGTTTTGCGATCCTCGGTCCGAGCGCTGGCTCGCGCCGACTCCGGGCCCAGCAGCCGATCCATCTTCTCCTCAAGCGCCGAGAGGAAGATGAGAAGCATCAACAGAGGGTAGAAGAGCCCGCCGAGCAGCATGCCGAACGCGCCAAGCGGGCGTATGACGGCGGGCCGTAGCGGTCCGCCGCCTGCCGCCTGGTGTACGTCCTTCGGAGGTGTCGGGATCTTGCCGATCCTGCACCAGGCGGCGGCGTCCGCGGGAACGCCGAGACGGGCTTGTACCCGCTCGGCCAGGGTCTTCCTGCTCACGTGCGGAGGAGATCCTCTCAGTGGTTGACGGCCTGGGCTTCCTGGACCCTGATGTCCTGGGTCGTCCCGAAGGTGCCGTCCGGCAGGTCACCGCCGGCGCCACCGGTTCCCGACCAGCTGATCTGCCAGGTGATGGTCGCCTTCAGGTGGTAGGCGCCGCCGCCGGACGAGCGCAGGTACGTGATTCCGCAGGGCGGGGTCTGATCGGACTTGCCCTTGGCGTACGGCTCGCCGACGGAGTCGTCGGCGTTCATGGTGCACACGCCGGAAGCGGGAATGGTCTCGGCGTCACTGGTGCCCGGCTCCAGCCTCAGCGAGATGGGCTTGGCCGTGGTCGTCGCCTGGATGTTGAGGCCGTCGGCGTTGAGTGACGCGGTGACCGAGACCTTCTTGAACTCGGCCTTGTCCAGCCAGGCCCAGGTGGCGAGGTTGACCTTGGTGATCTCTGCCGGGGCGAGCGTCACTTTGGTGTCGGGCAGCTGAATCGCGTCGTAAGCGGCTTCGGCAAGGATCTTCGGAGTGACGGCTTGGGGGACTCCGGGGTCGTCGTTGTTCGCCACCCAGAAGGGGAGGTCGCTGCATTCCCAGCTGGCGGGGTCGTTCACGCGGTCGGGATTCTGGACCGCGACCCACCAGTTTCCCTCGTCGGCCTTGTCCTCGTTGTAGTTCTTGTACTTGCCGTCCTTGTAGATGTCGCGGAACTGGCCGACGGATTCCTTGGCGTAATTGGCCTGGCCCGGAGCGTTGACGGTCTCCGTGTACATCGTCTCGACGTAGTCCTTGAACTCCGCAGCCGAGCGGGGCTCGTACCAGCATGCGGGCGGGGTCCAGTCGGTGACGGGCTGGACGGCAGTACCGCTGTTGCCCGACCGCACCGAACCGGAATAGGTCACCCTGGAAACGAGTGTGCCGGTGCTGGAACTGCTCCCGCTCTGCTTGGTGTTGCCCTGAGAGCCTTCACTCGGCGGCCATGTTGCCGACGCAGGTCCTGTGGCGGTCAGAACAAGAGCTGCTGCCAGCAGACCCGCCACGATGTATCGGCTGCTGCCCGTCACGGCGTGCACGACTTGCTACCCCTCTCCGAAGTGAGCTTTGTCGTCTGCCATACGCCCTGCTTGTTCTTTTCGAGACGTGTTGTGTAGATGACGTAGGAATCGTTATTCACTGCGGTCTTGAGGACCTTGCCGGACTTGCGAACCTTCGCGAAGGCCTTGCTCTGGTCCTCGCAGTAGACGACACCCGCCGAAGACGAGTCGAAAACGTCGATCTTGGCGTTGTAGTAGCGGTTGACGCCGGTGATCGAGTAGCCGTCCTTCGCGATCGACTCGACCCAGTCCTTGGCGTCTGCCAGAGCGCCACCGCTGTAGTAGAAGCTGAGCGCGGAGAACCGGGGATCGCCCTGCGCGATGGCGTAGTTGGTCGCGTCGATCCGGTCGGCCACGTCTCCGAGGACCGCGTCCTTGGTCGTGTCCCCGGTCTTCCAGCTTTCGAAGGTGTCGGTCAGATCGCTCGGCAGTGTGACCTCGGGTCTGTCCGCCGCGCTGCTCGCGGTCGGCGAAGCCGACGCCTTCGTGTCTCCGCTCCCGGCCCCGGCGATCTTGTCGTTGCCTTTCGAGCCCCCGTCCCCACCGCCGCAAGCCGTCAGTAGCAGGCCTGCGGTGGCGAGTGCGGCAGCGGCGGGCAAAGTACGGCGCTTCACAGTGAACTCCCCGTGAGACAAAAGTCCGTTCAAGAGATCCGACGGTATCGGGGAGGTTCCCGGTTTCGCCAGAGCGAACTTTCCTGTGAATGGGGATAATTCAGGGTGTGTGAGGCGCTCGGAGGTGTGACCTGCGTCCTGATCTCGCCTGAACGGACGACGGCCTCAGGCGCGCTTGTGCGCTGTGCCTGGGCACCCTGAGGCGTGAATTCCGTTTCGCTATCGCGGTGTCTTGCCCGTCGGGCAGGCGTACGCCAGGTATGCCGATGTGCATGACTGGCCGAAGGTTGTCTCTGCCTTCTTGACGTATCCCGCTGACATCGCGGAAGCGGCCCGCGCGCAAGTGAGTACAGCGCGCGGGCCGCAGAAAAGTGTGGGGCAGGCTGGCCACTGGCGGGCGGCCGGCTTGAAGCCGATCACTCGCTGGGACTCTGCCGACCCAGGTGTGGTCGGCTTCGGTTCACTGACTGCGCTCCAACTCCCGTGCGGCGTAACGGATTTCCGACACCTTTTCGAGGAGTGCCTTGGCCAAGGAGTGGTCGGTGGCCTTCTCCGCTCGACGGTGGAGGTCGGTCACGTGGGCGTCCAGCTCCGGATCACGTGCGATCGCGTACTCGACCCACCAGCGAGCCAGGAACGCGGGCAGGGGCCCGATGTCGTAGGTGTCGGCGATCGCCCTCTTCCAGTGCGCGTCGAAGTCGGCAAGCAACTGGGGTGCGTGCCGCGCGATCGCCTCGCGCAGGGCCTTTGGGGTGCGCTCCGGCATGGGCGGGACGGTCGGTGTCGGCTCGGCGGCGTGCGCGGTCATGACCGATGAACTCCTCCGGTGCGTCGTGGTTACGACCATGGTCCGCTCCTTGCGTTGCGTGCGGCGTGCCCGTGGATGCCCTCGTCCTCCTCGTCCCGGTCGGGTACGACCAGGCGCATGCCCCGGGACTCCGCGACGCGCAGCGCGTCGGTGAGGCACTCGGCGAGACGGATGCCGGCGTAGCGGATCTCGGTGTACGGCGACATCGGGTTGTCCAGCACCCGGCGGGCACGGCCGAGGACGTCGGTGCCGGTGGCGAGCTGGGCGGCCTCCAGGTCGTCGGCGAGGCGGGAGAGATACCCGCCGTCGTTGTCGGTGACCAGGTAGCAGGGCTTGCCTTCGGGGGTGGGCCAAGGGAGGAGGCGGAGGCAGGCCGGTGTGTGCGCGTGGCTGTTCGCCTGTTCCATCACGCAGCCACCTCCGGCGCGCCGATCACGTGCTGGTCGAGGTCGATCCCGAAGTCGGCGGCGAGTACGAGGGCGAGGCGGCGGCGTTGCTGGAGGGCGGCCTCACGCTCGTGGGCGGTGAGGTAGGGGCGGACGAGGACGGACTCGGCGCCGTCGAGGAGGGCGGCCAGGCCGTACGGCGACCGATGGCCGGGGAGTTGCGGAGGCTCGGCAGTGAGGGGGCAGCGTACGAGGGTGAGGTGGACGTGGGGGAAGGGTGGACGGTGCGGACGGCGGCGCCGTTTCCCGGTGCCGGGGGCGAAGAGGAGACGCAGCCATTCGAGGGCGCGGGGGATAAGGTCGTGCATGTCGACGCTCCTATGCGGCGTTGGCCGTGCCCCGGGAGGTCTAGCCACCTCGCCGGGGTCCTGTCATTTCGACCATACCGCAACTGCGTCCCCCTGCACCCCTCAGATGTATTCTGCGTCCCACTGCGGTGGGACGCGTTCTGCTCCTGCGATGTGCGCAGGGCTGCGGCACGGTGGAGATATGACCGAGCTTCCGCGCTATGAGTACGTGAAACTCGCCGACACCATTGCGGCAGACATCGCCTCCGGAAAACTGCCGCAGGGGGCCGCGCTGCCCGGCGAGCGCGCCATGACGGATCTCTACCGCGTGAGCATCGGCACCGTGCGTCGCGCGATCGTCGAACTCCGCAAACGAGGGCTGGTCGCGACGCTGCCCGCGAAGGGGACGTACGTCATCGGCATGCCCGACTCAGGCGACGACGCCTCCGAAGGGGACGGATCGAACGTCTGAAGGAGCCGCGATTTGCGTTGTCGGGCCCCGTCGGCTGTCTTTGAGCCGTGTCGGTTACTCAGCTGCGAGGTCGTTGAAGGACACGGTCTGCAGGATGGCTGTCGTCATGTCGCAGAACTCGCCCCAGTAGTCCATCGCAGCGGTGTCGATGGTGAACACTGCGGTGAACGGGCCTGTCGGGAACGGCACGTGGATCTGGATCTGGCCAGTGAGGAGCTTGGTCTGTTCACCACTCGCCGTCATCTCGGCGCTGAGGGTGAGTTCGCGCAGGGTGATGCATGAGACAGCTGGGCCACAGGGGAGATCGAGCCAGCGGGCATCATTCATCGGATCGGATGTGAGTATCGCCAGGATTCCCTGGGCGGCTATCTCCGGGTCCGTGTGGTCGGAGGCATACGCGGCCACGGTGAAGGAGCAATGGGCCACGCCTCCGGCGTCCAAGGCGAAGAGGCCGAAGCCCGAGAACGCCAGTCCAGCGCTCGCCATCGCTTCCGTGACAGATGCGTAGAAGGGGGCGGCTGACTGCCAGAGCGCATCGTCGCCGCCGGGGTAGAGGTCGCGTACGAACTCCACGGTGGCATCGAGCCGTTCCGCTCCGGACACGTCGACGGGGAGGGCGTGGATGCCTTCCGGGACGACGAAAGTCATAGGCGGGATGATCTGCGCGTCCGTTGGCGCGTCCAGCCGCACTGCTTCCGTCACTTCGTGGCGTCCTTCGGTAGCACATCCGTACCGGACGGAGAGAGGTATCGGGTGAGAGTCTGATCGGTGCCGTTAGAGAGGGGGACACGCAACTCGACAGCCACGGTGCCGTCGGGGAGGAGTTCCAGCGTCGGCGGTTCCGTGACCGGCAGGATCCTGCCGACCGAGCGGGCGACCATCAGCGGGGGATCGGCGAGCAACTCCGCGACACGCTCCCGTTGCTGAGGAGTGAGAGCCTCCTCTGCCACCCGTTTCCGTTCTCCGAGGAAACGGGATGCCAACTTGCCGGCGTCTCCGACCTTCCACCGGGTCCACGATCCGTCGGTGAACCGGACCCTGACATGGGACCCGTTCTGGGGATAGGCCAGGCGCTCGATCGCGGCGACGGAACTCCTGGGCACCTGCCACAGTTCCTGGGCTGGTGCCAGCCCGGCCGACGCGTCCACCCCGAGGATGAGCAGCCTTTGGTCGGTCAGTACGAGTTCGGTGCGGTACCGCTTCGGCTGGCGGGCCGGGTCCAGCTGCCAGGGGAGGGTACGGGCGACAGTGCCCTCGGCCGCCCACATCACCGGAAAGTCGTCCACTTCGTTCTCAGGTTCCTGAGATTTCCCGGGACTGCCCGGCTCACCTACGAGTTGGCCACTGGGCGCCCCAATGTTCCCGATCATGTTGATCAAGCGGGGGATGCCCAGCAGTGCGATGTCCAGGGCACGTACACCTGCCTGGTCGGCCTTGCCACGAGGAACGAAACCGGGCCCGGGAGGCCAGCCGGTCAGCTCGGCTTCAATGTCGTGCCGCTCGGCGTCGCGGAACGAGCGCAGGCCGGCCACACGCGGCGCCAGTCCAGTGGCGAAGGTGACGTTCGCTCGCATGAGCAGGCTCTCACCCGAAGGCGGGTACCAGTCCACAGCTCGGGTCCTCTCAGTGCGCTGTCGCGGATTCCTGGAAACGATCCCCCGGATTCATCATCTCTCCGATGTGAGACGGGATCGAAAACGTCTTGGGCAGGAGCTTGATGGTCGCGTCGATGCCTCGCCCGAGCCCGCTCATCGAGTCAATCTTGTTGAGTCCCGGGATACCGCGGGTACCGAGTAACTGGCCCCGGCGGATGTTGTTCTCGGCGACGAGGTTGATGCGGTTCATGATGCCGCCTTCGGTGGAGATATGTCCGCCGGCCTTGAGGCCGAAGAGCTTGATCTCCTTTCCAAAGATCTCGAGGCTCGCAGCGCCCGCGACATTGTCACCGACGCCGATGATGTTTCGCCCGATGGTGGTCACCCCCTTGAACCCCTCGCCCAGTTCGGCCGCGCGTGCGGCGGCAACGGCTCCGTCGGCGACCTTGACCCCCTTGGCGAAGGCGCCGATTCCGGGAATGGCGCCCAGCGCGTCGAATCCCATGCTCAGCCAGCTCACGTCGGCACCGGCGGCCTTGGCCACCAGGTGGGTCAGCAGAGCAAGACCACTGCTGACCACTGCGGCTGCGGCGAAGATCGCGCCGATGGGCTCGAACGGTGCGGTGATGATCGCGATTACGCCCAGGATGCCGCTCAGGTCGCTGAGAAGGTCACCCACCAACTTGATCAGGTCGGCGTGATCCTTGATCCAGTCGCCGGTGGCGTCCCATGCATCCGTGATGCCATGCCCGAGCTTGTCCCAGAAACCGGGCTCATCGGGAGCGATGTCACCGGCCTTGTTCAGTTCCTTGCTGACCTGACGTGCCGCCGCCCGGTAGTCCTCCTCCAGCTCATGGACCTTCTGGATGACTCCGTCCACGGCGCTTGAGGCCTTGCCGAGTTCCATGCTGCCGTCGCTGCCGGCTTTTCCCTCGGCCTCGGCCTTGGCGTCGAGTTTGTCCCCGGCGCTCTTCTCCAGGCGGTCCGCCCGGTCCTGGAAGTCCTGGAGTTCGCCTGCCCAGCGGTGCAGGGCGCGGGAGGCCTTGTCGAAGGAGTCGTGGCTCTTGCGGACGAGCGGGGTGACGTCCTTGTCGATGTAGTCCGTGAACGCGATCGCGGTCTTGCCCTTCCAGGCCCCGCACTCGATGCGTTCCAGCTCGCCGAGCGCCGTACCCAGTTCGCCGGCCAGCTTGCCGAGTTGCTTTGCGAGGTCCCGCGTGTCCTCCACGCTTCCCGGAGTCGGGTCCCAGCCTATATGGGGGAAGGCAGGCCGTTGCCCAGCCACGTCACTTGCCCTTCTGCTGTGGAGCCTTGAGGGACTCGGCCAGATCCAGGTCGAGCTTGCCGAAGCTCTCCCCGATCTTGTTGATCATCTTCACGGCGCCGTGGGTGTGCTTGCCGAGCTGCTTGATGCCGTAGCCCCAGTCGTCGGCGAAGTCTTGCACGTCTTCTACGAGTTGCTTCTCACCGACCGCCGAAGCGTCAGCGCTGCGGAGGGTGCGGCGGGTCGTCTCCATGCGGTCGCTGATCGACGAGAACGTCTTCTTCAGGTCCTGGAAGATCGTGTCTTCGAGGCGCAGATCACTCATGTCGGATTCCGGTCTCCTGAGGCGGCCGACGGCAACTCCGTGGGCCGCTCACATCTCATCAGCGGTTGACCGCCTGGATTTCCTTCACGGTCACGTTCTGCTCGTACGTGGACAGGCCGTCGGGCAGGGCCGGCTGCCGGGGCGCTCCATCGGGGTCGGCGGAGTCGGTCCACGTCACCTGCCAGGTGATCGACGCCTTGAAGGGGTAGGTGCCGGTTCCGGACGAGCGCTGGTAGGTGACGTTGCAGGCAGCGTCCTTGCTGTCGACCGTGTAGCCGTTGTCGCCCTTCACCAGGTCGTACGTACACGTCTGCGGATCGGCGTCCGCCGTACCCGCGTCGACCTTGAGCGCCACGGGGGTTGCGACGGTCGTCGCGGCCATCGCGACGCCCTTGTAGTTGATGCTTGCGGTCGTCCAGACCCGGTCGAAGTCGCCGTCGAGCTTCACGCGCGTACCGAGGTTCACGACGAGGCGGTCGCCCTTCGGGCTCAATACCACCGGCGGCGTGGGCAACTTCGTGGAGTTGTAGGCGAGTCCGGAGAGGATCTCCGGCGTCAGCTGGTTGGGGTCCACCTTCGGCTGGGCCGGCGGGACCCAGATCTCCCAGTTGTCGGGGGTGACGGGGCAGGCCTCGTTGTAAGCGTCGTTGCGGAACTGCACCTGCCACCACAGGCCCTTGTCGCCCTTGTGGTAGTCCTCGTCGGCGCGCTTCTTGGCGTAGCTTGCGGCCGGCTCCTGGGCGCCCTTGTACGCGGACTTGATGAACTCCTCGTACTCGTCCGGCGTGTACATCGGCTCGTACCAGCAGACGGGCGGCTTCCAGTTGGTGTTCGAGGACGTGGCGGTCGCCGTGGAGGTGGATGCGCCGGGCGTCTTCTGGCTGATGCGGATGTGGGCGCCGATGGTGCCGGGGCTGGAATCACCGCCGGAGCCGGAGCCGGAGCCGGAGCCGGAGCCGTTGTCCGGCGGGGTGGCGGTTCCCGTACCGCCGCCGTTGCCCCGGATGTCGTCCGCGTGAGCCGGGAACGGCGCCCACAATGCCAGGGCGAGACTGGTTACGGCGGTCGCCCACACAGCAGGACGAACAACCCTCGCCTCTACCTCTGTACGCACGAAGCGTCCCCCTTCTTCCAGTTCTGCTGCGTCACCTGCCAGTCTCCGGCTGAGTCCTTCTGAGCTTGGAGCGTGTAGAGGACAAAGCTGTTGTTGCTGGTCTTGGTGCGCAGCACCTTCCCCGACTTGATCTCCTTGCCGTACGCCTTGCTCTGGTCCTCGCAGTAGCGAGCCGCCGCGGACTTGCCGTTCGCGACGTCCGTGACCTCGAAGTTGTAGTACCGGTAGTCGCCGGTGACGGTGAGTCCGTCCTTTTTGACTGTCTCAACACGGTTGGCCCAATAGGTGAGGGCGGCTGCCGCGAAGTAACGGTTCATGTTGGTGGTCTGCCCGACACCCTTGGCGAAGGCCTCGATATTCGCCTGGGTCGAGTAAGCCACGTCCCGCAGGATCGCGTCCTTCGTGGTGTCCCCGGTCGACTCTCGGTCCACAGTCACCGTGATGTCCGACGGAAACGCAAAGGTCGGCGCGTTCTTGTCGGCCGAGGCGGAGACGGAAGGCGACGGAGAGCCCGACCCTCCCGCACCGGCCCCCGCGATCTTGTCTTTGTCCTTGGAGCTGTCGTCCCCGCCTCCGCAAGCCGTCAACAGCAGGGCTGCGGTCGCGGCGAGCGCGGCGGCAACGGGCAAGGTGCGGCGCTTCACTGTGGACCCCCGTGAGAATGAAGTTCGTCAAGAGTGCAAACGGTATCCGCGGGATCCCGGGTTTCGCCACCGCGAACTTCCCTGTAAATATGGCGATTAACGGGCATTCGGGGTGCTCGCGGGAGGTGCGGCCCTGTGGTGGTGGCGTAGAGATTCCCGCTCCTGGGGCAGCCGCGTGGGCATGGTGGTGATTGCGTGGAGGTGGCGTGAGTGCCTGTGTCAACTGGCGGGCGCCGGCCCGCACGGACGCCCCGTGCGAGCTGGCCGGCGCGTTGGCGCAGACCGTCCGGGTCATGACCTGGTTATGCGGCCATGCCGGATCGGCTCACCGGCACTGCCGCTTCTGTGATCAGGCGGCGGTGAGGTGACGGATGAGAGCTACCCCCTCCAAGGACGCCAGCCGGCACCAGGAGCCGTCCGTGAAGGTGATCCTGAAGTCCCGCTTGCCGGTGCTGAACGGGAGTTGCTCGACCGTGGCGACCGTGCTCAGGTCCGTCTCCCAGAGGACTTCCTCCCACGGCTCCCTGGGGTCCTTCAGTCCGCCGATGACCAGCAGGCGACGGTCGGTCAGAGCCAGTTCCGTCACGCCAGTGTCGGCGCGGCGGTCGGGGTCCAGCTGCCAGGGGACGGTACGGGCGATCGTGCCGGGGGCCGCCCACAGCACCGGGAAGTCCGTCTTCTCGTTCTCCGGGTCGTCGCTCTTGCCGAGGCCGTCCTCGGTGTTCGGGCTGCCGCCGAGCAGCCCGACGACGAGGGTGAGAAGGAATATGAGGAGGAGCAGCAGGCTGTCCCAGATCGCCCAGGCGAACCAGGAGCGGCGGCGGTATGGCGGTCTCGTGGGCCAGCCCGCCAACTCGCCCTGAATGTCCCGGCGTTCGTTGTCCCGGAACCAGCGCCGTCCGGCTACCCGGCCCGCCGTTCCCGTCGCGAAGGACACCCGGCCGCGCGTCACGAGTTCCTCGCCCGCGGGAGGCTTCCAGTGGTGGCGGTACGACGGTTCGATCACGGTCTGGTTTCCTCCCGGCCATTCACGGCAGCGAACCCTCACCCGGCCGGGTGATCGTACTCCGGGCGTCCGTCGGCAACCGTCCCGGTGCCGACCGCAGTTCCCGCCCTCCATCGGGTCGCCGGTCCCGGCGTGTGCCGGCCGGACCGACGTGAGTGATTCGTGCAGGCCTCATGGGTGCGTGGTGACGGTCGTGGGTGTGGACCGTGCGCGAGCAGGGCGTTCTGGATTCACCGGTGCACAGTTCGGCTTCCTGTCGTGTCCCCGTACTCCCAACCGTCGCACGAGTCCCCGTCGTTGCAGATCGCAACGACGATTTCAGTGAGGTCAAGGTGTCCGGGCGCGCCTTGAGGGGCTTATGTGCGGCTGATACGGTGCGATCGCTTGACACTCGCCCTGCGGCAGAGTAATCGGCCGAGTCGGGGTGATTCGTGTCGAGTGTCCGCTTTCACGGTGCTGAGGGCGTTGACGGTGTTTCAGGGTTCTTGACAGACGAAGTCTGGCTGTTACGGGGAGCGGTTGCGTGAAGATCCAAGAGCGTACGGGGGCGGGCTCAGGGCGTTCCGCCGGTCCGGCTCAGCCTTCGGTCGGTGACCGGCTTCCCACCGCTCCCCGGGAGCGCAAGCCCGCACTGGCCGCGCTCGCGGTGCTGCTGATTCTGCTGGGCGCACTCGGTGCCACGACGCTCGTGCTGCAGGCCGGCAACCGGATCGAGGTCATCAAGGTGACCGCGGACATCCAGCCCGGCGAGTCCGTCAGCAACAGCAACGTGACGTCCGTGATGGTCGCGGCCGACGACAGCATCAACTACGTCAAGTGGTCCCAGCTCGCCACCCTGAAGACCTTCAAGGCCAAGACGACCATCTACAAGGACACGGTCGTCATGGGGCAGATGTTCGACAAGGGAAGCACCCTCGCCGCCGGCAAGGCCGTTGTCGGCCTCTCCCTCAAGGAGGGCCAGTACCCGGCCGGGCTCAAGGTCGGTGACGTCGTCGCCGCCTACCGCGTCAGCAGCAACGGCTCCTCGACCACCGGCAGTTCCTCCTCCTCTTCGTCCGCCGGCGGTGACTCGCCGATCGTCGGCCAGGCCAAGGTCAGCTACGTGCCGGACGGCAAGAGCGGCGACTCCGAATTCGTCAGCAGCACCAACCTCGCCGTCACGCTCACCGTGAACAGCGACGACGCCGCCGCGCTGGCCCAGGCCGCCGCGACCAACTCGGTCGCCCTCGTCCTTGTCCCTGGCGTATCCAGCAACGGTAACTAGAAGGCGACACCCACCCCATGGCGCTCATCGCAATCGCCGCCGACAAGGGTTCCCCCGGCGTCACCACCGCGGCCGTCGCACTGGCCGCGGTCTGGCCGCGCCGGGTCCTGCTCGCCGAGGCCGACCCGGCCGGCGGCGACCTCGTCTACCGCAGCGCCGCCGCGCACGGCGGACCGCTCAACCCCAACACCGGCATGCTGTCCATCGCCGCCACGGCCCGACGCGGACTCGTGCCCGACCAACTCTGGGATCACGTCCAGCCGTTGAGCGGCGGGCTGGAGGTGCTGGTCGGGCTCGGGATCGCCGAGCACGCCGCCGGTCTCGCGGGGCTGTGGCCCACCCTCGGGCACGCCTTCGCCGCCCTCGCCGACTCCCCGAACACGCCCGCCGACGTCATCGCCGACTGCGGACGGATCAGCGGCGACACCCCGGCCGTCGAACTGTTCCCGCACGCCGCGCTCGTGCTGCTCGTCTCGCGCACCGAGCCGGAGGCCATCGCCCGGGTCCGGGACCGCGCCGCCGCGCTCGCGCAGAAGCTGCACGGCGGTCCGCGCGGCGCCGCCGCCCTGGCCACCCCGCTGATCGGGGTCGTCCTGATCACCGACCCGTCCAGCTCCGGCAAGCTGGTCAACCAGGTCAACGACATGCTCGTGCACGCCCAGACCGGTGCCCGCGTCGTCGGCACGATCGCCGACGACCCCACCGGCGCCGACCAGTTGGCCGGCCGCAAGCGCGGGCGCCTCGACAAGTCCCTGCTCATCCGCTCGGCCCGCAAGGTCACCGCCGACCTCCACCAGCAGTACGGCGCCACCTGGGCCGTACCGACGCAGGCGCCCCACGCGGGGGCCGGCCGATGACCGCTGTCGACCACCAGTTGGTCAAGCGGTTCCGGCAGGACGCCGGCGACCGGATCGCCGAGCAGCGCCGGCAGGACCAGGCGTCCGGCGTGACGCCGATGTCCACCGAGGACGAACGGCAGTACGCCCGCGCGGTCATAGCCCAGATCCTGGAGGAGTACGCCCGCGCGGAGATCAACGCCGGGCGCACCCCGCTCGACGCGGAGACCGAGGAGCAGTACGCCGCCGCCGTGCACGCGGCGCTCTTCGGCGTGGGGCGGCTGCAGCCGCTGCTCGACAACCCGGACGTCGAGAACATCGACATCAACGGCTGCGACCAGGTGTTCGTGGGGTTCAGCGACGGCCGTGAGGCCAAAGGGGATCCCGTCGCGGAGACCGACGAGGAGCTCATCGAGCTGATCCAGGTGCTCGGCGCCTACTCGGGTCTGTCGTCGCGTCCGTTCGACTCCGCCAACCCGCAGCTCGACCTCCGGCTTCCCGACGGGTCGCGGCTGTCGGCGGTCATGGACGTGGCGCGGCGGCCCGCGCTCTCCATCCGGCGCGCCCGCATGGGCAAGGTCTTCATCTCCGACCTGGTCGGCAACGGCACGCTCACGCCCGAGGTCGCGCACTTCATGGCCTGCGCCGTGCGCGCCCGCAAGAACATCATGATCGCCGGAGCCACCAACGCCGGGAAGACGACCCTGCTGCGAGCGCTGGCCAACGAAATCCCGCCCCATGAGCGGCTCATCACCGTCGAGCGCGCCCTGGAGCTCGGGCTCGACACCTTCCACGATCTGCACCCGAACGTCGTCGCGTTCGAGGAGCGGCTGCCCAACTCCGAGGGCCAAGGCGCCATCGCCATGGCCGAGTTGGTCCGCCGTTCCCTCCGTATGAACCCCTCCCGGGTCATCGTCGGCGAGGTCCTCGGCGACGAGATCGTGACCATGCTGAACGCGATGTCGCAGGGCAACGACGGGTCGCTCTCGACCATCCACGCCAACAGCTCCAGCGAAGTCTTCAACCGTATTTCCACCTACGCGCTCCAGGCCTCCGAGCGGCTGCCCATCGAGGCCAGCCAGATGCTGATCGCGGGCGCGGTGAACTTCGTCGTCTTCATCCAGCGGCGCAACAACTACCAGACCGGCGGCCGTCTCCAGCGCATGGTCACCTCCGTCCGCGAGGTCAACGGAGTCGACGGCCGGGTGCTGTCCAGCGAGGTCTTCGCGGAGGCACCCGACGGCCGGGTCGTACCGCATGCGCCCATAGCCTGCCTGGAGGACCTGATGGCCTACGGCTACCAGCCGCACGGGGCTTGGGGGTGACGTGACATGAACCTGGATTCCCTGGGGTCCATGGGCGGGCTCTTCTCCACCACCGTCTTCTACGCCCTCGGCTGCGGAGTCGCCGCCGGCGGCGGACTCGCGCTGCTGATCCTGGCGATCCGCGGCCTGCCCGCCAAACCCGACCACGAGAAGCAGAAGGCCAACGAACGGGCCGCCGAACTCATCCGGTTCGCCGGCCGGCGCGGCTCCCTCGCCGCCATCGTCGGACTCGTCGTCCTGCTGCTCACCCGCTGGGCGGTGGCCGGTATCGCGGCCGGTGTCCTGGTCTTCTTCTGGGACAAGCTGTTCGGCGGCGCCGCCGAGGAGCGGGCCGCGATGAAGCGCGTGGAGGCCCTCGCCTCCTGGACCGAGTCGCTGCGCGACACGATCGCCGGCGCCGTGGGCCTGGAGCAGGCCATCCCCGCCTCGGCACGGGCCGCGGCCCCGATCCTGCGGCCGCACCTCGACGCCCTCGTCGACCGGCTGCGCGCCCGCACCCCGCTGCCCGACGCGCTCCAGCACCTCGCCGACGAGATCAACGACGCGTCCGCGGACATCATCGTGGCCGCGCTCATCCTCAACGCCCGGCTGCGTGGGCCCGGTCTGCGCCAGGTGCTCGGCGCGCTCGCCAAGTCGGCCCGTGAAGAGGTCGACATGCGCCAGCGCGTGATGGCCCAACGCGCCTCCACCCGGCGGTCGGTGCAGATCGTCGTCGCCGTGTCGGTGGCCTTCGTGCTCGGCCTTGCCGTCTTCAACCGCGACTTCGTCGCGCCGTACGGCACCGCCGTCGGCCAGCTCGTACTCGCCCTGGTCTGCGGCCTGTTCGCACTCGGCTTCTGGTGGCTGCGCAAGCTGTCCACCATCGAGACCCCGGAACGGTTCCTGGTCCGCGACCAGTCCTCCGTCCAGTTCGTACGACCGCCCCGCACCGCACCCGGCCAGCCGGGGCAGCCGGGGCAGCCCGGTCAGCAACAGCTCCCCACTGAGGAAGGAGTACGCCGATGAGCCTCACGATGCCGATCGTCGTCGGCGTGATCCTGGGACTGGGCGTGTACGCCCTGATCCGCGCGCTGATGCCGTCGAAGCGCAGCGCGGTCGCGCAGGTCGCCCGGATCGACGCGATGCGGGCGCGCGGCGCCGCCTACGAGTCCGCACGGCAGACGCGGGACACCGGCCGGTTCGGCTCGCTGCGCGCCGAAGTCGGCGACCGGGTGGCCGAGTTCTACCGGCAGCAGGGCTGGGAACAGCGCTCGCTCCGCGCCGACCTCGCCGTCCTGGACCGCGGCTGGGAGAAGTTCCTCGCGACCAAGGTGCTGCTCGCGGCGGCCGGTCTGATCTTCGGCCCGTTCCTGTTCGCCGTCGTCTGGACGCTCGGCGTCGGCCACAGCCCGGTCATCCCGGTCTGGCTGGCCCTGGTCTGCGCGGCCCTGTTCTTCTTCCTGCCCGACCTGGAGGTACGACGGGACGCGGCCGAGAAGCGCCGGGACCTCAGGCGGGTCATCGGGGCGTACCTCGACCTGGTGTCGATGAGCCTCGCCGGTGGCCGCGGTCTGCCCGAGGCCCTGATGGCGGCCGCCGATGTCTCCGACGGCTGGGCCAACCAGCGCATCCGCAACGCCCTCGCCGACGCCCGCATCACCGGCGTCAGCCAGTGGCAGGCCCTCGGCGCGCTCGGCGAGGAACTGGGCGTCGAGGAACTGAAGGACCTGTCGGCCTCGCTGGCCCTGGTCGCGGACGACGGCGCCAAGGTCCGCGAGTCCCTCGCCTCCCGTGCCGAGACCATGCGCCACCGCGAACTCGCCGAGATCGAGGGCAGCGCGGGCGAGAAGTCCCAGTCGATGCTCGTCGCCCAGCTGCTGCTGTGCGCCGGCTTCCTGGTTTTCCTGATCTTCCCGGCGGCGATGCGGGTGTTCCAGGTGGGCTGATGTCCTGTGCTTCGGAATGAGCTGATTCGAGAACCTTCGCCAACTGCTGTATCGAGAGGACACGTCATCATGAACGGACGGAACGTCAGCACCGGGATCCCGGCGGTGGACTTCCTGGTCACCTTCCTGCGGGGCCGCGTCCAGCGCGCCCGCTCCGGCGAACTCGACCGCGGTGCCTCCGCCGTCGAGTGGGTCATCATCTCCGCGGTCGTCGTGGCGATCGTCGGCGTGGTGGCCGCCATCATCAACACCGCGCTGAGCGACGGCGCCAACAAGGTCGGCGACTGCATCAAGGGCGCCAGCGCGAGCAAGACCTGCTGAGCGGGCGGACGTACGACGACGGGGGTGACGGGGTGACGACGGGGACGGGGACGTCTGCGGGCATGGGCAGAGGCCTGCGCGGCTGGGTACGCCGCCGGACGGCCGCCGCGCGCGGCGACTCACGCGACTCGGGCATGACGGCCATCGAGTTCGTGTTCCTCACCCCCGTTCTCTTCTTCATGATCTTCGCGACGGTGCAGTTCGCGCTGTACTTCTTCGCGGACCACGTGGCCCAGGCGGCGGCCCAGGCGGGCGCCCGCAAGGCCCGCGCCACCGCCGACGCCCAGCCCGGCGCCTGGCGCGGCGAGGCGCAGACCGTGGTCGACTCCTACATCAGCCAACTCGGGCCGCAGCTGGTGCTGTCGCCCGATGTGAAGATGCTCCAGCCGGAACAGAACACGGTCGGCGTCGAGATCTCGGCCCGCATCCCGACGGTGTTCCCGGGCCTGGACCTGACGGTGCACGCGCAGTCGTCGGGGCCGGTGGAGCGGTTCGTGGAGGATACGAACTAGATGTCCTCCCCTGAAGAAAAACGGTCGGACGACCGGGGGTTGTCGACCATCGAGGTCGTCATCCTCGCGCCGGTCATGATCCTGTTCATTCTCGTCCTGGTCGCCTTCGGCCAACTCGTGGACGGGCGGGGCGCGATCGACGGCGCCGCACGTGACGCGGCCCGCGCGGGGTCCATCCAGAAGGACCACGCCACGGCCATGTCGGAGGCGCAGAAGGCCGCCGACGCGGACCTGTCGGACGTCTGCTCCGGCCCGGTCTCCGTCGTACAGACCAGCGAGGGCTTCGCGCCCGACACCATCTTCACGGTCGAGGTGAGCTGCGAGGTGCGGGGCCTGGCCATGCTGGGCCTGGACATCCCGACCACCCTCTCCGCGAGCTTCTCCTCGCCGCTCGACCCGTTCCGGAGGTCGGCGTGAGCATCGCGCTGCTGCGCACCTGGTGGATCGCGCGCCGGCTCCGCATGGACGACCGGGGCTCGGGCGCGGGCGCGGTCATCATCTTCGCGCTCGTCTTCCTCTCCCTTTCCGCCTTCGTCATCGACGGCGGCCTGTCCATCTCCAAGCGCGAACGCGCCGCCGACATCGCGGAACAGGCGGCCCGTTACGCGGCGCAGGACATCGACAAGGCAGCGCTGTACGAGAACCAGGGCGCCGCGCCGATCAACTACCAGGACTGCGACGCCCGGGTGAAGACCTTCGCCCGCGAGATGGACATGTCCACCGCCGACATCGCGGGCACGCACTGTATCGCCGCCGACGCCCAACAGGTCCAGGTCGAGGTCCAGTTGACGTACGAACCCGTCTTCACGGGCATGTTCTACGGCGGCGCGATCGTGGTGCACGGCCAGGCGACCGCCGAGAACGAGGTCGGCTGAGAGTACGTCACTGGTCCGACGACGGCTGCTGCTTCGGCCCCCGGTGGCCGGTGCCACCGTTGCCGTTGCCGTGCGCGTGCGTGGGCGGGCAGTCGTCGTCGGGCGGGGTGACCGGGTCCGGGGTGGTGTTGTCGGCCGGCGGGGTGGTCACGGGGGCCGGGTCCGTCGGCTCGGCGGGGGGAGTGGGGTCCGTCGGCGTCGACGGGGGTGTCGGTTCGGCCGGCGTCGTCGGCTCGGTGGGCTCCGTCGGGGCGCTGGGGGACGGGTCCGCGGGGGCGGAGGGCGCGGGCTCGGACGGCGAGGGGTCGGGCGACGGTTCGGTCGTCACGGGCGGCGCGGTGTCGTCGCTCCCGCCCCCGCTCCCGCCCCCGCTCCCGCCTCCGGAGCCCTTTCCGGCCGGATCCGGCGCGGCCGTGTCCCCGTCCGAGGGCTGCGTCACGACCGCACCACCGGTCCCGCCCTCGGTCGCCGCCCCGTCCTCGACGGTCGCCGCCACCGGTGTCGTGGCGGGCGTGGCCTCCGGCGCCACCGGCGTCCCGGCCACCGGCGCCCTGCCCCCCGGCGCGTCGGCGACCGGCGTCCGCCGGCTCGGTATCGAGCTGGACTGGCCCGGGCCGAGGACGAGCACCAGCGCCACGGCGCCCGCCACCACCGCCCCGGCGGCGACCGCGACGGGCGTCTTCGTCCCGCCCGCCGTGGCGGCCTGCCGTACGCCGTGCAGCAGCCCGCTCCCGTGCCCGCCGGCCGAGGCGCCCGCGGCGGTGAGGGTGAGCAGGAACTTGCCGGCCGCACCCCCGACCGCGAACACCAGCAGCGCCGGGCCGACGAGCGCGGGGAGCCGGTCGTTGGCGCTCATCAGCGCGGCGAGCCGGGTGCGGCAGTCGTCGCAGGTGTCCACATGGCCGAGCAGCCGGTCGGACTGACGTTCCGTCGCGGCGCCGCGCACGTACGCCGGCATCCGGCTCACGTGGACCTGGCAGGCCGGGTCGTCCGGGGCGCCGGTCTGCGTGCCGAGGAACGCCTGGCGCATCCCCTCCCGGGCGCGGTGCAGCAGGACGGCGGTGGCGCCCTCCTTGGTGCCCAGCTGCGGCCCGATCTGGGCGAGTGGCTGGCCCTCGGCCTCGGCCAGCCAGAGGGCCTTGACCCAGCGTTCGGGCAACTGGGCCAGCACGCGCACGAGCAGATCGACGGAGGAGACGCGCTCGGCGGGGTCGTCCCCGTGCCGGCCGACCTCGGCGTGGTCCTCGCCGTGCGGATCCCTGGGAGTCTCACGCGCGGTGCCGCCGGCGGCGTACGCGAGATGCCGGACGGTCGTCATCAGATACGCGGACACGTTGTCGATCTCGTGTCCCTCCGCCAGCCGGCGCCACACCCGGAAGTGCGCCTCGGCGACGAGGTCTTCGGCGACCCAGGCGTTGCGGGTGAGCGAGCGCGCGTACGCGACGAGCCGCGGCTGCTGTTCCTCGTAGATCCGGGCGTAGGCGGTGGTGCTGATGACTGCAGAGGAACCGTCGTGCATGGCGGAACGCTCCAGTTGCCGGCGTGGGGCGGGGAAGGGGTTTGTCAGGGTAGATGGCAAAACTTTCAAGCACAGTTTCAAGCGCATCGGAAAGTGACACAAGTCACTCAACTTGCTGGCGTTTCCCGCGTAATCAATTCGCCGCAGGCTGCTCTCACTTGTACGACGGCCCACCACCGCACCCCCGGAGAAGACCCGTGCCCATCACGCTCGAGCAGCCCACCGGCGCCCGCCTGCTCACCGCCGACGAACAGGAGGTGGCGGTCCCCGCGACCCTCCGCTACACCTCGGCCGACCCGCAGGCCGTGCACTTCGTCTTCCCGCCGTGGATCTCCCTGGACGGCGAGGAGGTCACCTGGACCTTCGCGCGGGCCCTGCTGGAGGAGGGACTGGCGGGCCGCCCGGCCGTGCTGGGCAACGTACAGGTGCGGCCGTACGGAACCTCCCGCACGGTCGTCGAACTCCGCGCGGAGGAGGGGGTGGCGGCGATCAGCTTCCCCACCTCCGCCCTCACCCGCTTCCTGCTGTCCTCGCTCAGGGTCGGCGGCTGACGGCCCGCGTGCCCCGGTTTGTGCGGGGCCTGTGGAGGGGTGGTGTGCGGACCGGGGGGCGGTAACTCCGGCCAACCGGGCCCCGCTTGATGAAAGGGGTGAATTCGGGCGGCCGTTCGCCGTTCTTCCCCTTCGACGCTGTCGGTGCCAGTCAATAGGATCGTCAAGGGGACCTCGACAGGCTCGTTGCGCCCCCGGCCCACTCCTTCCACACACGACGACCCAGGACACCCGCCATGGCGCGACGCAGCACATCAAGCTCGACGGGAAGAGCGACGGGGAATCCGTCGTCGGGTCCGCGGAACCGGACCCCGCAGCCGGTGCGGCTGCGGCGGCGTACGTTCGGGGACTTCGTCAAGGCGTTCCTCGCCTTCGTCGTGCTGCTCGTGCTCGTCGTCGGCGTCCCCGGCGCCCTCGCCGTGACCATCGGCTGGCCCCTGCCGCACAGCGCGCCCAGCATGGACTGGCTGTCGCAGCCGATCGGCGTCGAGACGTTCCTGAACGCCCTGACGGTCGTCGTCTGGCTGGCCTGGGCCCAGTTCACGGCCTGTGTGCTGGTCGAGGTCAAGGCCGCCGTCTCCGGCGTCGGCCTGCCCAGCCGCGTCCCCGGCGCCGGCCCCAGCCAGCTGCTCGCCCGGCAACTCGTCGCCGCCCTGCTGCTCGTCGGCGCCACCGCCGCCAGCCTCACCCCGGGCCTCTCGCAGCTCGGCCACAGCCTGGAGGGAAACCAGCAGGGCACGGTGGCCGCCGCCCAGGCGACCCCCGGCCTCCTCGCCCAGCAGCAGGAGCAGGCGAAGAGCACCGCGGCCGCCCTCGCCGAACAGGCAAACCATGCCGCGGCCCAGGCCGAACACGGCTCCACCGCCGCCCACGGGGCGACGAAGTACTACCGGATCCAGCCGCCCGAGGGCCGCCACCACGACTCCCTCTGGGAGATAGCGCAGCGCCATCTCGGCGACGGCCGCCGGTACAAGGAGATCTACGAGCTCAACAAGGACCGCGTCCAGCCCGACGGCTCCCGGCTCTCCGAGGCCAGCCTCATCCGCCCCGGCTGGATCATGGAGATGCCCGGCGACGCGCACGGCGGCGAGCTCGTCGAGAACCCCGACGCGCACGTCTCCCCGGAGGTCCAGCAGCAGATCGGCGACTACGCGAAGACCGGAGACCACGCCCAGCAGCGGCACCAGCAGCAGGGCGGCGGTCAGCACGCGGACCAGGACGGCGCCACCGCACAGATCACCGTGCCCGGTCAGCGCCCCGCCGGCGACAACACCGGCACGCCCGCCGCGCACACGCACGAGACCGGCGGCCACTCCTTCGGTCTTCCCGAGGCACTCCTCGGCGCCCCCCTCCTCGCCGCGGGCCTGCTCGCCGCCCTCGGCCGCCGACGCCGGCAGGCCCTGTGGCAGTCGGCGCTCGGTGCCGTCGGCGGCCGGCGCGGCATGGAGCCGCCGACCCCCACCGGCGACGCCCAGGACGTGCAGGACGCGCTGCTGGTGGGCGCGGACCCGGAGGGCGTACGACTGCTCGACCGCTCCCTGCGCGGGCTGGCCGCCGCCCTCACCGCCGAGTCCAGGTCCCTGCCCGTCGTGTACGCGGCCTGGCTCAGCCACGGCGATCTGCACCTCCAGCTCGCCCAGCCGGCCGGCAAGCCCCCGGCGCCCTGGCAGCTCGGCCAGGACCAGACGTTCTGGACGCTGTCCCGCGCGGACGCCGGGCACTACGAGGACACCGACGCCGCCGCCCCGTACCCCGGCCTGGTCAGCCTCGGCACCATGGACGACTCGCGGCTGCTGCTCAACCTGGAGGCCGTGCCCGGCATCGTCTCGCTGAGCGGCCGGGAGGCCGACCGGGCCGCCGTGTTCGCCTCCGTCGCCGCCGAACTCGCCACCAACGGCTGGTCGGACCGCATGACCATCACCCTCGTCGGCTTCGGCGCGGACCTCACCCCGCTCGCCCCCAACCGGCTGCGCCATCTCGACGACGTGGACGCGCTGTTCGAGACGATGGAGGCCGAGACCCGGCAGCGGCGCGGCGCGCTCGGCGCCGCCGGGCACGACTCGGTCCTCACCGGCCGCACCGGCCCCGCCCAGCACACCCGCTGGGCGCCGAACCTGGTGCTGCTCGCCGCCCAGCCGTCCGCCGAGGACGCGGTACGGCTCGCCGAACTCGCCGCCGACGCCGGCCGGCTGGGCATCGGCTACCTGGTCGGCACCGAGAGCGACGACCTGCCCGGCGCCGCCTGGGCGATGGAGATCACCCCGGACGGCAGGCTCCTCGCCCCGCTCCTCGGCCTCGAACTCCAGGCCCAGCTGCTGCCCGGCGTGCAACAGCGCGCGGTGGTCGAGCTGTTCGTCGAGGCCGACCCCGAGCGCGACCCGGACGGGCCGACCAACGCCCCGCCGTTCCTCGTCGACATCAGCGAACAGGGCCGTCCCGCGGTGTACGCGCGGCTCGTCGGGCCGTACGAGATCATCGGCCTCGACACCCCCGACGGCGAGCGCAGCGCACTCCTCCACGAGGCCCTCGCGCTGCTCCTCCTGCACCGCGAGGGCGTGCACCCGCGCGTGCTGTCGTCCGCGCTGTGGCCGCGCGGGGTGACGGAGGACGTCCGCGACGCCCTCCTGGACCGGCTGCGCGGCTGGCTCGGCACCGACCCGGACGGCAGCCCCCGGCTGCGGACGGACGGGACCGGACGGCTCGTGCTCGCCAAGACGGTGGTCTCCGACCTCGACGTGCTGCGCTCCCTCTACTACGAGGCCACGCAGGGCAAGGGCGTCGAGAGCCGCGCCGTCCGCGGCCGCCTCCTCACGGACGCGCTCGTGCTGGTCCGCGGCCCGCTGCTCGCCGACCGCGCGGAGGGCCGCTACCGCTGGCTCACGCACGAGATCATCGACGCCCAACTGCCGCTCCTCGTCGCCGACATCGGCCTCGCCCTGTCCGCGTTCCACCTGGAGAAGGACCGCGCGGAGAAGGCGATCGAGGCGCTCGCGGCGGCACTGCGGACCGCCCCGGCCGACGAACGCCTCTGGAACGAGCTGCTGCGTGCCACCCACGCCACCGGCGACCCGGACCGCGTCCGCGCCCTCGCGGCCGACCTGATCGCCCGCAGCGGTGCGCGCGGCCTGCCCCCGCGCACCGAGGCGCTCCTCGACGAACTCCTCCCGACCTGGCGCGACGGCGCCGCCGCGACGGGATGACCGCCCTGGACGCCCTGGACCTCGCCCTGCCCGTCACCGCCGCCCTCTGGGGCGCGGCGACGGGCACACTCCTGCCCCGCGCCGCCCACCGCTTCTCGGTACCGGCGGGGGAGGACTGGCGCAAGGAGTGCCCGGCGGGCCACCCCATCAGGGGCTGGCTGGGCACCGCACACTGCGCCGCCTGTACGACCCCGGCACCCACCCCCGCCGAACCGGTGGCCGCCGACGGCGAGGACGCCCCACAGGGGCCACCCGCCCCCGCCCCCGCCCCCGCACCCGCCCCCCTCGCCCTCACCACCGCCCTCGTCTGCACGGCCCTCGCCCTCGCCACCGGCCCCCGCCCCGAACTCGCCGTCTGGCTGCTCCTGGCCCCCGTCGGCGTGCTCCTCGCGGTCGTCGACTTCCGCGTCCAGCGCCTCCCCGACCCCCTCACCCTCCCCCTCGCGGCCGCCGCCCTCGCCCTCCTCGGCGCAGCCGCCCTTCTCCCCGAGCACGCGGGCCACTGGCTCACCTCCCTCTACGCGGCCCTCGCGCTCGGCGCCTGCTACTTCCTCCTCTTCCTCGTCAACCCCGGCGGCATGGGCTTCGGCGACGTGAAGCTGGCCCTCGGCACGGGCGCCGTACTCGGCTGGTACGGCTGGCCCACCGTGCTGTTCGGCACCTTCGCCGGGTTCCTGCTGGGCGCGTTGTACGGCGGTGCGCTCGTCGTCGTACGGCGGGCCGGGCGCAAGACGGCGATCGCGTTCGGGCCGTTCCTGATCGCGGGCGCGTTCGCGGGGCTGCTGGTCGGCGCGTACACGGCCTGAGGTCGGGCCGTTCCAAGGCCAGGCGCAGGGCCGGCACAGGGCTGGCGTAGGCTGGTTCGGTCCGTCCACAAGCCATTACGAAAGGGACGCGCCCGGTGACCGAGAAGGCCGACCTTCAGTCCGTCCTCGACCGTGCCGCTGCCGGTGGGCGGATCACCCCGGAAGAGGCGCTCGACCTCTACCGCGACGCGCCCCTGCACGCGCTGGGCGCCGCCGCCGACGCCGTACGCCGCCGCAAGTACGCGGGCACCGAGCACATCGCGACGTACATCATCGAGCGGAACATCAACTACACGAACGTGTGTGTCACGGCGTGCAAGTTCTGCGCCTTCTACGCGGCCCCCAAGGACACCGCCAAGGGCTGGACCCGCGACCTCGACGACATCCTGCGCCGCTGCGCGGAGACGGTCGAGCTGGGCGGCACCCAGATCATGTTCCAGGGCGGCCACCACCCCGACTACGGCGTCGAGTACTACGAGAAGCACTTCAAGGCGATCAAGGACGCGTTCCCGCAGCTGGTCATCCACTCCCTCGGCGCCTCCGAGGTCGAGCACATGGCCCGCATCTCCGGCGTCTCCGTCGAGGAGGCCATCACCCGTATCCACGAGGCGGGCCTGGACTCCTTCGCGGGCGCCGGCGCGGAACTTCTCCCCGCACGCCCCCGCAAGGCCATCGCGCCCCTCAAGGAGAGCGGCGAGCGCTGGCTGGAGATCATGGAGACGGCCCACAAGCTGGGCGTCGAGTCCACGTCGACGATGCTGATGGGCACGGGCGAGACGAACGCCGAGCGCATCGAGCACCTGCGGATGATCCGGGACGTCCAGGACCGCACGGGCGGCTTCCGGGCCTTCATCCCGTACACCTACCAGCCCGAGAACAACCACCTGAAGGGCCGCACCCAGGCGACGCTCTTCGAGTACCTGCGGATGATCGCGATCGCGCGGATCTTCATGGACAACATCGCCCACATCCAGGGCTCCTGGCTCACCACCGGCAAGGAGGTCGGCCAGCTCTCGCTCCACTACGGCGCGGACGACCTCGGCTCGATCATGCTGGAGGAGAACGTCGTCTCCTCGGCCGGTGCCAAGCACCGCTCCAACCGCCTGGAGATCATCGACCTGATCCGCAAGGCGGGCCGCGTCCCGGCGCAGCGCGCGACGACGTACGAGCACCTCGTCGTCCACGACGACCCGGCGAACGACCCGGTCGACGAGCGCGTCATGTCCCACATCTCGTCGACGGCGATCGAGGGCGGCACCGCGCACCCCGAGCTGAAGCTGCTCAGCGCCAACTGACCCGGCGGTGGAGACGATTCACACGGCGGACCGGGTCTGTGTCACCTGGGACGCCGAGCCGATCGGGCACGGCGCCGTGGTGGTCGTGCACGACCGGATCGCCGCGGTGGGGCCGTACGACGATTTGCGCGCCCGCTTTCCCCTGGCGCGGGTCCGCACCTGGCCGGGCGCCCTCGGCCCCGCCCACGTCCACGACGGCCCCCTCCCGGACGCCCCCAGCCCACGCGAACGGGTGCACGCGGTACTGAAGCTGGGAGCGACGGCGGTCCTGGAACAGCACACCACCTCACCCGAGCTGCGGGCGGCGGCGGAGCGCAACGATGTCGCCGTGCTGCCGGGCGCGGCCCGAAAGACCGCGATCATCGAGACCGGCCGAGCCGACTTGGCGGTGTTCGACGAGTCGGGGGAGTGCATCGCAACGGTGTGCGCCGGCCGCCTTGTCCATAGACGCAAGTAGTGAGCGCCCCGTCAGGGGCGCGGGGCTGTATTGAATATGCGGCTACCGCCGCGTGGGCGCGACCAGCCCCCGCGAACCCGCACACGACACTCAGCCCGCGAACGCCTTCCCGAACGCCCCCGAACTCTGAGAAACCCCACTGCAGTTGGTCGCGGCGTCGTCATCCTCCGAACCGCTCTCACACTGCACATCCCGGAACGTCGACCACATCGAAACCCACGCGATCCCCTTCTCCTCCGCGAACGCCCGCACATCGGCCGCGTCCGACAGCGAGAACGTCTCCCCGTCCACGTCGTTCACCCCGATCATCGAGGTCAGCGCCATCCCGCCCCACGCGTTCGCGTCCGACAGCCCGAACACCTTCTTCAGCTGCTTCTGCGTGGCCTTCGCCGAGGTGAGCGCGTAGTCGCCCATGTCCCCGTCGTACGACTCGCCGTAGTTCATGGTCATGATGTTGACCGTCGAGACCTGCACGTCGTACTTGTTCGCGGACTCCAGCAGCGCGAGGCCGTCGGAGTCGAGCCCCGACGGCATCACGGGCAGCGTGAAGGAGACCTCCAAGTCGGGCCGTTCCTTCTGGAGTTGTGCGATCGCCTCCGACCGCAGGGCGACCGAGTCGGAGTCGGTCAGCGTGTCGCCCTCGATGTCGAAGTCGGCCTGGGAGGAGCCGGCGGCGTCCAGCGCGGCCCCGTATGCCGCCGCGAGCTTCGACGCGCTGGAGCACGTCGTCGCCAGCTCCTTCCCCGAGGCCCCGCCGAAGGACACCCGGACACTCGCGCCGCCCTCCGTCAGCTTGGAGATCCGGGACTTCACGGCCGAGCTCCCTATCGCGGTCGTCCCGTTCCACTCCGGCGTACAACTGCTGCCACTGGCGATCACGAAGGCCAGGTTGTACGTCGACGGAGTGCCCGAGTCGTCCGTGTCGGCGGCCTCGGTCGCGCTGACGTAGGGCGCGTACGACGTGCCCGACGTGCCCGACGCATCGGTCGCACTGGGCGAGGCCGACTGCCGCTTGGGCGGCGCGGGTGCCGCGTCCGACGTGCCGGCGGAGCCCGAGGAGCACCCCGTCACTGCCATGGCAAACAGGCAGGTAAGCCCAGCAGCCGGCCTCAGGAAACCCCGCATTAAGATGCACCCGCTCTCGTGATTTGTGTCTCAGGATCGAAACAAAGCCTGATTCCAAAGGAAAACGTCTCACACGGACCTGGTGTTCAACGTTCCGATCGATACATAGAAAACTCATGGAAGGAAGGGCGTGAATCGGATCAATGGGGCAGCGCAAAAGGGATGTTGAGATTGATTCCCTTCCTGTGTGACCTCCGCAGGTGTTCATAGAATCTCTCAGTGAAAAGACAGGTTAAGGCGTTTCTCATGGGCGCCTCACATGAACCCCGAAGGCGGTCACATAAAGACTCCCTAATATCCGAGGAATGCAATCCGAGCCTGCCATCGAAAGCCGCACCGCCGCGCGCGGTCGCCGCCGCAAACAGGGCAACGGGTCTGTCGAAGGGCCCGTGTTCGTCGACTCCTCGGGACGCCGGTCCAAGGTGCTGCGCCGCGTCGGCCTCCTCCTCGGCGTCGTCTGCCTCGCCTACACGGGAGTGCTCGGCGCCGCCTTCATGGGCTGGGGCACCTCGCTCACCCCGTCCTCGCTGATCCCCGACTTCGCACGCGGCGGCACCGCTCCCGGTGGCGAACGCCCGCAGGGCGGCATCGGCCGCCAGGTCGGCGTGCCCAGCGGCCGCCCGTCGGCACCGCCGTCGACCACGTCGAACACGTCGACCACCGCCACCCCGTCCGCCTCCGCATCCGCCACCGCCGACTGACCGGAAACGCAGGCCTCTCCCCATGACTACACCGACGTCCTCACGCGGCCGCAGGCGCGCCCCCTCCCGTATCGAGCGGGCGGCGGGCCGGGCCGCGGCGCTGCAGAAACCACGTGTCATCCTCGCCCTGCTGCTTCTGCTGGCGCTGACCTGCGTGATGCTGCTCGACGGCTATCTGCGCGCAGAGGTCGGCGGCGACCAGCGGGTCCGCACCGGCGCCAGTTCCAGCAAGGTGCCGGACAAGATCCTCGACGGCGGCCCGATCCTCACCTTCCGGGGCGGCCAGGCGACCACCGTCTCCGTCCCCTCCAAGACCATCGCGCTCACCTTCGACGACGGCCCGAACCCGACCTGGACCCCGCAGGTCCTCAAGATCCTTGAGCAGTACGACGTGCCCGGCACGTTCTTCCTGGTCGGCTCGATGGTGTCGCGCTACCCGAGCATCGTGAAGTCGATGGTCCAGCAGGGCAACGAGGTGGGCATCCACACCTTCACGCACGTCGACCTGTCGTACCAGAGCGACGCCCGGATCAACCGCGAGATGCAGCAGACCCAGCTCGCGCTCGCCGGCGCGGCCGGGATCACGACGACCCTCTTCCGCGCGCCGTACTCCTCCGAGACGGACGCCATCGACAACTACAGCTGGCCCGTCTACAAGAAGCTCGGCAAGGAGGGCTACACCAGCGTCTTCGTCGACACCGACAGCGACGACTGGAAGAAGCCGGGCGTCTCGAAGATCATCAAATGGGCCACGCCGAAGAAGAACAAGGGCGCCGCGGTCCTCTTCCACGACGCCGGTGGCGAGCGCTCGCAGACCATCAAGGCGCTGCCGACGTACATCAAGAAGATGAAGGCGAAGGGCTACACCTTCACCACCATCAGCGGTGTCGTCCAGAAGCGGAACGCCGCGAACCGTGAGACCGCCACGGCGAGCACCGGCACGAGCGGCACGAGTGGCACAAGCGACCAGACCGCCACCGGGG
The DNA here is from genome assembly GCF_040652235.1 of Streptomyces sp. NPDC048277. Taxonomy (NCBI): domain Bacteria; kingdom Bacillati; phylum Actinomycetota; class Actinomycetes; order Kitasatosporales; family Streptomycetaceae; genus Streptomyces; species Streptomyces sp. NPDC048277. The sequence goes on from NZ_JBEZLQ010000001.1 coordinate 79,097, forward strand.
TCACCGAAGCCGGCGCGCTCACCGGAACCGGAACCGGATCCGGATCCGGCACTGGTACCGGCACCGGCACGGGTTCCCAGCCCGGCGGCACCGCCCCGAACGGGGAAGGCGCCCCGAGCGGAGGCACCGGCACCGGCACCGGAACCGCCCCGAACGGCCAGAACCGCTCCACCACCGCCCGCCTCCAGGCGGCCCACCGCACCGCCACCGGTATGACCCTCTACGAGGGCAAGGCGCTCATCGTGGCGGTCGCGATCGCCGAATGGGCGCTACCCGTCCTCTCCTACCTGCTGCTGGTCGTCGGCATCGCGGTGATGGGCCGCTTCGGGATGATGCTGCTCATCGCCCGCCGCCACTACCGGCTGCGCAACAAACGCAGATTCAGCTGGGGACCGGAGGTGACCGGACCGGTGAGTGTGATCGTCCCGGCGTACAACGAGAAGGAGTGCATCGCCAACACCCTGGAGTCGCTGGCGCAGAGCACCCACCCGATCGAGATCATCGTCGTCGACGACGGTTCGACGGACGGCACCTCGGAGATCGCCCGCGCCGCCGCCGACAAGCTCGGCATGAGCAACGTCCGGGTCATCCGGCAGGAGAACGCGGGCAAGCCCGCCGCCCTCAACAACGGTGTCCGCAACGCCAGTTACCCCATCGTCATCATGATGGACGGCGACACGGTCTTCGAGCCGGACGCGGTGTACCAGCTGGTGCAGCCGTTCGCCGACCCCGAGGTCGGCGCGGTCGCCGGCAACGCCAAGGTCGGCAACCGCAACACGGTCATCGGCGCCTGGCAGCACATCGAGTACGTGATGGGCTTCAACCTGGACCGCCGCATGTACGACCTGCTGCGCTGCATGCCGACCATCCCCGGCGCGATCGGCGCGTTCCGCCGCGACGCGGTGCTCCAGGTCGGCGGGATGAGCGAGGACACCCTCGCCGAGGACACCGACATCACCATCGCCATGCACCGCGCGGGCTGGCGGGTCGTCTACCAGGAGCACGCCAAGGCCTGGACGGAGGCGCCCGGTTCGCTGAAGCAGCTGTGGTCCCAGCGCTACCGCTGGTCGTACGGCACCATGCAGGCCCTGTGGAAGCACCGCAAGTCCCTGACGGACAAGGGTCCTTCGGGCCGCTTCGGCCGGGTCGGCATGCCCCTGGTGGTGCTCTTCCAGATCGTCACACCCGTCTTCGCCCCGCTCATCGACGTCTTCACGGTCTACTCCATGATCTTCGTCGACTTCGAGGCGGCCCTGCTGGCCTGGCTCGCCGTCCTCGGCGTCCAACTGGCCTGCGCGGCCTACGCGTTCCGCCTCGACAAGGAGCGGTACCGCTACCTGCTGATGATGCCGCTCCAGCAACTGGCCTACCGTCAGATGATGTACCTGGTCCTGATCCATTCCTGTATCACCGCCCTCACCGGCGGCCGCCTGCGCTGGCAGAAACTCAAGCGCACGGGCGAGGTAGGCACCCCGGCGGGAGTGAGCGGCTGATGACCTGGGACCAGCAACAGCAGCCGTACCAGCAGGGCTACGGCAACAACGGCTACGGCCATGCCAACGGCTACGACTACGGCCCGTACGGCGGCCAGCAGCAGTACGCGCAGCAGCCGTACCCGCAGCAGGAGCAGTACACCGGCTACGGCCACACCCCGGCGGTGGAGGCCACCGCACCGCTGCCGCCGGTGCAGCCGGAACCCGCGCCGGAGCCCGCCCGGGAATCGGCGGCCGGCGTCGACGAGCCGAACCCGGCCCGCGACCCACAGCCGACGTCCGCCCCCGACCCCGCCCCCGACCCGCAGCTCAGGCCCACGGGACGCGACCGCTACTTCGACACGCTCCGTGCGGTCGCCCTCGTCCGGGTCGTCACCTACCACACCTTCGGCTGGGCCTGGTGCGGCATGGTGTTCCCCTCCATGGGCATCATGTTCGGCCTCGCCGGCACGCTGATGGCGAAGTCCCTGGAGCGCCCCGCGTTCAAGGTCGTCAAGAGCCGCCTGCGCCGTCTCCTCCCGCCGTTCTGGTTCTGGGGTTTCTTCGTCGTCCTGGCGATGCTGATCCACGACTGGATGCCCGGCTGGCAGATCGTCTACTGGGTCGTGCCGCTCGGCGACCCGCCGGGCAACGCGTGGGGCGAGCAGGCCTGGGAGATCCTCTGGTACCTGCGGACGTACCTGTGGTTCGTCCTTCTCTCCCCGGCCCTGCTGTGGATCTTCCGCAAAGCCCCGATACCGGTCCTCCTCCTGTCCCTGGCTCCGATCCTGGTCCTGAACTTCGTCTGGTCGGGCCCCGACAACCGCTTCGGCAGCGCCCTGTGGGACCTGTCGACGTACCTCTTCTGCTGGATCCTCGGCTTCGCCCACCGCGACGGCGTGCTCCAGAGGATGAAGCCGGCCCTGGTGGTCGTGGGCTCGCTGGCCGCGGTCGCCTACGGCGGCTGGTACGCCTTCGCGCACCAGTCCGACTTCGGCACGTACGACCTCGACGAGAACCCCCTCGCGCAGGCCTTCTGGTCGGCCGGGTTCGTCATGCTGCTGATGTGGGCGAAGGCGTACTTCAGGATCGACTTCGCCTGGCTGACCCGCTTCAAGCGGCTGGACCGGACGGTGACGGTCTTCAACGCCCGCGCCGTGACGATCTACCTCTGGCACGAGATCGCCCTGGTCCTGGCGGTCCCGCTGATCGACCGGATGTGGAACGTGCCCGCGTTCGAGAAGTGGCTCCCGCTGGACAGCCAGTGGTTCATGTTCGGCGTCGGCTGGATCCTGATCGCGGTCTTCGTCGTGCTGTGCGGCTGGGTGGAGGACGTCGCCGCGAAGAAGAAGCCGAAGCTTCTCCCCTGAGGGGGCCCTGCAAGAATGGGCGGCGTGACCCGCGCCTCCCTGAACAAGCAGCCGCACGAAGTCGCCTCGATGTTCGACGACGTGGCGGAACGGTACGACCTGACCAACGACGTGCTGTCGCTCGGCCAGGACCGGCACTGGCGGAAGGAGGTCGCCAGGGCGGTCGACGCGCGGCCCGCGCAGAAGATCCTGGACCTGGCGGCCGGCACGGGCACCTCCTCCCAGCCGTTCGCCCGGGCCGGCGCCTTCGTCGTGCCCTGCGACTTCTCCCTCGGGATGCTCCAGGTCGGCAAGCGGCGCACCGCCTGGATGCCCTTCACGGCCGGGGACGCCACGAAGCTGCCGTTCAAGGACGACACCTTCGACGCCGTGACGATCTCCTTCGGGCTGCGCAACGTCCAGGACACCGACGCGGCCCTGCGCGAGATGTACCGGGTGACACGGCCCGGCGGCCGGGTGGTGATCTGCGAGTTCTCGCACCCGACCTGGGCGCCCTTCAGGACCGTCTACACCGAGTACCTGATGCGGGCGCTGCCCCCGGTGGCCCGCGCGGTGTCCTCCAACCCGGACGCCTACGTCTACCTCGCCGAGTCCATCCGCGCCTGGCCCGACCAGCCCGCGCTGGCCGGACGGCTGCGCGAGGCCGGCTGGTCGAAGGTGGCCTGGCGCAATCTCAGCGGCGGGATCGTCGCCCTGCACCGCGGCTTCAAGGCGGCCTGAGCCCCGGCCGGGGACTCACAGGCTGCTCACCTCGAAGGCGTCCCCGGGCTGGTCCAGCTCCCGTTGCAGCCCGCCCTTCGGCGGCCGTGGGATGCGCGGCTCGCGCACGCCCCCGCCGCCCTCGCCCTCACCGAAGTCGAACCACACGTACACCATCGATTCCCGCGGTACCTCGGCACCGGGCTGCGGGAACTGGCGTACGACGTACTCGACGACCGTGAGATGGAAGTCCGGCCGGTCCGGCGCGTTGAGGAACAGTCCCCGCGCCTGGGCGGTCTCACGCGCGTCCACGGCCATCAGCCCGACCAGCCGTGGAACGCGCACTTCGGGTGTTTTGGGTGTTATACGCACAGATGTCACCCCCAGCGGTACTGGAAGGGTAACCCCCGGCACATGGCGATCGGAAGCGCCAAGTGTCTTTCTGTAACAGATCGCTACTTTCTGTTACTGATCGTTGGTCTCCGGGTCGCCTTGTCGAAGGTCAAGGCGATAGCAGTGCCCCTCTCGCTCGCACCGCGGCGTCCGGAACCTCTCCGCGAGCCGCATCTCCAGCCGTCGCGTCACCGCGATGGAACGTTCGTTGCGGGCGTCGACCATCGCCACCACGCTCGGCACCCCGGCCGCCCGCAGCCGCCGCACCGTCTCCCGGGCGGCCGCCGTGACATACCCCTGCCCCCAGTGCGAGCGCCGCAGCCGCCAGCCGATCTCGATCTCGCCCGTCGGCCCCCACGCGTGCTCCCAGGGCTGGGCGCCCGTGAAGCCGACGACCTCACCGCTCTCGTCGAGCACCGACCAGAGGCAGAACCCCCGCTCGGCGTCGTGCCGGCGCTGCCGGGCGGTGAGTTCCTCGTACTCCGACAACTCGGCGGCCTGCCCGCCGTGGAACTCCATGACCTCGGGGTCCGCGAAGATCCCGTGCCAGGCGAACGCGTCCTCGTGCGTGGGCACACGCAGCCGTACCGCGGGGAGAGCTCGGTTCACAGGGGCAGCCCTTCAGCCGGGTGATCAGTACCGCTGAATAGACTGCCCATGTCCAGTGCCGGTCGGCACGCAGATTTCGAGCCTTGGGGAGCCCCCGTCGTGACCGAGCCCCTCTCCGAAAACACCGCCGATGTCATCGTCGTCGGCGCGGGGCCAGCCGGCTCCACGACGGCGTACCACCTGGCCAAGTCCGGCCTGGACGTACTCCTGCTGGAGAAGACCGAGTTCCCGCGCGAGAAGGTGTGCGGCGACGGACTCACCCCGCGCGCGGTGAAGCAGCTGGTCGCCATGGGCATCGACATCTCCGAGGAGGCCGGCTGGCTGCGCAACAAGGGGCTGCGCATCATCGGCGGCGGTACCCGCCTCCAGCTGGACTGGCCGGATCTCGCCTCCTTCCCCGACTACGGCCTGGTCCGCAAACGCGACGACTTCGACGAACAGCTCGCCCGCCAGGCGCAGAAGGCGGGTGCGCGGTTGTACGAGCGGTGCAACGTCGGTGCCCCGATCATCGACGACCGCACCGGCCGCATCACCGGCGTCCACGCCAAGCTCGGCGAGGAGAAGCGCGAAGTCACCTTCCGCGCGCCGCTCGTGGTGGCCGCCGACGGCAACTCCACCCGGCTCTCCCTCGCGATGGGCCTGCACCGCCGCGAGGACCGCCCGATGGGCGTGGCCGTCCGGACCTACTTCACCTCCCCCCGTCACGAGGACGACTATCTGGAGTCCTGGCTGGAACTCTGGGACCGCCGCGGCCCCGTGGACCGCCTCCTTCCCGGCTACGGCTGGATCTTCGGCATGGGCGACGGCACCTCCAACGTGGGTCTCGGCGTCCTGAACACCTCCGGCTCCTTCAAGGAACTGGACTGGCGCGAGGTCCTCAAGGCCTGGTGCGCCTCCATGCCCGAGGACTGGGGCTACACCCCCGAGAACATGACCGGCCCGATCCGCGGCGCCGCCCTCCCCATGGCCTTCAACCGCCAGCCCCACTACACGCGCGGCCTGCTCCTCGTCGGCGACGCCGGCGGCCTGGTGAACCCCTTCAACGGCGAGGGCATCGCCTACGCCATGGAGTCCGGCCAGATCGCCGCCGACGTCATCGTCCAGGCCCACGCGCGGGCCACGCCCAGCGGGCGCGAGATGGCCCTGCAGCGCTACCCGCGCGTCCTCAAGGACACCTACGGCGGCTACTACACGCTCGGCCGTGCCTTCGTGAAGCTCATCGGCAACCCGAAGGTCATGCAGATCGCCGCCCAGCGCGGCCTGACCCACCCGCTGCTGATGAAGTTCACCCTGAAGCTCCTGGCGAACCTCACCGACCCGACCGGCGGCGACGCGATGGACCGCATCATCAACGGCCTGAGCAAGGTGGCCCCGAAGGCCTGACCGCTCCTAGGAGCCGGTCGCCTCGATGTTGGCGGCCCGGCGGGCGTAGACGTCCTCCCGCCGGTCCGCCACCTGCCTCAGCGCTTCCTTCCGCTCGCGCTTCGAGAGCCGGTCGAGATACACGCGCCCGTTCACATGGTCCGTCTCGTGCGCGAGACAGCGGGCGAAATACCCCGTTCCCTCAAGGGTGAGCGGATTGCCGTCCTTGTCCTGTCCGCGCACGACCGCCCGGTCCGGTCGCGGTACGTCCATGACGGCACCCGGCACCGACAGGCAGCCCTCGCAGTCGTCGAGCAGCCGACGCTCGGCCGGGTCCTGGGTCTCCAGTACGGGATTGACAATGTGTCCGACATGTCGGACACCGTCGTCGTCGGGGCAGTCGTACACGAACAGCCGCAGATCGATCCCGACCTGGTTGGCCGCGAGGCCGGCTCCGTCGGCGATGTACATGGTGAGGAACATGTCGTCGATGAGTGCGGCGAGGTCGGGCCCGAACTCCGTGACGTCCCGGCACGGCTTGTGCAGGACTTCCTCACCGGTCTCGGTGATCCGGCGCACCGAACCGCGCCCGGCCTCGGGGGCGTGCCGGGGGAAGTGGTCCATGGGGGTTCCCTGGACGAAGACGCGTGGCATCGCGGTGTCTCCTTCGTGGGTCTCGGGCCGCTCCGTGCGAGCGGCCTGCATCGAGGATCCCAGGAGCCACCGGCTTCGCGGGGGGCCTGTGGAAAACCCGCCGGGCCGACCTGTGGAAAACGTTCACGAGCGGCCCGTGGAAAGCCGGAAGGGCCGCTGCCCCCGAGCGGCTGCGGCCCTACCGTGCTTGTGTGGTGCCCGAGTTATTCGGGTTGCCCGGGTTGTCCGGGTTGGTCAGAGCACCCGCACCGCGCCGGTCGGCGGGTCGTACGACAGCGGGTGCTCCCCGACGCCGCTGGACGGGTTCTGCGCGCCGACGAACATGCCGTCGCCGACGTACACCGCCACGTGGTACGCGCTGCCTGCGCTGCCCCAGTAGAGGATGTCGCCGGGCTGGAGGTTGCTCAGCGAGACCTGGGTGCCCTGCGTCGACTGGTCCTGGGAGACCCGCGGCAGGCTGACGCCGACCGACTTGAAGGCGGCCTGGACGAGACCCGAGCAGTCCCACGAGTTGGGGCCCGTGCCGCCGGAGACGTAGGCGTCGCCGATCTGCGCCTTCACGAAGGCGACCACCGCGGCGGCCGAACCCGTCGCCGTGGACGTGCTCGTGGAGGTGCTGGAGCTCGTGGAGGTGGCACTGAGGGTGGTCCGCTCGGCGTTGCGCGAAGCGCGCTCTGCGGCCGCCTTACGGGCCTCCTCGGCCTTCTTCTTCTTGGCCTCGGCCTTCTGCTTCGCGTCGGCGAGGTCCGCCTTGGCCTGCTTCGCGGCCTTTGCGGCGGCCGCGTCACGCTCGGTCTGGAGCGTGTAGTTCGCCGCGGTCTGCTGCGTGGCGTCGGCGGACTGGGCCACCTGAGTGGCCAGGTCGGCCGTCAGAGTGGGCAGTTCGAGCGTCTGCGTCACGGGTTCGGCGGCACTCGCCGACGCCGCGCCCGCCGCTGCCATGCCGAGGACGCCACTGGCAACTCCGGCGCGCACGGCGATGTTCGTTGTCGCGCTGCGGCGGGGCTTCCGGTGGCTGCGTATGTGAGCGGTGTGGGACATGGGGATAACCGGTACCAGGGGCTCCTTCATATCTTCAAGAAACGTGTCCTGCGCCACAGTTGTTCAATCGAGACCGTAAATCCCTCGCGTGTCGTTCTTTATTGACGCCGTAACGGACATTGCGGGCGTCCGTGATCACGCCTGTGATCACGTTCTTTCGCCATTACGCCCGAATTGCCCGCCGCCTACCATCGGTTGCGGTCGTTGGCCAAGCCCCGTTCTCAGACGCCTCTCATCGATGTGGCGGAGGTCACGGAACGGTCACCAGGAGGGGTGCGTCTCGCGCGGGGATCGGGGCAGGAGCGGAGCCCCTCGAGTTCGTGAACGCGTGCACGCGTCCACATCGCGTCCCGCGCCTCCCTCCGATGTGTGAATGCGGTCCACTATCAGCACGCCCGGTCCATCTCCAATTTGCATGCAGGGGAACTCTCTTGATATAGAGACGCCCACTCGGAACCCCCTCCCGCCTGCAGTGACGATCGAAAATGTCACTTCTGGTGATCACCTGAACGCTTCGCGTATGAAGATCACCACTCATCCGACTTCATGATCGATCGTCAGGTGGTGGAGATCACAAAGCTTGTGTAATACCCCGTGTCGCAGATCACAGAGCGGCGGGCATAAGATGCGAGGCAGTTGGGCTTGTGACCTGCTTCACATGTTCGCGATCTTCGCCCGGGACGCGCGGGGTTCGTGTGACGGCTGAGGCGGGTGGGAGCCCGGCCGAACCGCCACCAGTCAGTGCCGACTGAGAGGAGCGAGGAGCGGTGAACGCGTATGCGCCCATCCTCGTACTGGGAGCCCTCGGGGCAGGCTTTGCGATCTTCTCCGTGGTCATGGCCACGCTGATCGGTCCGAAGCGGTACAACCGCGCCAAACTCGAAGCCTACGAGTGCGGTATCGAGCCGACCCCCACGCCGGCCGGCGGCGGGCGTTTTCCGATCAAGTACTACCTGACGGCGATGCTCTTCATCGTCTTCGACATCGAGATCGTCTTCCTCTACCCCTGGGCCGTCACCTTCGACGCCCTGGGTGTTTTCGGGCTCGTGGAGATGCTGCTCTTCGTGCTCACCGTCTTCGTCGCGTACGCGTACGTATGGCGGCGCGGCGGCCTGGAATGGGACTGAGGGGCCAATAGACATGGGACTCGAAGAAAAGCTGCCGAGCGGATTCCTGCTGACCACCGTCGAGCAGGCCGCGGGCTGGGTGCGCAAGGCGTCCGTCTTCCCCGCCACCTTCGGCCTCGCCTGCTGCGCCTTCGAAATGATGACGGCGGGCGCGGGCAGGTACGACCTGGCACGGTTCGGCATGGAGGTCTTCCGCGGCTCACCGCGCCAGGCCGACCTGATGATCGTCGCCGGCCGGGTCAGCCAGAAGATGGCGCCCGTCCTGCGCCAGGTCTACGACCAGATGCCCAACCCCAAGTGGGTGATCTCCATGGGCGTCTGCGCCTCCTCGGGCGGCATGTTCAACAACTACGCCATCGTCCAGGGCGTCGACCACATCGTCCCCGTCGACATCTACCTGCCGGGCTGCCCGCCGCGCCCCGAGATGCTGATGGACGCGATCCTCAAGCTCCACCACAAGATCCAGACCTCCAAGCTCGGCGTCAACGCCGAGGAAGCCGCCCGCGAGGCGGAGGAGGCGGCGCTCAAGGCCCTGCCGACGATCGAGATGAAGGGGCTGCTGCGGTGAGCGACGCGAACGGCCACAACGGGGTCAACCCCGAGAAGGACCTCGCCGCCGACAACCTCCCCGGCCAGCGCGGCCAGGGCGGTGAGGAGATCCGCGTCCAGCGCGGCATGTTCGGCGCCAACAACGGCGGCGACACCTCCGGCTACGGCGGCCTGGTCCGCTCGGTCCGACTCCCGGGACCGGCGGCCCGCCCCTACGGCGGCTGGTTCGACGAGGTCGCCGACGAACTGGAGGGCGCCCTGGAGGAACAGGGACTCCTGCCCGCCAACGCCATCGAGAAGACGGTCGTCGACCGCGGCGAACTCACCTTCCACATCGAACGCGAGCACCTGCTCCGCGTCGCCCGCACCCTGCGCGACGACCCGGCGCTCCGCTTCGAGCTGTGCACCGGCGTCAGCGGCGTCCACTATCCCCACGACAAGGGCCGCGAGCTGCACGCCGTCTACCACCTGCGCTCGATCACCCACAACCGGCTGATCCGCCTCGAGGTCAGCGCCCCGGACGCCGACCCGCACATCCCGTCCCTGGTCGAGGTCTATCCGACCAACGACTGGCACGAGCGGGAGACCTACGACTTCTTCGGGATCGTCTTCGACGGTCACCCGGCCCTGACCCGGATCATCATGCCGGACGACTGGCAGGGCCATCCGCAGCGCAAGGACTACCCGCTCGGCGGCATCCCCGTCGAGTACAAGGGCGCCCAGATCCCGGCTCCGGACCAGCGGAGGTCGTACTCGTGAGCACACAGTCCACATCCGCCGCGTCGGCCGCCTCGGCGCGCGAGACCACCGAGGGCACCGTATATACGGTCACCGGTGGCGACTGGGACGAGATCGTCCAGTCCGCGGTCCGCGCCGACGACGAGCGCATCGTCGTCAACATGGGTCCCCAGCACCCCTCCACCCATGGAGTGCTCCGGATCATCCTGGAGATCGACGGCGAGACCGTCACCGAGGCCCGCTGCGGCATCGGCTATCTGCACACCGGCATCGAGAAGAACACCGAGTACCGCACGTGGACGCAGGGCTCCGCCTTCGTCACGCGCATGGATTACCTGACGTCCTTCTTCAACGAGACCGCCTACTGTCTCGCCGTCGAGAAACTCCTCGGCATCGACGACCAGGTCACCGACCGCGCCACGATCATCCGGGTGCTCCTGATGGAGCTGAACCGGATCTCCTCCCACCTGGTCGCCATCGCCACGGGCGGCATGGAGCTGGGCGCCACCACGATCATGATCTACGGATTCCGTGATCGTGAAATGATTCTCGACCTGTTCGAGCTCATCACCGGCCTGCGGATGAACCACGCGTTCATCCGCCCCGGCGGACTCGCCCAGGACCTGCCGCCCGGCGCGGTGGACCAGATCCGCGAGTTCATCAAGAAGATGCGGAAGAACCTTCCGGAGTACGACAAGCTCGCCACCGGGAACCCCATCTTCAAGGCCCGCATGCAGGACATCGCCTACCTCGACCTGGCCGGCTGCATGGCCCTCGGCGCCACCGGGCCCATCCTGCGCGCCACGGGTCTCCCGCACGACCTGCGCAAGAGCCAGCCGTACTGCGGCTACGAGAACTACGAGTTCGACGTCCCGACCGCCGACACCTGCGACGCCTACGGCCGCTTCCTGGTCCGCCTGGAGGAGATGAGCCAGTCGCTCAGGATCGTCGAACAGTGCCTGGACCGGCTGCAGCCCGGTCCGGTCATGGTCGCCGACAAGAAGATCGCCTGGCCCGCCCAGCTCGCCCTGGGACCGGACGGACTCGGCAACTCCCTCGACCACATCAAGAAGATCATGGGCACCTCCATGGAGGCCCTGATCCACCACTTCAAGCTGGTCACCGAGGGCTTCCGGGTCCCGCCCGGACAGGTCTACACGGCGGTCGAGTCACCCAAGGGCGAACTCGGGGTGCACGCGGTCTCCGACGGCGGCACCCGCCCCTACCGGGTCCACTTCCGCGACCCGTCCTTCGCCAACCTCCAGGCCATCGCGGCGATGTGCGAGGGCGGCCAGGTGGCCGACGTCATCGTCGCCATCGCTTCCATCGACCCCGTACTGGGAGGCGTCGACCGGTGAACACCTCTTCCACGTCCTCTACGGAGCGGGGCGTCAGCCTGGGCATGCCCGAGCTGCCCGCGCCCGCGTATCCGGACGACGTCCGGGCCCGCCTGGAGACGGACGCGCGCGACATCATCGCCCGCTACCCCGACTCCCGGTCCGCCCTGCTGCCGTTGCTGCATCTCGTGCAGTCGGAGGAAGGGCACGTCACGCGCACCGGGATGCAGTTCTGCGCGGACGTCCTGGAGCTGACCACGGCCGAGGTCACCGCCGTCGCCACCTTCTACACCATGTACCGGCGCAGGCCCTCCGGCGACTACCAGGTGGGCGTCTGCACCAACACCCTGTGCGCGGTGATGGGCGGCGACGCGATCTTCGAGACCCTCCAGGAGCACCTGGGCGTCGGCAACGGCGAGACCACCGACGACGGCAAGGTCACCCTGGAGCACATCGAGTGCAACGCGGCCTGCGACTTCGCCCCGGTCGTGATGGTCAACTGGGAGTTCTTCGACAACCAGACCCCGGCGAGCGCCAAGCGCCTGGTCGACGACCTGCGCGCCGGCCGGGACGTCGAACCCACCCGCGGGGCCCGCGTGTGCACCTTCAAGGAGACCGCGCGCATCCTCGCCGGCTTCCCCGACGAGCGTCCCGGGGCCGTCGAGGAGAGCGGCGGCGCGGGACCCGCCTCGCTGGTCGGCCTCCGCCTGGCCAGGGGAGAGACCGCACCCGCGCGCGTGGTCCATCCGCGTGCCCAGGGGTCCCAGGACACGCCGCCCGCAGAGGAGGGGGAGTGATGACGGTGGTACCCGACCTCAAGGACACCAGCCCCGAGAAGCTGCTCGCACCCGTGCTGTCGGCCTTCTGGGACGAGGACCGGTCCTGGACGCTGGACGTCTACCGAAGGCACGAAGGGTACGAGGGGCTCCGCAAGGCGCTCGCGATGTCACCGGACGACCTGATCGCCTACGTCAAGGAGTCCGGGCTGCGCGGCCGCGGCGGCGCGGGGTTCCCGACCGGGATGAAGTGGCAGTTCATTCCGCAGGGAGACGGCAAACCGCACTATCTAGTTGTCAACGCCGACGAATCGGAGCCCGGGACCTGCAAGGACATCCCGCTCCTCTTCGCGAACCCGCACAGCCTCATCGAGGGCATCGTGATCGCGTGTTATGCCATCCGGTCGTCGCATGCCTTCATCTATCTGCGTGGTGAAGTCGTCCCCGTCCTGCGGCGGTTGCACGAGGCCGTGCGCGAGGCCCAGGAGGCCGGCTATCTCGGCGAGAACATCCTCGGCAGCGGTCTCGACCTGACCCTCACCGTGCACGCCGGCGCCGGCGCGTACATCTGCGGTGAGGAGACCGCACTGCTCGACTCGCTCGAAGGCCGCCGCGGCCAACCGCGGCTGCGTCCCCCCTTCCCGGCCGTCGAAGGGCTCTATGCCTGCCCGACTGTTGTGAACAACGTCGAGTCCATCGCCTCGGTTCCCGCCATCCTGAAAAACGGCAAGGAATGGTTCAGGTCGATGGGGAGCGAGAAGTCGCCCGGCTTCACGCTCTACTCCCTCAGCGGCCATGTCACCAGCCCCGGCCAGTACGAGGCACCGCTCGGCATCACCCTGCGCCAGCTCCTCGACATGAGCGGCGGGATGCGCCCCGGCCACCGCCTCAAGTTCTGGACGCCCGGCGGCTCCTCGACACCGATGTTCACCGACGAGCACCTCGACGTCCCCCTCGACTACGAAGGAGTGGGCGCCGCGGGTTCCATGCTGGGCACCAAAGCCCTGCAGTGCTTCGACGAGACCACCTGCGTCGTCCGCGCCGTCACCCGCTGGACCGAGTTCTACGCCCACGAGTCCTGCGGCAAGTGCACCCCCTGCCGCGAAGGCACCTACTGGCTGGTGCAGCTGCTGCGCGACATCGAGGCCGGCAAGGGCGTGATGTCCGACCTCGACAAGCTGAACGACATCGCCGACAACATCAACGGCAAGTCCTTCTGCGCCCTCGGCGACGGCGCCGCATCCCCGATCTTCTCCTCGCTCAAGTACTTCCGCGAGGAGTACGAACAGCACATCACGGGCCGGGGCTGCCCCTTCGACCCGGCCAAGTCGACGGCCTGGGCGGACCGCCCGGAGGTGAACGCATGACCGTGACCACGAGTTCCCCCTCCTCGGGGGGAACGGCGGCGGTCCCGCCGGAGGACCTCGTCACGCTGACGATCGACGGCGCCGAGATCAGCGTGCCCAAGGGCACCCTGGTCATCCGCGCCGCCGAACAACTCGGCATCGAGATCCCGCGCTTCTGCGACCACCCCCTGCTGGACCCGGCCGGCGCCTGCCGCCAGTGCATCGTCGAGGTCGAGGGCCAGCGCAAGCCCATGGCGTCCTGCACGATCACCTGTACGGACGGGATGGTGGTGAAGACTCACCTCACCTCACCCGTGGCCGAGAAGGCCCAGCACGGGGTGATGGAGCTGCTGCTCATCAACCACCCGCTGGACTGCCCGGTCTGCGACAAGGGCGGCGAGTGCCCGCTGCAGAACCAGGCGATGTCCCACGGCAACGCCGAGTCCCGCTTCGACGGCAGGAAGCGCACCTACGCCAAGCCCGTCCCGATCTCCACCCAGGTGCTCCTCGACCGCGAGCGGTGCGTGCTGTGCGCACGCTGCACCCGGTTCTCCAACCAGGTCGCCGGCGACCCGATGATCGAACTCCTGGAACGCGGCGCGCTCCAGCAGGTCGGCACCGGCGAGGGCGACCCGTTCGAGTCGTACTTCTCCGGCAACACCATCCAGATCTGCCCGGTGGGCGCGCTGACCTCGGCGGCGTATCGCTTCCGCTCCCGCCCCTTCGACCTGATCTCCTCGCCGTCCGTGTGCGAGCACTGCTCGGGCGGCTGCGCCACCCGCACCGACCACCGGCGCGGCAAGGTCATGCGGCGGCTCGCCGCCAACGACCCCGAGGTCAACGAGGAGTGGATCTGCGACAAGGGACGCTTCGCGTTCCGGTACGCGCATCAGAAGGACCGCCTGGAGACCCCGCTGGTCCGAGGCGCCCAGGGCGTCCTCGAACCCGCCTCCTGGCCGGAGGCCCTCGACGCGGCCGCGCGGGGACTTGCCGCCGCCCGCTCCCGGGCCGGCGTCCTCACCGGCGGACGGCTCACCGTCGAGGACTCCTACGCGTACAGCAAGTTCGCGCGCGTGGCGCTCGACACCAACGACATCGACTTCCGCGCGCGCGTGCACAGCAGCGAGGAGGCCGACTTCCTGGCCGCCCGCATCGCGGGACGCGGCCGTGACCTCGACGGCACGGGCGTCACCTACACCTCCCTGGAGAAGGCACCCGCCGTCCTCCTGGTCGGATTCGAGTCGGAGGAGGAGGCCCCCGGCGTCTTCCTGCGGCTGCGCAAGGCCTGGCGCAAGCGCAAACAGAAGGTGTACTCCCTCGCCACGTACGCCACGCGCGGTCTGGAGAAGGCGGGCGGCACCCTGCTGCCGGCCGCGCCCGGCACCGAGACCGAATGGCTCGACGCCCTCGCCGGCGGCGTCGGCCTGGAGGAACCCGGCACCCGGGCCGCCGAGGCGCTGCGCACCGAGGGCGCGGTGATCGTCGTAGGCGAACGGCTGGCGTCGGTCGCCGGCGGATTCACCGCCGCCGTACGCGCCGCCACCGCCACCGGCGCCCAGCTGGTGTGGATCCCGCGCCGGGCCGGGGAACGCGGCGCGGTCGAGGCGGGCGCGCTGCCGTCGCTGCTGCCGGGCGGCCGCCCGGCCACCGACCCACGCGCGCGTGAAGAGGTCGCCGCCGCCTGGGGCGTCTCCGAACTCCCGCTCCGCTACGGCCGCGACACGGGCCAGATCATCGAGGCCGCCGCCCGCGGCGAACTGTCCGCCCTGCTGGTCGCCGGCGTCGAGGTCGCCGACCTGCCCGACCCGGCACGCGCGCGTGCGGCACTCGAAGGCGTCGGCTTCCTGGTCTCCCTGGAGCTGCGGCCCAGCGAGGTCACCGAGCACGCCGACGTCGTCCTCCCGGTCGCCGCGGTCCCCGAGAAGGCCGGCACCTTCCTCAACTGGGAAGGCCGGGCACGCCTCTTCGAGGCCGCCCTCAAGCCCGACCAGATGACCCGCCGGCTCGCGCCCACCGACGCGCGCGTGCTGCAGATGCTCGCCGACGCCATGGACGTCCATCTCGGCCTGCCGGATCTGCGCACCGCGCGTGCGGAACTGGACCGGCTCGGCGCCTGGGACGGGACGAGGGCCTCGGAACCGGCGGAGACGTCGGTGTCGCTGCCCAGGCCCGCGGCCGGGGAGGCCGTGCTCGCCGGACACCGGCTCCTCCTCGACCACGGTGTCCTCCAGGAGGGCGACGAGGCGCTCGCCGGCACCCGGCACGCCGCCCACGCGCGCGTGTCCGCCGCGACCGCCGCCGAGGCCGGCATCGGCAACGGCGAGCTCATCGCCGTCACCGGGGGCTCCGGGACCGTCGAACTCCCGCTCCAGATCACCGAGATGCCCGACCGCGTGGTCTGGCTCCCGCTGAACTCCGTGGGCGGCGGCGCCGCCTCCGACACGGGAACCCTGCCCGGCTCCCTCGTCCGCATCGGCCCGGCGGCCACCGCCGGTGAGGCTCCCAAGGAGGTGGAGGCATGAACCCGTACCTCGCCGCTGAAGACCTCTCCATGTTCGGCCGCGACCCCTGGTGGCTGGTCGTCGTCAAGGCGGTCTTCTGCTTCGCGTTCCTGATGGTGACCGTGCTGATCTCCATCGTCATGGAGCGCAAGGTCGTCGCCTGGATGCAGCTGCGTATCGGCCCCAACCGGCACGGCCCCTGGGGCATGCTCCAGTCGCTCGCCGACGGCATCAAACTGATGCTCAAGGAAGACGTCGTCGTCAAACGCGCCGACAAGGTCGTCTACATCCTCGCGCCGATCATCGCGGCCATCCCGGCGTTCATGGCGATCGCGGTCATCCCGTTCGGCCCCGCCGACAACGAGGTCTCGATCTTCGGTCACCGCACCACGATGCAGCTCACCGACCTGCCGATCGCGATGCTCTACATCCTCGCGGTCGCCTCGGTCGGCATCTACGGCATCGTCCTCGCCGGCTGGAGCTCCGGATCCACCTACCCGCTCCTCGGCGGCCTCCGCTCCTGCGCACAGATGATCTCCTACGAGATCGCCATGGGCGCCGCGTTCGCCTCCGTGTTCCTCTACTCCGGGTCGATGTCGACGTCGACGATCGTCGCCCAGCAGCAGGACCGGTGGTACATCCTGCTGCTGCCGGTCTCGTTCATCCTCTACATCGTCACCATGGTCGGCGAGACCAACCGCGCCCCCTTCGACATGCCGGAGTCCGAGGGCGACCTGGTCGGCGGCTTCAACACCGAGTACTCGTCGATCAAGTTCGCGATGTTCATGCTCGCCGAGTACGTCAACATGGTGACCGTCTCGGCGGTGTCGACCACCCTGTTCCTCGGCGGCTGGCGCGCCCCGTGGCCGATCAGCACCGTCTGGGCCGGCGCCAACCACGGCTGGTGGCCGATGCTCTGGTTCGTCGCCAAGGTCGTCCTGCTGCTGTTCTTCTTCGTCTGGCTGCGCGGCACGCTCCCGCGCGTGCGCTACGACCAGCTGATGAAGCTCGGCTGGAAGGTCCTCATCCCGGTCTCGGTCGTCTGGCTGATGCTCGTCGCGACCGTACGGACCCTGCGCAACCAGAACTACGACTTCGCCGACATCGCCCTCTACGTCGGCGGCGGAGTCCTCGCCCTGCTGCTCCTGTCCTTCGTCGTCGACATGTTCCGCGACAAGGGCGACAAGAGCGGCCAGGCCGAGCAGCCCGCCGCGGAGCCGGCCGGATTCGACCCGATGGCGGGCGGATTCCCCGTACCACCGCTGCCCGGACAGGAACTGCCACCGGTGCCCCGGCGCAGCCCCCGCCGGGAGCGGGAGCTGATTGTCAGTGGCGGGACCGACACTGTGAGTGACGGAACTACGGATGGAAAGGAGGCGTCCGATGGCTGAGGAGCCCAAGGAGACCGAGCAGTTGAAGCCTGGCTTCCTGAACCCCGTGGCCGGCTTCGGCGTGACCTTCAAGGCCATGTTCAAGAAGCGGCTGACCGAGCAGTACCCGGAACAGAAGAAGACCACGGCCCCGCGGTTCCACGGACGGCACCAGCTCAACCGCCATCCGGACGGCCTGGAGAAGTGCGTCGGCTGCGAGCTGTGCGCCTGGGCCTGCCCCGCCGACGCCATCTACGTGGAAGGCGCCGACAACACCGACGAGGAGCGCTACTCGCCGGGCGAGCGCTACGGCCGCGTCTACCAGATCAACTACGCCCGCTGCATCCTGTGCGGCCTGTGCATCGAGGCGTGCCCCACGCGCGCGCTCACGATGACCAACCAGTTCGAACTGGCCGACACCAGCCGCGCCAACCTCATCTACACCAAGGAACAGCTGCTCGCCGGCCTCGAAGAGGGCATGGTCGACACCCCCCACGCGATCTTCCCGGGGACCGACGAACAGGACTACTACCGGGGCCTGGTGACCGAGGCCGCGCCCGGGACCGTACGCCAGGTGGCCGTCTCCAAGGGAGAGCGGCCGGAGGACGAGGAGGTGGAAGCATGAGCCCTCAGCTCGCCGCCTACACCACCTCCACCGGTGAGGCCTTCCAGTTCTGGGTCCTCGGTACCGTCGCCTTGCTCGGCGCCCTGGGCACCGTCTTCATGAAGAAGGCCGTGCACAGCGCGCTCTCCCTCGCCGGAACCATGATCGTCCTGGCGGTGTTCTACCTCGCCAACGGTGCCTACTTCCTCGGCATCGTGCAGATCGTCGTCTACACCGGCGCGATCATGATGCTGTTCCTCTTCGTGGTGATGCTCGTCGGCGTGACCGCCGCCGACTCGCTGAAGGAGACCATCAAGGGCCAGCGCTGGCTGGCCCTTCTCTGCGGGGTCGGCTTCGGCGTCCTGCTCCTCGCGGGCATCGCCAACGCTTCCCTGAAGGACTTCGACGGCACCGGCCAGGCCAACGCCAACGGCAATGTGGAGGGCCTCGCCGCCCTCATCTTCACCAAGTACGTCTTCGCCTTCGAAATCACCGGCGCCCTGCTCATCACGGCCGCCGTCGGCGCCATGGTGCTCACCCACCGCGAGCGCACCGAGCGCGCCAAGACCCAGCGCGAGCAGGCCGAACAGCGCGTCCGCGACGGCAAGCACCTGCCGCCGCTGCCCGCCCCCGGTGTCTACGCCCGGCACAACGCCGTCGACATCGCCGGCCTGCTGCCCGACGGCACCCCGTCCGAGCTCACGGTCAGCAAGACACTCCGCGACCGCGGCCAGATCCGTGACGTGTCGGCGCAGGCGCTGGGCGACCTGCGGGCCCTGGAACAACGCGCCGAGGAACGGCTGGAGCGCGGCCCGATCGAGCCCGGGAACCACAAGCGGCCCGAGGAGGCGTCGAAGTGAACCCCGTCTACTACCTCTACCTCGCCGCCCTGTTGTTCACGATCGGCGCCACCGGTGTGCTGATCAGACGGAACGCGATCGTCGTCTTCATGTGCATCGAGCTGATGCTCAACGCCTGCAACCTCGCGTTCGTCGTCTTCTCCCGCATGCACGGCAATCTCGACGGCCAGATCATCGCCTTCTTCACGATGGTCGTCGCCGCCGCGGAGGTCGTGGTCGGGCTCGCGATCATCGTGTCGCTGTTCCGTACCCGCCACTCGGCCTCGGTCGACGACGCCAGCCTCATGAAGCTGTAGGGGGTCGCTGAATCGTGGAGAACCTGATTGCGCTGCTGATCGCGGCGCCCCTGCTCGGAGCGGCCGTCCTCCTGGTCGGCGGCCGCCGCCTGGACGCCGTGGGCCACTGGATCGGCACGCTCCTTTCGACGACTTCCTTCGTGTTCGGCGTGATCCTCTTCGCCGACCTGCTGGGCAAGAACGCCGAACACCGCACGCTCACCCAGCACCTGTGGACGTGGATCTCCGTCGGCAGCTTCCAGGCGGACGTCACCTTCCGCCTCGACCAGCTGTCGATGACGTTCGTCCTGCTGATCACCGGCGTCGGCTCGCTCATCCACCTGTACTCGGTCGGGTACATGGAGCACGACGAGCGCCGCCGCCGCTTCTTCGGCTACCTCAACCTGTTCCTCGCGGCGATGCTGCTGCTCGTCCTCGCCGACAACTACCTGCTGCTGTACGTCGGCTGGGAGGGCGTCGGTCTCGCCTCGTACCTGCTGATCGGCTTCTGGCAGCACAAGCCCAGCGCGGCCACGGCGGCCAAGAAGGCCTTCCTGGTCAACCGCGTCGGCGACATGGGCCTGTCGATCGCGATCATGCTGATGTTCACGACGTTCGGCACGTTCGCCTTCGGCCCGGTCTTCAGCCACGCGACCGACGCCTCCCAGGGCAAGCTCACCGCGATCGGCCTGATGCTGCTGCTCGCCGCCTGCGGCAAGTCCGCCCAGGTGCCGCTGCAGTCCTGGCTCGGGGACGCCATGGAGGGCCCGACCCCGGTCTCCGCCCTCATCCACGCGGCGACCATGGTGACCGCGGGCGTCTACCTGATCGTCCGCTCCGGAGCCATCTTCAACGCGGCCCCCGACGCCCAGCTGGCCGTCACCGTCGTCGGCGCCGTCACCCTCCTCTTCGGTGCGATCGTCGGTTGCGCCAAGGACGACATCAAGAAGGCCCTCGCCGGCTCGACCATGTCGCAGATCGGCTACATGATCCTCGCCGCGGGCCTCGGCCCGATCGGCTACGTCTTCGCGATCATGCACCTGGTGACCCACGGCTTCTTCAAGGCAGGCCTCTTCCTCGGCGCCGGTTCCGTCATGCACGGCATGAACGACGAGGTCGACATGCGCAAGTACGGCGGCCTGCGCACATACATGCCGGTCACCTTCATCACCTTCGGCCTCGGCTACCTCGCGATCATCGGCTTCCCGGGACTGTCCGGCTTCTTCTCCAAGGACAAGATCATCGAGGCGGCGTTCGCCAAGGGCGGCGCCGAGGGCTGGATCCTCGGCACCTGCGCCCTGGTCGGCGCGGCCATCACCGCGTTCTACATGACGCGCGTGATGCTGATGACCTTCTTCGGCGAGAAGCGCTGGCAGCCCGACGAGCACGGTCACGAGCCGCACCCGCACGAGTCCCCGAAGGTCATGACCATCCCGATGATCGTCCTGGCGGTCGGCTCGGTCTTCGGCGGCGCGTTCTTCAGCATCGGCGACCGCTTCCTGCACTGGCTGGAGCCGATCACCGGACACAGCGAGGGCAACTCCCCGATCAGCGCGGGCGTCGTCACCGGCGCCACCATGGTGTGCCTGATCATCGGCGTCGGCATCGCCTACCTGCAGTACGGCCGCCGTCCCGTCCCGGCCGTCGCCCCGCGCGGTTCGCTGCTCACCCGCGCGGCCCGCCGTGACCTCCTCCAGGACGACTTCAACCACGTCGTCCTCGTCCGCGGCGGCGAACACCTCACCCGCTCCCTGGTGTACGTCGACCACACCCTGGTCGACGGGGTCGTCAACGGCACGGCGGCGGGCTTCGGCGGACTCTCCGGCCGACTGCGCAAACTCCAGAACGGCTATGCGCGCTCGTACGCGGTCTCGATGTTCGGCGGCGCGGCCCTCCTGGTCGCCGCGACCCTGCTGATGAGGGCGGTCTGATACCGATGTCCTTTCCTCTGCTGACAGCGACGGCGGCACTCCCGGCCGTCGGCGCGGTCGCCACGGCCGCCGTACCGGCCGCACGGCGCACCGCCGCCAAATGGCTCGCGCTGCTGGTCTCGCTCGCCACCCTGGCGCTGGCGATCGTCATCCTGGTCCGCTTCGACCCGGGCGGCGCCCGCTACCAGCTCACCGAATCGCGTCCCTGGATCGCGGACTTCGGCGTCAGGTACGACCTCGGCGTGGACGGCATCGCGGTCGCCCTGATCGCACTGACCGCCCTGCTGATGCCGTTCATCATCCTGGCGGGCTGGCACGACGCCGACCCGCTGGAGACCGGAAGCAGGCGGTGGCGGCCGACCCAGGGCTTCTTCGCCCTGATCCTGGCCGTCGAGGCGATGGTGATCATCTCCTTCGAGTCCACCGACGTCTTTCTCTTCTACATCTTCTTCGAAGCCATGCTCATCCCGATGTACTTCCTCATCGGCGGCTTCGGCGACCGCGCCCACGCGCAGGGCGAGGCGGCGGCGTCCACGCAACGGTCGTACGCCGCGGTGAAGTTCCTCCTCTACAACCTGGTCGGCGGGCTGATCATGCTGGCCGCGGTGATCGGCCTCTACGTGGTCGCCGGGAACTTCTCCCTCACGGAGATCGCGCAGGCTCGCGCGAACGGCACCCTGCACATGGCGACCAGCACCGAGCGCTGGCTGTTCCTCGGCTTCTTCTTCGCCTTCGCGGTGAAGGCGCCGCTGTGGCCGCTGCACACCTGGCTGCCCAACGCCATGCAGGAGTCCACCGCCCCCGTCGCCGTCCTCATCACCGCGGTCGTCGACAAGGTGGGCACGTTCGCGATGCTCCGCTTCTGCCTCCAGCTCTTCCCAGAGGCCAGCAAGTGGGCGACGCCCGTCATCCTCGTCCTCGCCCTGATCAGCATCATCTACGGCGCACTGCTCGCCGTCGGGCAGCGGGACATCAAGCGCCTGGTCGCCTACGCGTCGATCTCGCACTTCGGCTTCATCATCCTGGGCATCTTCGCGATGACCAGCCAGGGCCAGTCCGGCGCCACCCTCTACATGGTCAACCACGGCATCTCGACGGCCGCGCTGATGCTGGTCGCCGGCTTCCTGATCTCCCGCCGCGGCTCCCGGCTCATCGCCGACTACGGCGGTGTGCAGAAGGTCGCCCCGGTGCTCGCCGGCACCTTCCTGATCGGCGGCCTGGCAACCCTGTCCCTGCCGGGCCTCGCGCCCTTCGTGAGCGAATTCCTCGTCCTGGTCGGCACGTTCACGCGCTACCCGGCGATCGGGATCATCGCCACCTTCGGCATCGTCCTCGCCGCGCTCTACACCCTCGTCCTCTACCAGCGGACGATGACGGGCCCGGTGAAGCCGGAGGTCTCCGCGATGCCCGACCTGCGCGCGCGTGAACTCGTGGTCGTCGCCCCGCTGATCGTCCTGCTGATCTTCCTGGGCGTCTATCCGAAGCCCGTCACGGACATCGTCAACCCGGCGGTCAAGCAGACCATGTCGGACGTACACAAGACCGACCCCAAGCCCCCGGTGGAGGCGGCCAAGTGAGCACAGCAGCCGTCCACAGCCTGTGGACAACCGCGGCCGAGCCGATCACGAAGTTCCAGGCGCCGAAGATCGAATACGGACAGTTGTCGCCCACCCTGATCGTCGTCGGCGCGGCGATCGTCGGGATCCTGGTCGAGGCGTTCGTCCCGCGCAAATCCCGCTACTACGCACAGGTGTTCGTCTCCGCAGTGGCGCTGTGCGCGGCTTTCGCGGCGGTCGTCGCACTGGCCGCGGACGGATACGGCACCACGAAGGCGCACATCGCCGCCATGGGCGCGATCGCCGTCGACGGACCGTCCCTGTTCCTGCAGGGAACGATCCTGCTGGCCGGCCTCCTCGGCCTGTTCACCTTCGCCGAACGCCGCCTCGACCCGGCCGCCCACGGCAACCGCGTCGACTCCTTCGCCGCCCAGGCCGCCGCAGTCCCCGGCAGCGACACCGAGAAGGCCGCCGTCAAGGCCGGCTTCACCACCACCGAGGTCTTCCCGCTCCTGCTCTTCGCGGTCGCGGGCATGCTGGTGTTCCCCTCGGCCAACGACCTGCTGACGCTCTTCGTGGCCCTGGAGGTCTTCTCCCTCCCGCTCTACCTGATGTGCGCCCTGGCCCGCCGCAAGCGCCTCATGTCGCAGGAAGCCGCCGTCAAGTACTTCCTGCTCGGCGCCTTCGCCTCCGCGTTCACCCTGTTCGGCATCGCCATGCTCTACGGCTACGCCGGCTCCGTCTCGTACGCCACAATCGCCCAGGTCGTCGACGGCAGCGTCACCAACGTCGACCCGGCCCTTGCCAACACCATGGGCAACGACGCGCTGCTGCTGATCGGCGCCGCGATGGTCGTCATGGGCCTGCTCTTCAAGGTCGGCGCGGTCCCCTTCCACATGTGGACGCCCGACGTCTACCAGGGCGCACCCACCCCGGTGACCGGCTTCATGGCCGCGGCCACGAAGGTCGCCGCCTTCGGCGCGCTGCTGCGGCTGCTCTACGTCGTCCTGCCCGGCATGCGCTGGGACTGGCGGCCGGTCATGTGGGGCGTCGCGATCATCACCATGCTGGGCGGCGCGATCGTCGCGATCACCCAGACCGACATCAAGCGACTGCTCGCGTACTCGTCGATCGCCCACGCCGGATTCATCCTCGCGGGTGTCATCGCGACCTCGAAGGACGGCGTGTCGTCCGTCCTCTTCTACCTGGCCGCGTACTCCTTCGTGACCATCGGCGCCTTCGCCGTGGTCACCCTGGTGCGCGACGCGGGCGGCGAGGCCACACACCTGTCCAAGTGGGCCGGCCTTGGCCGCCGCTCACCGCTGGTCGCGGCCGTCTTTGCGGTGTTCCTGCTGGCCTTCGCCGGCATCCCGCTGACCTCCGGCTTCGCCGGGAAGTTCGCCGTGTTCAAGGCGGCGGCGGAAGGCGGGGCGGCCCCGCTGGTCGTGATCGGTGTGATCTCGTCGGCGATCGCCGCGTTCTTCTACATCCGCGTGATCGTCCTGATGTTCTTCAGCGAACCGCGGCCCGAGGGCCCCACGGTCGCCGTGCCGTCACCGCTGACCATGGCGGTGATCGGAGTGGGCGTGGCGGTCACGCTGGTGCTCGGCGTGGCACCGCAGTACTTCCTGGACCTGGCGAGCCAGGCGGGCGTGTTCGTGCGCTGAAGCCGTCCTTTACGGCCACGGGCCCCGGTTCCTCGCGGAGGAACCGGGGCCCACGCCCATGCCCACGCGCACGTGCGCGGCACAGGGCTACGGGCACTTCACCGTCGGGTTCCACGGCGCGAACAGACCGCTCGGATTGTCCTTCCAGATCCAGGCACGCAACGTGTACACGGACCCCGGGACACCGGGAACCGTCGTCGGCCCCTGGAACGTCTGCCCGAACAGCGTCGGCACGGTGCTGCCGGTGCCGGCGGGCACGATCCACTCCACCCCGACCAGGGCACGGCTGCCGTCGGTGTCCGACTCGTAGAGGAGACCCGCGGGCTCGGCCGGGTCCAGGCTGCCGAGGCCGGCCGATGTGACGTAGTGGTAGCCCGCCCCTCCCCGGCCGGTCCGGTCACAGGTGTCGGCGCGCCTGTATCCGTCCGTGATCGCGAACGGCTCGTACTGATAGTCCGCCGTCGCCGTGTACGTCGGGGTCAGATCCGTCCACACGAACGGGTCGGCCTCCGGGACGGGAGCCGAGTCGGCGGGAACCGCGGCCAGAGCGAACGGCACGGCCAGCGTCAGAACGGCGCCGACGGTGCGGGACCTGAGAGACATCCTGATGCTCCTCGGGGCGGAAGAGGCACGTGAGTACGGCGCCTCCTTGCAACGCGGGTCTCCCCGGTCCCGCCCGTGCAGCATGGCCCGCACCGCATCCGGCCCGCCACGCGGAGACGGCCAAAGGACTGAGGACACCGCCGGGCGGGGGCACAGCCAGATGGGGGGATGCCGATGGAAGGGCGACACCCACTTCCCGTCCCCCTTCCGGACCCCAGCCTGTGGATAACTCCGGCGCTGTCGGTCCGGACCCCTATCGTGGAGGCAGTGGTCGAGGGACGACGTACGGGGGACACGACGATGGGCGGGACGGGCGGAACCGACGAGATGCCAGGGACGACCGAGACACCGGGGGCGCGGCAGACGCCCGGACCGGTGGACAGCGAGGCACTGGGCACCCTGCACCGGGTCTTCGGGTACGACGCCTTCCGAGGCGAGCAGGAAGCGATCATCGAGCACGTGGTGGCGGGCGGCGACGCCGTCGTCCTCATGCCGACCGGCGGCGGAAAGTCACTGTGCTACCAGATCCCCGCCCTGGTCAGACCGGGTACGGGCGTCGTGGTCTCACCACTCATCGCCCTCATGCAGGACCAGGTGGACGCCCTGCGCGCCCTCGGCGTGAACGCCGGGTTCATCAACTCCACCCAGGACTTCGACGAGCGGCGCGTGGTCGAAGCACAGTTCCTCGCGGGAGAGCTCGACCTGCTCTACCTGGCCCCCGAGCGGCTCCGCCTGGACTCCACGCTGGACCTGCTCGGCCGCGGCAAGATCGCCGTCTTCGCGATCGACGAAGCGCACTGCGTCTCCCAGTGGGGACACGACTTCCGCCCCGACTACTTGGCCCTCTCCCTCCTCGGCGAGCGCTGGCCGGACGTCCCGCGGATCGCGCTCACGGCCACCGCCACCCACGCGACCCACCAGGAGATCACCCAGCGGCTGCACATGCCGACGGCCCGGCACTTCGTGGCCAGCTTCGACCGGCCCAACATCCAGTACCGGATCGTCCCCAAGGCCGACCCCAAGAAACAGCTGCTCACCTTCCTCCGCCAGGAACACGAGGGCGACGCGGGCATCGTCTACTGCCTCTCCCGCAAGTCCGTCGAGTCCACCGCGGAATTCCTTTCACACAACGGCATCGAGGCCGTGCCCTACCACGCCGGCCTCGACGCGGCCACCCGCGCGGCCCACCAGTCCCGCTTCCTCCGCGAGGACGGCCTGGTCGTGGTCGCCACCATCGCCTTCGGCATGGGCATCGACAAACCCGACGTCCGCTTCGTCGCCCACTTCGACCTGCCCAAGTCCGTCGAGGGCTACTACCAGGAGACCGGCCGCGCCGGCCGCGACGGCCTGCCCTCCACCGCCTGGATGGCCTACGGCCTCAACGACGTCATACAGCAGCGCAAGCTCATCCAGTCCGGCGAGGGCGACGAGGCCTTCCGCCGCCGCGCCCAGGCCCACCTCGACTCCATGCTCGCCCTGTGCGAGACCGCCCAGTGCCGCCGCGGACAGCTGCTGAACTACTTCGGCCAGGACCCCGACCCGACGGGCTGCGGCAACTGCGACACCTGCCTCACCCCGCCCGAGACCTGGGACGGCACCATCGCCGCCCAGAAGGTCCTCTCCACAGTGGTACGACTGCAGCGCGAACGCGGGCAGAAGTTCGGGGCCGTGCAGATCGTCGACATCCTGCTCGGCAAGCGCACCGGCAAGGTCATACAGTTCGACCACGACCAGCTGTCCGTCTTCGGCATCGGCGCCGACCTCGACGAAGGCGAATGGCGGGGCGTCGTCCGGCAACTGCTCGCCCAGGGACTGCTCGCGGTCGAAGGCGAGTACGGCACGCTGGTCCTCACCGACGCCAGCGGCACGGTACTGCGGCGGGAACGAGAGGTCCCGCTCCGCAAGGAGCCGAAGAAGCCGGCCGCCTCGCGGTCCACCGGCACCTCCGGGAAGAGCGCGGGCAAGACGAAGACGGCCGTGGCAGAGCTGCCCGAGGAACTGCTCCCCGCGTTCGAGGCACTGCGCGCCTGGCGTGCCGAGCAGGCCCGCGAACACGGCGTCCCGGCATACGTGATCTTCCACGACGCCACCCTGCGGGAGATCGTCAGCCGGCGGCCCGAGTCGATCGCCGAGCTGGCCACCGTCGGCGGCGTCGGCGAGAAGAAGCTGATGACATACGGCGAAGGCGTCCTCGAAGTACTGGCATCACTGAAGGCACCGCCCTCCCCGGCTCCTGCGGCGGCCGGAACCGGGGACGAGGACCACTGGCCCGAGATGGACGCGGAGCCGGAGCCGGAGGACTGGATATAAGGGGAGCGCCCGGGGCAGCCACCCGGGGCGCTCACAACCCCCTTGCCGCATACGCCCTGACGTCCGCATCGGAGTCCGCCGTCGTCGTGGCCAGCGCGGCGCGGGCCTCCTCGACACCGGCGTGCCGGGACAGGGCGAGAACGGCCGCCTTGCGGACGTCGGCGTTCGGGTCGGCGAGGGACGACCTGCCGAGAGCGGGCACCGCCACGGCGGCCCCGGCAGCGCCCAGCGCCCTGGCGGCACCGACACGCACCTGCCAGGCGGGGTCGGCCAGCGCGGCCACGGCACTCTCCGCCAGTGGCGGAGGGCAGCCGACACCCGCGAGGGCTTCGTACGCCGCGCCTCGGACCAGCACATCGGTGTCGCCGGTGAGCGCGCCGAGGGCATCCAGGATGCCGTCCCTCTGCGGGGCGGCTCCGGCGGCCCCCACCGTCCCGAGAGCCTTCGCCACCGCCACCCGTACCTCCCGGGACGGATCGGCGACGGCACGGGCCAGGGCATCGGCGGCATCCACCGAGACCAGCGCCCGCACCGCCTCGATCCGCACCGCCGGATCGGCGTCGGACAAGGAGACGGCGAACAGACCGGCGTCGCCCAGACGCAGCGCCCGCAGCACACCGAGCGCGGCGGCACGGACGACCGGATCGGCCACGGCGAGCGCACCGGCGAGGGCGTCACGCAGCGCCGCATCGGACACAGCCGCATCGGACACAACCGTCTCGACCAGCTCACGCAGCGAAGCGGCAGCGGCCGAACGGACCCCGGCGTCGGGGTCGGCCAACGCATCCGCCGGCGCCTGCCCGGTGCCCGGCGGCGCCGTCTCCGTGAGGACCGACACGGCGGTACGGCGGACCGAAGGATCAACGTCGGCCAAGTAAGGCTCGAGGGCGACGAGTTCGGGCTCCTCCTCGGCGAGGGCGAGGAGCTCCAGCAGACGCGGTGAGGCCGGCTCGGCCCGGTCGAGCTCCACGGGCCGCGCGGTGGAGGAGGCCGCCACCGGCCCCGCGGAGACCGGCGGCACATCACGAGCGCCCGCCGTCGCCACGTCCAGCGGACGCACCTCGCCGATATGCCGGGACGCACCGCCGACCGGGGTGAACTCCTCGACCGGCACCAGATACGGAGCCACGGGACGAGCCGTGAACTCCATCGCACCAGAGGGGGACTTGTGCAGATCGAGATGATGGAACCAGGAGGCGTCGTCACGCTCGGGGTGATCGAGCCGGTCGTGATAGAGACCCCAGCGGGACTCCGTACGGGCCAGGGAGGCGCGGGCGGCCATCTCCGCGCAGTCACGGATGAAACCGACCTCGGCGCAGCGCATCAGCTCGTGCGGGGTCCGGGCCCCCATCGCGGCGATGTCGTCACGCATCCGCTCGAACGACTCCAGGGCGAGGGAGAGCCGGGCCCCGGACTTCGGCGGGGCCACGTAGTCGTTCACGAAGCGGCGCAGCTTGTACTCGACCTGGGGCTGCGGCGGGCCGTCCGGGTCGCGCAGCGGACGGTAGACCAGCTCGTGCGCCTCACGCACCTGGTCGGCCGGCAACTCCCCTTCGTACGCCGAGTACTGGACGGCGTCCGCACCCGCCAGATCACCGAAGACGAACGCCCCGATCATGTAGTTGTGCGGGACACAGGCCAGGTCACCGGCAGCGTACAGCCGGGGAACGGTCGTACGGGCGTGGTCGTCGACCCGGACCCCGGAGGCGGAGTGACCGCCGCACAGACCGATCTCGGAGATGTGCATCTCGACGTCGTGGGTCCGGTAGTCGTGCCCCCGCCCGGAATGGAAGGTGCCCCGGGTGGGCCGCTCTGTGGAGTGCAGGATCGACTCCAGGGCGGAGACCGACTCCTCGGGCAGATGGCTCAGCTTCAGGTAGACCGGACCCCGGTCGGAGGCGACCTCGGCGGCGAACTCGGCCATCATCTGCCCGGACCAGTAGTCGGAGTCGACGAACCGCTCACCGTGCCGGTTGACCTGGTAGCCACCGAACGGGTTGGCGACGTACGCGCACGCAGGACCGTTGTAGTCCTTGATCAGGGGATTGATCTGGAAGCACTCGATCCCCGTCAGCTCCGCGCCCGCGTGGTAGGCCATGGCGTAACCGTCACCGGCGTTGGTCGGATTCTCGTACGTCCCGTACAGGTACCCGGAGGCGGGAAGCCCGAGCCGCCCGGCCGCACCGGTCGCGAGAACGACCGCACCCGCGCGGACGACGACAAAGGCCCCCGTGCGGGTGTTGAACCCCGCCGCCCCCACCGCACGCCCCGCCGCCGTCAGCACCCGCACCGGCATCACCCGGTTCTCGATCCGGATCCGCTCCCGCATCTCACGACGCCGCAACTGCCGGTACAGGACCTTCTGGACATCCTTGCCTTCCGGCATCGGCAGTACGTACGAACCGGAGCGATGCACCTGGCGGACCGCGTACGCGCCATGCTCGTCCTTCTCGAACTTGACCCCGTACGACTCCAGGCGCTGGACCATGGCAAAACCACGCGTCGCCGTCTGCCGGACCGTGGACTGGTCGACGATCCCGTCATTGGCGCGGGTGATCTCGGCGACGTAGTCGTCGGGCTCGGCCCGACCCGGGACGACCGCGTTGTTGACACCGTCCATGGCTTGTTCACTCGCGCCCTGGTGGTCTGTCGCGAAAGCAGATCTTGAACGATCGCGCTCGTGGGGCGTGGTGATCGAGTGGCTGTGGCCGGCACCTTGCCCGCGGACGGCTATGAGCGCAGAACGGCAGAACGAGAGGGCTTGCTCGACCCGACCGCCGCGAACCGGGCCTCAGGCGGCTGTGGCCGTCTGCGCCTTGGCTTCGCGTACCCCGCGCAACGCGCCGGACCAGGTGATGACCTGGTCGAGCATGCCGCGGACTGCGGTGTCGAGGCCCTCTTGAGGGGAGAAGGCGCCGGTGGAGAACGAGGGGTGTGTCGAGATGGTGGGCTGGGCGCGGACCGTGGCCACCTGAAGCTCGGCAAGGACGAGTCGCAGCGCTTCGGCGGCCCGTACCCCGGCGGCCCAGCCGCCGTAGCTGATGATTCCGGCGGCCTTGTCGTTCCACTCCCGGTAGACGTAGTCCAGGGCGTTCTTCAAGGCTCCGGGGAAGGAGTGGTTGTACTCGGGGACGAGGAAGACGAAGCCGTCGTAGCTGTCGATGAGTTCGCCCCAGGCGCGGGTGTGGTCGTGCTGGTACTGCTGGAAGTTCGGGTTGCCGGGCTCGTCGAGGTTGCCGAGGTCGTGGTCGGCGAGGTCGACGAGGTCGTAGTCGGCGCCGCCGTGGGCGCGGGCGGTGTCCAGGGCCCAGGTGGCGATCTGGTCGCCACGGCGCCCGGGGCGGGTGCTTGCGAGGACGAGTGCGATGCGGAGTGTCATGGCTCCCCTTCCAGCGGAGTTGTCGTGTCAACTCTAGGATGGAAGGAGTTGATGTGACAACTCTGCTGGTCACGCTATCCTTGGCGGCATGACGGAGACTCGATCGCTGGAACCCGAGGAGTGGGAGTTCTGGGATACCTGGATGCGCGCGCAGCGCCTGCTGGCCAGGGAACTGGAGCGGGATCTGCAGCGTGACTGCGGCATCTCGAAGGCCGAGTTCAGCGTGCTGGTGACGCTGTGGCAGGCCGCAGACCGCGAGATGCGGGTCGGCGAACTCTCCGAGTCGCTCGACTGGGACAAGAGCCGCGTCTCCCATCAGCTGACCCGTATGGAGAAGCGCGGCTTCGTCGAGCGCACCCAGTACGGAGCCGACGGTCGCCGCGCGGGAATCGGGCTGACCGCCGAGGGCCGCCGTGCCGCGCAGAGCGCCATCCTCGTGCACGGCACCAACGTTCGCCGCCATGCCCTCGACTCACTCACTCCCGGGCAGGCGGCGGCCATCCGGGCATGGAGCGAGCATGTGGTCGACCGCATCGAACCGCTCCGCCGTGGCGGGGCCGCCGGCGACGGTGCCTCCTAGAGTGCGCCGTACGCCGCGCTGACAGGCGTTGCCGGTACGGACCGGGCGTTGGCGGGCAGACCCTAGCCGAGCGCTGTCAGCCCCGGTGCGAACGTGATCAGCAGCGGCAGCAGGGGGACCAGTGCGGCCACCGTCGTCGTCAGGGCGCGGTGGCGCAGCAGCAGCCGTGGCGGAGGTTCCAGCAGGCGGTCCACCCGCTCGCCGAGCAGTCGGCGGCTCGAGGCGCAGGACAGGACTCCGCGGTGCTGGTTCAGTTCGATGAGGGCCAGCGCGGTGGTCAGGTGGCCGCAGCGGCGGGATGCCGTGTCGTCCGCGGCGAGTTCGACGAGCCGGTGCGTCTGGTCGCAGAAGTGCGAGAAGAGCGGCACGCGCGGGAAGCCGGTGGCCAGTGCGGTGGACAGGTGGAGCAGCCAGTCGTGGTGGGCGCGGGCGTGCCCCCGCTCGTGGGTGAGGACGGCGTCCAACTGGTGGTCGGTGAGGCGGTGCAGCGCGCCCGTCGTCACGACCAGCTGCGGTGGATGGCCCGGCATCCACCAGGCGTCCGGGTACTCGTCCTCCAGCACCAGCATCGGCCCGCGCGCCGCGGGCAGCCCGGCAGGCAGTTCCGGCGCCCGTTCGCGCAGGTGTGCGCGGGTCTGGTCACGGCGTCGCCGGGCCTCGACGAGTTCCCGGGCGAGCATCGCCGTCGTCCACGCGGCCCCACATGCCATCAGAACCGTGAGGGCGACCGCCCACAGGGGCGCGACGGAGAGGTCGTACGCGGCGGTGACCGCCGGGGGCGCCGGCGCGAACACCTGGTCGCGCACGGTGTGGAAGACGGCCGCCGCGCCCAGGACCAGCGCGGCCAGGCAGCACATCAGCACGGTGGCGACCAGGCACTGCCACACCCACAGCGCGACCACCGGTTCCCGCTCGGGCCACAGGGCGCGCACCAGCGCCCGCGGCGCGGGCACCGCGGCCGTCAGGGCGACGGCGCTCAGCAGGAGCAGGCAGACGGTCATGCCGGGGCTCCGTTTTCTGATCGGAGAGGCGTGCGGGTGATGGGTGGTGCGGGGGTGATGCGCCGTTGCGCTACAAGGTGCGCGCGCCGGCGCATCACCTGATGCGTGCGCCGGCGCCTCGCATGCTGCGCGTGCGGGCGCATCGCATGGTGCGTGTCCCGTCAGTATGACGGTGCCGGGCGCCGTCAGTCAGGCGTCGACGACGATCCGGGCGTCCTCGTCTCCGGCCCCGGCGGCTCGCGCGTCCCTACGTGCGCGATGCCTGTCGTATCGCCTCCGGCACCTCCTCGCCCGTGGCGCCCACCGCCCTCACCCCGCCACGATCCGCCCGCTGACCTCGCCGAGCCCCACCCGGCTCCCGCCCGGCCCCGGCGCCCAGGCCGACAGCGTCACCACGTCGCCGTCCTCCAGGTACGTCCGCTTCCCGTCGGGGAGTTCGAGGGGGTCCCGCCCGTTCCAGGTCAGCTCCAGCAGGGATCCGCGCTGTCCGGGCTCCGCGCCGCTCACCGTGCCGGAGCCGTACAGGTCGCCGGTGCGCAGGGAGGCGCCGTTGACGGTCAGGTGGGCGAGTTGCTGGGCGGCGGTCCAGTACATGGTGGAGAACGGCGGCTCGGACACCGTCTCCCCGTTGATCGCGACCGAGATCCGCAGGTCGTAACCCGCGGGCTCCTCCGTGGAGTCGTCGAGGTACGGCAGCAGCGGATGCGTCCGCCTCGGCGGGGCGACCCGGGCGTCCTCAAGTGCCTCCAGCGGGGTGATCCACGCCGAGACCGACGTGGCGAACGACTTGCCGAGGAACGGGCCGAGGGGGACGTACTCCCAGGCCTGGATGTCCCGCGCGGACCAGTCGTTCAGGAGCGTGAGCCCGAACACGTGCTCCCGGAAGTCGCCGAGTGCGACCGGCTTGCCCTGCTGCGACGGCGTGCCGACGACGAAGCCGACCTCGGCCTCGATGTCCAGCCGCGTCGACGGGCCGAACACCGGTTCCGGGTCCGAAGGTGCCTTCCGCTGGCCCGACGGCCGTACGACATCCGTGCCCGACACGACGACCGTGCCCGCGCGGCCGTGGTAACCGATCGGCAGGTGCTTCCAGTTGGGGGTGAGCGGTTCGGTGGCGTCGGGGCGGAAGATGCGGCCGGCGTTCCGGGCGTGGTTCTCGGAGGCGTAGAAGTCGACGTAGTCGGCGACCTCGAAGGGGAGATGCAAGGCCACCGACGCCAGCGAGTGGAAGAGGGGTTCGAGGGCCTCGCGGTACGCGGGCACCGTCACCCAGGCGGTCAGGGCGCGCCGTACGTCCGACCAGGTGGTGCGGCCCGCCGCCAGCAGCGGGTTCAGGGTGGGCCGGGCGAGCAGGGAGGCGTACGGGGAGCCGAGTGCGAGGGCCGCGGCACCGGCGTCGAGGATGTGGTCGCCGAGGCGGACGCCGACCCTCCGTTCCGTGCTCTCGGAGGTCGAGAACACGCCATACGGAAGGTTGTGCGAGCCGAAGGGGTCGCCCTCGGGGACCTCGAAGGGGGGCAAGGGGGGCATGGGGTGACTGCCTCGCTCTCATCCGTGCCGCGTGCTGGGCCGACTGTGTGGCGACGTCGCTATGGCGTTGCGCGGCATTCCATGTGGTCGCGCCACACGTTACGGGTGAGTTGGCTGTCGTGGCAGTGTCTAAAGAGTTCGCAATGTCCGAATAGGCCTTGTCGGAGGGGGCAATTCCGGCTTAGCGTCCTTTGGGGGACACGGACGGGGTGGGTCCGGTCCGTAGGGGGGACACGTGGGGGGACCCGTGGCCAGGAATACCGTCAGCGTGCCGTTCGAGGCGGACCGCGACGTGCCCGGCCTGATCGTCAAGTTCGGCGACTATCCGCTGCATCACGGCGGGGTCGGCGCGATTCGCAGTCTGGGGCGCCTCGGCGTTCCCATGTACGCGATCACGGAGGATCCGTACACGCCGGCGGCCTCTTCCCGTTATCTCAAACGGGCGTTCGTGTGGCCGACAACAGGTGCCGAGGAACCGGATCACCTGGTCGAGGGACTGCTGCGGATCGGGCGCCGGATCGGCCGTCCGACCGTGCTGATCCCCACCGACGAGGAGGCCGCCGTCCTGATCGCCGAGCACCAGGACGCACTCGGCGACCGATTCCTCTTCCCGCGCGTGGAGCCGGAACTGCCCCGCCGCCTGGCGAGCAAGCAGGGCCTGCACGAACTGTGCGTGGAGCACGGCATCCCCAGCCCGTCGGCCGCCTTCCCGCAGACGTACGACGAGATCGTCGACTTCGCGGAGAAGGCCCGCTTCCCGATCGTGGCCAAGAACCGTGAGGCGTTCGTCCGGCGCAAACAGCCCGCTGTCAACGGCACGACGCGGATCGCCACCCGCGAGGGACTGCTCACGCTCGCCCGTGACTGGGGCACCCATCCGGGTGTCATCCTCCAGGAGTACCTGCCGAGGGAGGAGGCCGAGGACTGGATCGTGCACGCCTACTTCGACGCCGACTCCACCCCGCGCGCGCTGTTCACCGGCGTCAAGGTCCGCTCCTGGCCGCCGCATGCCGGCATGACAGCGAACGCGTACGTCGTCGACAACCCGGAACTCGCCGACCTCGCCGCGCGTTTCATCAAACAGATCGGCTTCTCCGGCATCATCGACCTCGATCTGCGCTTCGACCGGCGCGACGGGCAGTACAAGCTGCTCGACTTCAACCCACGCATGGGCGCCCAGTTCCGGCTCTTCGAGAGCGAGTCGGGGGTGGACGTCGTCCGCGCCATGCACCTGGACCTGACCGGGCGCCGGGTTCCGGAGGGGGAACAGCGCGCCGGCCACCGGTACCTCGTGGAGAACATCGACCTGCCCGCCCTCCTCGCCTACCGCCGCAGCGGCTATACGACACCGCATGCGCCCGCGCGGCCGAGCGGGACCGAGCTGGCCTGGCTGGCGGGTGACGACCCGCTGCCGTTCGTCACGATGCTCGCCCGCTTCGTGCGTCCGGGCGCGAAGCACCTCTATCAGCTGTGGCGCACCAACCGCCGCGGCTCCAGTACCTCCACGAAGTAGGCACCACCGTTCCTGGGAGGGACTTCGTGATCCAACCGGTAGCAGTCATCGGTGCCGGGCCCTTCGGCCTGTCCACCGCCGCCCATCTGCGGGCGCGCGGCATCCCCGTCCGGGTCTTCGGCGACCCCATGGTCAGCTGGCGCGACCACATGCCTACCGGGATGATCCTGAAGTCCACCCCGGCCGCCTCCAACCTGGACTGCCCGCAGCGCGGGCACACCCTCGCCGACTACTGCGACGCGGCGGGCATACGCAGGCTGGTGACCGACGAGGACATCATCCCGGTGGAGACGTTCATCGGCTACGGCGAGTGGTTCCAGCAGAAGCTGGTGCCCGAGCTGGAGCGGGTGCGGGTGGTCTCGGTGGACCGCGACAAGGCGGCGGGGTTCGAACTCAAGCTGGACTCGGGGGAGTCGTTCACCGCCCGCGCGGTCGTCGTCGCCACCGGCCTGTCGGGGCTCGCCCACCTCCCCGCGGAGCTCGTGAAGGCGGCGGCGGACGGAGCGGCGGGACCCGTCTCCCACTGCTCCCAGCACCACGACCTCACTCGGTTCTCCGGAAAGGAGCTGATCGTCGTCGGCGCCGGGCAGTCCGCGCTGGAGACCGCGGCCCTGGCGGCCGAGGCGGGCGCCCAGGTCCGGGTGGTCTCGCGCGGGCGCGGCAGGGTCGCCTTCGGCGCCCCGCCCTGGGACCAGCCGAAGCTGCGCCCGGAGTCGCCGTTCGGCCGGGCCTGGTCCCTGTGGGCGCTCAGCTACTACCCGCACCCCTACCGCTACCTCCCGGCGGGGACCCGCCACTACCTGGTCCGCCGGGTCCTCGGCCCGCTCGGCGCCTGGTGGCTGCGCGACCGCTTCGAGGGCAAGGTGCAGGTCCACGAGGTCGCCGCCGTGACCGGTGCCGACACCTCCGACGGCGCCCCGGTCCTCACCGTCCGCACCCAGGACGGCCGCACCGACCGCCTCACCGCCGACCACGTCATCGCCGCCACCGGCTACCGTGTCGACATCGCCGCGATGGACTTCCTCGGCCCCGAGCTGCGCACCCACGTCGCCGTCAGCCGCGGCGCCCCGAAACTCGGCGCCGGATACGTCTCCTCGATACCCGGCCTGTACTTCACCGGCCTCCCCGCGGCCGCTTCGTACGGGCCGGTGATGCGGTTCGTGTGCGGCACGGAGTTCGCCTCACCGCGCCTGGCCAAGCACCTGGCAGCGGCCCACGCCTGACACAGAGGACCGGGCCGCCACCCGGCCCGCACATCCCCCTAGACCTCCTCGACCTCCTCGGCCGCCCGCTGCCAGGCCAGGAACTCCTCGATCAGCCCGGGCGGGTTGGCCGCCTCCGTGGCCTCCACCTCCCAGCCCGGGCAGTACATGTCGAAGACCACCACCGGCAGCGGCCGCCCGAGGACCTTCTCGATCCGATCCCCGGCATGCAGATCCCGGGCCAGCTGTATGCACGCGTCGGCGAAATGCAGCATCAACAGGTCGGTCCTGGCGTCCAGTTCGGCGTCGTCGCCGTCCCCGTCGAACCGGAGTCCGAGCCGCCCCGTCTCCTCGGCGTACAGCGCGCCGCCGACCGGGTCCTCGGGACAGTTGCCGAGCGTCTCGAAGCCGTCCAGGAGCCAGCACGCGTAGTTCCAGCGAGCCTCGCCCGGGTCCGCCAGGCGTCTTTCGGCCTCGTACTGGGTCTCCGTGTTGTAGCCGATCGCCACATACGGTCTGCGGTAGTCGTCGTCCACGCGCCAGATATGGAACGACAACGCATAGATCTGGGGCCGCAACTCCAGCGGGAACCGCTCCAGCACACCGGTCGCCGCCTCCAGCAGATGCGCCCGGAAGTCTCCCCGCACGTCCGTCACCACGCCCGCCCCCGTCGGATCGGTGCAACCAACTCACCGCAAACGTAACGCGCCCCACTGACAACACCCCCATCACCTAAGCGGCGGGCGCCACTTGAGGCCGAAACGCACTGTGAGTACCAGCGGCGTGCTGTCCGTATTCTCTGATCATGGTCGCACCCTCCCCGTACTCACTGATCGCCACCGACCTGGACGGCACGCTGCTGCGCGGCGACGACACGCTCTCGGAACGGTCGCTCGCCGCGCTCACGCGGGCCGGCCGGGCCGGCGCCCGGCACCTCGTGGTGACCGGCCGCCCCGCGCCGAGAGTGCGCCCGCTCCTCGACGACCTCGGCTGCACGGGACTCGCGGTCTGCGGCCAGGGCGCGCAGGTGTACGACGCCGGCGCGGACCGGCTGCTGTGGTCGGTCACCCTGGACCGGGAACTGGCGGAGACCGCGCTCGGCAAGATCGAGGCCGAGGTCGGCCAGGTGTACGCGGCGGTCGACCAGGACGGAGTCGACGGGCTCACGCTCATCGAGCCGGGCTATCTGATGCCCCACCCCACGCTGCCCGCGCTGCGCGTCGGCCGGCGTGACGACCTGTGGTGCGAGCCCATCAGCAAGGTGCTGCTGCGCCACCACACCCTGTCCGACGACGAACTGGCGACGACCGCGCGGTCGGTGGTGGGATCGCTGGCGACGGTCACCATGTCGGGGCCGGGGACGGTGGAGCTCCAGCCGTGCGGGGTGACCAAGGCGACCGGGCTCGCGCTGGCCGCCGACCATCTGGGGCTGAGCCCCGAACAGGCCGTCGCCTTCGGCGACATGCCCAACGACATTCCCATGTTCGAATGGGCGGGCTACGGGGTGGCGATGGCCAACGCCCACCCCGAACTCAAGGCCGTGGCCGACGAGATCACCTTGTCGAACGAGGACGACGGCATCGCCGTCGTCCTCGAAAGACTGTTTCCGTAAGGCCGTAAGGCCGTAAGGCCGTATGGCCATGACGCCGTGAAGCCGTGAAGCCATTCGCGGGCATTAAGCCGTCGAAGGCTCCTCAAACCTCGATCAGTACGCGCCGAAGACGTTGTCGATCGAGCCGTACCGGTGGGCGGCGTAGTTGCAGGCGGCGGTGATGTTCGCGACCGGGTCGTAGATGTCGTACGACGTGCCGGCAACGTGGTAGGCGTTGAACGTCGGGTTGATCACCTGGAGCAGGCCCTTGGACGGGATGCCCTTGGCCGCGTTGGAGTCCCAGAGGTTGATGGCCCGAGGGTTGCCGGACGACTCGCGTATCACGTTGCGGTGGATGCCGTTGTAGGAGCCGGGGATGCCCTTCTGGGCCATGATCGCGAGCGACTCGCGGATCCAGCCGTCGAGGTTGTTCGGGTACCCGGCGAGCGTCTTCGAGGGCGTCGTGGTGGAGGTGGCGGTGGTGGCGGCGGCGGTGGTCGCCCCGATGATCGGGAGGGCGAGCAGGGCGGCGCCGGTGCCGACGGCGGTGAGTGTGCGGGCGATGCGGGTGCGACGGGGCTGAGCGGCAGTAGGCATGGCGAAGTTCCTCTCCGTCGCCTGCGAGGTGAGCTGTCGGGTTCGGGCTCGGGGAGTGCCCGGCCGCACCGCCC
Source organism: Streptomyces sp. NPDC048277 (assembly GCF_040652235.1). Classification (NCBI taxonomy): domain Bacteria; kingdom Bacillati; phylum Actinomycetota; class Actinomycetes; order Kitasatosporales; family Streptomycetaceae; genus Streptomyces; species Streptomyces sp. NPDC048277. The sequence continues at coordinate 117,714 of NZ_JBEZLQ010000001.1, forward strand.
GAGGGCGGGGCGACTTGACCCCTAGCCGTTCCGGAACGACGTCCGTGAGTGACGTCGGCCGCCCGGTCCGGCGACTTACCTGGTTCCCCCGCTCCTGCCGTACGAAATGAACTCGTCGATGGGTTACGACGGGCGGCGGCAGGATTCGGCGTCCGCCCGGTGAGCCGGAACGTATGCGAGAGCACATGTCCGGAACAAGTACCTGATTCCCGCAACACACCGATTGACCTTGATCTGAGGCATATGGGGCGCTTGATCCTTTGCGGTTGCCAAGCCTCAACTGGCCTACGGGAAAAGGGAAGGAAGGGTTGCCTTACGGGCTCTGCGGCTTTTGGGTGCGCGTGACCTACTTCACGAAACCGCAATCACGGCAAAATGGGACATGCCGGATTCATGAAATCCGTTTTTTGAAACTTCAACACAAAAATGCTCCGCCGTCATCCGGGTGAACCACCCCGCCTGGGGGTGCTGAAGGGGCCCGCGCCGCAGGCGACTTCACGGATTGCCCGAATTGTCGTTTTAGCGGAATTTCGGGCCCATCGGGCAAATCGACGAGCCTGATCGGGTGTGGGCCGGCAGTGGGTCCTGCTCGTCGAGCGCGGCCGGGAGGTCGATGTGCGGCATCGACTCGCGTCGACCAGGCGCCTGGGGGGCGGTGGTTCCAAGGGGCAAGGGGGTGCCGGGAGTTCCGGCGTGTGCGTGATCCTGGTCACGTGAGGGCGGAACTTCCTTTGTCGTGCGGGTCGTTGTCATGGCGGTCGCCGGTGGGGCGGGCCGTGGCGGCAGTCTGGGCGGCCCGGGCGTGAGGGCCGTGATCCGGAAGGAAGCGCAGGCACCCCAGGAGGCGGCGGCTCCGTCGGGTCAAGGGTGTGCCGCCGGTCGCTGGACGGCGGTGCTCCCGTCCGCCGGGCTCTCGTCACTCGGCGGGGGAGGGGGTGGGCCGGTGCGGCGAGGGTGCGGGCTCGTCCGGCAGTGGGTGCCACGCGCGCGTGAGGGCGAGGTTCCGTCGGTCAAGGGGATGTGGAGGTCGTCGTGTGCGGTCTCGTGAGGGAGGGATGTATTGATGGGTGTCGCGTGTCCCCGTCGGCGTCGGCGGGCGGCGGAGGAGGTACGTCCGGGCAGGTGACGCCGACCGGAGAAGGGGTGGTCGTCCGTGGGCGGGCGCTCCCTCGGGCGGTCCGCCGTCATGTGTGGCGGTGTGAGCGGTCCGCGGTGCGGTGTATGCCCTGGTTCGGGACACGGCTTATGTCGCGGTTCGGGACAACTGTCGTTACTTCCTGTTAAGTCAGTGGATGTCAGGTCGTATCGGCTGATCAAAAACATACCGGTCGTGATCCGATAGCGCCCAGGGTGTAACCGTGGGCGCTATCGGTGATCGAAACCTGACCGGATACGCTGACTTGAGTGATGGCAGCGACCTATCGACAAACCGTGTAACCGGCAGTGGACACCAGCAGACAGGAGACCCCTCGTGACCGTCGGGCCGTTCGGGCTGAGCGTGCGGGACCAGGCTCTGGAAGCCGATGTCCAGGCCGGATTGACGGCTGTCGAGGAAGGCTTGCTAGAAGCCACCAAAAGTGAGGTCCCGTTCATCACGGAGGCCGCGCAGCACCTCGTGCGGGCCGGCGGAAAGCGGTTCCGGCCGCTGCTCGTGATGCTCGCCGCGCAGTTCGGCGACCCGTACGCGCCGGGCGTCGTGCCGTCGGCCGTCGTCGTCGAGCTCACCCACCTGGCCACGCTCTACCACGACGACGTCATGGACGAGGCCTCCGTGCGGCGCGGTGTCGACAGCGCCAACACCCGTTGGGGGAACTCGGTCGCCGTCCTCACCGGCGACTTCCTCTTCGCCCGCGCCTCACAGATCCTCGCCGACCTCGGACCCGAGGCGGTCCGGGTCCAGGCCCTCGCGTTCGAACGGCTGGTGACCGGCCAGATCCTGGAGACGGCCGGCCCGATGGACGGCCGGGACCCGGTCGACCACTACCTCGACGTGCTCGGCGGCAAGACCGGCTCGCTGGTGGCGGTCTCCTGCCGCTTCGGCGCCATGATGTCCGGTGCCGACGAGACGGTCGTGGACGTCCTCACCCAGTACGGCGAACGGCTCGGCGTCGCCTTCCAGCTCGCCGACGACGTCCTGGACATCGCCTCCGACTCCCACGAGTCCGGCAAGACCCCCGGGACCGACCTGCGCGAGGGCATCCCCACCCTGCCGGTGCTCCGGCTGCGGGAGCGGGCGGCACGGCTCGGGCTGGCCGAGGACATCGCGCTGTGCGAGCTGCTGGACTCCGACCTCACGGACGACGCGCGGCACGCGGAGGCCCTGGCGGCGCTGCGGGTGCATCCGGCGCTGGAGCAGGCGCGCCGGGACACGGTCCGCTACGCGGAGGAGGCGCGGGCCGCGCTGGCGCCGCTGCCGGAGTGCGACGCGAAGGTGACACTCCTGGAGCTCTGCGACGCGGTGGTGCACCGGGCCGGCTGACCCCGGCCGACTCGGCGGCCGACCGGCCTGCGCGGCGCCTACGAGGTGCCCGTCGCCGGAGGACCCGCCGTCGGTGACAAGGACGGCGCCGCGCTGGAGTCCATCCAGGTCAAGGGGGACACGGTGGCCATCGCCGTGACCTGGCGCGGCACCGGCAGGCCGACCGACCTGCACATCCACCAGGGCGCCAAGGGTGCGCAGCTCACCACCGACCGCGGCGCCTTCTGCGCCAACCTGCACACCGCCGACTTCCCCGGCGGGGCGTTCCGTACCGCGCGGACGATGTGTTCGTGCAGCAGCACTGAGCAAGCAGCATCACCGAGCAAGCGGACGAGTGAGAAGAGGCGCCTTCGCCGCACGACCCCTACGGGTCGGGGGAGGCGTCTCCACCCTTGTGTCATACCGCAGTCGTACGCGGAGTTGGCTCCCGGGTCTGACGCTTCCGGGCCTCCGATTTGGTGAGATGGAAACCAGGGAAATCACCACCACTCACCGATTCGGGTGAGAATGGCGGCTCAGGGTGGGACACGTGCGAGGACGGCCGCCGCCGACGACGGAGGTAAGGCACACATGGCACCGTACGAATCCGACGACAGCACGGGGGCCGCGCAGGGCGACGACGAGACGCGTGCCGAGCGGCGACGCAAGGCCGCACGGTACGTCGTCCCGGTCGCGGTGATGGGGGTGGCCGCGGCCACGATCGGGCTGGTCCCGGCGCTCGCCGACTCCGGTGACCCCAACCTGCCGAAGATCACCGCTCAGGAACTCATCAACAAGATCGCCAAGTCGGACGTGCAGCAGCTGTCCGGCACCGTCAAGATCAGCACCGACCTCGGGCTGCCCGACCTCGGCGGTCTGGAGAGCAGCCTGATGTCCGGGGCCACCCGGGGCAGCGGCGACGGCTCGTCCGCCGACCCGTCGAGCAAGCTCACCGAGCTGGCCTCCGGCACGCACACGCTGCGTGTCGCCGCCGACGGCCCCGAGAAGCAGAAGGTGTCGCTGCTGGAGAGCGGCGCCGAGTACAGCCTCATCCACAACGGCACGGACGTGTGGGGCTACGACAGCAAGTCCAACGAGGTCTACCACTCCACCGTCGCCGACTCCGGCAAGGCCGAGCAGCACGAAGTGCCCGCCACGCCCAAGGACTTCGCCGACGAGGTCCTCAAGTCGGTCGACGACACCACCTCGGTGACGGTCGACGGCACCGCCCAGGTCGCCGGCCGCGACGCCTACCGCCTCGTCATCAAGCCCAAGCAGTCCGGCACGACGGTCGGCGCGATCAGCATCGCGGTGGACGCCAAGACCGGCACCCCGCTGAAGTTCACGCTCACCCCGTCGAGCGGCGGCGCGGCCGTGGTCGACGCCGGCTACACCCAGGTCAGCTTCGCCGCCCCGGCCGCCTCGACCTTCGAATTCACCCCGCCCAAGGGCGCCAAGGTCACCGAGGGCGACAAGGTCGGCAAGGCAGGCAAGGCAGGCAAGGCCGACGGGCGGGACAAGGGCGGCAAGGCCTCCGAGACGCCCGGCAACGGCTCCGCGAAGGACCTCGGCAAGGAGGGCTTCGACGTCCTCGGCAAGGGCTGGAACTCCATAGCCGTCCTCGACACCGGCAGCAAGGGCGGCCTGCCCACCGGCTCCGCCTCCGGCAGCGGCGACCTGAGCGGCTTCCTCGGCTCGCTCGGCGACCCGGTCTCCGGCAAGTTCGGCAAGGGCACGGTCTTCTCCACCCGGCTGATCAACGCCCTGATCACCGACAACGGCAAGGTCTACGTCGGCGCGGTGAACAAGGCCGCGCTGGTGAAGGCGGCGAACGCGGGGTAGCGAAAGGCGGGGTGGGTACCGCAAGTACCCTGTTCCGCACGACGAATCGAGGGAGCCGATGGACCAGCCGTCCGCCACGGAGCGGAAGCCGGAGGAACCGGGGAGCTCAGGGGACCCGGATGGCTCGGGAAACTCGGGGGACCCCGCCGGCTCGGCTGGCTCGGGGGGCTCTGGAGGCGAAGCTCCGGCGAGCGCGAGCGTCATCGACACCCGTGGCCTCACCAAGCGCTACCGCGGCGGACAGCTCGCCGTGGACGGTCTCGACCTGACCGTCCCGGCGGGCAGCGTCTTCGGCTTCCTCGGTCCCAACGGCTCCGGCAAGACCACCACCATCCGCATGCTGATGGGCCTGATCGAGCCCACCTCGGGCACGGCCCGCGTCCTGGGCCGCCCCATGCCGCGCGCCTCCCGCGCCGTACTGCCGCACGTCGGCGCCCTCATCGAGGGCCCGGCCCTGTACGGCTTCCTCTCCGGCCGCGACAACCTGCTGCGCTACGACGCCGCCGACCCGACCGCCGACCCCCGCACCCGGCGCGCCCGCGTCGAGGCCGCGCTGGACCGGGTGGGGCTGACGGCCGCCGCCGCGAAGAAGGCCAAGGCCTACTCCCTCGGCATGAAGCAGCGCCTGGGCCTGGCCGCCGCGCTGCTGCAGCCCCGCAGACTGCTGGTGCTGGACGAGCCGACCAACGGCCTGGACCCCCAGGGCATGCGGGAGATCCGTTCCCTGGTGCGGGAGCTGGCCGGGGACGGCACCACCGTCTTCCTCTCCTCCCACCTCCTCGACGAGATCGAGCAGGTCTGCACCCACGTGGCCGTGATGGCCCAGGGCCGGCTGATCACCCAGGGCCCGGTCGCCGACCTGGCGGCCGGTGCGCGCGGCCGGCTCGTCGTGACCACCCCGGACACCGGTGACGCCGCCCGGGTGCTCAAGGAACAGGGCGTCGCGGACGTCGTCGCCGCCGAGGACCGGGTGACCGGCGAGCCGCCCGAGCGCGACCTCGCCGAGGTGAACGCGGCGCTCGTCGCGGCAGGCGTCCGGGTCCGGGGCTTCACGCTCGAACGGGCCTCGCTGGAGGACGCGTTCGTGGCGCTGACCGGGGAGGGCTTCGATGTCGCAGGCTGACGTGGCGGTCGTAGCAGGAGCGGACGGAACGGCCGTACGGCCCAACCCGCTGTGGACCCTCGGTCTGCTCCGCAGCGAACTGGTCACCACCCTCCGGCGCTGGCGCACCCTCGCGCTGCTCGGCGTGCTCGCGGCGGTGCCGATTCTGGTCGGCATCTCCGTGAAGATCGAGACGAGCGGCGACGGACAGGTCGGCCGGGGCGGCGGCGGGGGCCCGGCGTTCATCTCGCAGATCACCAACAACGGACTGTTCCTGGTGTTCACGGCACTGGCCGCCACCCTGCCGTTCTTCCTGCCGATGGCCGTCGGCGTGGTGGCCGGGGACGCGATCGCGGGCGAGGCCAACGCGGGCACCCTGCGCTATCTGCTCGTCGCCCCGGCGGGCCGTACCCGCCTGCTGCTCACCAAGTACGCGACGACGATGGCCTTCTGCCTGCTCGCCACCCTGGTGGTGGCCGCCTCCGCCCTCGCCGTCGGCGCGCTCCTCTTTCCGCTCGGCGACCTGACGACGATCTCCGGCACCCAGATCTCCTTCGCCGAGGGACTCGGCCGCGCCCTGCTGATCGCCCTGGTGGTGGCCGCGTCCCTGACCGGCATAGCCGCCCTCGGCCTGTTCGTGTCCACTCTCACCAGCAGCGGGATCGCGGCGATGGCCACCACCGTCGGCCTGCTCATCACCGTCCAGATCCTCGACCAGATCCCCCAGTTGCACGCCCTCCAGCCGTACTTCTTCTCCCACTACTGGCTGTCCTTCGCCGACCTGATGCGCGACCCCGTCTACTGGGACGACCTCGTCAAGAACCTGGAACTGCAGGCCCTGTACGCGGCGGTGTTCGGTTCGGCGGCCTGGGCGCGGTTCACCACGAAGGACATCACCGCGTAGCGGAGCGGTCCGGCCACCCGGGCGCCGCACGGCTGCCGCCCCCTTCCTGGTGCGAGGCTGTGACGTCGCGGTGACGTGGGAGCCGCGCCGAGCGGAGAGACTGGATCGTACGCACGGGTACGACCGGATGGTGACGCCGGGGGAATGAGGGCCGATGTCCCGACTCAGCAGCAAGGAGCAGCGGGAAGTCCAGGAGGAAGGGTGCCTGGTTCCGGTCGACGTCCGGGTGGCGGACCGCGCCGCGTCCGTGGACGGCGTACCGCTGCTTCCGGGGCCCGGTGAGGAACCCCAGCACGCGGTCCTCAACCACCTCCACCACCTCGCCCGCACCACCGGCCGCCCGGTCCTGGCCACGGTCCAGGACACCCGTATCGGCTATGTCGTCTCCCTACGGGTGAATCTGGACGGCTCCAGCAGCTTCACCGGCGACCCGGTACGGATGACCGCGTCGGCCGAGCCGAAGGAACCCGCACCGGCCGCCGAGCCCGAGCGGCAGCCCCGCCGGGACCGGTCGGCTCCTCTCCTGCGGGCCGTCGACGAGCCCGCTCCCGTACGGGACGCGGCCCCGTCGTTCCCCCTGCTGCGGGCGGTACCGGAACCGCCCGCCCCACCGGCACCGGCCGTACCGCCCGCCCCCGCACCGGGTACCGTCCAGGCGCCCACCGGCAGCTTCGGCCCGCCGCCCGTCATGAGCGCCCTGGTCCCGGCTCCGGCTCTCGCTCCGGCCCCGGCCTCAGCCCCGGATCCCGTCCTTCTCGGCGAGCCGCTCGTCGAACGGGAGCCCGACCCCAGGCACACCCCCGCCCGCGGCTTCGACGCGGTCGCCGAGGAGGTGCTCGGGGACGAGCCCGTGACCGTGACGGCGGAGGGGGCCGCGCTGCTCACCGAGCCGATGGCGCGGATCAACGAGGCCGTCCGGGCGGGCCGTATCGAAGCGGCGGCCGAGCTCGCTGAGCGCACCGTCGCCGAGGCGTCCGCGATCCTCGGCGACCGCCACACCGAGGTGCTGCACCTGCGCGAACTGACCGCGTACATCGCCTACCTCGCGGGCGACCCGCTGCGCGCCTTCCACCTCTCCCTCGACCTGGCCCGGCAGCGCCGGCAGGCGCGGGACGCCGAGGGTGCGTACGGCAATGTGCGCAGCGCGGCCACCGCCTGGCGCGCGGTGCGCGACCCGGAGCACGGCCTGCGCCTCGGCCACGACCTGATCGACCTGTGGACGCAGCTCACCACCGAGGACGGTCCGGCGGCCGACGAGCCCGACGAACTGGAGTCGGCCCGCGCCCGCATGGCCCGCCTCACGGAACGCGCCCGCCGCGCGGCCGAGAACAAATAGCCGAAAGCGAGCAGTCGAGAGCGGGCAGTAGGCGTCACTGCACAGCAAGCTGGCGCTACTGCACGCAGAACTCGTTGCCCTCCGGGTCGGCCATCACGGTCCACTCACCGGCCGGCTCGGACACATGCCGTACCACGGTCGCGCCCAGCCCCTCGAGGCGCGTCACCTCGTCCGCCCGCTGTCCGTGCCCGGAGTGCAGATCGACGTGCAGCCGGTTCTTGCCGGACTTCGCCTCCGGCACTCGCTGGAACAGCAGCCGCCGCCCCAGCCCCGTGCCGCGCTCCTCGTCGTACGGGTCGTCCGGATGCCGTACGGCGATCAGGTCCCGGAAGGCGGCACGCCCGTGGTACTCGACGGTGGCCGCGCCGGGCAGCGCGCCCAGTTCCAGCAGGCGTTCGACGAACGCGCTGTTGTCCTCGGCCACGTAGTGCAGCGCGGCGGCCCAGAAGTCGGCCTGTGCGTGCGGGTCGCGGGCGTCGATGACGAGTTTCCAGTGCAGGGGTGCGGGCGTCTGCGTCATGCCGCCCACTTATAGCCGACGGCCGGGGACCTCACACCGGACTTGCGGGAGTCTCCGCGGCGGGCGTCGCCGGCCGTGGCAGGGGCGCTGTCGCGAGGGCACGCGCGGCCCGGTGGGCGGTGCGCAGCGCGTCCCAGGTGAGCAGGGCGAGGGCGAGCCAGACCAGGGCGAAGCCGGCCCAGCGTGCGGTGGGCATGGCCTCGTGGAAGTAGAGGATGCCGAGCAGGAACTGGAAGACCGGCGCGAGGTACTGCAGCAGGCCGAGCGTCGAGAGCGGGACGCGGATCGCGGCGGCGCCGAAGCAGACCAGGGGGAGCGCGGTGACGATGCCGGTGGAGGCCAGCAGGGCCGCGTGCCCGGCGCCGTCGTTGACGAAGCTGGACTCGCCGTGGCCGGCCAGCCACAGCAGATAGCCGAGCGCGGGCAGGAACTGGATCGCGGTCTCCGCCGCGAGTGACTCGATGCCGCCGAGGTTGACCTTCTTCTTGACGAGCCCGTAGGTGGCGAAGGAGAAGGCGAGGACGAGGGAGATCCACGGCGGCTGCCCGTAGCCGACGGCCAGCACGACGACGGCGGCGAAACCGACGCCCACCGCCGCCCACTGCACGGTCCGCAGCCGTTCCTTCAGCAGCAGCACGCCCATGGCGATGGTCACCAGGGGGTTGATGAAGTAGCCGAGCGAGGCCTCGACCACGTGCCCGGCGTTGACGGCCCAGATGTAGACGCCCCAGTTGACGGTGATCACGGTGGCGGCGACCGTCACCAGCGCCAGTCGGCGGGGCTGCCGCAGCAGCTCACCGGCCCAGGCCCAGCGTCGTACGAAGAGCAGTGCCACGACGACGAAGAGCAGGGACCACACCATCCGGTGGGCCAGGATCTCCACCGAACCGGCGGGCTTCAGCAGCGGCCAGAAGAGGGGGACCAGGCCCCACATCCCGTAAGCCGCGAAGCCGTTCAGCAGCCCTGCCCGCCGCTCGCCCTTCGATATGTCGGCCACAGGCCCTCCTCGTCCCCGGTTTCAGCACGCCTGGACGAAGGTAACGCCGGGAACCCCTGTCTGTCATGGCCGTATCGGCATACGGTCATGACAGACAAGGGTGGGTGCATCCGGGCAGGTCAGCCCTTGAGTGCGACGGCGACGGCCTCGGAGATCGGGGAGGTCGGGCGGCCGGCCAGGCGGGAGAGGTCGCCGGAGTCGACGACCAGTTCGCCCTTGGCGATCGACGCGTCGACGTCGACCAGGATCGCGGCGAACATCTCGGGCACCCCGGCGCCGGTCAGGATGCCCTGGAGCACCTCGCCGGGCACGGAGTTGTAGGCGATGTCCTTGCCGGTCTGCTCGGCGATCACGGCCGCGTACTCGGCGAAGCTCCAGGCGACGTCGCCGCCCAGCTCGTACGTCTGGTTCTCATGGCCCTCACCGGTCAGCACGGCGACCGCGGCGGCCGCGTAGTCGGCGCGGGAGGCGGAGGAGACACGGCCCTCGCCGGCCGCCGCGACGACGGCGTTGTGCTCCAGGACCGGGGCGAGGTTCTCGGTGTAGTTCTCGTGGTACCAGCCGTTGCGCAGCAGGGTGTACGGCAGACCGGAGGCGAGCAGCACCTCCTCGGTGGCGCGGTGGTCGTCGACCAGCGAGGCGTGCAGGCTGCCCGGGGCGCTGGTGTAGGCGAGCAGGGCCACGCCGGCCGCCTTGGCGGCGTCGATGACGACCTGGTGCTGGGCGGGGCGGCCCTTGTCGAACTCGTTGCCGGAGATCAGCAGCACCTTGTCGCCGGCGGCGAAGAGGCCGTCGAAGGTCTCGGGGGCGTTGTAGTCGGCGACGGCGATCTTCACGCCCTTGGCGGCGAAGTCGGCGGCCTTGGCCTCGTCGCGCACGACGGCGGTGATCTGCTCGGCCGGGACCTTCTCCAGCAGCTGGGTCACGACGTGACGGCCGAGGTGTCCGGTGGCTCCGGTGACAACGATGCTCATGGTCTGCGATCTCCTTGTGGGGTTCCGTTGGCACTAACCCTAGGAGGAGCGCTAACTGAAAGAAAGTACCCACTTTGAAGTAAGGTACTTGCATGACCGTAAGTACCCCGGAAGCAGTCGTCCCGGCGGGCGGAGCCGACCGGTACGTCGTCGGTGAGGCGATGTGCCCCTACCGTCTGGTCCTGGAGCACGTCACCAGCCGCTGGGGCGTCCTGGTCCTGATCCAGCTCCTCGACCGCCCCTACCGCTTCAGCGAACTGCGCCGCGCGATCGGCCGGGTCAGCGAGAAGATGCTCACCCAGACCCTCCAGACGCTGGAACGCGACGGCCTCGTCCACCGGGACGCCAAGCCGGTCATCCCGCCCCGGGTCGACTACTCCCTCACCGACCTCGGCCGCGAGGCGGCCCTGCAGGTGAAGGATCTGGCCCTGTGGACCGAACGGCGGATGCCGGACGTGGCACGGGCCCGGGAGGCCTACGACGAGGCGAAGCGCGCCTAGGAGCCAGGGGCCCGGAACGTGAGGCGGGGCCCGGACATCGCGTCCGGGCCCCGCCTCATGGCTGCCTGGCTCGTCAGCCCACGACCGTCCAGGTGTCCCCGCCGGCCAGCAGGGCCGCGAGGTCGCCCTTGCCGTGCTGTTCCACGGCGGTGTCCAGCTGCCCTGACATCTGGACGTCGTAGACGGGCCGTTCCACCGCGCGGAAGACGCCCACGGGCGTGTTGTGCAGGGTGTCCGGGTCCGCCAGCCGGGACAGCGCGAACGCCGTGGTGGGGGAGGGCGAGTGGGCGTCGTGGACGAGGATCTCGGACTCGTTCTCCGCCGTCACGTCGACCACCAACAGATCACCGGTGAGCCGGTCGCGTACGACACCGCGCGCGCCGTCCGCGCCGAAGCGGATGGGCCGCCCGTGCTCCAGGCGGATCACCGCCTCCTCGGCGGACTGCTTGTCCTTCAGGGCGTCGAAGGCGCCGTCGTTGAAGATGTTGCAGTTCTGGTAGATCTCGATCAGGGCCGTGCCGGGGTGGGCGGCGGCCGCGCGCAGCACCTCGGTCAGGTGCTTGCGGTCGGAGTCGATGGTGCGGGCGACGAAGGACGCCTCGGCGCCGATGGCGAGGGACACCGGGTTGAAGGGAGCGTCCAGCGAACCCATCGGTGTCGACTTGGTGATTTTTCCGACCTCGGAGGTCGGTGAGTACTGCCCTTTCGTCAACCCGTAGATGCGGTTGTTGAAGAGGAGGATCTTCAGGTTGACGTTCCGGCGCAGGGCGTGGATCAGGTGGTTGCCGCCGATGGACAGCGCGTCGCCGTCACCGGTCACCACCCAGACCGACAGGTCCCGCCTGCTGGTCGCCAGCCCGGTGGCGATCGCGGGCGCCCGGCCGTGGATGGAGTGCATGCCGTACGTGTTCATGTAGTACGGGAAACGGGACGAGCAGCCGATGCCCGAGACGAAGACGATGTTCTCCTTCGCCAGTCCCAGCTCCGGCATGAAGCCCTGTACGGCCGCCAGGATCGCGTAGTCGCCGCAGCCGGGGCACCAGCGCACCTCCTGGTCGGACTTGAAGTCCTTCATGGACTGCTTGGCCTCGGCCTTGGGGACGAGCTGGAGCAGTCCGTCGGTGGCGTCGATCGCATCAGTCATCGATGGCCTCCTTGAGCGCCGCGGCGAGCTGCTCGGCCTTGAACGGCATGCCGTTGACCTGGTTGTACGAATGGGCGTCCACCAGGTACCTCGCCCGGATGAGCGTGGCGAGCTGACCGAGGTTCATCTCGGGGATCACGACCTTCTCGTAACGCCCCAGTACGCTGCCGAGATTCCTCGGGAAGGGGTTGAGGTGCCGCAGATGCGCCTGCGCGATCGCCTCGCCGTCCCGGCGCAGCCGGCGGACCGCCGCGGTGATCGGCCCGTACGTCGAACCCCAGCCCAGCACCAGGGTCCTCGCTCCGTCCGGATCGTCGACCTCGAGGTCCGGTACGTCGATGCCGTCGATCTTGGCCTGCCGGGTGCGGACCATGAAGTCGTGGTTGGCGGGGTCGTAGGAGATGTTGCCCGTGCCGTCCTGCTTCTCGATGCCGCCGATGCGGTGTTCGAGGCCGGGCGTGCCGGGGATCGCCCACGGTCGCGCGAGGGTCTGAGGGTCGCGTTTGTACGGCCAGAAGACCTCGGTGCCGTCGTCGAGGGTGTGGTTGGGGCCGCTCGCGAACTGCACCCGCAGATCCGGGAGCTCCTCCAGCTCCGGGACGCGCCAGGGTTCGCTGCCGTTGGCCAGGTAGCCGTCCGAGAGGAGCATCACGGGGGTCCGGTATTTCAGCGCGATCCGGGCGGCCTCCAGCGCCGCGTCGAAGCAGTCGGCCGGGGTCCGCGGGGCGATCACCGGGACCGGCGCCTCGCCGTTGCGGCCGTACATCGCCTGCAGCAGGTCCGCCTGCTCGGTCTTGGTCGGCAGACCGGTGGACGGCCCGCCGCGCTGGATGTCGACGACCAGCAGCGGCAGCTCCAGCGAGACGGCGAGCCCGACCGTCTCCGCCTTCAGCGCCACACCCGGACCGGAGGTCGTCGTCACGGCCAGCGAGCCGCCGAAGGCCGCCCCCAGGGCCGCGCCGATGCCGGCGATCTCGTCCTCGGCCTGGAAGGTGCGCACGCCGAAGTTCTTGTGCTTGCTCAGCTCGTGCAGGATGTCGGAGGCCGGGGTGATCGGGTACGACCCGAGGAACAGCGGCAGATCGGCCTGCCGGGACGCGGCGACCAGGCCGTACGCCAGGGCCAGGTTCCCGGAGATGTTCCGGTAGGTGCCGACCGGGAAGGCGGTCGTCGCCGGGGCGATCTCGTACGAGACGGCGAAGTCCTCGGTCGTCTCCCCGAAGTTCCAGCCCGCCCGGAAGGCCGCCAGGTTGGCGTTCATGACCTCGGGCTTGCGTGCGAACTTCTGCTGGAGGAACTTCTCCGTGCCCTCGGTCGGCCGGTGGTACATCCATGACAAGAGGCCGAGCGCGAACATGTTCTTGCTGCGCTCGGCCTCTTTGCGGGTGAGGTCGAATTCCTTCAGGGCTTCCACGGTCAGTGTGGTCAGCGGCACCGGGTGCAGGCTGTAGCCGTCGAGCGACCCGTCCTCCAGGGGCGAGGTGTCGTACCCGACCTTCTGCATCGCCCGTTTGGTGAACTCGTCCGTGTTGACGATGATCTCCGCGCCGCGCGGCAGATCCCCGATGTTGGCCTTCAGAGCGGCCGGGTTCATCGCGACCAGTACGTTCGGCGCGTCGCCCGGGGTGAGGATGTCATGGTCGGCGAAATGCAACTGGAACGAGGAAACCCCCGGCAAAGTGCCTGCGGGTGCCCGGATCTCGGCGGGGAAATTCGGCAGGGTGGACAGATCGTTGCCGAAAGACGCGGTCTCCGACGTGAACCGGTCACCGGTGAGCTGCATACCGTCACCCGAGTCCCCCGCGAACCGGATGATCACCCGATCCAGACGCCGGACGGTCTTCACACCGCCCGGCTTGCGCTGTTCTCCTACGACGGTTCCGTCGGCCTGTTCCGTTGTCCTGCTGACCTGGCTGGTCACTGAACTGGACCTCCTTCGAGGCGGCTGCCCGGGCGTGGTCGTCCCACGTACCATCCCACCTTCAACCCTACGTCGGTTAGGGTCGCCTTCCCGTGTCCGCTCGCGTGACGGACGGCACATCGAAACGACCTTTTGCCCTGACTTGACACGAGTTTCCCTCCCTCTTGCTGCCTTCAGGTGCCGACACGGTCGCGTTCCGTCACGAGTTCAGATAGGTCAGAACGGCCAGAACGCGCCGGTGGTCCCCCTCGCTCTGTGACAGCCCGAGCTTGAGGAAGATGTTGCTGACGTGCTTCTCGACGGCTCCGTCGCTCACGACCAGCTGCCGTGCGATCGCCGAGTTCGTCCGCCCCTCGGCCATCAGCCCCAGCACCTCCCGCTCCCGCGGGGTCAGCCCGGTCAGCACGTCCTGCTTGCGGCTGCGTCCGAGCAACTGCGCGACCACCTCGGGATCGAGCGCCGTACCGCCCTCGGCGACCCGCACGACGGCGTCCACGAACTCCCGCACCTCGGCGACCCGGTCCTTCAGCAGGTAACCGACGCCCCGGCTGGAACCGGCCAGCAGTTCGGTGGCGTAGCGCTCCTCCACGTACTGTGACAGCACCAGCACCCCGAGCTCCGGATGCGCCTTCCGCAGCCGCACGGCGGCCCGCACCCCTTCGTCGGTGTGCGTCGGCGGCATCCGCACATCCGCCACGACGACGTCCGGCATCGCCCCCTGCGCGTTCAGATCGGCGATGGTCTTGAGCAGCGCCTCCGCGTCTCCGACACCCGCGACGACATCGTGCCCCCGGTCGGTCAACAGCCGGGTCAGCCCCTCCCTGAGCAGCACGGAATCCTCGGCGATGACCACCCGCACCCTGTCCTCCACGATCTCCCGGCCCCCCACAACCCCGTCCGGCGTACATGCCTGCCCTGTCCGAAAGTCCAGCATTCCAGCATTCGGATCGGAGTGCGTCGGGGTAAGGAGAGGAGGCGGGCCAAATCAGCCCGGCCGGTGTCCGAGGAGGGTGCTCAGCCTCGCCAGGGCAGCTCCGCCGTCACTCGCGTGGGCCCGCCCGCCGGGGAGTCGACCACCAGGATCCCGTCGACCGCGTCCAGCCGCTCGGCCAGCCCCGCGAGCCCCGACCCCCCGGCCGTGTCCGCACCCCCCACCCCGTCGTCCACGACCTGCAGCATCAACCGGTCCTCGCTGCGCCACACATCCACCGCCGCCGCGCTCGCCCGCGCGTGCTTGCTGATGTTCTGCAGCAGCTCGGACACCGTGAAGTACGCGATCCCCTCGATCGCCGCCGCCGGCCGCTCGGCCAGGTCCACCTCCACCCGCACCGGCACCGTGCACCGCGAGGCCACCGAGGACAGCGCCGCGTCCAGCCCCCGGTCGGTCAGCACGGCGGGATGGATCCCGCGGGCCAGGTCCCTGAGCTCCTGCAGCGCGGTCTTCACCTCACCGTGCGCGTCGTCCACCATCCGCGCCGCGGCCTGGGGGTCCTCCCGCAGCTTCTCCTTCGCCAGCCCCAGATCCATGGCCAGCGCCACCAGCCGCGCCTGCGCGCCGTCGTGCAGATCCCGCTCGATGCGCCGCAGATCGGCGGCGGCCGTGTCGACGACCACCCCCCGGTCGGACTCCAGCTCCACCACCCGCGACGCCAGCTTCGACGGCCCGAGCAACCCGTGCACCATCACCCGGTCCACCAGCGTCAGCGCCCGCACGATCCACGGCGTGGCCAGCGTGAACAGCAGCCCCACCAGCGCCGTCACGGTGATCTCGAACGGGTTGTCGAGGTAGACGCTGTGGTGCGCGTCGCCGTACAGCTGAATCCCGCCCTGGCCGACCCACACCGGGAAGACCCAGAACCACAGCGGGTACGTCAGCAGGACCCAGCCGTACGCCCAGAAATTGAGCGCGACGACGAACGACAACATCGACCAGGGGAACTGCAGGACCGCGTACAGCAGGTGCTTCCAGGACGTGCCGCTCTTCAGCACCGCGCCGATCCAGGCGAAGAACCCCGGCTTGCGCATCCTGAGCGGTTCCGGGTCGGCCACCTCCAGCCTCAGCAGCCCACGCGCGCGTGCCCGCTCCAGCACCCCGAAACCCCGGCACCCGGCGAGGGCCATCGCCAGCAGCGGGACCCCGATGAAGGTCACCAGCAGACCGACACCGAGGGACAGCATCGTCACCGTCCACACGAACAGCGTGACGCCGATCGGAAAGCCCAGCAGGACATAGGCGAACTCACGCCAGCTGCGCGCCTCGAACGGCGCCCGCAGCACGGCCGGCACGCGATGCCGACGCTCACCGTACGGCTCGTAAAGCCCGTACGGCTCGTAAAGCCCGTACGGCCCCTGGTCGTACCCGCCGTGGTCCTGCCCGTACCCGTGTCCGTACTCCGTGGCCATCGGCGTCGTCCCGTCCCGTCCTGTCCCAGTCCCATCGGCCCTGTCCTGCCGTAGCTCCACCCTGCTGTGCCGCAGGTCCACGGACCATGGAGGCCGTCGGCGTCTCGGACGGGGGGTTTACCCCACCCCCCGTTCCCGTGCTACGACCGGTCGCGCCAGGGCAGCTCGGCGGTGACCGTCGTGGGGCCGCCGGCCGGTGAGTCGACGACGAACAGGCCATCCACCGCGCCCAGCCGGTCCGCGAGCCCCCGCATCCCGGTGCCACGGTCCAGGCTCGCCCCGCCGCGCCCGTCGTCCTGCACCTGGATCAGCAGCCGGTCGTCGGTCCGCCACACGTCGACCGAGGCCCTGCGCGCCCCGCTGTGCTTGCTGATGTTCTGCAGCAGCTCGGAGACGGTGAAGTAGGCGATGCCCTCGATCGCCGGCGCCGGTCTGGCCGGCAGGTCGGCGGTCACCTGCACCGGCACCGTGCACCGCGAGGCGACCGAGGACAGCGCCGCGTCCAGCCCCCGGTCGGTCAGCACCGCCGGGTGGATGCCGCGGGCGAGGTCCCTGAGCTCCTGCAGCGCCAGCTTCACCTCGCCGTGCGCCTCCTCGACCATCGCGGCGGCCGAGTCGGGATCCTCCAGCAGCTTCTCCTTCGCCAGACCGAGCCCCATCGCGAGGTTGACGAGACGGGCCTGCGCGCCGTCGTGCAGATCCCGCTCGATGCGCCGCAGATCGGCGGCGGCCGTGTCCACCACGACCCCCCGGTCCGACTCCAGTTCGGCGATCCGGCGCTCCAGCTCGTCGGAGGGCGACAGCAGCCCGCGGACCATCGCCCGGTCCGCGTTCGCCAGCCCGCGCGCGATGAACGGCAGCACCGGCCACAACACGAACAGAGAGGTCAGCACGGTGCAGAACGTGAGGATGCCCCAGGGCAGCCGGATGAAGTCGTACAGCAGCGTCCGCCAGCCCACCGGATCCTTCAGCGCCATCCACAACCGCTGTGTGCCCGCACCACGCGTGGCCCTCGGCATCGGACTCGGCTCGTCCACCCGCACCCCGAGCAACGCACGCGCGCGTGCCCGCTCCATCTTCCCCAGCTGCCGGGCGCCCAGGAGCGACGCCGCGAGCAGGGGTATGCCGACCACCGTGAGCGTCAGCAGACCGCTCACCCACAGCACCGTGAAGGCGTAGACGAAGCCGAACACCGATATCGGCAGGTTCAGCAGGAGGTGCGCGATCTCCTTCCAGGTGTGACTGTCGTAGGCGAGGCGCACGGGCGGCAGCCGCTCGCGGTCATCTCTGCCGTCGGTGGAGCCGGGGGAACGGGGTGCGGGTGCGGTCATATGCGCCAGCGTGCCGTGCGCCGTGGCGCCGCGCCATGGAGTTCGCCGCCCGGGTCACCCTGGGGAAAACCCCACCGGTCTCCCCGGCGTCGCATCCCACCCTGTGACGGCCTGCTTACCGTGTCTTTATCAGGGCCTAGACTCCCGTGCGTACAGATCGTCGAATCAAGAGTTGACTGAGGTCACGACACCGGACCGGGCCAGGTCTGCTGTCTGTCGAGGGAGTGAGGGACGGACGATGCCGGAAACGGTGGGTGGTGAGCCGACCGTGATCGTCGCGGCGGGCTACTTCGCGTCCTACTCGGTCGTGGGACTGCTGACAGTCGTCGGCGTGCTCTTCGTCGCCGTCGCCTTCGGGGCCGGCCGGCTGCTGCGTCCGGTGGTCCCCACCCCCGAGAAACTCCTGACCTACGAGTGCGGAGTCGACCCCGTCGGCGAGGGCTGGGCCCACACCCAGGTCCGCTACTACGTCTACGCCTTCCTCTACGTCATCTTCGCGGTCGACTCGATCTTCCTGTTCCCCTGGGCGACGGTCTTCGCCGCCCCCGGCTACGGCGCCACCACGCTGGTGGAGATGTTCATCTTCCTCGGCTTCCTCGCCGTCGGCCTGCTGTACGCATACAAGAAGGGCGTCCTGACATGGACGTGACGCCGGAGCCCGTTCTGCTGCCGGAGCCGAAAAGGCTGGGCACGCTCGCCCGCCTCGCCCCCGAACCGATGAAGGTCGTCCTCAACTGGGGCCGCCGCTACTCGCTCTGGGTCTTCAACTTCGGCCTCGCCTGTTGCGCGATCGAGTTCATCGCCGCGTCGATGGCCCGCCACGACTTCATCCGCCTCGGCGTGATCCCCTTCGCGCCGGGCCCCCGCCAGGCCGACCTGATGGTGGTCTCCGGCACGGTCACGGACAAGATGGCTCCGGCGGTCAAGCGCCTCTACGAGCAGATGCCCGAGCCCAAGTACGTCATCTCCTTCGGCGCCTGCTCCAACTGCGGCGGCCCCTACTGGGACTCCTACTCCGTCACCAAGGGCGTCGACCAGATCATCCCGGTCGACGTCTACGTCCCCGGCTGCCCGCCACGCCCCGAGGCCCTCCTCCAGGGCATCCTCAAACTCCAGGAGAAGATCGCGGCCGAGTCCCTCGGCGAGCGCTACGGCACCGTCCGCCCCTCCGCCGCCGCCCTCCAGAGCGGCCTGGTGCAGCCGCCCGCCCCCGCGGGGGAAGGGGACGGGCGATGACCGCCTCGACCGGCTGGCTGCCGGCCCCTGTCGAGGAACTCTTCGGCCCGGACGCCACGGCCGACGAGTCCTACGAGGTCCTGACCGTCGACGTCCCTCCCTCCTCCTGGCTCACCGCCCTGGAAACCGCCCGTACGACCGTCTCCTGCACCTACTTCGACTGGCTGAGCGCGGTCGACGAACCCGGCACCGGCTTCCGCGTCTGTGCCCATGTCTTCGCCCTCGCCCCGGTCCGCCGCCTGCTCCTGCGCACGACCGTGCCGCACACCGCCCCCGAACTCCCGTCCGCCGTCGGTGTCTACGCGGGCGCCCGCTGGCACGAACGCGAGACCCACGAGATGTTCGGCGTCCGCTTCACCGGCCACCCCGGCCTGGACCACCTCCTCCTTCCGGAAACCTTCGAGGGCCACCCCCTCCGCAAGGACTTCGTCCTGGCGGCCCGCGTCGCCAAGGCCTGGCCCGGCGCCAAGGAACCGGGCGAGTCCGATCACGGCGGCCCCAAGCGCCGCCAGATGCTCCCCCCGGGCGTCCCCGACCCGAACGAGTGGGGCCCCCTGAAAGGCCAGCTCCCCCCTGCCCCCGCCCGGCCGGCCCGAGCCGCAGCAGGCCGCGCCACCGGCGAACGCCCGGCCCGCGCGGCCGGTGAACGTCCGGTACGGCGCTCCCGCACGGCCGCGGAGGGTTCGGCCAGCCAGACGCCCGGGACGACGGCGGAGACGGACACCGCCGGACAGCCGCCTGTGCCCGAGGGACCGCCGTCTCCCGAGGCCCAGCCGACAGCCACCCCGCGCCGCGCACGCACCGCGGGCGGAGGCTCTGCCTCACAACGGGCCGCCGCCGAGGAGCAGCCGCCGGCCGACCTGCGCCCGGCAGGGAGCACGGGCGAGGGCGCACCTTCACCGGGCGGGGGCCCTGCCTCACAGCGGACCGCTGCCGAGGAGCAGTCGCCGACCGACCACCGCCCGGCAGGGAGCGCGAGCGAGGGCGCAGCTTCACCGAGGGCGGAATCCGTCGCCGGGGAGACCGCTCAGGCGGCGGAGCCGTCGGCCGCGCCCCGTGGGCCGCGCCGGGCTCGTACCGCCTCGGGCGGCTCCGCTTCACAGCGAGCCCAGGAGACGGCACCGGCGGCAGAACCGGCCACCCCGGCCCGCCCCTCGCCCCCGCGCAGCTCGGACGCCCCGTGGCACCACGCCCGCCCGGCCTTCGACGAACCGGAGGCGGGGGAGCAGCGCGGGGCCACAACAGAGCCGACGGAGACGGGCGGGACCGAGCCCAGGCCCACTACCGAGGAGCCGGGGGCAAAGGCGGGGACGGGGGCGGGGGCGCCGACGACGGAGCCGGTCGCGCCTACGCCTGCGACGCCGGAGGCGACAACGCCCGAGTCGGATGCGCCGGAGTCGGCTGGTCCCGAGTCGGATGGGCCCCCGTCGGCTGCGCCGAAGTCGGCCACGCCCGGGCACATCGCACCAGACTCAGCCGCGCCGAAGCCTGCCGCGTCCGAAGAGCCGGAGGAGCCCGAGGACACCGGAACCGGGACCCCAGCGCCCGATGCCGCTGCCCCTGACGCCCCGGACTCCGATTCCCCGGACCCCGATTCCCCGAACCCCGAGACCCCCGTCGCCGATGCTCCCGTCGGCTCGGAAGCCCCGGCCTCCGACGGCACCGCCACCGGACAACCTCCCGCTCCCCGCGACGACCACCCAGGAGGCGCGCAGTGAACGACGCTCTGGACGTCGCCCTGCGGCTCCTCGCCGTGTTCGTCGTCTTCCTCACCTTCCCCTTGATCGTCGGTCAGACCGAGCACAAGGTGATGGCCCATATGCAGGGCCGCCTCGGCCCGATGTACGCGGGTGGTTTCCACGGCTGGGCCCAGCTGATCGCCGACGGCGTGAAGTTCGCGCAGAAGGAGGACGTGGTCCCGGCGGGCGCGGACCGCCGTATCTTCCAGCTGGCCCCCGCGGTGGCCCTCCTCCCGTATCTGCTCGTGCTGCTCGCCATCCCGGTCGGCCCCGGCGAGGGTGCCGTCGGCCAGGCGCTGGACGCGGGTGTGTTCTTCGTGCTGGCCGTGATGGGCGTCGGCGTCCTCGGCTCGCTCATGGCCGGCTGGGCCAGTGCCAACAAGTTCTCCCTCCTCGGCGGCCTGCGCACCGCCGCTCAGCTCCTCGCCTACGAACTCCCGATGCTGCTCGCCGCCGCCTCCGTGGCGATGGCGGCCGGCACCGTCTCCCTGCCGGGCATCGTCGAGGCCTTCCACTGGTGGTGGCTGCCCTGGCAGATCACCGGCGGTCTGGTCTTCTTCACCGCCGGCCTCGCGGAACTCCAGCGGCCCCCGTTCGACATGCCCGTCGCCGACTCGGAGATCATCTTCGGGGCGTACACCGAGTACACCGGCCTGCGGTTCGCCCTGTTCCTGCTCGCCGAGTACGCCGGGATCGTCGTCCTGTGCGGCCTGACCACCGTCCTCTTCCTGGGCGGCTGGCACGGCCCGTGGGGCGCCGACGGCCTCGGCTGGCTGTGGACCCTCCTGAAGACGGCGGTCCTCGCCTTCGTCGTGATCTGGCTCCGTGTGACCTACCCCCGTCTGCGCGAGGACCAGCTCCAGAAGTTCTCCTGGACCCTCCTCGTCCCCCTTTCTCTCGCCCAGATCGCCCTCACCGGCATCGTCAAGGTGGTGATCTCCTAGTGGCCCCCATCCCTGGCTCCGGCCTCGCCAAGGGCCTGGCCGTCACCCTGCGCACGATGACCCGGAAATCGGTCACCGAGCAGTACCCGGACGCCCTTCCCGAACTCCCGCCCCGCACCCGGGGCGTGATCGGCCTGTTCGAGGAGAACTGCACGGTCTGCATGCTCTGCGCCCGTGAGTGCCCCGACTGGTGCATCTACATCGACTCCCACAAGGAGACCGTCCCGGCGGCGGCCCCGGGCGGCCGCGAGCGCAGCCGCAATGTCCTGGACCGCTTCGCCATCGACTTCTCCCTGTGCATGTACTGCGGTATCTGCATCGAGGTGTGTCCTTTCGACGCCCTGTTCTGGTCCCCGGAGTTCGAGTACGCCGAGACCGACATCCGCGAACTCACCCATGAGCGCGACAAACTCCGCGAGTGGATGTGGACGGTGCCAGCCCCGCCCGCCCTCGATGCCGGCGCGGAGGAACCGAAGGAGCTCGCCGCCGCCCGCAAGACCGCCGAGAAGCTCGCGGCCGCCCGGACCGAGCCGGGGGAGGAACAGCCGTGAGTCCCCTCGCCAGTCCCCTCGCCCAGGCGCCGCAGGGCTTCCTGTCGCCGACCGGCGTGGAGATCGCCTTCCTCCTCGTCGGCCTGGTCACCTTCGGAGCCGCGCTCGTCACGGTCACCACTCGCCAACTGGTGCACGCCGCCCTGTGGCTGGTGGTCGCGCTCGGCGGTCTCGCCGTCGAATACCTGCTGCTCACCGCCGAGTTCATCGCCTGGGTGCAGGTCCTCATCTACGTGGGTTCCGTCGTCGTCCTCCTCCTCTTCGGTCTGATGCTGACCAGGGCCCCGATCGGCCGCTCCCCGGACGCCGACTCCGGGAACCGCTGGGTCGCGCTGGCCGTCGCCGTGGTTGCGGCCGCCGCCCTGGTCTGGGTGGTCGTGGACGCCTTCCGCACCACCTGGATCGACCTGGGCGGCGCCGCCGGTTCGACGAAGGTCACCGGCGAGAGCCTCTTCCAGAACTGGGTCCTGCCCTTCGAGGCCCTCTCCGTCCTCCTCCTCGCGGCCCTGGTCGGCGCGATCGTCCTGTCCCGGAAGGCGAAGGCGGATTCGGCCCCGCCCCCTGTGAACGGCCGGGCCGTCACACAGAGTTCCCCCTCCGTCACGGATTCCGGGATTCACCCGATCGAGCAGGAAGGCGCCCGCTGATGCACCTCGCCTATCCCGCCGTTCTCTCCGCCCTCCTCTTCTGCACCGGCCTGTACGGCGTCCTCGCCCGGCGCAACGCGATCCTCGTGCTGATGTCGGTCGAGCTGATGCTCAACGCCGTCAACCTCAACCTCGTCGCCTTCGACGTGTGGCTGAGCAAGGCCGCCCGGGACACCCTGCACTCCGGCCAGGCGCTGACCCTGTTCACCATCGCCATCGCCGCCGCCGAGATCGGTATCGGCCTGGCGATCGTCCTCGCCGTCTACCGCAACCGCGGAACTTCCGACATCGACCGGCTCCGTGACACCGCCGAGGGCCACGAGAGCGGCACGCCCACGGACGGGACGGCCGACGAGAAGGCTGAGGCCACCGCGTGACCACGACCACCCTCGCCGTCCTCGTCCCCCTCCTGCCGTTCCTCGCCGCCGCGGCCGGCCTGCTCGTGGGCCGTACCGCGCCCGGATTCGTCCGCCCGCTCGCGGTCCTGCCGACCCTCACCGCGCTGGCGTTGGCCATTGCGGTCGCCGTCGGCCAGGGCGGCGGCCGGGCCGTCGAGGCCCACACCCAGCTCACCCCGACCGGCTCGGTCCCGATCGAACTCGCCCTGGACATCGACGGCTTCGCCGCCCTCGTCGCCGTCCTGGTCGCCTTCGTCGCCACCTGCGTGCAGATCTACTCGACCGGCTACCTGCGCGACGATCCGCGCTACCCCTCGTACGCCGCCCTCGTCTCCCTCTTCACCTCCGCGATGCTGCTGGTCGTCTACTCCGGCGACCTGATCGTGCTGCTGGTCGGCTGGGAAGTCATGGGCATCTGCTCCTACTTCCTGGTCGGCCACTACTGGGAGACCCCCGAGGCCCGCGCCGCCTCCATCAAGGCCTTCCTCGTCACGAAGCTCGGCGACGTGCCGTTCCTGATCGGCCTGTTCGCGCTGGCCACCGACGCCGGGTCGTTCCGCATCACGACGGTCCTCGCCACCGTCGCGAACGGGGGACTGCACCACCCGACCCTGGTGGCACTGCTCCTCCTGGCGGGCGTGGCGGGCAAGTCGGCGCAGTTCCCGCTGCACACCTGGCTCCCCGACGCGATGGCAGGCCCGACCCCCGTCTCCGCGCTCATCCACGCCGCGACGATGGTCGCGGCCGGTGTCTACTTCGTCGCCCGTCTCCTCCCCGTCTTCGAGGCCTCCCAGGCCGCGATGGTCGTCCTCGCCGTCATGGCCGCCGTCACCATGGCCGGCTCGGCCGTCGCCGCCCTCACCCAGGACGACATCAAGCGCGTCCTCGCCTACTCGACGATCGGCCAGCTCGGCTACATGACCGGCGCCCTCGCCGTCGGCGACCGCGGTGCCGCCGTCTTCCACCTCCTGTCCCACGGCGCCTTCAAAGCACTGCTGTTCCTCGCGGCCGGCGTGATCATCCACGCCGCCGGCACCAACTCGCTGGCCGTCATGTCCCGCACCTCCGGCCTGCGCGACCGCGTCCCGGACGCCTACTGGACGATGACCGTGGCCCTCCTCGCGCTCGCCGCGATCCCTCCCTTCAGCGGCTTCTTCTCCAAGGAGTCCGTCCTCGGCGCCGCCGAGCACGTCGCCACCGGCCACACCGAGCACGCCCCCGGCAGCGCCGGCTGGATCGTCCTCGTCGCGGGCCTGGTCACCGCCCTGCTCACCGCCGCGTACGCGACCCGGCTGTGGCTGCTCGCCTTCCGGGGCCGGGGAACCGAGGCCGCGGACCACGGACGGCAGCCGCTGTCCATGACCGTGGTGCTGTGGGTGCTGGCCGTCCCGTCCCTCGCCTTCGGCGGACTCGCCTACCGCTCGCTGCCCGACTGGTTCGACGGCCGCGCCCTCACCCCGACCCTCACCACCTCGGTCCTCGGCACCGGCCTCGCGCTGGTCGGCGGACTCGTCACCTACGGCGCCTGGCAGCGCACCCGGGCACTGGCCGCCCGCGTCCCCATGGGGGCGGTCGTCACCCACCCCGAGGCCGAACCCGGGCTCGTCGAGGCAGAGGCCATCGCCGCCCACAAGCAGGTGTTCGGCGATGTGGCCTACGCACCCGATCCGGCGGATCCCGGCCGACTGCTGCTCGGCCCGCTGCACCGCCACGCGGCCGAAGGCTTCCACCTGGACGACGTCTACGACGTGCTGTTCGTCCGCCCCGTCCTGGCCGCGGCGAGCCTCGTCCAGTTCCTCGACCGCGAGGTCGTCGACACCTACGTCCGTGGCGCGGGCGCTCTGCCCCGCCTGCTCGGTGCCGCCGTACGGCGCGCCCAGACCGGCAATGTCCAGACCTATGTGAGCGCGCTGCTCGCCGGCACCGTCGTCCTGGCGGTCGCCGTCCTCCTCGTCGCCACGGGAGCGTGAGCAGGCGTGATCGATATCAGCGAGTCCGTGATGCAGTTCCTTCTGGCGTTCGTCGTCGTCGGCCCGCTCCTCGGCGCCGTCGCCGCCCTGCTGCCCGCCCCGCCCGGGCTGAAGGGGAAGTCGCCCGAGCAGGCCGTGCTCCGGCACGGCGTGACCGTGACCGGCGCGATCCTCGTCGCCGCGATCGTCCTCGCGCTCGGCTTCGACAACGACCACCCGTCGAGGATGCAGGCCACGACCGACATCAGCTGGATCCCCGCACTCGACGTGCGCATCCACCTCGGCATCGACGGCATCTCCCTCCCCCTCGTGGTCCTGACCGCGCTGCTGACCTTCCTCTGCGCGCTCTACTCGTACTTCAACATGCCAGCGGGCCCGTCCCCGAAGGCCTTCGTCGCCCTGCTGCTCGTCCTGGAGTCCGGCACCCTCGCGAGCTTCGCCGTCCTCGACCTGCTGCTGTTCTTCCTCGCCTTCGAGACGGTGCTCATCCCTATGTACTTCCTCATCGCCCGCTGGGGCGGCGATGGGCGGACCCGGGCCGCCTGGAAGTTCATCCTCTTCACCCTGCTCGGGTCCGTCGTCATGCTGCTCGGCCTGCTCCTGATCGGAATCAAGGCGGGCACGTTCGACATGGTGGCACTCGCCACTGACAACGGCCGGTCCCTGACCACATCCGTGCAGGTCATCGCCGTTCTGGCGATCGGGATCGGGCTCGCGGTCAAGACCCCGATGTGGCCCCTGCACAGCTGGCTGCCGGAGGCCCACACCGCCGCGCCGACCGTCGGCTCGGTCCTGCTGGCGGGTGTCCTGCTGAAGATGGGCACGTACGGGTTCGTACGGATCCTGCTGCCGGTCGCGCCGGACGGATTCCGCACCTTCGCGCCGTACCTCGCCGCCCTCGCCGTCGTCGGGATCATCTACGGATCCCTGGCCTGCCTGAACCTGGCCAGGCAAGGCGCGCGGGGCGACCTCAAACGCCTGATCGCCTACTCCTCCGTCGGCCACATGGGCTTCGTCCTGCTCGGCATCGCCACCATGACCCCGACCGGCGTCAACGGCGCCCTGTTCGCCAACATCGCCCACGGCCTCATCACCGGCCTGCTGTTCTTCCTGGTCAGCGGCCTCAAGGACCGCACCGGCACCACCGACCTCGACACCCTCGCGGAGGAGACCGGCGCCGCGCTGTACGGCAGGGCGCCACGCCTCGGCGGACTGGTCGCGTTCGCAGCCGTCGCCTCGCTCGGGCTGCCCGGCCTCGCCGGATTCTGGGGCGAGATGCTGGCCCTGTTCGGCGCGTTCAAGCCCGCCGCCGACCTCAGCCGCCCGGCCTTCCTGACCTTCATGGCCATCGCCGCGTTCGGCACCCTGCTGACGGCCGCGTACATGCTCGCCGTGGTCCGCCGCGTCTGCATGGGCTCCGCAGCGCAGGAGGTGCCGAAGCTCGCCGACGTCCGCACGTACGAGCTCGCGGCCTGGACCCCGCTCGTCGTCCTCACCGTCGTCGCCGGACTGTGGCCCAGGGCCCTGCTCGGGCTGACCGACCCGGCCGTACAGCAACTCCTCGCGGGAGGCATCCGATGAGCGCCCTGGCCCAGCCACCGGCCGCGAACCTCGTCCAGTCCGTCGACTGGCTCGCCATCGCGCCGCCCACCCTGACCGCGGTCGTCGCCCTCGCCGTCCTGGTCGCCGACCTGTTCGTGCCCGAGGCCAGGAAGCCGCTGCTCGGCTGGGTGTCGGTCGCCGGACTCGCCGCGTCGGCCGTCCTGCTGCTGCCGCTCCTGGACCACGACCGCAGCACCTTCTGCCTGACGGGCGCCACGCGCGCGTGCAGCTACACGGCCGACCGGTTCACCCTGATCGTGCAGTTCCTGGTCCTCGGCGGCGCCCTGCTCACGGCCCTGCTGTCCGTCACCGCGCTGAAGGACGGCAACCGCCGCCATCCCCAGGGCGAGTTCTGGTTCCTGCTGCTCTCCTCGGCCGCCGGCGCCGCCCTGCTGCCCGCCTCCCGCGACCTCGCCACCCTGATCGTCGCCCTGGAGGTCGCCTCCCTGCCCGCCTTCGCCCTGGTCGGCATCCGGCACGGTGACGCGAAGTCCTCCGAAGCGGCCCTGAAGTTCTTCCTGTCCTCGGTGACCGCGACCGCCGTCAGCCTCCTGGGCATCAGCTTCGTGTACGCCACCACCGGCAGCCTCTACCTCACCCAGGTCGCCGACCGCATCCAGCACGTCGACGGACAGCTGCACACCCTCGCCCAGACGGGTGTCGTCCTCACCCTCGTGGGTTTCGCGTTCAAGACGGCCGCCGTCCCCTTCCACTTCTGGGTGCCCGACACCTACGTCGGCGCCCCGCTCCCGATCGCCGCCTACCTGTCGGTCGTCGGCAAGGCCGTCGGCTTCTCCGGCCTGATCCTGGTCACCGTCGTCGCCCTCCCGTCGTACGCCGACGTCTGGGGCCCCGCGCTCGCCGCCCTGGCCGCCCTCACCATGACCGTCGGCAACGTCGCCGCCCTGCGCCAGCAGGCCACGCGCGCGTACAGCGCGGTACGGCTGCTCGCCTGGTCGTCGGTGGGCCAGGCCGGCTACCTGCTGGTGCCGATCGCCGCCGCCGGATACGCCAAGGACGCCCAGAAGGCCATCGGCTCCACCGTCGCCTACGCCCTCATGTACGCGGCCGTGAACCTCGGCGCCTTCGCGGTGGCCGCCCTGGTCAGCCGTACGAAGGAACTCAACCGGATCTCCGACTACCGCGGCCTGTACGCCAGGAACCCGCTCACCGCGCTGCTCCTGGCGTTCTTCCTGCTGTGCCTGGCCGGACTCCCGCCGGGCATCATCGGCCTGTTCGCGAAGGTCACCGTCTTCTCGGCGGCCGTCGACGCGGGACTCGGCTGGCTCGCCGTCGTCATGGCCGTCAACGTCGTGATCGCCCTCTTCTACTACCTCCAGTGGACGGCCCTGCTGTTCCGCGCCCCCGAGGGCGAAACCGCCGAGCACCACCTCCCGGCCCCCCTCACAGCCGCACTCGCCCTCACCGGCGCCCTCGGCGTCGCCCTCTCCGGAGCCCCGCAGCTGGTACTCCGCTTCGCCGCCACCGGCCTGTTCTGACGCCCTGCACGCGCGCGGGAAGCCGTTCACGCACGCGTGCGGCCGTTCTCACCCGGACGGCTCACGCGGCGCACAGCGGACACAAGGGAACTAGTGGCCGCCGCCTGGCGTTGACCAGTGCGGGAGAGTCCACTGGACGTGACACCACGACACCGGTGGCATCGCAGATCGGAAGGCAGCACCGCAGGCAAAGGGTTCCCCTGCCGCACGACTTGGAGGGCGTACCGTGCACCGCCGGCACAACGGACTCAGGACCGCAGTTCTCCTCGGGGGACTGTCGGCACTCATCATCGTCATCGGCAGCTTCTTCGGCCGGACGGGTCTGATCGTCGCGGTCCTCGTCGCCCTCGGCACGAACGCGTACGCGTACTGGAACAGCGACAAACTGGCGCTACGCGCGATGCGTGCGCGCCCTGTCAGCGAGTTCGAGGCCCCGGCCCTGTACCGGATGGTCCGCGAGCTCTCCACCCAGGCCCGCCAGCCCATGCCCCGCCTCTACATCTCACCGACCGAGGCACCGAACGCCTTCGCGACGGGCCGCAATCCGCGCAACGCCGCCGTGTGCTGCACGGAGGGCATCCTGCGAATCCTGGACGAGCGCGAGCTGCGCGGCGTCATCGGCCACGAGCTCAGCCACGTCTACAACCGCGACATCCTCATCTCGTCGGTCGCCGGCGCCCTCGCCTCGGTGATCATGTTCCTCGTCAACTTCGCGTGGCTGATCCCGGTCGGCCGTTCGGATGACGACGACGGCCCCGGTTTCCTCGGCCTGCTGCTGATCATGATCCTGGGCCCGCTCGCCGCCACCGTCATCCAGCTGGCCATCAGCCGCTCCCGGGAGTACGAGGCGGACGCCTCCGGTGCCCAGCTCACCGGCGATCCCCTCGCCCTCGCCAGCGCCCTGCACAAGCTGGACGCCGGCACCAAGCAGCTCCCGCTGCCCCCTGAGCCCCGGATCGAGACCGCGAGTCACATGATGATCGCGAACCCCTTCCGTCCGGGCCAGGGACTGTCCAAGATGTTCTCTACGCACCCGCCCATGGCGGACCGGATCGCCCGGCTAGAGAAGATGGCAGGTCGCCAGCAGTGAAGACCATCCTGAACATCATTTGGCTCGTCCTGAGCGGCTTCTGGCTGTTCCTCGGCTACCTGCTCGCGGGCGTGATCCTCTGCATCACGATCATCGGAATTCCCTTTGGCATAGCGGCTTTCCGTATCGGCCTCTACGCCCTGTGGCCCTTCGGGTACACGACCGTCGAGCGGCGCGACGCGGGCGCCCCCTCCTGTGTCGGCAACGTCCTGTGGCTGGTCCTCGCGGGCTGGTGGCTGGCCCTCGCCCACATCGTCACGGGCATCGCCATGTGCCTGACGATCATCGGGATCCCGTTCGGCATCGCCAACTTCAAGCTGATCCCGGTCTCCCTGCTCCCGCTGGGCCGCGAGATCGTACCCACGGACCAGCCGTTCGCGACCCGCTGACCGCACCTCACCCAGTGCTTCCGGCACGCGAGTTGTCCACAGGCCCGCACCTGTGCCGGAGGTTGTCCACAGGCCGCCACGATTGTCAGTGGCGGCCTGCATCATGAAGCCATGACCGAGATCGAGCAGTTGCTGACACGGGTGACGACACAGGCCCGCAACTCCCGTCCATGGGGCTGGCCTTCCCTTCCCGCGCCCGTCGACGCGGCCACGCTCGACCGCGCCCGGGAGACCCTGGGCTTCCCCCTGCCGCCCCTGCTCGCCGCGCTCTACGAGCAGGTGGGCGACGGCGGCTTCGGCCCGTCGTACGGCCTGCTGCCCCTGCTCGACGCCGAACCCTCCGGCGAACCGGCCGCCGTCGCCCAGTACCTCGCCAACCGGGAATACGGCCGCAAGAACCCGGAGTGGCCCTGGCCCGAGGGCGTCCTGCCGATATCCCACTGGGGCTGCGGCATGTACGCGTGCGTGGACTGCCGTACCCCGGAGGCCACGGTCCTGCTCTACGAGCCGAACGCCGACGACGCCGACGGCGCCTGGTTCGTGGACGCGCCCACCCTCACCGACTGGCTGCGCGTCTGGCTGGACGGCACGGGCTGGTACGAGGAGACCGACGAGGGCACGGACCTGGTGCCCTGGGACGACTACCGGAGACGCACGACCCCGCAGCAGGCCTCCTGAGGAACCAGGCCCCGGCCGAGACCACCGGGTCACCGCCCGCAGCCGTACGCCGTCGTACACCGCCGTACGCCGCCATGGGCCGAACGCCGTAGACCGCCGCGACCGACCAACGAGCCGCCGTCCACCGCGGTTCGCCGCAAGGGACGGCCACACCGCCTACCGAGCCACCGCCCACCGTCGTACGGCGTACGCCGCCGCGCCCACCGCCAGTACGGCCGCCCCTGAGACCACCGACATCACCGGCAGCGCGAACGCGAGGATCGTGCAGCCCAGGAGGCCCACCACCGGGACCACGCGCGCACGCGGCGCCGGATCGAGTGTCCACGCCGAGGCGTTGGCCACCGCGTAGTACGCCAGTACGCCGAAGGAGGAGAAACCGATGGCACCCCGGACGTCCGCCGTCGCCGCCGCCACGGCGACCACCGCGCCGACGGCCAGTTCCGCTCGGTGCGGTACCTGGAAACGGGGGTGCACGGCGGCCAGAGCCGGGGGCAGATGGCCGTCGCGGGCCATGGCGAGCGTCGTCCGCGACACCCCGAGGATCAGCGCCAGCAGCGAGCCGAGCGCGGCCACCGCGGCCCCCACCCGCACCACGGGCACCAGCCCCGGCACCCCGGCCGCCCGTACCGCGTCGGCCAGCGGCGCCTGCGCCCGCCCCAGCCCATCGGCGCCGAGCACGCAGAGCACTGCCACCGCCACGCACGCGTACACGACCAGCGCGATGGCCAGGGCCAGCGGAATCGCGCGCGGGATGGTGCGCGCCGGATCCCGGACCTCCTCGCCGAGGGTCGCGATCCGCGCGTACCCGGCGAACGCGAAGAACAGCAGGCCGGCGGCCTGAAGCACCCCGCCGACGCCCGCCGACAGCCCGATGTCCAGCCGCCCGGCGTCCGCCCGCCCGGAGGCCAGGCACACGACCACCACGGAAGCGAGGACCGCCAGCACCACGGCCACGATCACCCGCGTCAGCCAGGCCGACTTCTGGATGCCGCCGTAGTTCACGGCGGTCAGCGCCACCACTGCCGCGACCGCCACCGCGTGCGCCTGCCCCGGCCAGACGTACGCGCCGACGGTGAGCGCCATCGCCGCGCAGGACGCCGTCTTCCCGACGACGAACGCCCAGCCCGCGAGGTACCCCCAGAAGGCGCCGAGCCGCTCCCGCCCGTACACATAGGTGCCGCCCGACTGCGGGTAGCGCGCGGCGAGGCGGGCCGAGGAGACGGCGTTGCAGTAGGCGACCAGGGCGGCGACGGCGAGCCCGAGCAGCAGCCCCGACCCGGCCGCGCGGGCCGCGGGGCCCAGGGCGGAGAACACGCCGGCCCCGATCATCGAGCCGAGGCCGACGATCACGGCGTCGCGCACGCCCAGGGAGCGCCGAAGACCTGGAGGAGAGGAGGGCATGCGCCGCAGCCTAATGACGGCTGCAACCGCGCGGCATCGCCGTGTCGTCCTCGTCAGTAACAAGGAACGAACAGCTGCGTGACGGACAAGTCCGGATGGTTCGGACATTATGTCCCGCACAGTGGGCCCGGAGCGAAATCACAGGGCCGGAACAGTGCGAACACAGCGCGGAAGGGCAGGTTCAGGGCATGGGCATCATCAGTTGGATCATCCTGGGACTGTTGGCCGGCGCCATCGCCAAATTCCTGCTGCCCGGACGCGACCCGGGCGGCTTCATCGGCACGACTCTCATCGGCATCGTGGGTGCGTTCCTCGGCGGCTGGATATCGGCCCGCTGGCTGGACCATCCGATCGCCAAGAACTTCTACGACGGCGCGACCTGGGTGTCGGCGATCGGCGGCTCGCTGGTCCTGCTGATCGCCTACCGCCTTCTGTTCGGCAACTCGCGTGACTGAGCGCACCTGACCGCGGCAGGCAGCCGGGAAGGGCGGGCACCCGCGAGGGCCCGCCCTTCCCGGCTGCCTGCCGGTGCTGCCTACCGGTAGTTCACGAACTGAAGCGCGAAGTCGAAGTCCTGGCCCTTCAGGAGTGCGATCACGACCTGGAGGTCGTCGCGGCTCTTGGAGCTGACGCGCAGCTCGTCGCCCTGGACCTGGGCCTTCACGCCCTTGGGGCCCTCGTCGCGGATGATCTTCGCGACCTTCTTCGCGTTCTCCTGGGAGATGCCCTCCTCGATCGACGCGAAGATCTTGTACTCCTTGCCGGAGAGCTGCGGCTCGCCCGCGTCCAGCGCCTTCAGCGAGATGCCGCGCTTGATCAGCTTCGACTGGAAGACATCGAGGATCGCCTTGACTCGTTCCTCGGAGTTCGCCTGCATCAGGATCTTCTCGCCGGACCAGGCGATCGAGGCGTCCACGCCCTTGAAGTCGTAGCGCTGCGAGACCTCCTTGGCGGCCTGGTTGAGGGCGTTGTCGACCTCCTGCCGCTCGACCTTCGAGACGATGTCGAAACTGGAGTCGGCCATGTCCTGTGGCTCCTTGTATCGGGGGGCGTAACGGGGTGCGTTCCGGCGTGCGGCGGCGGCCGCCGGCCCGGTGTGGGGACCGGGCCGCATCCGCACCAGCCTAGCCACCCCGAGTCCCTCAGGCGCCGATCAATCGGGTGGCGGAGCACCCCTCGGGATCGGGTATTGTTTACGTCGTTGCCAGGGAGCACCGCCGAAAAGCGGTTCGACTGGGCAGCAAACCCCGGCGGTGTGCCCGAGCGGCCAAAGGGAGCAGACTGTAAATCTGCCGGCTCAGCCTTCCCAGGTTCGAATCCTGGCGCCGCCACTTCGGGGAAGACCCCCTCTGAACAGGTTACTTACCTGGTCGGAGGGGGTTTTTCATTGACTGTCGGTGTGCGATTCCGGCGTGGGTGAGCATGATCACTCCGGTTCATTCCTTTCCCGAAGTGCTTGATTGATCCGGCTGTTGGAGCCTTCCCGGGTCTGGGCAAGCACCTTGGCGTACACCTTGTGCAGTACCGCGATGCCGTGTCCGGCCCGCCGCACGCACTCCGAGCGGGCCGTTGTGGCTTGTCGGTGGCCCGCGCTGCCCCTGCTCGTGCACTCCTGCCGACAGCGCGCCGACTTGGCGCGGGTCGACCGGCACGGTGAAGT
Source organism: Streptomyces sp. NPDC048277 (assembly GCF_040652235.1). Classification (NCBI taxonomy): domain Bacteria; kingdom Bacillati; phylum Actinomycetota; class Actinomycetes; order Kitasatosporales; family Streptomycetaceae; genus Streptomyces; species Streptomyces sp. NPDC048277. The sequence continues at coordinate 150,950 of NZ_JBEZLQ010000001.1, forward strand.
ACCGCCCTTCCAGGGCGAGTCCGAGAACGTCGCTCGGGCGCGCTCGCTTTCGCATCGCGGTGCGCGGCGACGCCTCCTTCCCGGCCGGCTGCAGGGCGCGGACAGCTGCAGGGGCGTTCACCGGGGGATCGCAGTGCCGACGCGGGCGATGAGGAGGGCGATGTCGTCCTGCGCGGGGGTGGGGGCGAGGCGGTCGATGAGGGTGTCGGCCAGTTCGTCGAGGGACGGATGGGCACCGGCGAGGAGGTGGGTGAGCTCCGCCAGGCGCTCGTCGAGGTCGTGCTCCCGGGCTTCGACGAGCCCGTCGGTGTAGAGGACGAGCACGGTCCCGGGAGCGAGGGAGATCTCGGTGGTCGTGTAGGAGATGCCACCGATGCCGAGCGGTGCGCCGGAGGGCAGGTCGATGAGGCGGGCGGTGCCGTCGGGGGTGATCAGGGCAGGTGGGGGATGTCCGGCCCGGGCCAGCCGGCAGCGGCTGGCCGCGGCGTCGCAGACGCCGTACAGACAGGTGGCCAGGATCGGGCCGTCGAGGTCCTGCATCGTCTGATCAAGGTGGTGCAGGAGTTGGTCGGGGGGCAGGTCCAGGCGGACGAGGGCACGGAGTGTGCTGCGCATCTGCCCCATGACGGCGGCGGCCGGGATGCCGTGCCCCATGACGTCGCCGATGGCCAGCGCAGCCTTGCCAGGGGTCATACCGGCCACGTCGTACCAGTCGCCGCCCACCTCGTTGGCGTCGGAGGCGGGCAGATAGCGGTGGGCGATCTCGATACCGCCGGGAGGGTTGAAGCTGCGGGGCAGCAGGCTTCGCTGCAGCGTCAGAGCCGTGTCGTGCTCGCGGGCGTAGCTGAGGGCGTTGTCGATCGACACGGCGGCCTTGGCCGCGATCTCCTCGGCATCGGACAGCTCGGCCTCCGCGAACGGGCTGGGGTTCTCCGCCCGCCAGAGGCCGACCGCACCCAGAAGTGTGCGCCGTGAGTACAGCGGGACGGTGATCAGCGAGTGCATGCCGTAGTCCAGCAGCCTCCTTGCCCGGTGGCCGTGCTGGGCCTGCCATACGGAGGAGGTACGGAGGTCCGGCACGAAGGCCGCGTTCGCGGTCGAGAGAGCGATCTGTGAGCCCACAGGGGCGAGCGGCGGGGCATCGCGGACCCCGCCCAGGGCGACGCGGCGAGCCCCCGCACCGTGGTCGGAGAGCGGCTCGTCGACGAGCAGGACGGGCAGGGCCAGATCGACGGTGGCGAAGTCGGCGAAGCGTGGCACCAGCACGCGCACCAGTTCCTGTGCGGTCTGCTTCGTGTCGAGAGTCGTGCCGATCACAATGCTGGCTTCGTACAACAGCCCGAGGCGCTCATGGGCGTGACGTGCCTGCTCACGGCTCTCCTCGAGCGAGGAGGCCATGGTGTTGAACGCTGTCCCGAGCTGCCCGATCTCGCCCCTGCCGGTTTCGGGCATGCGCGCGGAGAGGTCGTCACCGGCGAGCCGGGACGCCACGCCGGCCGCCTTGCGGACCGGCCAGACAACGGCCCGGATCACGTACCCGGCGAAGGTCACGATGAGGAGCATCGAGCCTGCGAGGCCGATCGACGCCGCCACGACCGCTTCCCGGGCGTCGGCGTTGGCCGCGCTCTCACGCGCCGCGATCAGGGTCTCCTGGGTCGAGCCGTACTGGTCGAACTGGTTCCTGAGCGCGTCGACGCGCCGCTTGCCTTCGAGCGTCGCCTCCACGCCGCGTGCACGGGGCTCCCCTCGGCTCGCGGCCGCGACCAGCGGAATCGAGTAGTCGTGGATGAGGGACTCGCCGGCCTGCCTGATGCGCTGGGCCAGTGTCCGCTGGCCGGGGGTGGTGCTGAGGCGCACGAGTCGCTCTGCCTGGCCGGAGAACGTGGTCCGGGCGGTCTGCCACGGCTCGAGGAACTGCTTCTCCCCGGTGATGACGAAGCCGCGCTGGCCGGTCTCCAGGTCGACGACGAGTCCCTCGACCGTCCTCGCCTGGGCGAGTGCCGCCTGTGCGTGGCGGTCGGCAACCGTCGACTCACCGAGCCCGATGATCGACCAGAGCAGCATCATGAAGGCCAGCCCGATCAGCAGGGCGAGCAGCCCACCGGCGACGGCGGCAAGGGGCACCAGCCCCACGCGCGCGCGTCTCTTTCGTGGACCTGACATGCGCATCCCCTGCCCCGCACACGAACCAGTGGTCGAGCCATCAGCAGGGCGGTCTCGCGGTGAGCTCCGTCCCCTTGAGTCTAGGTTGGGCGCGCCGGACCCGCCGGGGGCGGTTGTCAGGCCGCGGTCGGCCGCCTGCCGGCTCGTTTCCCCCAGGGACCCCGCGGCCTCGGCAGCGCCCGCTGTCAGGGGCAGCGCAGTGCCGGCAGCGGGGCGGGGCCGGTGCGGAGGCGTGGCCGGGGGCCTGGGCGTGACGGCGGTGCGCTTTCCGGGTGGCCTTGGGCGTGCCGAGGGCTGTCACGGGACAGGGCGGGGCAATGCATGGACCTGCGTGATCCTTCCCGGGAGGATCTTCCACCCTTTGTCCATGGAGGACCTGGTGCTCGAGTCGGTGACACAGCGCGGACACACCGCGGGCAGACAGCGCGGAACCCGCTACGGCGACACACGACAGCGAGGCCCAGGGGCCCGGCGCGCCGCTGCCCTGCTCGGCGCGACGCTCCTGGTCCCCGGCGGCCTGACCGGGCTCACCGCCGGTACGGCGCACGCGGCCGGCACCTGTCAACCGGCCCCCACGGGCGCCGTCCTGACGACGAGCACCAGCGGCTCCACGACCACCTGCACCTACACCTACACCGTCTCCGGCAACACCGGCGGTGAGTTCCAGTTCCCCGTCCCCAGCGGCGTGACCACACTCGCCGCGAGCGCCGTCGGAGGCACGGGCGGCGACGGCGGTCCTTCCATCGGGGTTCCCGGAGGCGTGGCCGCCGGCGTGACCGGCGCCGGCCTGACCGTCTCCGCCGGCAGCACGCTCTACGTCGAGGTCGCCGGCAACGGCACCAACGGAGGCGCGCTCTCCAGCCCCGGCGGCTTCAACGGCGGTGGCAACGGCGGCGGGAGCTCCAGCGGCACCCTGGGCGCGGGCGGGGCCGGTGGGGGTGCCAGCGCCATCCAGACCTGCTCCACCGGCAGCAGTACCTGCACCGGCAGCTACACCGGCAACACCGATGGCAGCGACCCCCGTCTCCTCGTCGCCGGCGGCGGGGCCGGCAGCAGGTTCGGCCACGGCGGCGCCGGCGCCGGCAACGGGGGCTTCGGCACGGGCGGCGGCACGGGCGCCGGCCCCGGCGGTGGCGCGGGCGGCAGTGTCGCACCCCATGTCGCAGGCGGCGGCGGAGGCGAGAGCGCAGGCCTCCACGGGGGCGGTGGTGGCGGCGGCGCCACCGGTGGGGGCGGTGGCCCCGGTGGCGGTTCCGGTGTCGTCGCCGTAGGGGGCGTGGGCAGTATGGCCAGCGGTCCCAGTGACGAGGGCGGTGGCGGCGGTGGTGGCGGCGGCTGGTTCGGCGGTGGTGGCGGCGGCTCCGACGACGGGGCCGGTGCGGGATCGTCCTACGCGCCCGACTCGGACGACACCGGCGGCACCGCCCATGCCGCCCCCGACACCACCGGCACACCGAAGGTCGTGATCTCCTACACGCTGATCCCGGCGACGTGTGCGAACGTCACCCCGGCCAACCCGCAAGGGTTCAACATCATCACCGGCACCAGCCGCTCCGACATCCTCACCGGAACCCCGGGACCCGACGCGATCTTCGGTCTCGGCGGCAACGACGTCATCAACGGTCTCGGCGGCGACGACCTGCTGTGCGGCGGTGACGGCAACGACGTCCTCAACGGAGGCGACGGAAACGACCGTATCGAGGGCGGCAACGGCAGCGACGTCCTCAACGGGAACGCGGGAGACGACACCTTGCACGGGGACGCGGGCAACGACGTCGTCCTCGGCGGTACCGGCAACGACAACAGCTTCGGCGAAGACGGCAACGACGTCCTCGACGGTCAGCAGGGCACCAACACCAACGACGGCGGCCCAGGCCTCAACACCTGCAGGAACCCTTCCCGCGGACAGCCCGGCGCGACCAACTGCTGAGCAGCGACTGACAGCAGAACCCCGGTGACCTCATGGCACCGGGGGTTCCGGCAGCGCAATCATGCCTCGCCCCCGCCCAGGGGGCACACTGAACACATGTCCTCCCGTCGTAGAACCTGTCCGGTGTGCCGTCGCGAAATCGCCGTCGTCGCGGGGCGCTTCGCGCGGCACGACCCACCCGGGGTGCGGGGGACCGGCGACCTGGTCTCCTGCTCGGGCTCGCGGCGGCCGGCCGAACTCGGGGCGCTCCAGCCGTCGTTGGACGGATACGTCGTGCCGGACTTCCCCGGACAGCTGCCGCTGTTCTGAGAACGGCGGCCGACCGCCGTCACCAGCCCCAACGGCCGGGCGGCTGATTCAGTTCCCGGCCACCGACTTCACGGCCACCGAGACCGGCGTCGACCCGCCGATCAGCTCCAGGGTCAGACCGGCCGTCGCCGAGGTGTCCACCAACTCCGCCAGTACGGCGGCCACGTCGTCGCGCCTGACCGAACCCCGCCCCGTGTGCGCCTCCAGACGCACCAGGCCGCTGCCCGCCTCGTCCGTCAGCGAACCGGGGCGCAGGATGGTCCAGTCGAGGGCGCTCTGCCGGGTGACATACGTGTCGGCCGCGCCCTTGGCCCGCAGATACACGTCGAAGACGTCGTCGCCCCGGTGCGCCGGATCCGCGCCCATCGAGGAGACGACCACGAAACGGCGTACGCCCGCGCGCACGGCCGCGTCCGCGAACAGCATCGCCGCGCCCTTGTCCACCGTGTCCTTGCGGGCCGTACCGCTGCCCGGGCCCGCGCCCGCCGCGAAGACCGCCGCGTCCGCCCCCTGCAGATGCGCCGCGACCTCCTCCACCGACGCCGACTCCAGGTCGAGCAGCACCGGTTCGGCACCGGCCGCCCGCAGGTCGTCGCCCTGCTCGGCATTCCGGATGAGCCCCGCGACCTCGTCCCCACGCGCGGAGAGCAGCCGCTCCAGCCTCAACGCGATCTGACCATGACCACCAGCGATGACAATGCGCATGTCTCCGACCGTACGCCCGAAGCACCGCATCCGCCGCACGACTTCATGCGCCCCACGCGCCCCCTCATGCCCGCCGCGCCGTGCGCGCACTCCGCACTCCGCACCACGCACCCTCGCACCGAGCCGCACCCCGCTCCGAACCGCACCGCCGTCCCCCGCTCCCGTCAGGACAACTCGCCCCGCCCCTGCCGAGGCAGCCCGAGTTCCGCCGCCACAGCCGAGTTGCAGTACTCGCGGACCGCGCTCGTCCGTGCCACCACGCGCCCCCGGTGCACCACGATCCGGCTGTAGGCGAGGGACAGGGCGCCCGCCAGATGGTCGCCCCGCACGGCGAGGAGTTCGGCCGGGAAGCCGGCCTCGACGCGCACCTCGGGGAGACCGAGGGCGGCGCGCGAGGAGGCGCTCACGGTGTCGTAGGCGTCCTCGGGACGCAGGCCGTGGCGGGAGGCCAGGAGGTAGGCGGCCTCCAGGGGGTCGCCGCGGCCCACGGGGTTCGACAGGTCGCGCAGGGCGCCGCTGCCGGCGGCGACCCGCACCCCGGCCGCGCGCAGCAGCCGTACCGGAGCCGTGCCACGGCGGTCGACGGAGCCGCAGCCGCCCTGGGGCAGGCACACCACCGTGACGCCGGCCGCGGCGAGCTGGTCCGCGACCCGCGCGGCCGCCTCGGCCGGCAGGCGCGCGAGCCCGGCGCACGGGCCGAGCGTCACGCCGGGGCGCATGCCCCCGGCCATCACCGCGAGCCGGGCCAGCCGAGCCGGATCGACGGCGTCCGTGTGCAGGTCGACCGGGCAGCCGTGCTCGGAGGCGACCTCCAGGACCGCCTCCACGTAGCCGGTGGGATCGGGATCCAGATCGGGACAGCCGCCCAGCACGGACGCCCCCATCTTCGCGGCGTCCCGCAGTATCGCCAGCCCGTCGGCCCCGACGCGTCCCGTCAGCACGCGCGGCATCGCGACCGCCGTGAGCTCCGCGAGCCCGCGCAGCGAGCGGCGCGCCTGGAGGACGGCCGCCAGGGCGCCCAGGCCCTGGACGTCGCCCACGCGCACGTGCGCGCGTACCGCCGTGGCACCGTGCCCGAGTTGCAGCAGGGCTGCCTCGGTGGCGCGGCGCTGGACGTCCTCGGGGTCGTACGAGACGGGGCCGTCGCGATCGGCGGAGAGCGCGGTGTCGCCGTGGGCGTGCGGTTCGGCCGGGGCCGGGAGGAGGAGGTAGCCGCTCAGGTCCACGCGCGTGCCGCCCGCGCGGGCCGGTCCCGGTGCCAGGCTGCCGGCCGTGCCGACCGCCTCGATGCGCCCGCCGCCCAGCCGTACGTCCACCGTCCGGCCGTCGGTGAGCCGCGCCCCGCACAGCAGGAGCGCGGACTGGTCGGACTGGCCCGAGGGACCCGAGGAGCCCGAGGAACCCGAGGAGTTGGACGACGACGAGGGCGGCTGCGGCTGGCTGTCGGGCATCGCGCTCCAGGAAGGTCGGTCCAGGCATGGGACTCAAGATCACGCAGAGTGAGTCGAGCCTAGGGTGGCGAGCCGCGTCGGGCGGGGAGGAGCGCAATAGTCGTACCGGCGCCGTCGCACCTGATGGGAAGGGTGCGGCACGCGTGCGTGGGGAGCGCCGGAAGGGGTCCGAGAGGCTGTCGTGAGCCGGGCGGAAGGGGCCGGGAAGGGCGGCGGGAAACGGATTTGGGTGAACGGCGGCGGAGCGTGTAATGTCTTCATCGCTCGCCCCAATAGCTCAGTCGGCAGAGCGTCTCCATGGTAAGGAGAAGGTCTACGGTTCGATTCCGTATTGGGGCTCTGGTGTGAGAGGTCCCGTCGCAAGGCGGGTCCGATCTCATCAAAGCGGTGTAGCTCAGTCGGTAGAGCAAGCGGCTCATAATCGCTGTGTCACCGGTTCAAGTCCGGTCACCGCTACTGACAGTAGCCGATTGCGGGGTCGGTCCTTCGATCGGCTACTCTTTTGTGCGTTGAATCAGTCCATCCGTTCGTCTTAGGAGCACTCACGTGGCTGCCACCGACGTCCGCCCGAAGATCACGCTGGCCTGCGTGGAGTGCAAGGAGCGGAACTACATCACCAAGAAGAACCGGCGTAACAACCCGGACCGTCTTGAGATGAAGAAGCACTGCCCGCGTTGCAACGCGCACACCGCGCACCGCGAAACGCGATAACAAACAGGCTCGTCCGTGAGGCCGTCCCCTGCCGGGGGCGGCCTCACGGCGTTTCGGCACACGGCTTTCCCGCTAGTTTGTGGGGCATCACAGCAGACATCAGGAGGTGCCGGGCCAATGGCGCTCGACCAGTCCTTCGTGGGACGTACCTACCCACCCACCGAGCCCTACGAGGTGGGCCGGGAGAAGATCCGTGAGTTCGCCGAGGCGGTGGGCGACGCCAACCCGGCGTACACGGACCCGGAGGCCGCCAAGGCGCTCGGCTATTCCGATGTGATCGCCCCGCCGACTTTTGTTTTCTCGATCACTTTCCGCGCGGCCGGACAGGTCGTCGAGGACCCGCAGCTCGGCCTGGACTACAGCCGGGTCGTGCACGGCGACCAGAAGTTCGCCTACCGGCGCCCGGTGCGTGCCGGTGACCGGCTGAGCGTCACCTCCACCATCGAGGCCGTCAAGTCCCTCGCGGGCAACGACATCATCGACATCCGCGGCGACGTCCACGACGAGGCGGGCGAACTCGTGGTGAGCGCCCTCACCAAGCTGGTGGCCCGCGCGGCGGACGTGGAAGAGGGGGCGTGAGGATCCGATGACGTCGAAGATCACGTACGAGGACGTCGAGGTCGGCACCGAACTGCCGGTGCAGACCTTCCCCGTGACCCGCGCCACGCTGGTGCGGTACGCGGGCGCCTCCGGCGACTTCAACCCGATCCACTGGAACGAGAAGTTCGCCAAGGAGGTGGGCCTGCCGGACGTCATCGCGCACGGCATGTTCACCATGGCCGAGGCGATCCGCGTCGTCACCGACTGGACCGGCGACCCGGGCGCGGTCGTCGAGTACGGCGTCCGCTTCACCAAGCCCGTCGTCGTCCCGAACGACGACCAGGGCGCCCTGATCGAGGTCAGCGGCAAGGTCGCGGCCAAACTCGACGACAACACCGTGCGTGTCGACCTGACGGCCACGAGCGCCGGGCAGAAGGTGCTGGGCATGTCGCGCGCGGTCGTACGGCTGGGCTGAACGACGGGGCCGGCCCGCGTCGGCGGTCGGTCCGCCCGCGTAGGCGGCCGGTCCGCGCGGGCGGAGGTAAGGGGCGTTCTCCATTGCGGGGCGCCCCTTACGTGGTTGTCGCCCCTACCTGTGAAACGGTCGCAGGCGAGGGGGCGTTCCCGGCGGGAGGGGCAAGGCCCTTGACGTAGTTAGTGATTGAGTACTAACTTCGTCGCATGGTCAGGATGAGTGCCGAGGAGCGGCGTGAGAGCGTCATCCGCGCGGCGATCGCCGAGTTCTCACAGAGGGGCTACTACGGCACCTCCACCGAGGCGATCGCCAAGCGGGTCGGGGTCTCGCAGCCGTACCTCTTCCGGCTCTTCCCGGGCAAGAAGGCGATCTTCGCCGTCGCCTCGCAGCGCTGCATCGACGAGATGCGCGAGCTCTTCGAGAAGGCGGCGGAGGGGCTGGAGGGCGAGGAAGCCCTGCATGCCATGGGCGACGCGTATGTGCGGCTCATCCAGGAGCGGCCGGAGCGGCTCCAGATGCAGATGCAGACGTACATCACCGTCGCGGCCGCGGAGGCGGAGGGCGAGCACGAGTTCGGCGAGCTCGTACGGGCCGGCTGGTCGCGGCTCTGGGAGACCGTGCACCTGCTCTCGGGTGCCGACGTCGACCGCACCACGACCTTCCTGGCCAAGGGGATGCTCATCAACACCTATACGGCCATGGGGTTTCCGCCCGAGCACCGGGTCTGGCAGGGGATGTACCCGGACGCCGGGACCACGGGGCGGCTGGAGAAGTGCAGCGACGGGTGAGGGGGCGGTTCGCCGTTCCCGGCCCGGGCTTTTCATGAGCCAGAAAATTAGTGATCAATAACTAATCAACGTTCAGAGCACGCTCTGGGGGAGCGATGTCACAAGAGACCGCACAGCAGACCGAACGGCAGACCGCACCGCGCGGAGGCGCCGCATGGGCGCTCGTCATCACCAGCGTCGCCGGATTCATGGCGGCCCTCGACAACCTCGTCGTCACCACCGCCCTGCCCTCCATCCGCAAGGACCTCGGCGGGGCGCTCGACGACCTCGAATGGACCGTGAGCGCCTACACGCTCACCTTCGCCGTCCTGCTGATGTTCGGCGCCGCCCTCGGTGACCGCTTCGGCCGCCGCCGGCTCTTCCTCGCCGGGCTCACCGTCTTCACCGGCGCCTCCGCCGCTGCCGCCATGGCACCCGGCATCGACTCCCTGATCGCCGCCCGCGCGGTACAGGGCGTCGGCGCGGCCGTCATGATGCCGCTCACCCTCACCCTGCTGACGGCGGCCGTGCCGGCGGCCAAGCGCGGGATGGCGTACGGCATCTGGGGCGCCGTCAACGGGCTCGCGGTCGCCTCCGGGCCGCTCATCGGCGGCAGCCTCACCGAACACGTGTCCTGGCACTGGATCTTCTGGCTGAACGTCCCGCTCGGCGTCGCCCTGCTGCCGCTCGCCCGCCTCCGTCTCGCCGAGTCCCACGGCACCGGCGCCCCGCTCGACGTCCCCGGCACCCTCCTCGCCAGCGGCGGCCTCTTCGGGATCGTCTACGGCCTGGTCCGCGGCCCCGCCGACGGCTGGACCAGCCCCCTTGTGCTGACCGGACTGTTCGCCGGTGGCGCGCTGCTCGCCGGGTTCGTCCTGCACGGCAGCCGCGCCAAGAACCCCATGCTGCCGATGCGGCTCTTCCGTTCCCGCGCGTTCTCCGGCATCAACGCCGCGAGCCTGCTGATGTTCCTCGGCATGTTCGGCTCGATCTTCCTGCTCAGCCAGTACATGCAGGGCGTGCTCGGCTACTCGCCCACCGAGGCCGGCCTCAGGATGCTGCCCTGGACGGGCATGCCCATGCTCGTCGCGCCGATCGCCGGCATCCTCTCCGACCGGATAGGGGGGCGCCCCGTCGTCGCCGCCGGGCTCTTCCTCCAGGCCGTCGGGCTCGGCTACCTCGCCTCCGTCGTCACCGCGGACGCCTCCTACGGCGCCCAGCTGCCCGGTCTGATCGTCAGCGGTATCGGCATGGCCCTGTACTTCGCCCCGGCCGCCAACCTCGTGATGTCCGCCGTACGCCCGCAGGAACAGGGCATCGCCTCCGGCGCCAACAACGCCCTGCGCGAGGTCGGCGGCGCACTCGGCGTCGCGGTCATGTCGTCCATCTTCTCGGCCCAGGGCGGCTACGACAGCGCCCAGAGCTTCGTGGACGGGCTGCGGCCCGCCCTCTTCACCGGAGCCGCGGTGGTCGCCCTCGCCGGGATCTCCGCACTGCTGATCCCCGGCCGGCGCCGGGCCGCGCGGATCGTCGCCGAGGGGGAGCTCACCCCGGAGCCGGCGACCGTCGGCGGCTGACGACACCAGACGGCACGCGCGCGTGGGCCCCGTTTCCGGCGGACGGGGCCCCACGCGCGCGTACGGCTCGTGGCGGCGGGACTGCCGGCGGCGTCTCGTACTCTTGGGCGCGTGCAGGAACTCCACGACGCCCCCCTCGCCCCCCTCACCACCTTCCGGCTCGGCGGCCCCGCCACCCGGCTGATCACCGCGGCCACCGACGCCGAGGTGATCGCCGCCGTCCGCGAGGCCGACGACAGCGGGACCCCGCTGCTGGTCATCGGCGGCGGCTCGAACCTGGTCATCGGCGACAAGGGCTTCGACGGCACGGCCCTGCGCATCGCCACCACCGGCTTCGAACTGCGCGGTACGACGCTGGACCTGGCGGCCGGCGAGGTGTGGACCGACGCGGTCGCCCGCGCCGTCGAGGCGGGCCTCGCGGGCATCGAGTGCCTCGCCGGGATCCCGGGTTCGGCGGGTGCCACGCCGATCCAGAACGTGGGGGCCTACGGCCAGGAGGTCTCCTCCACCATCACCCAGGTCGTCGCCTACGACCGGCGGGCCGGCGAGACCGTGACGCTCACCGACGAGGAGTGCGCGTTCTCCTACCGGCACAGCCGGTTCAAGGGCGACCCCGAGCGGTACGTCGTCCTGCGCGTGCGCTTCGAACTGGAGGACGCGGGCGGGATGTCGGCGCCGGTGCGGTACGCCGAGGCCGCGCGGGCGCTCGGAGTGGAACCGGGGGACCGGGTTCCGCTCGCCGACGCGCGCGAGACCGTGCTCAAGCTCCGCGCGGGGAAGGGGATGGTGCTGGATCCCGAGGACCACGACACCTGGTCGGCAGGGTCCTTCTTCACCAACCCGATCCTTACGGATGCGCAGTTCGCCGACTTCCACGCGCGCGTGCGCGAGCGGCTGGGCGACGGGACCGAGCCGCCCGCCTACCCCGCGGGGGAGGGGCGTACCAAGACCTCGGCGGCCTGGCTGATCGACAAGGCCGGGTTCACCAAGGGGTACGGCAGCGGAGCGGCCCGGATCTCCACGAAGCACACGCTGGCGCTGACCAATCGGGGCGGGGCCACGACGGAGGATCTGCTGGAGCTGGCGCGCGAGGTCGTCGCCGGGGTCCGCGACGCGTTCGGCGTGACTCTCGTCAATGAGCCGGTGACCGTCGGTGTGAACCTCTAGGGAGCCAGGGGTCAGTACGCCACCCCCACCCCCTGCTTCACCGTTCCCTCGTCCTCGATCATCGCCAGCATCGCGTGGGCCACGTCCGCCCGGGCGATGAAGCGGCCCTTCGGCGGGAAGCCGCCGATCACCGTGCGGTAGGTGCCGGTCAGGGGCTTGTTCTGGAGGCGGGGCGGGCGCACCGACGTCCAGTCGGTGCCGCTGCGGGACAGTTCCGCCTCCATCTCGCGCAGGTCGTCGTAGACCGGCTTGAGGATCCTGCCGACCAGGGCGCGTACGGAGCGGTCCAGCAAGCCGTCGTCCGGCTCCGGGCCCACCGGTGCCGCGCTGACCACCACCAGCCGCCGTACGCCCTCCGCCTGCATGGCGGACAGCACCGTGCGGGTCAGACGGGCGGCCACCCCGGCCTCCTTGCGGCTGCGCGCGCCCAGGCCGGACAGGACCGCGTCCCGGCCCGCGACCGCCGGGCGGACCGCCTCGGGGTCGGTGAGGTCCGCGCGGACGACCTCCAGGCCGGCGCCCGTCACGGTCAGCCGCGCGGGGTCCCGGACGACCGCCGTGACCCGATGGCCGGACGCCAGCGCCTGGCGGACGATCTCCCGGCCTGTTCCGCCGGTCGCACCGAAGACGGTGAGATTCATGACTGCTCCCGAGTGGTCGAGCGCCAACTGGTGGGTGAGTGTTCACTCACCTCGTGTCGGTCTCTAGAGTGGGTAAGTACTCACCCACCCGTCAAGCCTCTTCGGGACATCCGCCGCACCCGCTGGAAAGGACATGTGATCCTTGGGCGTCATGCAGCAGAAACCGGCCCGCGTCCGCATCCTCGACGCCGCTCACGAGCTGATGCTCACCATCGGGCTCGCCCGCACCACCACCAAGGAGATCGCCAGGGCGGCCGGCTGCTCCGAGGCGGCCCTCTACAAGTACTTCCCCAGCAAGGAAGAGCTGTTCGTGCACGTGCTCGCCGAGCGCCTGCCACGGCTCCTCCCGCTGCTCGGCGAGCTCACCGTCGAACCCGGCCGCGGCACCCTGGAGGGCAACCTCACCCAGATCGCCCGGCAGGCCGCCCTGTTCTACGAAGAGAGCTTCCCGATCGCCGCGTCCCTGTACGCCGAACAGCAGCTCAAGCGGAAGCTCGACGACAGACTGCGCACCATCGGCGCCGGACCGCATGTGCCGATGAGGGCCCTCGACGCCTACCTGTGCGCCGAGAAGGCGATCGGCCGGATCCGCCCCGACGCCGACACCACCGCGGCCGCCTCCCTGCTGCTCGGCGCCTGTGTCCAGCGCGTCTTCGCCTACGAGGCGACCGCGACCGGCGCCCGCCCGCCGGTGGACGAGTTCGCCGCCCGGCTCGCGCGCACCCTGCTGAGCGGAATCTCCGTTGCCGAGGACCCCGCCCACCCGTGACGCTGATGCCATGAGGCATCCCGCATGCGGCTGAGACTGCGCGAGTTCCGGCCCCGCACCGGCCCCCACGAACACCGGATCGTCCAGCCCTGGCAGCCGCTGCGCCACACCTCACTGCGCGCCCCCGCGCCCGTCGGCACGCTCACGGGCGAACACGACGGGCTCAACCGGCTCGCCGGACTGCTCTCGTTCGCCGCCCACTCACGGCACACGATCGTCCATGTGCCGCTGCGGGACGGAGTGCCGCCGGACGAGGGGCAGGGCCCCCTCGTCGACCTCGTCCTGGCCCATCACGCGCTCGGACTGCGCGCCGCCCAGTGGCCCGGCCTGCGCCACCGGCTGCGGCAGGGCACCCCGCTCACCGTCCGCACCGACGAGGCGCGCACCGCGCGGGACGCGGCCGCCTGGCGCGCCCGCACCGAGCACGGCGACCGCCGGGAGTGCTTCCGGCACAGCACCCACGCGAGCACGCTCTTCCTCTTCGGCAGCCGGTACGTCTTCGCCGAGGCCGCCATGTCCCTGGCCTACGCGGCCGGGTGGGGGCCGCGCCGCAAGGGTGTGGCCGCGGGGCACGCGGCACTCGTGTCGGGACTGTGGGGGCTGAAGCAGCCGCCGGGCGGCGGGCACCCCGTCGAGGTGCTGGTCTGCTTCAAGGCGTACCCGCCATACGCCCACTTCCGAAGACCCTGATCCGAAGACCCTGACGAAGCCCCGGTCAGGACACCGGGGTGGTGAGCCAGGCGTCGATGCCCGCCAGGAGCTTCGCCTTCATGTCCTCGGGTGCCGCCGAACCCCGCACCGACTGCCGGGCCAGCTCCGCCAGTTCGGCGTCCGTGAAACCGTGGTGCACGCGCGCGATGTCGTACTGGGCGGCCAGCCGGGAGCCGAACAGCAGCGGGTCGTCGGCGCCCAGCGCCATCGGGACGCCCGCCTCGAAGAGCGTGCGCAGCGGGACGTCCTCGGGCTTCTCGTAGACGCCCAGGGCCACATTGGAGGCCGGGCACACCTCGCAGGTGATGCCCCGGTCCGCGAGCCGCTTGAGCAGCCTCGGGTCCTCCGCCGCCCGCACGCCGTGCCCGATCCGGGAGGCGTGCAGGTCGTCCAGGCAGTCCCGGACCGACGCCGGGCCCGTCAGCTCGCCGCCGTGCGGAGCCGCCAGCAGGCCGCCCTCGCGCGCGATGTGGAACGCCCGGTCGAAGTCCCGGGCCAGGCCCCGCCGCTCGTCGTTCGACAGCCCGAAGCCGACCACACCCCGGTCCGCGTACCGCACGGCCAGCCGCGCGAGCGTGCGCGCGTCCAGCGGGTGCTTCATACGGTTCGCGGCCACCAGGACGCGCATACCGAGACCGGTCTCCCGGGACGTCGTCTCCACCGCGTCCAGGATGATCTCCAGGGCCGGGATCAGACCGCCCAGCCTGGGGGCGTACGACGTCGGGTCCACCTGGATCTCCAGCCAGCCCGAGCCGTCCCTGACGTCCTCCTCCGCGGCCTCCCGGACCAGCCGCCGGATGTCCTCGGGCTCTCTCAGGCAGGAGCGCGCGGCGTCGTACAGCCGCTGGAAGCGGAACCAGCCCCGTTCGTCGGTGGCCCGCAGTCTCGGCGGCTCCCCGCTGGTCAGAGCGTCTGTCAGCGCCTCGGGGAGGCGTACGCCGTACTTGTCGGCCAGTTCCAGGACGGTCTTCGGCCGCATGGAACCGGTGAAGTGCAGGTGCAGGTGGGCTTTCGGCAGCAGCCGAACGTCTCGAACCGTCTCCATGAACTCTCCGTGTGCGCTAGGCTCCGCTCCGTGCCGAAAGGTGCCGGGCAGGGCTTGTCCGCCGTTGGGCATCAGCCGAACGGGAAGCCCTCAGGGGCGGAGTCACTCCAGGATCCTGCCGTAGAAATCCTGGTCCAGGCAGCGAGTTTCCCGAACGGGCGCGTGCCTGAACGCACAAGCGGGCCCCCGGCTCGGCCGGAGGCCCGCTTGTGCGCCGTGGACGGTCAGTCCTTCGCCTCGGCCAGCAGTTTCTGCAGTCGGCTCACGCCCTCGACGAGGTCCTCGTCGCCGAGCGCGTACGACAGGCGCAGATAGCCGGGCGTGCCGAAGGCCTCGCCGGGAACGACCGCGACCTCGGCCTCCTCCAGGATCAGCTCGGCCAGCTCGACCGAGGAGGCCGGGCGCTTTCCGCGGATCTCCTTGCCGAGCAGCGCCTTGACCGACGGGTACGCGTAGAAGGCGCCCTCCGGCTCCGGGCAGACCACGCCGTCGATCTCGTTGAGCATCCGCACGATCGTCTGACGGCGCCGGTCGAAGGCCTCGCGCATCTTCGCCACGGCCGCCAGGTCACCGGTGACGGCGGCCAGGGCGGCGACCTGCGCCACGTTGGAGACGTTCGACGTGGCGTGCGACTGGAGGTTCGTGGCCGCCTTGACGACGTCCTTGGGGCCGATGACCCAGCCGACCCGCCAGCCGGTCATGGCGTACGTCTTGGCGACGCCGTTGACGACGATGCACTTGTCGCGCAGCTCGGGCAGGACCGCCGGCAGCGAGGTGAACTTCGCGTCGCCGTAGACCAGGTGCTCGTAGATCTCGTCCGTGAGGACCCACAGGCCGTGCTCCACGGCCCAGCGGCCGATCGCCTCGGTCTCGGCCTCGCTGTAGACGGCGCCGGTCGGGTTCGACGGGGAGACGAAGAGCACGACCTTCGTCTTCTCGGTGCGGGCCGCCTCCAGCTGCTCGACGGAGACGCGGTAGCCGGTCGTCTCGTCGGCCACGACGTCCACCGGGACACCGCCGGCGAGACGGATCGACTCCGGGTACGTCGTCCAGTACGGGGCGGGGACGATGACCTCGTCGCCCGGGTCGAGGATCGCGGCGAAGGCCTCGTAGATGGCCTGCTTGCCGCCGTTGGTGACGAGGACCTGGGCGGCGTCGACCTCGTAGCCGGAGTCGCGCAGCGTCTTCGCGGCGATCGCGGCCTTCAGCTCGGGCAGGCCGCCGGCCGGGGTGTAGCGGTGGTACTTCGGGTTCTTGCAGGCCTCGATGGCGGCCTCGACGATGTAGTCCGGAGTCGGGAAGTCGGGCTCACCGGCGCCGAAGCCGATCACCGGGCGCCCGGCGGCCTTCAGGGCCTTGGCCTTGGCGTCCACGGCGAGGGTGGCGGACTCGGAGATCGCGCCGACTCGGGCGGAGACCCGGCGCTCGGTGGGAGGGGTTGCAGCGCTCATGGGGCCCATGGTTTCAGACTGGAAACCTCAACGGCACGCCGGTTTCATTTGTACGCTGATGAAGCCAGCCTGTGAGGTCTTGAAGGCACGAACCGGCTCGCCGGGGACACGGTTGTTTTTGGTGTTGACCGGGCTGGCGTCACCGGGTCTCCCCGGTGTGGGGCCTTGCCGTCGGCCCCGCGCCCGGCAGGGCGGATGCGACCTCGACGCCGCAGCCGGCGGTGGCGCGGAGCGCGACGAAGTGTGGAGAGCCGGGAGTCATGCTCGGCGATTCACGGCTGAGGAGGCGGCAGACTGAACAGCACGGGTTGAGACGTGAACGGGAGTTCTAAACCGGCCTCCCGCCAGGACGATCTTCGGCCCGGCGCCTCGGGCAGGCACTTTCTGTTCGACGCCGGG
Organism: Streptomyces sp. NPDC048277; assembly: GCF_040652235.1. NCBI lineage: Bacteria > Bacillati > Actinomycetota > Actinomycetes > Kitasatosporales > Streptomycetaceae > Streptomyces > Streptomyces sp. NPDC048277. The sequence continues at coordinate 167,761 of NZ_JBEZLQ010000001.1, forward strand.
CCGCGGACCACGTACACTCTCACCTCGTTGGCCACCAACAGCCGTGCCTGAGCGGGTGCACACCGAGCACCCGGCCGGATGCGGTACGTTGGGGGACACACAAAGGGTCGTAGCTCAATTGGTAGAGCACCGGTCTCCAAAACCGGCGGTTGGGGGTTCAAGTCCCTCCGGCCCTGCTACACACACAGCCAGGATGTGTGCGCATGTACGTACAAGCATTGCACCGCCGTGCGGCTCAGGAACCGGGCGCGGCACGGCCACGACCCGGGAACAGGTGAGGACGAATGGCGGACGCCGTGGGCTCCATCGACACGCCTGATGCCCAGGACGAGGTGTCGGAGTCCAACAAGAAGGCCCGCAAGGGCGGCAAGCGTGCCAAGAAGGGCCCGCTGAAGCGCCTCGGTACCTTCTATCGCCAGATCATTGCGGAGCTCCGCAAGGTCGTCTGGCCGACTCGTAACCAGCTGACGTCGTACACCACCGTGGTGATCTTCTTCGTCGCCATCATGATCGCTCTGGTGACCGTGATTGACTATGGACTCAACCACGCGGCCAAGTACGTCTTCGGCTGAGCACAGAGCGAAGGGCGCCGTGGTACCGGCGCCCGTTTTCGCATGTTCCACCCCTATGTATCCAGGAAGAAGCAGCCATCGTGTCTGACCCGAACCTGAACGACGCCGTCGACCCGGAAAAGGCTGTCGACGCCGTCGACGACGAGCTGGACATCGTCGAGGGCGCGGACGAGCAGGACGAGTTCGAGGCTGCCGAGGCCGAACTGGGGGAGCCGGCCGAGGAGACCGCGGTCCACGTCGAGGACGAGGACGCCGAGGACCTCGATGAAGCCGAGGACGCCGAGGCTCTCGCGGACGAGGACGCCGAGGAAGAGGACGCCGAGGAAGAGGACGCCGAGGAAGAGGCCGTCGAGGAAGAGCCCGCCGAGCCGGTCGACCCCGTCCAGGCCCTGCGCGACGAACTGCGCCTGCTCCCCGGCGAGTGGTACGTCATCCACACCTACGCCGGCTACGAGAACCGCGTGAAGACCAACCTGGAGCAGCGCGCCGTCTCGCTGAACGTCGAGGACTACATCTTCCAGGCCGAGGTGCCGCAGGAAGAGGTCGTCCAGATCAAGAACGGCGACCGCAAGACCATCAAGCAGAACAAGCTGCCCGGTTATGTGCTCGTCCGCATGGACCTGACGAACGAGTCCTGGGGTGTCGTCCGCAACACCCCCGGTGTCACCGGCTTCGTCGGCAACGCCTACGACCCCTACCCGCTGACCCTGGACGAGATCGTCAAGATGCTCGCTCCGGAGGCCGAGGAGAAGGCGGCCCGCGAGGCGGCCGAGGCCGAGGGCAAGCCGGCGCCGCAGCGCAAGGTCGAGGTCCAGGTGCTGGACTTCGAGGTGGGCGACTCGGTCACCGTCACGGACGGTCCGTTCGCCACGCTGCAGGCCACGATCAACGAGATCAACCCGGACTCCAAGAAGGTCAAGGGCCTGGTGGAGATCTTCGGGCGTGAGACGCCGGTCGAGCTGTCGTTCGACCAGATCCAGAAGAACTAGTTCCTTCCAGTTCCTTCCGGACGTAACCGCTTCCGAGCAGGTCAGGCCCTCGCCTGACCTGCTCGGTTTTTGGCCGCGCATCTATACCCGCTATCGTTGTGCGGTATGCCTGCAACCGGGTGGTCCTCGGATGCGGGCAGGACCCGAATGAAAGGACCCGGAGAGTAATGCCTCCCAAGAAGAAGAAGGTCACGGGGCTCATCAAGCTCCAGATCAACGCCGGTGCGGCGAACCCGGCCCCGCCGGTCGGCCCCGCGCTCGGCCAGCACGGCGTCAACATCATGGAGTTCTGCAAGGCCTACAACGCGGCGACCGAGTCGCAGCGTGGCTGGGTGATCCCGGTGGAGATCACGGTCTACGAGGACCGCTCCTTCACCTTCGTCACCAAGACCCCGCCGGCCGCGAAGATGATCCTCAAGGCCGCTGGTGTCGAGAAGGGCTCCGGCGAGCCGCACAAGACCAAGGTCGCCAAGATCACCGAGGCGCAGGTCCGCGAGATCGCCCAGACCAAGCTTCCCGACCTGAACGCCAACGACCTGGACGCCGCGTCGAAGATCATCGCCGGCACCGCCCGCTCCATGGGCATCACGGTCGAGGGCTGAGCCCCACCTTCGTAGAACCACCGTGGTAGGGCCTGCTCGGTCCGTACACCACGACTCCTCATCAAGAACACAGGAGCAGTTGTGAGCAAGCGCAGCAAGGCTCTCCGCGCTGCGGACGCCAAGGTCGACCGGGAGAAGCTGTACGCCCCGCTCGAGGCCGTCCGTCTCGCCAAGGAGACCTCCACGACCAAGTTCGACGGCACCGTCGAGGTCGCCTTCCGCCTGGGTGTCGACCCGCGCAAGGCCGACCAGATGGTCCGTGGCACCGTGAACCTCCCGCACGGCACCGGCAAGACCGCCCGGGTCCTGGTCTTCGCGACCGGTGACCGTGCCGAGGCCGCGCGTGCCGCGGGCGCCGACATCGTCGGCGCCGACGAACTGATCGACGAGGTGGCGAAGGGCCGTCTGGACTTCGACGCCGTCGTCGCCACCCCGGACCTCATGGGCAAGGTCGGCCGTCTCGGCCGCGTCCTCGGCCCGCGTGGTCTGATGCCGAACCCGAAGACCGGCACCGTGACCCCGGACACCGCCAAGGCTGTGACCGAGATCAAGGGCGGCAAGATCGAGTTCCGCGTCGACAAGCACTCGAACCTGCACTTCATCATCGGCAAGACGTCCTTCGAGGACGACAAGCTGGTGGAGAACTACGGCGCCGCGCTGGAGGAGATCCTCCGTCTGAAGCCGTCCGCCGCCAAGGGTCGATACATCAAGAAGGCCGCCATCAGCACCACGATGGGCCCCGGCATTCCGGTCGACTCGAACCGCACCCGCAACCTCCTCGTCGAGGAGGACCCGGCCGCCGTCTGAGCCCCGCGCTCGGTCCGGTAGCCGCGTCAGGGACGCGTCAGCAGCAGAGCGGGCCCCGCAATCCGAAAGGATCGCGGGGCCCCTCGCGTTTCCCGGACCGGGTACGGGGGCGGGCTCCGTGACCGGGTCCGACGGCTCGCGGACCGGGTATGGCGGCTCCCGGACGGGGTATGGCGGCTCCCGGACGGGGTGCGGGAGCTCCGCGACCGGACGCGACGGCTTCTCCGACCGGGCACGGCGGCTCTCTGACGGTGCGTGACGGCTTCTCCGGCCGTGCGTGACGGCTCTCCGACCGGGTACGACGCCTCCCCGACCGGGCGTGACGCCTCTCCGGCCGGGCCCGATGGATCCTCGGCCGGGCCTGACGGCTCTTCGGCCGGGTGTGACGCCTCCCCGACCGGGCGTGACGCCTCTCCGGCCGGGCCCGATGGATCCCCGACCGGGCCCGACGGCTCTTCGGCCGGGTGTGACCGGCTCCCCGGTCGGGTGCGGTGGCTCTCGGCCCTCGTCGAGTTCCCGCACGGTGTCGGTGGGCTGGGTTAGCGTCGGGGGTGCGGGGCTCGTATGGGGGGTGGGGCGGGATGACGAACAGGGGTGTGCGCCGGGTGGTCCTGGCGGTCGCGGCGGTGACCGCGCTGAGCGGGGTGGGTGCCTGTACCTCCTCGGCGGGCCCGGAGACGGGAAGCGGCACCGCCCACCAGAAGCGGTCCCTGGCCGCCCTGCGCACCGCCGAGCGGTCCACGCACCGGGCCCGGTCGGTCCGGGTCCGCTCCACCACCACCCTCGGCTCCCTGATGTCCACCAGGGCCGAGGGCGCCCTCGGCTGGACCGACGGCCTCACCGGCACCCTCACCATCACCTACACCGGCGGCACCACCGCCGACCTGATGCGGGGGCTCGACTCCACGTCCCTGGAGACCCGCTACCTCAAGGACGCCTACTACGCCAAGGTCGGCGAGAGGTTCGCCCGGCAGCTGGGCGGCAGGCACTGGATCAGGTACACGTACGACTACCTAGCCACCCTCGGCGGCGGCTCCGGCGCGATGATGACGGACCTGATGCGCAACACCACGCCCAACCAGTCGGTACGGCTGCTGCTGGCCGCCGGGGACGTACGGAAGGTCGGCCGGGAGAAGGTCTCCGGCGTGCCCACCACCCACTACTCGGGCACGGTGCACGTCTCCGACCTGGCCGGCGACGGCGAACTGCAGAAGCAGCTCAGCCAGGCCGGCGTCGGCAAGGAGTCCGTCGACATCTGGGTCGACGGCAAGGACCTGCTGGTCAAGAAGGTCGAGAAGGCCGACACGGCGAACGGCGCGATGACCCAGACCGCGTACTACAGCGACTACGGCGTCAAGGTCAGCGCGCGGAAGCCGCCGGCCGGTGACACCGAGGACTTCCGGACGCTGCTGAAGAAGCAGGGCGGCACGCCGGCCTCGTGAGAGTGGTCGTACGGAGCCGATTTGCTTGACAGTGCAGCGGTCCCGTACCCTTCTCAGGAAGCCAAAGACCGCTGGTCGTTGCCGCTCGCCCGCAAGGGGGTGCGGTGGCCGAAGGATCCGCTGAACCGCGGACGACCCGCGCAGGTGACTGTGGAAGTGCTCCCGGAACACATGCTCAGCGTGTGTGTGCCCGGTCGAGCTACGCCCCGTGCGCCTGCGCCGGGGCGTTTCGTTTTCCCCAGCCCCTTCCGAGCGGTCCTCATCACCCGGAAGGAGGCCGACGCTCTATGGCAAGGCCCGACAAGGCTGCCGCGGTAGCCGAGCTGACGGAGCAGTTCCGCAGCTCGAACGCCGCCGTGCTGACCGAGTACCGGGGTCTCACCGTGGCGCAGCTCAAGACGCTGCGTCGTTCGCTCGGTGAAGACGCCCAGTACGCCGTGGTGAAGAACACGCTGACCAAGATCGCGGCCAACGAGGCCGGGATCTCGACGCTCGACGACCTGTTCAACGGTCCGACGGCGGTTGCCTTCATCACCGGTGACCCGGTGACGTCGGCGAAGGGTCTTCGTGACTTCGCCAAGGACAACCCGAACCTCGTCATCAAGGGCGGTGTCCTTGACGGCAAGGCGCTGTCCGCCGACGAGATCAAGAAGCTTGCGGACCTCGAGTCCCGCGAGGTTCTGCTCGCCAAGCTGGCGGGTGCCATGAAGGGCAAGCAGACGCAGGCTGCTCAGGTCTTCCAGGCGCTCCCCTCGAAGTTCGTCCGCACCGCGGAGGCGCTTCGTGCCAAGCAGGCCGAGCAGGGCGGTGCCGAGTAACTCGGCTCGCGAAATGACCGCAGCCTGAGGCAGCCCGCCGAAGGCAACGGTCGTAGCGGGCCGAACGTACGCCCGCCAGACATGTACATCACGGCACCAGCCGAAATTAGTGGAAGGAAAGCCATCGTGGCTCTCACCCAGGACGAACTGCTCGCCGAGTTCGAGTCGATGACCCTGATCCAGCTCTCCGAGTTCGTGAAGGCGTTCGAGGAGAAGTTCGACGTCACCGCCGCCGCCGCGGTTGCCGTCGCGGGTCCGGCCGGTCCGGCCGCCCCGGCCGAGGCCGCTGAGGAGCAGGACGAGTTCGACGTCATCCTCACCGGTGCCGGCGAGAAGAAGATCCAGGTCATCAAGGTCGTGCGCGAGCTCACCTCGCTCGGCCTGAAGGAGGCCAAGGACCTCGTGGACGGCGCCCCGAAGCCCGTCCTCGAGAAGGTCGCCAAGGAGGCCGCCGAGAAGGCCGCCGAGTCCCTCAAGGGCGCCGGCGCCTCCGTCGAGGTCAAGTAAGGCCTCTGAGGTCGTCGAGACCTCTGTGTGCTGAAACACCCCCTCGGGGGCTGTAACGCGCAGACCGCGAAGAGCGATCATCCATCCGGGTGGTCGCTCTTCGGCGTTCCCGGGAGGCCGACCGCGGTTGCCTTGCACCCGTGACGGCGGGGGGTATGGTGATCTTCGTCGTGTCCCCGGCGCACCGGGTTTGCGCAGGGGGGCCTTGACGAACCGCACGCAGCGCGCAATTCTCAGGACGCGTCGCCAGAACGGTCCGAATCCGAGGCATGGATCGGCGACGAAGAGGGCAGTATCAACGTGCGTTGAGGGCAGGCATGACGCAGGCGTTGACGATGAAGAGGGTCTCAGAAAATGGAGACTGGACATCAGTGTGCCAAGTGGCTACACTGACCCTTTGCGCTGCCTGTTAGCCTTCCCCTGCCCGTCACCAGGGGTCTGCCCTCACCCGAACGCCGACGACCGAACCTCCTCTGAACTGGGGTTTCTGTCTCTGTGTCCGGGAAGGGACCGGGGAGCGCGTAGTGAGTCCGAGCCCTCGGAAGGACCCCCTCTTGGCCGCCTCGCGCACTGCCTCGAACGCGAATATGAACAACGGCGCCAGCACCGCCCCGCTGCGCATCTCTTTTGCAAAGATCAAGGAGCCTCTCGAGGTTCCCAACCTGCTCGCGCTGCAGACCGAGAGCTTTGACTGGCTGCTCGGCAACACCGCCTGGCAGAGTCGGGTCGAGGAGGCTCTGGAGTCAGGTCAGGACGTCCCCACCAAGTCCGGTCTGGAGGAGATCTTCGAGGAGATCTCCCCGATCGAGGACTTCTCCGGGTCGATGTCGCTGACGTTCCGCGACCACCGCTTCGAGCCGCCGAAGAACAGCATCGACGAGTGCAAGGAGCGCGACTTCACGTACGCCGCCCCGCTCTTCGTCACGGCCGAGTTCACCAACAACGAGACCGGCGAGATCAAGTCCCAGACGGTCTTCATGGGCGACTTCCCGCTCATGACGCACAAGGGCACCTTCGTCATCAACGGCACCGAGCGTGTCGTGGTGTCGCAGCTGGTCCGTTCGCCCGGTGTCTACTTCGACTCCTCCATCGACAAGACGTCCGACAAGGACATCTTCTCCGCCAAGATCATCCCGTCCCGGGGTGCCTGGCTGGAGATGGAGATCGACAAGCGCGACATGGTCGGTGTCCGTATCGACCGCAAGCGCAAGCAGTCCGTGACCGTCCTTCTCAAGGCCCTCGGTTGGACCACCGAGCAGATCCTCGAGGAGTTCGGCGAGTACGAGTCCATGCGCGCCACCCTGGAGAAGGACCACACCCAGGGCCAGGACGACGCGCTGCTCGACATCTACCGCAAGCTGCGTCCGGGCGAGCCCCCCACGCGTGAGGCCGCGCAGACGCTGCTGGAGAACCTGTACTTCAACCCGAAGCGTTACGACCTCGCCAAGGTCGGCCGCTACAAGGTCAACAAGAAGCTGGGTGCGGAGGCTCCGCTGGACGCGGGCGTCCTGACCGTCGAGGACGTCATCTCGACGATCAAGTACCTGGTGAAGCTGCACGCCGGCGAGACCGAGACGGTCGGTGACAGCGGTACGAACATCGTCGTCGAGACCGACGACATCGACCACTTCGGCAACCGTCGTCTGCGCAGCGTCGGCGAGCTCATCCAGAACCAGGTCCGTACCGGTCTGGCCCGTATGGAGCGCGTCGTCCGGGAGCGCATGACGACCCAGGACGTCGAGGCGATCACGCCGCAGACCCTGATCAACATCCGGCCGGTCGTCGCCTCCATCAAGGAGTTCTTCGGCACCAGCCAGCTGTCCCAGTTCATGGACCAGAACAACCCGCTGTCGGGTCTCACCCACAAGCGCCGTCTGTCGGCTCTTGGCCCGGGTGGTCTCTCCCGTGAGCGGGCCGGCTTCGAGGTCCGTGACGTGCACCCGTCGCACTACGGCCGTATGTGCCCGATCGAGACCCCCGAAGGCCCGAACATCGGTCTGATCGGCTCGCTCGCCTCCTACGGCCGCGTCAACGCGTTCGGTTTCGTCGAGACCCCGTACCGCAAGGTCGTCGACGGCCAGGTCACCGACGAGGTGGACTACCTGACCGCCGACGAGGAGGACCGCTTCGTCATCGCGCAGGCCAACGCCGGCCTCAACGACGACATGCGCTTCTCCGAGGCCCGCGTCCTGGTCCGCCGCCGTGGCGGCGAGGTCGACTACGTCGCCGGTGACGACGTGGACTACATGGACGTCTCGCCGCGCCAGATGGTGTCGGTCGCGACCGCCATGATCCCGTTCCTCGAGCACGACGACGCCAACCGTGCCCTCATGGGCGCGAACATGATGCGCCAGGCCGTGCCCCTGATCAAGTCCGAGTCCCCGCTCGTCGGCACCGGCATGGAGTACCGCTCCGCCGTCGACGCCGGCGACGTGGTCAAGGCCGAGAAGGACGGTGTGGTCCAGGAGGTCTCCGCGGACTACATCACCACCGCCAACGACGACGGCACGTACATCACGTACCGCCTGGCCAAGTTCTCCCGGTCCAACCAGGGCACCTCGGTCAACCAGAAGGTCATCGTCGACGAGGGCGACCGCATCATCACCGGCCAGGTGCTGGCCGACGGTCCGGCCACCCAGAACGGCGAGATGGCCCTCGGCAAGAACCTGCTCGTGGCGTTCATGCCGTGGGAGGGTCACAACTACGAGGACGCGATCATCCTGTCGCAGCGCCTCGTGCAGGACGACGTCCTCTCCTCGATCCACATCGAGGAGCACGAGGTCGACGCCCGTGACACCAAGCTCGGCCCCGAGGAGATCACCCGGGACATCCCGAACGTCTCCGAGGAGGTCCTCGCCGACCTCGACGAGCGCGGCATCATCCGGATCGGTGCCGAGGTCGTCGCCGGTGACATCCTCGTCGGCAAGGTCACGCCCAAGGGCGAGACCGAGCTGACCCCCGAGGAGCGCCTGCTGCGCGCGATCTTCGGTGAGAAGGCCCGTGAGGTCCGCGACACCTCGCTGAAGGTGCCGCACGGCGAGATCGGCAAGATCATCGGTGTGCGCGTCTTCGACCGCGAGGAGGGCGACGAGCTTCCCCCGGGTGTGAACCAGCTGGTGCGCGTCTACGTCGCGCAGAAGCGCAAGATCACCGACGGTGACAAGCTCGCCGGCCGCCACGGCAACAAGGGTGTCATCTCCAAGATCCTGCCCATCGAGGACATGCCGTTCCTCGAGGACGGAACCCCGGTCGACATCATCCTCAACCCGCTCGGTGTCCCGTCCCGAATGAACCCGGGACAGGTCCTGGAGATCCACCTCGGCTGGCTCGCCAGCCGCGGCTGGGACGTCTCCGGCCTCGCCGACGACTGGGCCCAGCGTCTGCAGGCCATCGGTGCCGACCAGGTCGCCCCGCGCACCAACGTCGCCACCCCGGTCTTCGACGGTGCCCGTGAGGACGAGCTGGCGGGTCTGCTGCAGCACACCATCCCCAACCGCGACGGCGACCGCCTGGTGCAGCCGTCCGGCAAGGCGCGGCTGTTCGACGGCCGCAGCGGTGAGCCGTTCCCGGACCCGATCTCCATCGGCTACATGTACATCCTCAAGCTGCACCACCTGGTCGACGACAAGCTGCACGCCCGTTCGACCGGCCCGTACTCGATGATCACCCAGCAGCCGCTGGGTGGTAAGGCGCAGTTCGGTGGCCAGCGCTTCGGCGAGATGGAGGTGTGGGCCCTCGAGGCCTACGGCGCCGCCTACGCGCTCCAGGAACTGCTCACCATCAAGTCCGACGACGTCACCGGCCGCGTGAAGGTCTACGAGGCCATCGTCAAGGGCGAGAACATCCCCGAGCCCGGCATCCCCGAGTCCTTCAAGGTCCTCATCAAGGAGATGCAGTCGCTCTGCCTGAACGTGGAGGTGCTGTCCAGCGACGGTATGTCCATCGAGATGCGTGACACCGACGAGGACGTCTTCCGCGCTGCGGAGGAGCTCGGCATCGACCTGTCCCGGCGCGAGCCGAGCAGCGTCGAAGAGGTCTGACGGGAGTCCGGCGGGCCCTGAGCGATCAGGGCCCCGCCGACCCCCAGGCCCCCGTTTCAGACCACAGACTTACAACCCTGAGAGGGATTGACGCATAGTGCTCGACGTCAACTTCTTCGACGAGCTCCGGATCGGCCTGGCCACCGCGGACGACATCCGTCAGTGGAGCCACGGCGAGGTCAAGAAGCCCGAGACGATCAACTACCGCACCCTCAAGCCGGAAAAGGACGGGCTCTTCTGCGAGAAGATCTTCGGCCCCACCCGGGACTGGGAGTGCTACTGCGGCAAGTACAAGCGCGTCCGCTTCAAGGGCATCATCTGTGAGCGCTGCGGCGTCGAGGTGACCCGCGCCAAGGTGCGCCGTGAGCGGATGGGCCACATCGAGCTGGCCGCGCCCGTCACGCACATCTGGTACTTCAAGGGTGTCCCGAGCCGGCTGGGCTACCTGCTCGACCTGGCTCCCAAGGACCTCGAGAAGGTCATCTACTTCGCGGCGTACATGATCACGTTCGTCGACGAGGAGCGCCGTACCCGCGACCTGCCCTCCCTGGAGGCGCATGTCTCCGTGGAGCGCCAGCAGGTCGAGAACCGCCGGGACGCCGACCTGGAGGCCCGCGCCAAGAAGCTGGAAGGCGACCTGGCCGAGCTGGAGGCCGAGGGTGCCAAGGCCGACGTGCGCCGCAAGGTGCGCGAAGGTGCCGAGCGCGAGATGAAGCAGCTGCGCGACCGTTCGCAGCGCGAGATCGACCGCCTCGACGAGGTGTGGACCCGCTTCAAGAACCTCAAGGTCCAGGACCTGGAGGGCGACGAGCTCCTCTACCGCGAGCTGCGTGACCGCTTCGGCACGTACTTCGACGGCTCGATGGGTGCCGCGGCGCTGCAGAAGCGCCTGGAGTCCTTCGACCTCGACGAGGAGGCCGAGAAGCTCCGCGAGATCATCCGCACCGGCAAGGGCCAGAAGAAGACCCGTGCGCTCAAGCGCCTGAAGGTCGTCTCCGCGTTCCTGCAGACCAGCAACAGCCCCAAGGGCATGGTGCTCGACTGCGTGCCGGTCATCCCGCCGGACCTGCGTCCGATGGTGCAGCTGGACGGTGGCCGCTTCGCGACCTCCGACCTGAACGACCTGTACCGCCGTGTCATCAACCGCAACAACCGCCTGAAGCGCCTTCTCGACCTCGGTGCGCCCGAGATCATCGTGAACAACGAGAAGCGCATGCTCCAGGAGGCCGTCGACGCGCTCTTCGACAACGGCCGTCGTGGTCGCCCGGTCACGGGCCCCGGCAACCGTCCGCTGAAGTCCCTCAGCGACATGCTGAAGGGCAAGCAGGGTCGATTCCGTCAGAACCTGCTCGGCAAGCGTGTGGACTACTCCGCGCGTTCCGTGATCGTCGTCGGTCCGCAGCTGAAGCTGCACCAGTGCGGTCTGCCGAAGGCCATGGCGCTGGAGCTCTTCAAGCCGTTCGTGATGAAGCGCCTGGTCGACCTGAACCACGCGCAGAACATCAAGTCCGCCAAGCGCATGGTGGAGCGCGGCCGCACCGTCGTGTACGACGTCCTCGAAGAGGTCATCGCCGAGCACCCGGTGCTGCTGAACCGTGCGCCCACCCTGCACCGCCTCGGTATCCAGGCCTTCGAGCCGCAGCTGGTCGAGGGCAAGGCCATCCAGATCCACCCGCTCGTCTGCACCGCGTTCAACGCGGACTTCGACGGCGACCAGATGGCCGTGCACCTGCCGCTGTCCGCGGAGGCGCAGGCCGAGGCCCGCATCCTGATGCTGTCCTCGAACAACATCCTCAAGCCCGCCGACGGCCGTCCGGTGACGATGCCGACCCAGGACATGGTCCTCGGTCTGTTCTTCCTCACCACCGACGGCGAACTGCGTGACGTCAAGGGCGAGGGCCGCGCGTTCGGCTCCACGGCCGAGGCGATCATGGCGTTCGACGCCGGTGAGCTGGCGCTGCAGTCGGCGATCGACATCCGCTTCCCGGTGGGCACCATCCCGCCGCGCGGCTGGACCCCGCCGGCCGTCGAGGAGGGCGAGCCGGAGTACCAGACCGGTGACACCTTCCGGCTGCGCACCACCCTGGGCCGCGCGCTCTTCAACGAGCTGCTGCCCGAGGACTACCCGTTCGTCGACTACTCGGTGGGCAAGAAGCAGCTCGGCGAGATCGTCAACGACCTGGCCGAGCGCTACCCCAAGGTCATCGTGGCGGCGACGCTCGACAACCTGAAGGCGGCCGGCTTCTACTGGGGCACCCGCTCCGGTGTCACCGTGGCCATCTCCGACGTCGTCGTCCCCGAGGCGAAGAAGGCGATCGTCGCCGGCTACGAGGCGCAGGACGAGAAGGTCCAGAAGCAGTACGAGCGCGGTCTGATCACCAAGGAAGAGCGCACTCAGGAGCTCATCGCGATCTGGACCAAGGCGACCAACGAGGTCGCCGAGGCGATGAACGAGAACTTCCCCAAGACGAACCCCATCTTCATGATGGTTGACTCGGGTGCCCGAGGAAACATGATGCAGATGCGGCAGATCGCCGGTATGCGTGGTCTGGTGTCGAACGCCAAGAACGAGACGATCCCGCGTCCCATCAAGGCGTCCTTCCGCGAGGGCCTGTCCGTGCTGGAGTACTTCATCTCCACGCACGGTGCCCGTAAGGGTCTGGCCGACACCGCCCTGCGTACCGCCGACTCGGGTTACCTGACCCGTCGTCTGGTGGACGTCTCGCAGGACGTCATCATCCGCGAGGAGGACTGCGGCACCGAGCGCGGCCTCAAGCTGCACATCGCGGAGGTCGGCGCGGACGGCGTGCTGCGCAAGGCGGAGAACGTCGAGACCAGCGTGTACGCCCGTGCGCTGGCCGAGGACATCGTCGTCGACGGCGTGGTGCTGGCCCCGGCCAACACCGACCTCGGTGACGTCCTCATCGACGAGCTGGTCGCCCGTGGCGTCTCGGAGGTCAAGACCCGCTCGGTCCTGACCTGCGAGTCCGCCGTCGGCACCTGCGCCATGTGCTACGGCCGCTCGCTGGCCACCGGCAAGCTGGTCGACATCGGTGAGGCGGTCGGCATCATCGCCGCCCAGTCCATCGGTGAGCCCGGTACCCAGCTGACGATGCGTACCTTCCACACCGGTGGTGTGGCCGGTGACGACATCACCCAGGGTCTGCCGCGTGTCGTCGAGCTCTTCGAGGCCCGTACCCCGAAGGGTGTCGCCCCGATCTCCGAGGCCGAGGGCCGGGTGCGGATCGAGGAGACCGAGAAGACCAAGAAGATCGTCATCACCCCGGACGACGGCAGCGACGAGACGGCGTTCCCGATCTCGAAGCGCGCCCGGCTCCTGGTCAGCGAGGGCGAGCACGTCTCGGTGGGCCAGAAGCTCACCGTGGGTGCCACCAACCCGCACGACGTGCTGCGCATCCTGGGCCAGCGTGCCGTCCAGGTCCACCTGGTCGGCGAGGTCCAGAAGGTGTACAACTCGCAGGGTGTGTCGATCCACGACAAGCACATCGAGATCATCATCCGGCAGATGCTGCGCCGTGTGACGATCATCGAGTCCGGCGACGCCGAGCTGCTGCCCGGCGAGCTGGTCGAGCGCTCGAAGTTCGAGCACGAGAACCGTCGTGTGGTCCAGGAGGGCGGTCACCCGGCCTCCGGTCGTCCGCAGCTCATGGGTATCACCAAGGCCTCGCTGGCCACGGAGTCCTGGCTGTCGGCGGCGTCCTTCCAGGAGACGACGCGAGTCCTCACCGACGCGGCGATCAACGCCAAGTCCGACTCGCTCATCGGCCTCAAGGAGAACGTCATCATCGGTAAGCTCATCCCGGCCGGTACGGGTCTGTCCCGCTACCGCAACATCCGGGTCGAGCCGACCGAGGAGGCGAAGGCCGCGATGTACTCGGCCGTCGGCTACGACGACATCGACTACTCGCCGTTCGGCACGGGCTCCGGCCAGGCCGTTCCGCTGGAGGACTACGACTACGGTCCGTACAACCAGTAAGCGAGCATGAGTCGAAGGGCGGTCACCCCGTTTCGTACGGGGTGACCGCCCTTCGGCGTTGCGTCAGCGTGCGGTGACTTCGAGCGCCGTGACGACCACCGCCGCCACGGCGGCCAGCGCGCCGATGCTCGCCAGCGGCCAGCGGGAACGCTCCAGGGCGTCCAACCGGTGCTCGTGATCGGCGAGTTGCCTGTCGGTCTGGTCACTGCGCTGGACGAGCAGCGCGAGCGAGCCGTCGACCCGGGCGAAGCCGGCCTCCAACGTGCCGCGCAGACGCTCCAGTTCCAGGGCGACGGTGACCGGGTCGTTCGGATCAGGGTCGGTCATCGGCGCCTCCCGTCCGCAGCCACGCGGGCAGCAGCGCCTGTACGGCGGGTACGGCCATGATCCTGGTGACGGCCGCGGCGACGGCCAGTGCGCCGGCGACCCAGGGCAGGGTGTCCGGGACGCCGGCGGCGTCGACGACCGCCGGCAGCAGGACGCACAGGCCGACGGCTGTCTGCACGACGGTGCGCAGCGTGCGCCTGGTCGGTTCCGTCACGGGTCAGACCTCCGTGACGAAGGGGACCTTGAGAGCCGCCCAGGACTTCGCCCCCGGCCAGCCGTCGGCGGAGGAGCCGGTGTAGCCGAGCCTGCGCTGCCACTTGGCGTACGACGCCCGGTCGGCCTCGGTCCACTGGGGGCCGGGTCCTGCGGAGTACGCCGAACAGCCGTTGGCCACCAGCCGCTTGCCCATCGCGGTGACGATCGCCGACTTCGGGTTCTTCCGGAACCACGCGGCACCGGGGAAGGGCTGGTAGGCGGGGGTGGTGGGGGTCGTCGGGGGGTTCTTCGTCCGCAGTCGGGTGGCGACCCGGCCGCGGAAGTCCGCCATCGCGAAGCCCTTGGGGTCGATCTTCGTGTTCGTCCACTCCTTGTGGCCGATCACCGAGCGCGCGCTCCAGCCGTGCGCGCGGCACAGCGCGGCCGACGCCCGGACCATGGCGTCCAGCTGGACGTCGGGCCAGGGGTCCTTGCCGTCGCCGAGGTTGACGCACTCGAAGCCGTAGAAGCGGACGTTGCCGTCGGTGTTGTTCTGGTGCGGGGCGGGGAGCGTGGTGCTCTCGGCGACGACGGCGGCCAGGACGTCGCCGTCGCCGGTGCCGGCGTGGTTGGCGCGGCCGTTGCCGACGAGGTGGACCGTGCCGTCCTTGGCGATGACGCCGTGGCAGAGGGGGCCTGGGAGGTCGGAGCGGCCGTTGAAACACATGCTGACGGAGGTGCTGGTGCCGGAGGTGACGGTGTGATGGATGATCACGCCGTTCACCGGGCCCCAGGCGCCGTGGCCCGCGCGGTTGTGGGTGCGCCAGCCGTCGTGTTCGACGACGGTGACGCCTTCGGCTGCGAGGGCGGACAGGAGGGCGTCTGCGGTGAGGGGTGTGGCCATGGGCTTCCTTGTCGAGGGGCGGGAGGGCATGAAAAAACCCGGGCCGGGGGAGGGCGGCTCGGGTGGTGTGCGGTGTGCGGGTGGGTGGGGGCTGGTCGCGCAGTTCCCCGCGCCCCTTACCGGGCGTTGGATGGGTCGTCGGTTGAATCGGTGCCGCCCGAACTGCCGTCGGTGGTCGTCCACTTCGTGCAGAGGGCTGTGTAAGCCGCCGTGTTGTCCGCGAAGTTGGTGAGGGCCACGGCCACCGCGCGCTGGATCGCGGTCTGGTCGGGGACGACCGGGGCCGTGCCGACGGGTGAGACGGTGATCCGGCCGATGCCGCGCAGCGCCGAGTTGTTCGTGCCGGACTCGGTGAGCTGGGCGGTGACGCTGACGGGCGAGTAGGTGCCGGTGATCGAGTCCGGGCCGATGATGTCGCTCAGGCTGGTGTCGGAGACCTTGATGTAGACGGTGTGGCCGGCCTCGGTGATGGTGGCCCGGCCCGCGAAGTCGATCGCGAGACCCCAGGGCTGGGTGGTGTCGATGTCCATGCGTTCCTCTCTCAGGTCTGGCGGCCGTACATCAGTACGGGGTTGGCGTAGACGGTGCCGGAGGTGCTGGTGACCAGGGCCTGGATCTCCACTTTGAGCAGCGTGTTGTAGACGGAGGCGAAGTCGGAGCTGACCGGCCCCGAGTAGTCGAAGTCGGCCGGAGCGGTGGCCACCCCGCCCCACTGGGCGCCGTTGACCAGGACCTGGACCTGACCGGTGGCGCCGGAGCTGGTCCGGGTGTTGATCAGCAGCCGCATGTTCGGCTGCCAGACGACGTTGTACGACATCGCGATCGTCGTGAACTGGCTGGTCACGGTGGTCTGCGGCCAGCGGGTCGCGGTCGTGTCCTGGGGCGGCAGCATGTTCAGCCATGGCCGGGCGATGCCGCCTGCACCGACGTCGTCCGAGAAGATCTCGCGCCCGGCGGAGTCGTAGACGCGCAGCGGCTGTTCCGAGGTGGCGGTGCCGTCGCCGTTGTACATGCTGATGGCCCGGTGGCCGGTCTGACGCAGGAGTTCCAGCTGGTACTCCTTGCCGTTCCAGTTGCCGACCCGGAAGATGGCCGGTCCGTCGGCCGGTCCGACCGAGAGGGCGCCGCCGGTGACCGTGTTGAGCGCGGGCCGGGTGTTGACGGCCGTCGACAGCTGCTGGATCCGGCGTTCCATCTGGGTGAGCCGGTCGATGATGTCTTCGGGGAGCTGGGGCATCAGGCGGCCTCCTCCAGGTAGAGCTCGGCGGTGTCCGGGCGGCCGCGCTGGGCCGGGCTGACCTTGACGCCGATGATCCGGTAGGTGGCGTCGAGGCCCTCGGTGAACCACTCGTCGGTGATCCGGATGCGCGCGGTCCGGCCGAGCAGCGCGGTCGGCACCAGGTCGTCGAGGCGGATGCTGATCTCGGGGATCACCACCGCGCCGGTCGCCGCGGCCAGTTCGGTCTTGGCGAGGGCGTCCAGGGTGTGCTGGTCGGAGATGTCGTTGTGGTCGGAGGTCAGGTCGATGCGCGGATAGCCGGCGTGCCCCTCCCCGGTGCCGATCAGCTGGTGGGCACAGGCGACGGCGGAGGCCAGCGGCCGGGACTCGGTGGCCTGGTCGGTGTTGGTGGAGGCGCCGCGGGCCCGGGCGGTGGTGCCGCCGCGGGTGGCGTCGCGGGGGAAGGAGTACGACAGGATCGTGCCGGGCCGGTCCAGGACCAGCGGGGTGGAGCCGGTCTCGATCCTCGGGTGACCCAGCACCAGCCGTCGCACCCGGCTCCCGGAGACCGGGTCGGTGTAGACGGTGACGTGGTACTCGAAGCCGTCGTCCAGCGCGGCCAGGGAGTCCAGGGCGTCCTGGTAGCTGGTCTCGTCGCCGTCCCGGTAGGTGATCGTGCGGGTCACACCGGAGGTCTCGGCGCCGTAGGTGACGAGGATGTTCCCGCCGTCCAGCGCGGTCTGCATGTCGTTCCACAGGCCCCGGGCGACGTCCAGCTGGTCGACGCCCGCGAAGGGGAGCGTGTACTGGGGGTCGTACGCGGACGTCTTCGCCCGGATCATCCGCCGTCCCGCGTACGACTCGAAGGTCGCCGCCTGGATGCCGAGGGTGAGGATGCCCTGGTCGTCGCTCTGCAGGGTGCTGGTCCAGATGATCCCGCCCCACCACAGGTCGGTGCCGCGCTGCAGGTAGACCGAGGTGCGGCCCTCCTCGATGCGGCGGACCCGGGCGGCCACCTCCGCGTTGGGGACGGGGACGGTGCCGGAGAGCGAGCCGGCCTTGCCGATGTAGTCGTCGACGGTGACGTCGCGCAGCGGCAGGATGTCGATGGTGCGGTCGGTGAGCAGGTCGCAGAAGATCGCCCGGTAGGGCGTGTCCGTGGTCATGGGCTGTCAGCTCCTTGGCCGGGCGGTGGTCAGAGCACGAAGCAGGTGGAGACGCGCACGTTGTTGCCGACCTGGATCACACCGCTGGTCGCCCAGGTGATGAGGTAGACGGAGCCGTCGGTGGTGATCCGGGCCGCGCCGCTCGCGTATCCGTCGGTGGCGACGGCGTAGCTGTCGGCCGCGGGCCGCCAGCCGGCGGGCAGGGTGCCCATCAGTTCGTCGGAGACGTTGCCCGGGTTGGTGGTGCCGGCCGCGGTCGCGGTGAGGCTGCTCGTGGTGCGGGTGAGGGCGAGGGTGAGCGAGCAGACACCGCGGGTGCGCCGGGCGGTGAAGGACCCCAGGGTCCAGCTGCCCGTGGCGGTGGCGCCGGTCGTGGCGGTCTCCACCACGAGGGGCGGCTGGTAGTCGGCCCAAGCGGTACCGGACCAGCGCTGGAGTACGCCGCCGGCGTCGCGGTACTGGCCCGGGTAGGCGCCGTTGCTGGTGTCGCTGGTGACCGGCAGGATGCCGCCGATGCCGACGGTGCTGGTCCGTACGCCGGTGATCCCGCTGGTCCAGTCGATGGCGTTGGCACCGGCACTCGCGCCCTTGGGCACGGTGACCTGGTAGAGCGGGAGCGCCAGGGCCGGCGTCGCGGGTGCGACCGGGGTGGCGGCGGGGGCGCCCTGGACGATCTCGACGGCGGCCTCGGTGCGGCCGGAGCCGTTGTAGACGTCGTCGTAGACGCGCAGCACGACCAGGTCGATCCGCCCGTACTGGGCGTCGCCGGCGGCGAAGGTGAGGTTCAGGTACTCGGTCAGCGCGACGGGGTAGGCGCCCTGGGCGTCGGTGCCCTGGACGACGGCCCGGCCGGGGCTGACGCTCGCGGTCATGGTGCCGGTGGCGCCGGTGAGGGTGAATCCGGAGATCCGGTACTGGCCGTCGGGCGAGCCCGGCAGGATGCCGGAGCGGGTGGCCACGGTCGAGGTCGGGGTGAGGGCGCCGAGGGCGACGAGCCGGGTGTCCTCACGGGTCTGGCCGTCGGGGGACAGCCAGCCGGAACGTACGGGCATGGTGAACTCCTTTGTGGGTAAGGTCAGTTGGCCGGATCGACGGGCACGAAGATGTTGTCGACGGTGCAGGTGACGGCCGAGTCGCTGGAGCGGTGGAGAGCGGTCACGGTGTAGCTCGTCCCGGCGGTCAGCGCGTAGCGGAAGACCGTGGAGACGGATCCGGCGGTGCGCAGCCGGGCGCCGATGCCGATCAGCACCGCGCCTCCGGAGCGGCCCGTGCTGTCGGTGGCCGGGGTGAGCGCGCCGGCCTGGTTGGCGCGGGTGTCCTCCCGGCTCTGGCCGTCCGGGGAGAGCCAGGCGGAGCGTACGGTCATGAAGGCAACCCCTCTCGGGTCAGGACGCGGATTCGTAGGTGCCGTGGACGGTGAGCACGTCACCGGAGGCCCAGATGAAGGGCAGCGACTTGTCCCAGATGCCGGTGGTGGTGCCGAGGGTGTCGCGCAGCGAGCGGACATAGCCGGCGCCGCCGGTCACCGCGAGCAGGCCGGAGCCCTGGTAGAGCAGCGAGGACGAGGCGTCGAACGCCTCGGAGTTCAGCACCCGTCCGTCCAGCTTCCACGCGACGGAGGTCGGCGCGACCGGCAGCGAGAACGTCCAGTTGGCGTTGGCGTCCTGGGCGGTGAGGTTGGTCGTGGAACCGATCTTCAGATAGATCCGGACGTCCACGACCGTCCCGGTCTTCACGTACGACCCGGCCAGCGTGCCGTTGCCGATGCTCGGCGCGGTGCCGGTCTCGGCGCCCCAGACGGGTGTGTAGTCGGTCCAGGTCGGCACCGGCTGGTACGACACCCAGGCCGAGCCGTTCCAGCGCTGCAGCAGCCCGCCGGAGGAGTCCCGGTACTGCCCGGTGTAGCTCGCGGTGGTGACGGCGCCGGCCGGGGCGATCCCGCCCAGCGCACTCGGGTACGACACCCACGCCGAGCTGTCCCAGCGCTGCAGCGCGCCCCCGGAGTCCCGGTACTGGCCCGGGTAGGCGCCGTTGCCCGTCTCGCCGTACACCGGCAGGATGCCGCCGACCGCGACGGTCGGGGTGCGCAGGTCGGTGAGGGCGGCGCTCCAGTCCAGGCCGCCCTTGCCGGCGCTGGCTCCGGCGGGGACCTTCACCTGGTAGATCGGGAGCGCGATGGCCGGGGCGGCGGGCGCGACCGGGGTGGTCGCCGGGGTGCCCTGGACGATCTCCAGGGCTGGCTTGGTCTGCCCGGAGTTGTCGTACAGCGAGTCGTAGATCCGCAGGACGACGAGGTCGATGCGCGGGTTGGTGGCGTCGCCGTCGGCGAAGGTGAGGGTCGCGGGCTCCGGCAGGGTGACCGGGTAGGCGCCCTGGGTGGCACCGGCCGCGATGACCGCCCGGCCCTCGTGCACGGTGGCCTTCATGCTGCCGCCGGTGCCCTCCATCCAGAAGCCGGACATCCGGTAGAGGCCGTCGTAGGACCCCGGCAGGATGCCGGAACGCACTTCGAGCGGGTTGGCCGGGGTGGTCGCGCCCAGCTGGGTCAGCCGGGTGTCCTCGCGGGTCTGGCCGGTCTCGGCCACCCATGAGCTGCGCAGGTTCATCTGCGGGTCTCCTGTGTCTGCTTGCGGGAGGGTCGGGGGCCCTTCACCAGCCGTACGACCGCGCCGGTCGCCCTCGACCCGTCGAACTCGTCGTCGAGTACGGCGAGTTCGATGAGGTCGATCCGGGAGTACCGGGCGTCGCCGTCCGGCACGGTGAGGGTCTCCGGGTCGGTCACGGCCATCGGGTAGCACTGAGCCGGGAGGCTGCGGCGGTCATGCGGTCACCACTCCGCCGAGCGCCAGCGGACGGACAGCTGGGCGCCGGTGCCGTAGGTGTCGGGGCGGAACGCGAGCTGGGCGCGGCCCGGTTCGAAGGCGAACAGCTCCTCGGGGCTGCTGTCGGCGGCGGCCGTGTGGCGGCGGGAGGCGGTGGCGTTGAGGGTGACGGTGCCCTCCGCCGTGTCCACGACCAGCTCGTCGCCCGCCGCGAGCGTGATCTCGTAGCGGAGCCTGCGGCCCGAAGTCCGGTCCGTGACCGTCGGGTTGGCGCACGGGCCGGTGAAGGTGAGGACGGGGTGGGTGGGTGCCGAGCCGTTGTTGTCGGCGCTGACATCGCCCGTGGAGGCCGCCTGGCCCCAGTACAGCGGCCAGGTCAGCGGCCAGGTCAGCCCGCTCTCCGGCTGCGGGGCGCCGGTCACGGCCGCCTGCTCGTCGACGGCGTAGCGGCGCGGGTCGGTGGCGTACCACTGCACGGACGCCTTGGAGACGCCCTGCGTGGTGTACGTCCGGTCGGCGGCGAGCACGCGCTGCGCGACCCTGGCCCGCACGGCGAGCGTCTCGCCGTGCAGCCGCACCGCGAGCCAGCGCTCGTCGTCGCCCAGCAGCAGGGTCTGGCGCAGGGCGCGGGTCACGGAGAGGTAGGAGTCGGTGTCGTCGGACGGCGGTACGGTCCACACCGTGCCGCCGACCTTGCGGGGCTTGGCGTAGCGCGCGCCCGGCCAGGCGCCGTGCGCGGTCGGGTGGTCGGCGTCCGTCGTGTCGTAGTCCGGCAGGTCCTCCCACCCGGTGAGCCCGTCACTGCCGATCTCGTACGGCGTACCGGGGCCGAGCAGCAGTCCGGCCCACTGCATCTGCCCGTCGCGGGTGATGAGTGAGCCGGGGGGAACGTCGTCGGTGTATGCGGTGGTGGTCAGGTCGGCCATCGGGCCTTCACCTCACAGTCGTCGATGCCGTCATGCGCAGGCGTGCGCGGCGGCCAGGAAGAGCAGGTCGGTCGCGGTGGCGTGGGCGCCGGCGCCGTGGCTCTCGTGGAACTCCCCGATGCGGTGGGGGCTTTGGCCCTTCGTGCCGTTGCGGCGGGCGAGGGCCCGCTGGCGCTCCAGGGCGGTGAGGGAGAGCACCCTGCCGGTCCGGGCGGCGCCGGGGACGGCGACCCCGCCCTCCGCCAGCATCGGGATCTTGCCCAGGTGGACGCCGAACTTCTTGCCGAGGATGCTGAAGCTGAGCTTGTTCAGTCCGTCGATCACCCAGTTCGCGAAGGCGATCAGCCCCTGGACCGGGCCCTTGATCACCCCGGCGACGGTCTGCGCGCCGGTGGTGACGAACCGGCCCATGGCGTGCAGGGTGCTGGAGGTGGCGTCCTTGATCCGGGTGAAGCCGCGGGGGATGTCCTTGGTGATCCAGTCCAGGACGGGGCGGACGGCGTTCTTGAACCCGCTCCAGACCGCCGACACCTTGCCGCTCAGCGCCCGGGTGTCGCCGGTGGTGAGCGCCTTGAGGACGGCGAAGCCGGTGCCGACGAGGGTGCCGATGGCTTTGAGGACACCGGTGACGACGGTGAGGTAGCCGGTGACGTACGTGTTCACGGCACCGGCGATCGCCTTGAGGATCGGGGTGAGGATGGTCAGGTAGCTCTGCACGTACTGCAGGATCAGCTTGGCGAGCTGGTCCATCAGTCGCTGCCCGGTCTCGGAGTTGACGGCGATGTCGATCAGCCAGCCGGCCACGGGGAGCAGGATCCCGGTGACGAAGCCGATGGGGTTGGCGCGGGTCAGGACGTTGATCAGGATCATCACGCCGGAGCCGATGGTCATGGCGGTGCCGAAAGTGTCGAGGAGACCGCCGAGGACACCGGAGGCGGCGATGAGGGAGCCGACGAGGGCGAAGACTCCGCCGAGGCCGGCTTTGAGCTTTCCGAGGGACTTTCCCGCGCTGTTGACCTTGCTTCCTGCGGACTTGATGCCCGAGGCGGATCCGGTGGCGGTCTGGCCGGTCCTGGCGACGGAGCGGGCGGTGGCGTCGGCGCTTGTCTTGATCTGCTTGACGGCCGTGGCGTTCTGGCCGGCCGACGTACTGATGCGTTCGAGGCCGGAGGCGGCGCCTTTGATCCGGTCGATCAGGGAACGCAAGGCGCTACCGGACCGCTCCACTTGGGACTGGAACGAGCGCAGTACCGGTGCGACTCCGGCCAACGGGTCCTTGGGCAGACCACCCGCGGAGCTCACCGCGCTGCTCATCCGCGCGCCTTCGCCAGGAACATCAGCGCGTCGGCGGTCCGCTGCGGGCTGCTGGTCTCGGCGGCGTAGTAGTGCTCGATGTGCAGCGCGCCGGCGGAGTCGCTCGCGCCCGATACCCGGCCGCGCGCGGCCGCCCGCTTCAGCAGCCGGTCGAGCTTGCTGAGCGGCAGCACGGCCTCCGCCTCACCGGCCTCGGCGAGCAGCGCCGGGACACCGCCGGAGCGGGGCATGACGACACCGCCGGTGGCCAGCGCGGGGATCCTCGGCAGGCTGACGCCGAAGGTCTTGCCGCCGACCATCGGGACCCAGCCCGGGATGGAGACGTGGATGCCGTTGAGGGCGCCGATCGCGGAGTTGATGATGCCGATGACCGCGTTGATCGGGCCCCGGACGGCGCCCTTGATGCCGTCGAAGGCGCGGCCCGCGATGCCCTTGAGCCCGCCCCAGATGCTGGAGAGCCGGTTCTTGACGGCCTGGAAGGCGTTCGGGATCGCCGACTTGATCCAGCTGACGACCGGCGAGATGACGGCCTTGATGCCCTTCCACACCCCGGAGACGACCGAGCGGATCGCGTTGAGCACGCCGGTGATGATCGTCTTCCACATGGTGACGTAGGTGCGGATGACGGCGGCGACGGCCTTCACGATGTTCGTGACCGCCGTCTTGATGCCGCTCCAGACCGACTTGATCAGCTTGC
The DNA here is from genome assembly GCF_040652235.1 of Streptomyces sp. NPDC048277. NCBI lineage: Bacteria > Bacillati > Actinomycetota > Actinomycetes > Kitasatosporales > Streptomycetaceae > Streptomyces > Streptomyces sp. NPDC048277. Next base: position 191,105 of record NZ_JBEZLQ010000001.1, read on the forward strand.
CGGCGTTCTTCATGATCGGCCCGATGGCCTTCATGACGTTGCTGATCACGGTCTTGATGACCTCGAAGGCCTGCTTGAGGACCTTCTGCATGGTCTTCGAGTTGGTCACCATGTCGATGACCTTGCTGATGAGCGGCTGCAGGAGCTGCATGAGCAGGCCGAAGAAGTTGCCCTTCATCGACTTGTTCATCCTGTCCTGGCCCTTGGCCGCCTTGCTCGCCCCGGACTCGTACTTCCCGAGGTTGGTGCCGGCGCTGGATCCGGTCCTGCCGGCCTTCCCGAGCGACTTCTCGGCCTGGTCCGAGGCGGTCTTGAGGTCCTTCAGCTCCTTTCCGGAGCCCTGGGCGGCGGTCTTGAACTGTTTCAGCCCGCCCTCGCCGGCCAGCGCCTTGTCGCCGACACCTCTTGCGGCCGTACCAGCCGCGCCCGCCTGGGTCTGGAAGTTCCTGAGTCCGGTGGCCGATCTGGTGAGTGCTTGAACGAGAGACATCAGTTGTCCGATCCTTTCGCAAGTTCTGGGTCATACCTGGTCTGCTTCGACCGGCCGGGCTCAGATGCCTGCGAGGGCCTGACTCAGCGCGGTGACGGAGGATCTGAGGTCAGTCACGTCCCTTTTCGCGCTCAGATTCGCCGCCACGGTGTTCGGTGTTCCTGCCGCTGCCACAGAGCGCAGTTGCGTACGCAGTCTGGCGATTTCCCCATTGGCGCGGTCCGCCGAGCGTTTGGCCGTTTCGATGCGATCGCTCAGGTGGACGGCGTGGGATTTCTGGTAATATCTTTCCTCGTAGTTCTTCAGGTTCTCGATGTATGTTCTGTTTTCATCGATGAGTTCCTCGCGTGCCTCCTTCTTTCGTCGGTCCGCCTTCTGGGTGGAGGACTCGAACCACTTCTGGAGTTCGTCTATCTTCTTCTTCCAGGGCCATTCTCTGGTGGCACCCAGAAAGGTGATCCCTTTCTCGTCGATCTTGAGGAGTGAGATACCGGCAGACCAGAGGGTCAGGGCGGTCACGGTGCCCGTCAGAGCGGTGAGCGCCGTGGAGAATCCGGTCTGGGCGTTCGTCGTGGACTTGGCGGTCCGAGCGAGTTTCTCCTTGAGTTGGGTTATGTCCTTGTCGGTGTCTTTGAGGTCCGAGTCCAGTTGTGCCAGGGTTCTCGTCATGGTCGCCTCTCGTGTCGCCTTTCGTGGTAGCGTTCGGTTATGGGTGATCCTGGTGTGCCGAATGGCCTGAATGGTCCGGATTCTGCGGGTGCTCGCGTTCTCCTTGTGGTGCCGACGAGCTGGGAATGGTATTTCGAGCCGGACAAGAAGAATTCCATCACCTGGTATGCGGAACGCGCTCTGCGTATGGCGGACAGGATTTCTCCGGGGCAAGGAATAGATGTCTACCTCTACGGGCAACCAAAAAAAGGCGGCGACGGAACCGAAGTGATCCGCACGAGCCTGGACCGGGCGTCGTTGCGTGAATGGACCGGCGACTGGGCGACCAGGCCGAACGCGAAGCAGGGGCTCTTCGCAGACGCAGTGCCCGCCAGCAAGGTGGAAAAGCGCCTGGGAGCCGCCGGCAGCCCGTGGTACAGCCTCCCGTTGCCGGCCGTGCGGACGGTGTGCAAGGAGAGTGCCCCGCGTGGCGAGGCCACGCTCGTGCTGTTCTGGCTCGACCGGATGACTCAGGCCGATGACATCGTCCGCTGCATCGCCAAGGAGGGCGGCCCGGCTGTCTTCTGGCAGTTCTTCGGCGATCCCGGCGACATCAACTACACCTTCTGGACGAAGGACGCCCTGCATCGGGGCGGAGTCCTGCCTCAACTCCGCTTTCACATGGGGCTGAGGTGGCGGTGGAGGGCTTTCCTGCGGGATTTCACTCGCTGGAGTCAAGCCGAGAAGCTGCGCTGAAGCCGGTGTCGGGGGGCCTCGACTCGCCGTCAGCAGCGACCCGTCGGGTGCGAGCGGGAGGGGGCTGCGGCTGGTCGAGGCGGTGTCGCGACGGTGGGGGTGGCACCGGGCGGGGTGCGGCGAGAAGTCGGCTGCGGTGCGCGTTCGCCGTATGAGCCCGCCGGGGCTACCGGCGGCTTCGGCGGGCTTCCGTCAGGGCGTCCGTCCAGCCGGCGGCGTAGGCGCGGGACTCGCGGGTGAGCAGTTCCTCGTAGAGCCGGTCGAGCAGTGCCTCGCGGTCGGGCGCGGGGGAGTGCAGGAGGTGGGCGAGGCGGGAGTAGGTGTCGATCGGCTGCTGCGGGAAGTTGCTCGTGCCAGTCGCCATGTCGTCGTCCTGCTTTCCGGTCTGTCCGCTGGGCTGGTGGTACAGGTGGGCGCTCCTGACGCGCTCGAAGCGTCTGTTCGAACTAGTGTACGAGTAATCTCGTGGTGTCGCTCCGTGTTTGCGGAAGCCGGTTTATCTCACTCTCCGTTGCCACCCGGTCCGGACCTGCGGTGATGCCGGGGTGCAGTGGATGTTGTGTCAGATCCGTGGAGTAGGATCCGGCCGTTCTCCCGTCGGTGAATCGAAAGTGAACGGTGTGGCCTGACAACGGACCTGAGGGCCTGTCATACGACGGTGGACGGCCAACGGGCGGCCGTCCTCGCGCGGGGGGCGCGCTGGGGGCAGGGACGAGAGCAAGGCCTACGGGGTGGACGGGGACGCGACCAACGCGCGGCAACGGCACGTGATCGACTGGCTGGAACAGGCCTCCGATCTGCCGCATCTCATCGCCCGTCTCTCCGAACTGGTCCTGAGTTTCGGGTACGAGCCCGAGGACCTGGTGATCCTTCCGCGCGGTGAACTCGACCGGCGGGAGATGGCCTCCTACAGCGCCGGCTGGGCCGATGTGGTCGACGAGCAACTCCCGGCGGTGCGGCGGGCGTACGAACACCGGATCACGGCCGCCTATCTGCAGGGGCAGGAGGACGCCCGGACCGGGCGCCGGCCTCGGCGCGCGCGCCGGGCGGAGGGCGAGCGGGGCGGCGAGGTCATTCCGCTGCCCTATGTCCAACTTCTGCGTCCGCCGTCGGAATTGACGCGGGTAGAGCAGCGCGGGGAGCGGGAGCGGTCCGTCGCGGACGCGACACCGTGGGACGGCATCGTCGACGAGATCGAGGCCGTGGAGGACGCCGAGGGCGTCGACGACTTCGATGACGGCGACGAGGGCGTGGACGCCGGGCCCGGGGCCGACACCCTGCTGTCCGCGCGTGAGGTGCGGGGGAAGCGGGCGGTACCGGCCGCCGCCGAACGGCGTTCGGTCGTACGGCGGAACGGACGGCCCAGTGTGCCGCCCCTCAACCGGGACGGTCCGGGCGGTGGCCGGGACAAGGGGCGCCGGGGGGACGGTGGCGGTGGGGAGCGGGAGCAGCAGGAGTCTGCCGATGCTCCCGGCCGCCGGCTCTCCGACAAGGCCCGGGCCCTCGCGGACGAGCTGGAGGGCCGGGCCCCCGGTCGGCGCCGGGACGAGTGAGCGGGCCGACCGGGGCGGTGGTGCCGTACAGCTGAATCAGCCGAAGAAGCGGGCCAGTTGTACGGCCGAGGGGGCCGAGTCCGAGGCGGGCGGGGCGGCCGCGGCCGGCTCCGGTTCCTCGCCGTCCGCCGGTTGCGCCGCGTCGTCGTACGACGGCCTCGGCACCGGTGCCGGAGGCTCCGGCTGGTCGCCCTCCTCCGAGTTGACGCTCGCGAACATCCAGTTCGCGGCCGCCAGATGGTCCACGGCCGCGGCGAGGAGGTGGTCGGAGACCGACCAGTCCGCGGCCTCGCCGTGCAGCTCCCTGTTCAGCGCGCTGTCGCGCGGCAGGTGCTTGATGAGCAGCGCGAGACGCCGTGCGGTGAGCGTCTCGCGGTGCCAGTCGAGCAGGTCGGTGCCGTAGTAGCGGAGCAGGTCCGCTTCGAGGGCCTCGGCGTGTTCTTCGACGAACCCGACGAGGCTCAGTCTTCCCCCAGGCCGAGCCCGGTCTCCTTGCCGTAGGCCTCCAGGATGGCGGCGATGTCCTGCATGGTGACCTCGTGCTGTTCGAAGCGGGTGAACTGCTTCTCGCCGAGCAGCAGGCGCAGCAGCCCGTCCACGTCGTTGTCATCGAGCTTGCGCAGGGCCTTCGCGGTCGCGCGGGTCAGCTCGGTGGGCAGGGTGTAGCTCTCGTCGTCGAGTTCGAACGACCAGGTACGGCCGAGGGCTTCGAGGCGCTGGGCGCGCGCGGCGTTGACGTCGAAACGGGTCATGTGTGCTCCTCAGGCGGAAACAGGGTGTGAGTGGTACGGGTCCGGGGTGGGGCGGACCAGGGGGCCGCCCCACCCCGGGGGGTCAGGACGCGGCGTACGCGGCGTCCTTCATCACGAAGCTGGCCAGCGCCGAGCCGTCGGCGGCGGCCATCGCCGTGTAGGTGATGCCGAGCTGGGCCGCCGACTTGCGGGCCAGCTTGATGTCGTCCGCCGCGGTGACCTGGCCGCGCGGGATGCCGAAGCGGTAGGTGACGGTGGTGCCGTCGCTCGCCCGGACGTCCGTGAACTCCAGGCCGAGGGCGCGCACGTCGGCGAACGGCCGGTCGGCGATGTCGTACTTGTAGACGCCGGTCGAACCGGTCACCGCGTCCACCGTGCCGCCGCCCATGAAGAACGGCAGCGTGTCCTCGTTGAACTGCATCAGCGAGAACTTCAGGGTCAGGTCGCGGTCCGAGTACACGAAGTGCACCGGGCTGACGGCCTGCCACACGTCGACCGGCTCCAGCTTGTCCTTCTTGGAGAAGGTGACGCCGTCGCCGGAGGTGAAGCCGAGGTTCTTCCAGCTCGCCCAGTCGGCGGAGGTGTCGGAGGAGAAGGTCGTCGGCACCTTGGTGTCGGCGGTGGCGACGTAGAGGCGGCCTACGCCGGCGATGCGGATCTCGGAGGAGTTGGTTCCTGCCATGGTGGTTTCTCCTTGTAATGAGGCGTGTTGTTCGGGTGGGGTGCCGTACCCGGGGGTGTCCGGGTACGACGAAGGCCCCGCCGGGGTGGCGGGGCCTTCGGTCTGTGGGGCCGACGGTCAGTAGACGTCGACGTACACCTTCATCACGGTGACGTAGCGGTTGGCCGCCGAGTAGAGGTAGTCGGGCAGCCAGCGCGGGCCGTCCTGTTCCTCGACCTCCGTGACGAGGTTGGTGCCGTAGCGGTTGTTCGCCATGGACAGCAGGATCTGGCGGGCGTCGTTGGCCAGGACGTGGGCGGCCTGCTTGGTCGGGCCGTACACCTCCAGCTCGATCAGCGGCTGGTCGACGTGGCGTTCGCCGACCCAGGCACCGCCGCGGCGGTTCACGAAGACGGCGGCGGTGGTGCCGTCGAAGCCGGTCGGCGCCTGTACGGCGACGGTGGCGCCGGAGAGCCGCGCGTCGTCCTCCAGGACGTCGACGATCATCGCCTCGACGTCGGGGAACGAGGCGGGTGGGGTGGGTGTGGTCATGCCGGATCACCTCGGGGCAGCGGGTGGGATGCGTGCGGAGGGGGCGGGGCGCCGGGCACAGCTCCGCCGCTGCAGCAACTGTGACAGGGATCGTGCGCGCACGCAACTAAATCTGCGAGGTGATGGAAGGAGAGGGGGAGGGGGCTGGGGCAGGGGGTTCGCTGCGGGTGCGTTGTGGCTGGTCGCGCCCGCGCGGGCACCCGTCGGCCCACGGGTGTCCTCGGTGGCGCTTCCAGCGGTTGGGCGTTCAGTCCGCGGTCGTCGTCGCCGCGCCCATCGGCTCGTCGTGTGCGTCGTTGGGCAGGAACTGTTCCACCACCCGCACGAACATCTCCCGCCGGTCCGCCGGTACCCCCAGCAGGTCGGCGACCTCCTCCAGTGTGGGCCGGCGGGCGAACTCCGCGCTCGGTGCCGGGGAGGTCAAGTAGTCGTGCGGGTCGGACAGTTCCTCCGCCGTCAGGCGGCCGGAGCGGATGAGCATCTCGCGGACCTGGACGCCCAGCACACGGGCGAGCCGGCGCGTGGTCTCCAGGTCCGGCATGCTCTGGCGCTGCAGCAGGCGGGTGACGGCGGCCCGGTGCACCCCCGCCTCGTCCGCTATCCGGGACTTGCCGCCACCGCGTGGACTGTCGATGTCGTAGCCGCGGTCGCGCATCAGGTCTTCGACCCACGCGGCGAACGCGTCCAGATCCTGGCTGGTCATCTGAGGGCTCGCTTCCTTTAGAGGGCAGCAAGTTTAGCTTGCTTGCGCGCACAGAATTACGTGCTCTCGTGCAAGCACTGAGGAAAATCCCCGCAATATGGGGGAGATTCGGTGGTGGAGCGCCCGGGTGATCCCGATCCTTCCATGATCTCCCGAATGGGTCAGGGGCATATTTGTTGCGGGCGCGCGCGCAATCTGTAAGTCTGGACGGCGCTCGCCTCACACCAGCCCCACCGGAGCCGCATCGGGAGGCCCCATGTCCGTCATCGACAGCTCATGCCCACCACCCGCCTGGCAGGCCGCGGCCGCCTGCGCCGGGCTTCCGCCCCGGGTCGTCTTCTCGAAGAAGGTGAAGGAGGCTGCCCCCGCGTTGCGGGCCTGCGCCCGCTGCCCGGTCCGGCGTGACTGCGAGGAGGCCGTCGCCCCCGCCGCCAACTGGTTCGACGGCGTCTGCGGCGGCCGGCTGTGGCGCCGGGGCCGCCCGGTCGAGATCCCCGCGCAGCTCCTCCCGGTCGTGCAGAGCCCGGTCGTCCAGGGCGCCCTGCGCCGCGGAGGCTCCGTTGCCTGACCGTCGTACGGCCCCTGCACACCGACCTTCCGACGACCCCGCCGCCGACAACGCCGCCCTCTGGATCGGCCTGCTCCTCCAGCAGTTCCCCGAGCTGGCCGTCGAGCTCGCTCCCGGCCGCGGCGCCACCCCGGCCCACCGGCCCACACCCGCCCCGCCCCCCGCCGACCTCGCCGACCGGCTCCGCGAGGAGCGCGCCGAGGCGCTGCAGCTCCAGCAGGCCCACGGACTCGTCGCCCCCGGTCACAGCGCCGCGCCGCTGCGGCTGCACATCTCCGACACCATCCGGGACATCACCGACGGGGTCGTGGAGCTGGAGGAGGCGGTACGGGACCGGCTCGGGTTACCGCGCGTCCGCCGCGCCTCCGTGCCCGAGCGGCTGCGCCGGATCGTCGGCCTCCTCGACGGCATCGCCGCCGACCCCGTCCTCGCCGCCCACGTCCGGGACGAGACCCGCCGGATGGCCCGGCGCTGCGCCCGTGCCCTGGGCGACACCGAGACCGTCGTCCGCGTCTCCGGACGCTGCCCCTGGTGCGACTCCGTCTCCCTGCGCGCCTTCCCGGACCGCGCCGCCGTCCTCTGCGTCAACCCGGCCTGCCGCTGTACGGACCCCGACTGCGGCTGCCACGACGACCCGGCCTACCGGCACGCCTGGGACGAGGGGGAGTGGAGCCACCGGTGAAGGCGACCCAGGGTTCACCCACTCTCGTCCCCGGGCCCCTCGCCGCCCGGGAGGCCGGCGTCGCCCCGGCGACCATCCGCAAATGGGTCCAGCTCGGCCATCTCACGGCCGCCGGCAAGGCGGGCCGGGCGGCCCTGTTCCGCCTGGAGGACGTCTTCGCGGCGGAACGCGCGGCTGCCCGGCGGCCGTAGCGGACCGGGGCCGTCCGCCGTCCGCAGCGGACCAGGGGCGCGGCCGGGGTGGGACCACGGAACGCGGCTGCCCCGGCCCCGCCCCCTAGGGACGCGGCCGGGGTGGGACCACGGAACGCGGCTGCCCCGGCCCCGCCCCTAGGGAATCCCCAGCTCGAAGATCACATAGTGCGCGTACCACCCCGAGGCCACCGCCGCCGTAGAGAAGAACACCAGCAGGCTCGGCCACCGCAACCGGCTCATCGCCGCCGCCGGGGCCAGGAGCAGGGGAAAGACGGGGAGCAGGTAGCGCGGGGTGTTGCCGAACATCTGCTGGGTGCCGAGGATCGTCACGATCGAGGCGAGGGTGTACGCCGTCAGCACCAGCGGCGGACGTTTCCGCAGCATCAGCGCGACCAGGAACGGCAGCGCCACCACCAGCTGCACGGCGATCAGGTCCGGTACCGAGTAGGCGAAGAGATAGTCGCCGTGCCCCACCGCCACGTTCCGCAGCACGTCCAGGGTGTACGCGCCGAAGTCGAAGTAGTGGGCCCAGGCCTCACGCTGCAACGCGAAGTAGGCGCCGAGGCCGCCCATCGACCAGCCGACCCAGGCGAGGTAGGTGAGCAGGCCGAGCGGGGCCGCGATCACCGCGTACAGCGGGGCCGCCACTCCCTGCTCGCGTCGGCTGTCGCGTCGTAGCAGGGTCACCAGCGCCGCCAGGCCCACCGCGCCGATCAGCACGGCCGCCGTCGGGCGGCTCAGGCCGGACAGGAACGCGAGCAGGCCGGCCGCCACCCAGCGGCGCTTCATCACGGCGTGGCAGGTCCAGGCGGCGATCGCCACGAACAGGGACTCCGTGTAGACGGCCCACTCGACGCCGGCGGCGGGGGCCACGGCCCACAGGCCGGCGGCGACGGTGCCGGCCCGGGTACCGGCGAGCAGGGAGATCACCGCGTAGATGCCGGCCGCCGCCACGAACGAACACAGCACCGAGACGAGGATCGCCGCGCCGTAGAGGCCGAGGCCCGTGACTTCAGAGACGGCCCGGATCAGGCCGGGGTAGAGGGGGAAGAAGGCGACCGAGTTCTGTTCGGCGGCGAACTGGCCGCCGGGGGCGAGGGGGTGCAGCGGCTCGGGGTGGTAGCCCTTCTGTGCGACCTGGAGGTACCACCAGCCGTCCCAGGTGGACAGGACGTCCCACCAGTGGGCGCCGCCGCCGAAGCGGGGGTCCTTGGTGCGGAAGTCGCCGGCGTAGGTCAGCAGCCAGGCGAAGACCAGGAGGCCGGTGAGCTTGGCGGCGGCGTAGAGGGATAGGGGTGGGAGGTAGGGGCGGAGGGCCGGGGGGAGGCGAAAGGGCTGCGGGGTTTCGGTGGTCGCTGCGGTATCGCTCCGAACCGTGCTCATGACCGTGAAGCCCCCTGGAGAACGCCGTAGCGGCTGCCGGCCTGGTCGGGCGGCTGCGGGTTCATTGTGGTTGATCGCGCCCACGCGGCGGAGCCGCACATGTATGCAGCCCCGCGCCCCTGAGGGGGCGCTGCGGTCGCCCACCTCCTCCGTGGCAGGTCGATTTCGCTTCCGTTCGCGTGTCGTTCGCCTTCGTGGTATATCGGAACCCTTCTCAAAACCGCAGCTCAGGTCCTCCGCAACCGGTCCCCGTCCTTTTGTTTTGACCGGAGTGATTGCGCTGGGTACGCTCAGACCTTGTGCCTGGGGTGTGCCCTGACCCTCGTGCGTGCCTTCAAACCGCACCTGAGTGACGAAGCGGCCACCGCGATCCGCGCCCCCTTCTGCCTTCCGGCAGGAGTCCGCGGAATCCGACACACCCGACCGCGTGGGTCGGCGATGTTCCAGGTTAGCTTCACCATTCGGCACACAGAAACCGGAGAAGTAGTGCCTACGATCCAGCAGCTGGTCCGTAAGGGCCGGCAGGACAAGGTCGAGAAGAACAAGACGCCCGCACTTGAGGGTTCCCCTCAGCGCCGGGGCGTCTGCACGCGTGTGTTCACGACCACCCCGAAGAAGCCGAACTCGGCCCTGCGTAAGGTCGCGCGTGTGCGTCTGACCAGCGGGATCGAGGTCACCGCTTACATTCCGGGTGAGGGACACAACCTCCAGGAGCACTCCATCGTGCTCGTGCGCGGCGGCCGTGTGAAGGACCTGCCCGGTGTTCGCTACAAGATCATCCGCGGCTCGCTCGACACCCAGGGTGTCAAGAACCGCAAGCAGGCCCGCAGCCGCTACGGCGCCAAGAAGGAGAAGTAAGAATGCCTCGTAAGGGCCCCGCCCCGAAGCGCCCGGTCATCATCGACCCGGTCTACGGTTCTCCTCTGGTGACCTCCCTCATCAACAAGGTGCTGCTGAACGGCAAGCGCTCCACCGCCGAGCGCATCGTCTACGGCGCCATGGAGGGTCTGCGCGAGAAGACCAGCAACGACCCGGTCATCACGCTGAAGCGCGCGCTGGAGAACATCAAGCCGACCCTCGAGGTCAAGTCCCGCCGTGTCGGTGGTGCGACGTACCAGGTTCCGATCGAGGTCAAGCCCGGTCGCGCCAACACGCTCGCGCTGCGCTGGCTGGTCGGTTACTCCCGCGCCCGTCGCGAGAAGACCATGACCGAGCGTCTGCTCAACGAGCTTCTCGACGCTTCGAACGGCCTCGGTGCGGCCGTCAAGAAGCGCGAGGACACGCACAAGATGGCCGAGTCCAACAAGGCCTTCGCGCACTACCGCTGGTAGTCGCTACCCCCATCGAGACCGAGAGAAGACCGAAGCCTTATGGCTACCACTTCACTTGACCTGGCCAAGGTCCGCAACATCGGGATCATGGCCCACATCGACGCGGGCAAGACGACCACGACCGAGCGGATCCTGTTCTACACCGGTGTGTCGTACAAGATCGGTGAGGTCCACGACGGCGCTGCCACCATGGACTGGATGGAGCAGGAGCAGGAGCGTGGCATCACGATCACCTCTGCTGCCACCACCTGTCACTGGCCGCTGGAAGACGTCGACCACACCATCAACATCATCGACACCCCGGGTCACGTCGACTTCACCGTCGAGGTGGAGCGTTCGCTCCGCGTGCTCGACGGTGCGGTGACGGTGTTCGACGGCGTCGCGGGTGTCGAGCCGCAGTCCGAGACCGTGTGGCGTCAGGCGGACCGCTACGGCGTCCCCCGTATCTGCTTCGTCAACAAGCTCGACCGCACCGGTGCCGAGTTCCACCGCTGTGTCGACATGATCAGCGACCGCCTGGGCGCGCAGCCGATCGTCATGCAGCTCCCGATCGGTGCCGAGGCCGACTTCAAGGGCGTCGTCGACCTGGTCACGATGAAGGCGCTCGTGTGGTCCGCGGAGGCGGAGAAGGGCGAGATGTACGACGTCGTCGACATCCCGGCCACCCACACCGAGGCTGCCGAGGAGTACCGCGGCAAGCTGGTCGAGACCGTCGCCGAGAACGACGACGAGATCATGGAGCTGTTCCTGGAGGGCCAGGAGCCTTCCGTGGAGCAGCTGTACGCCGCGATCCGTCGGATCACCATCGCGTCCGGCAAGTCCAAGGACATCACCGTCACCCCGGTGTTCTGTGGCACCGCGTTCAAGAACAAGGGCGTCCAGCCCCTGCTCGACGCGGTCGTGCGCTACCTGCCCTCCCCCCTGGACGTCGAGGCCATCGAGGGTCACGACGTCAAGGACCCGGAGGTCGTGGTCAAGCGCAAGCCGTCCGACGACGAGCCGCTGTCCGCGCTGGCGTTCAAGATCATGAGCGACCCGCACCTCGGCAAGCTCACCTTCGTCCGGGTCTACTCGGGCCGCCTGGAGTCCGGCACCGCCGTGCTGAACTCCGTCAAGGGCAAGAAGGAGCGCATCGGCAAGATCTACCGTATGCACGCGAACAAGCGTGAGGAGATCGAGTCGGTGGGCGCCGGCGACATCATCGCCGTCATGGGTCTCAAGCAGACCACGACCGGTGAGACGCTGTGCGACGACAAGGCCCCGGTGATCCTGGAGTCCATGGACTTCCCGGCTCCGGTCATCCAGGTCGCCATCGAGCCCAAGTCGAAGGGCGACCAGGAGAAGCTCGGCATCGCGATCCAGCGCCTCGCCGAGGAGGACCCGTCGTTCCAGGTTCACTCGGACGAGGAGACCGGCCAGACCATCATCGGTGGCATGGGCGAGCTGCACCTCGAGGTGCTGGTCGACCGTATGCGCCGTGAGTTCAAGGTCGAGGCCAACGTCGGCAAGCCGCAGGTCGCGTACCGCGAGACGATCCGTCAGGCCGTCGACCGCGTCGACTACACCCACAAGAAGCAGACCGGTGGTACCGGTCAGTTCGCCAAGGTGCAGATCGCGATCGAGCCCATCGAGGGCGGCGACGCGTCGTACGAGTTCGTGAACAAGGTGACCGGTGGTCGCATCCCGAAGGAGTACATCCCTTCGGTCGACGCCGGTGCGCAGGAGGCCATGCAGTTCGGCATCCTCGCCGGCTACGAGATGACGGGCGTCCGCGTCACGCTTCTCGACGGTGGCTACCACGAGGTCGACTCCTCCGAGCTCGCCTTCAAGATCGCCGGTTCGCAGGCCTTCAAGGAGGCCGCGCGCAAGGCCAAGCCCGTGCTCCTCGAGCCGATGATGGCCGTCGAGGTCACCACGCCCGAGGACTACATGGGTGAGGTCATCGGCGACATCAACTCCCGCCGTGGTCAGATCCAGGCCATGGAGGAGCGGGCCGGTGCCCGCGTCGTGAAGGGCCTCGTGCCCCTCTCGGAGATGTTCGGTTACGTCGGCGACCTGCGCAGCAAGACGTCCGGCCGGGCCAGCTACTCCATGCAGTTCGACTCCTACGCCGAGGTTCCGCGGAACGTCGCCGAGGAGATCATCGCGAAGGCCAAGGGCGAGTGACGCACCGCGTTTAACGCACCGCGCAGCACGCTTTAGGCTTGACCCCGGAGCCTCACGGGTCGTTCCTCCGCATTCGTGGCGGAATGACCCGGGGTTCGGGACCCAACAGCAAAGATCACCTGGCGCCGACTGAACCCAGGCGTACAGAACCACTCCACAGGAGGACCCCAGTGGCGAAGGCGAAGTTCGAGCGGACTAAGCCGCACGTCAACATCGGCACCATCGGTCACATCGACCACGGTAAGACGACCCTCACGGCCGCCATTACCAAGGTGCTGCACGACGCGTACCCGGACCTGAACGAGGCCACCGCGTTCGACAACATCGACAAGGCGCCCGAGGAGCGTCAGCGCGGTATCACCATCTCCATCGCGCACGTCGAGTACCAGACGGAGACCCGTCACTACGCCCACGTCGACTGCCCGGGTCACGCGGACTACATCAAGAACATGATCACCGGTGCCGCGCAGATGGACGGCGCGATCCTGGTTGTCGCCGCCACCGACGGCCCGATGCCGCAGACCAAGGAGCACGTGCTCCTGGCCCGCCAGGTCGGCGTTCCGTACATCGTCGTCGCCCTGAACAAGGCCGACATGGTGGACGACGAGGAGATCATGGAGCTCGTCGAGCTCGAGGTCCGTGAGCTGCTCTCCGAGTACGAGTTCCCGGGCGACGACCTGCCGGTCGTCAAGGTCTCCGCGCTCAAGGCTCTTGAGGGCGACCCTGAGTGGACCCAGACCGTCCTCGACCTGATGAAGGCCGTCGACGAGTCCATCCCGCAGCCCGAGCGTGACGTCGACAAGCCGTTCCTGATGCCGATCGAGGACGTCTTCACGATCACCGGTCGTGGCACCGTCGTCACCGGTCGTATCGAGCGTGGTGTCCTCAAGGTCAACGAGACCGTCGACATCATCGGCATCAAGACCGAGAAGACCACCACCACGGTCACCGGCATCGAGATGTTCCGCAAGCTGCTCGACGAGGGCCAGGCCGGTGAGAACGTCGGTCTGCTCCTCCGTGGCATCAAGCGCGAGGACGTCGAGCGCGGCCAGGTCATCATCAAGCCGGGCTCGGTCACCCCGCACACCGAGTTCGAGGCGCAGGCCTACATCCTCTCCAAGGACGAGGGTGGCCGCCACACGCCGTTCTTCAACAACTACCGTCCGCAGTTCTACTTCCGTACGACGGACGTGACCGGCGTGGTGACCCTCCCCGAGGGCACCGAGATGGTCATGCCGGGTGACAACACCGAGATGAAGGTGGAGCTCATCCAGCCCATCGCCATGGAAGAGGGCCTGAAGTTCGCCATCCGTGAGGGTGGCCGCACGGTCGGCGCCGGCCAGGTCACCAAGATCAACAAGTGATCTCGGCCCGCAAGGGCTGACCTGGCAGGACTCTGAAGGGGCTCGTACGACTTCGGTCGTACGGGCCCCTTCGGCATTCCCGGATGTCTGTGCGGCTCGAAACTATTCGGCGCGTACGACCCCTGGTTCGCACGGGCCACTCACCCCACTATTTGTCATGCCGCTGACCAAATTCGGGTGGAGGGGTGGGCCATGTCTGTCAGCCGGAGGGCTGTGCTGGGCGCAGGTGTCGGTGCGGCCGCGGTACCGGTGCTGTCGTCGGGAAACGCGTGGGCCGAGGGCGCCGGCGATGAGCCGCGGGTGACGGACCCGGGTGCGTACATCTCCTTCACCGGCGGGGCGTTCTCGCTGGTCGGCGCCCCGGTCGTGGTGAGCGCCGAGGACCACCCGGGGGTGGTACGGGTGGCCGGCGACCTCCGCGACGACCTCGAACGGGTGACGGACGTCAGGCCGGGCGCGACGATCGCCCGGCACGCCGTGCTGGTCGGCACGATCGGCCGCAGCCCCCTGATCGACGGCCTGGTGGCCGCCGGCAGACTGGACGTGTCGGGGCTCCGCGGCCGCTGGGAGACCTCGCTCCAGACGGTGGTCGACCATCCCCTGCCCGGCGTCGACCGGGCCTTCGTCATCGCGGGCAGCGATCCGCGCGGCACGATCTTCGGGGCGTACGACGTCTCGTACGGCATCGGGGTCTCGCCCTGGTACTGGTGGGACGACGTACCGCCGGTGCACCGCGACCGGGTGTGGGTGCTGCCCGGCCGCTTCACCCAGGGCACGCCGGCGGTGCGGTATCGGGGCTTCTTCGTCAACGACGAGAACCCGGCGCTCGGGACCTGGGCCCCCGCCCACTTCGGCCCCGGCAAGGCACCCGGCTACCCGGGCGGCTTCAACGCGGACTTCTACGCCCGCGTTTTCGAGGTGCTGCTGCGGCTGAAGGGCAACTACCTCTGGCCGGCGGTGTGGGGGAGGGCGTTCGCGGAGGACGACCCGGAGAACCACCGGCGGGCCGCGGAGTACGGCGTTGTCATGGGCACGTCTCATGAGGCGCCGATGATGCGGGGGATCGAGGAGTGGAACCGGCACGCGGGCGCCGGCACCGACCCCTACGGAGGCACGGGCGAGTGGTCGTACCGCCGCAACTCGTCGGCGATCAAGGCGTACTGGCGGGCCGGCATCCAGCGCATGGTGGACGAGGGCTTCGAGGGGGTGGTGACGCTGGGCATGCGCGGCAACGGCGACACCAGCCTCCCCGACGGGGACGGCATCGAGCTGATGCAGGAGATCATCGCGGCGCAGCGGGGGATCATCGAGGAGGTGACGGGGAGACCGGCCGCCGAGACCCCGCAGGTGTGGACGCTCTACAAGGAGGTCCAGCGCTACTGGGACCGCGGTCTGCGCGCACCGGACGATGTCACGGTGGTCCTGACGGACGACAACTGGGGCAACATCCGCAAGCACCCCTCCCCGGACGAGCCGCGCGCCGGCGGCTACGGCCTCTACTACCACTTCGACTACGTCGGAGCAGGCCGCAACTACAAGTGGGTCGACACGGCGAACCTCCGCAACGTCTGGGACCAGCTCCACCAGGCGCACGCCTACGGCAACCACGGCCTCTGGGTGGCGAACGTGGGCGACCTGAAGGGCAACGAGCTTCCGACGGAGTTCTTCCTCACCTACGCGTGGGATCCGTCGCGCTGGGACGCCGACCGACTGGGCGAGTGGGAACGGCGGTACGCGCGACAGAACTTCGGCGCGGCGGTGGCGGAGGAGACGGCCGAACTGCTCGCCGCGTACGGCCGGTTGCAGGCCCGCCGCAAACCGGAACTGCTGAACCGCCGGATCACGCTCGCCGACACCGGCGAGGTGGTGTACGACGACCAGCAGACGCCGTTCTCCTTCGCCCACCGTGAGTTGGAGCGGGTCACCGAGGAGTGGCGGGAGCTGGGACGGCGGGCGGCGCGGATCGCCCGCCGGCTGCCGGAGGCCGCGCAGGACGCGTGGTTCGAGCTGGTCGGCTACGAGGTGGCGGCGACCGCGAACCTGTACGCGCTGCGGGAGGCCGAGTTCACGAATCTCCGGTACGCCCGGCAGGGCAGGGCGGCGACGAACGACCGCGCGGCGGAGGCGGAACAGGGGCTGGAGCGGGACTTCGCCCTGGCCGACCGCTTCAACTCCCAGGTGGCCGGGGGCAAATGGAAGGGCTTCCAGACCCAGCCCCACATCGACTACGGCGACGTGGACCGGTACGGCCCCAACGCGCCCTGGCAGCAGCCGGAGAAGGACAACGTGGCGCTGCCGGACGTGCTCTTCCCCGCGGTACGACGGATCGAGGTGCCGGAGGCGGCGGGGCTGGGGGTGTCGGTGGACGGCGACGAGGGGACGGCTGTCGACTTCTTGCCGTCGTTCAGCCCGTACCAGACCAGGCCGCAGCAGTACGTCGAGGTCTTCAACCGGGGCCGTACCCCCTTCGACTACCGGGTGGACTCCTCGGTTCCTTGGCTGGTGGTGGACCGGCCGCGGGGCCGGGTGACCCAGCAGGTCAGGCTGGAGGTCCGGGTGCACTGGTCGCGGGCACCGGCCGGACGGTCCTCCGGGGTGCTGACGGTGAGCGGGGCGGGGGAGTCGGTGACGGTGACGTGCGTCGCCGAGCGGCCCTCGGCCCGCGGCCTGCGGGGCTTCGTCGAAGCGGGCGGCTATGTGGCGATCGACGCGGAGCACTACGACCGCGCGGTCGGGCAGTGGCGCCGGCTGGAGGGGATCGGCCGGACCGGGGCGGGGATGACGGCGTGGCCGGTGACCGGCGGCTGGACCGCGGATTCCGCGCCCCGTCTGGAGTACGAGGTGAGCCTGCTGGCGGCGGGTGAGGTGACGGTGTGGGCGTACCTGTCGCCGCGCAACCCGGCGCTGTCCTCCGCGGGACTGCACTACGCGCTGTCCTTCGACGACGACGAGCCCCGGCCGGTGGACATCACGGCGGGCGCGGACGACGGCCTGCTGAACACGGTCTGGGCACGCAACACGTCGGACAACGTGAACCGCTCGGCGACGAGACACGTCATCGCACGCGCCGGGGTCCACCGCCTGAAGTTCAGCGCGGTGGACCCCACGGTGGTGCTGCAACGGCTGGTGATCGACACGGGCGGCCTGACACCGACGTATCTGGGCCCGCTGGAGAGCCGACGGGTGTAGGAGAGGTCAGGGGGCGGGCCTGAGCAAGAGCACCGCCCGGTCGAACGCGGAGTCCCGTCCCCTCGTGAACTCGTCGCCCGTGAAGACCGGTTCGGTGATCTGTGGTGGGATTCCGGGGCCGTCGAAGGTGTGGCCGGTGCGGGTGAGGTACTCCTCGTTCGGGAGCCAGAGGGACATGCCGTTGGGGAGGTTGCGGACCAGGACGTCCGAGAAGACGCCCTGCGTCGGCTGGCCGATGCGGATCGTGCGGCCGGGGCGGTCGATCAGGGCCTGGGTGAAGGTCTCGCCGGCGCTGACCGTCGAGCCGCCGGTGAGGAGGGCGATCGGGCCGGTGTAGCGGGGGCCGCGCGCAGGGGTGACCGGGATCGGCTCGGGGCGCGTGTGCCTGGTGGGGTCGGCCGGGTCGTTGCGGGCGCGCTTGGAGTAGGCGACGTACGGCGTGTCCGTGAGGCGTTCGGCGATGTGGATGCCGAGGGCGTCGGAGCCGCCGCCGTTGACACGGAGGTCGATGATCAGGCCCCGGAGGGAGCCGGTGAGGAGGGGGTGCAGTGCCCGGTCGAGTTCGGCGAGGTCGGCGGAGTGCGCGTCGTCGTCCGGGTCGTATCCGTCGAAGTCGGCGATGCGTAGATACGCCAGGCCCTTGCCGAGGTCCGCGAAGGTGATGAGGCCGTCCGCGAAGTCCCGCCGGTCGGTGGCTCCCTTGAGGTCGTGGGCGAGGACGAACTTCTTCACCTTGGCGTCGAGTTCCGGGGACGGTACGACGGTGCCCGGTCGCACCACGCCGTAGTGGCGGTCGCCGTCCTCGACGAGAACGTGTGCGTCGTGGAGCGGGGTGATCATGCGGCTGAAGACGTCGAAGAGTTCGGCGCGGGTGGTGTCCTTGTGCACGAGGGGCCGGTAGCGGTCCCGTGCCGCGTGCCAGTCGATGCCCTTGGCCGCGAAGAAGGGGTAGTTCTCCTCGAAGGACTGCCAGAAGACGTCGAAGGCGGTGCGGGGGTCGGTCGAGGGCGGGCGGGTGCAGGCGGCGGGGAGGGAAGCGATCCGTCGCAGCTGCCGATGCCCGACCGAACTGTCCGCGCTGAGCTGCGCGTGCTCGCCGTCGGCTGCCAGCCGCATGGTGAGGACGTCGCCGTCGGAGTCGTACGTCCTCTGCTTCGCCGCCTCCGAGAAGTCCCCCTTGAGACAGCTGACGGCGGTCGTCTGGTACTCCTGAATCCCCCGGCCGTCGACGGCGAGAACGGTGCCGTACCCGTCCGTACGCCACACGCCGTCCCTGCTCGCCCTGGCTTCGAGTGCCTCCGGCGCCGAGACGGCGACGGCCAGGGTGAGGAGAAGAGCTGCGGTCCCGACGACGTTTCGCACGATGGCGTCCTTCCACCCACACGCGACTGACGCTTGCGTCCATCACGTTGCCGGACGCCGGGGGTCCGGGCCATCCGGCAGACGGGTGGCACGGGGGTGGGGGACAGCCTCAGCCCTATGAAGCCCGCGGAGCCCGCGGAGGCTACGGAGGCTACGGAGCCTGCGGAGTGAAGAGCAGGTTGCGGGTGTGCGGCGGCCGGGGCTCGTTCCAGGGCACCAACGCACCGTCGTGCTCGGCGATCCAGTGGACGTCGTACCCGAACGGCTCGAACTCGGCGACGAGTTCGCCGAGGGCCGCGTCGACCAGGGCCTCCATCACCAGGGTCGGCCGGTCGCGCTTCAGCACCTGGCGGGCTCCGCGCAGCACCGACATCTCGTGCCCCTCCACGTCGATCTTGACGAGCTCCAGCCTGGTGTCGGCGAACACCTCGTCGAGGGTGAGGAGCTGGATGCGCTTGAGCTGGGCGTCGGGGGCGGCGCCCTCCAGGGTGGAGCCGGTGGAGAGCAGGTTCCCGGAGAAACGGACGCTGATGTCGGCCCAGCCGGGCGCGCTGGAGACGCCGGCCTGGTGGAGTTTGACGTTCTGGAGGCCGTTGGAGCGGACGTTCACCGAGAGCCGGGCGTGGATCTGGTCGACCGGTTCGAAGGAATGCACCTTCGCCTGCGGGTTGGCGAGCGCGGCGATCATCGAGAAGTAGCCGACGTGTGCGCCGACGTCCGCGATCGTCGAACTCCGCGCGGCCAGCCGGGACCAGGTGGCGAGGGTGCCGGGCTCGTAGCCGAACGTCCCGTTCCACAGCGTGTCCATGGCGACCGCATCGTCGTTCACGCAGAACATCACGAACGGCGGACAGTACGGCGACTCGATCTCCACGTAGCCCCGGTACGGGAACTTCTTGCGGTGCACGCGGATGATGTCCCCGGTGGCGACCGGCCTGACCGACGGTGCGTGGGCCAGCATGCGGGCGTTGGCGGCTTCGACCTCGGAAATACGCATTGGGTGATGGTAAAGCCAAGGTCAGAGAATGTCACAGGCCCCGAAAATATTCTGAAAAGGCTGCTCACAGGCAGATGTGAGTAGCCTTTTCGAGGGATGACCATTCCAAATAACCTGGAATTCACCCGTCCTTTTACTTCGGCTGGCTAGTCGTCGGCGTCGGCGAAGAGTTCGGCGGTGGTGGTGGCCGTCGCGGCGCGGGTCAGCCAGGTGGTGAGGGTGTCGTGGTCGTCGCAGGAGGTGATGCGGTCGCGGGCTTCGTCGCTGATGCCGACGCCGCGACCGGCGAGGACGACGAGGAGGGCTTCGGCGAGGCCGTGGGAGAGGCCTTCTGAGCGGCCTTCGGCGCGCAGGGCCTGGGCCGTCTGGGACTGGAAGATGGAGAGGTCGACGGCCATGAGGTGCCTCCAGAGGTCTGCGGCCGGCGTCTTGCCCAGGCCTTGTTCGGTGAGCTCGATGTAGATGCTCGCGGTGTCTTCGTCGTCGGCCTGCAGGCCCTTCAGAGCGGCTGCCAGTGCTTTCAGTATGGCATCGGACTCCGGCGCACGGCTGTGCAGCGCGGACGACAGCACCGCGAGGGAGATGTCCTTGGCGGCCGCTTCAGGAGTGTCGATGACGGGCACGGTGTCCGGGCCGAGGACGAGCGGGCGCAGGGTGAGGGTGGGCCACTGCGGGGGACCCAGACTGACCTGCTGTGCCGCCCAGGCGGCCGTGTGCCTGTCCCGGCAGACGACCAGCAGTACCGCCGGCATCTTGTACTTGGCGTAGAGATGCGCCAGGTAATAGGCCCAGCTGGCGGGCTTGTCGGCGTCCTGTCCTCCCTGGGCCTCCACGGCGAGCAGGAAGCTGCCGTCTTTCACCGTGTCGAGGCGGAGGAGTGTGTCGACGCGGCGTTCCAGGGGGCGGTTCTCCGTCAGGTCCGTGGGAAACGGCGACGCCGAGACCGGATCGCCGAAGGAGACGCCGAGCGCCCTTACGGCTCGGGGGAAGAGCCCCGGATCCTGCTGGAAGATCCGGTGCATCGCTTCGTGCGGGGAACTGACCATGAGGGGGGTCGAGGCCTCTCGTCGTAGTCGTACGGACCTGGGTGGTCAGGCCGTTCTCTGCAGCGGCCGATGGGTGCGGCAGTCACGGCAGCGGCCGGGTTGCGCCGCGCGGAACGGGCGGTCGCAGCCGTCGCAGTCCTGGAAGGGGAGCGGACGCGGTGGGGCGGGCGGTGGTGGCGGTGGCAGGTACTCCGTGAGGCGGTGGGCCAGGAGGCCCGCTGGGTGGCGGAGCGGCTCGGCCGGGAGGCAGGAGGTGAGGGTGCGGCGTACGGCTTCGGGCGAGGCGCCGCGTTCCAGCCAGGCGTCGACGGCCGGGGCGAGCCGTCGTACCTCGCGTTCGGGGAGGAGGAGGCGGGGGTCGTCGTGGTGGAGGCGGGAGAGGAGGGTGGCGGCCGTGCGCTGCGGATCGGGCGTGCTGCGCGTGGGTTCCGGCAGAGGCGGCTTCGGCGGGCGCGGCGGCGGTGCTGCCGGGGGATGTGTCCGATCCGGGCGGGGCGCCGGTGCCGGTGCCGGTGGCGGCGTAACCTCTCGTCCCTCCTCTGCCCCCGTCGGCCGGTTGTACGACACCGTCCGCGAGACCATCCGGCCGTTCGGCAGCCGCTCACGCGTCCGGGACAGGTAGCCGTGGGCCTCCAGTTCGCGCAGCGCCGCCGCGATCCGCACCTCGCCCTCCGGGAAGCGCCCGGTCAGGGACTTGATGTCCACGCGGGCACCGGTCGGCAGCGACTGGATGTGGCCGGCGAGTCCGATCGCGGTGAGGGAGAGTTCGCGGTGCTGGAGAAGGCGGTTGTCGACCACCGTGTACCGCGTGGTGAGCCGGACGTTGACGTGGGTCACCCCGTACGAGGGGTTCGACCCGGGAACGGCTGACCGGGGGCGCGAGGGCGCGCTAGTGTGCTCTGCATCCATCGGGAAGGTAGTGCTTCCTAGGTGGTCAGGCCCTCGATCGGGATCGCTAGTCCCGGCCGGGGGCCGTCGTATGTGCGTCGCGGATGACGGGTGACCGTGTGTTGCCCTGGCCGTCACCCGGTGTTGTCGCGGCGAGCATATGCCCGGCAACCGGCACCGAATCCAGCCCAGTTGGCCATGTTCACTCCGGAGGGTGACGGGCGGCGGCGGGGAGGCGGGTGGGGTTGGGGAGGGGAATTTCCCCGGGGTTTTTAACTACTTGGCGGCGGGCGTCACCGTCTCGCGGCGGACCGCGTGACGGTCACTTCGGCCCAGACGGTCTTGCGGGGACGGGGCCCGAGGGAGACGCCCCAGCGGTCGGCGAGGGCGTCGACGATCACCAGTCCGCGACCGTTCTCGTCCTCCCCGGAGGGGAGTTGCACGCGGGGGCGGTGCTCCTCGCAGGTGTCGGTCACCTCGATACGGACCGTGTTCCTGACGACGTACATCAACAGCCGGAAACCACGGCCCGCCGTCCGCCCGTGCGTCGCCGCGTTGGCCGCGAGTTCCGCGACGACGTGCGCCGCGTCTTCTGACGGCAGCCCCCAGGACCGCAGTTGCTCGGTCGCCAGCAGCCGTGCCAGCCGGGCTCCTCTGCGTGTGGGTGACAGCAGCACGCTGAAGTTGCGGATCGGGCAGTCGAGGGGGGTGGAGATTTCCTGGTTCACGTCACTCAGCGTGGCCGCCTGCGCCTACCGTGAACAGTGACGGAGTCGTTGCGTACGGTCACTGTCCGCTGCTTGTCCGGCGCTGTCCGGGCTGTCGGACGCGGTCGTACGGGTAGGGCGTCGTCGAGGCACGGTCGTACGACTGAGGGGTGGCGGGATGAGCGTGGACGGCGCGGTGGGGCGGCTCAGGAGCGAGGCGGACGAGCCGGGTTGGGAGGTGGACCCTGATGACGAGTGGGGCGTCGCGGTCATCGCGACCGTCGGGCGCCAGCTGAAGCTGCGGCGGGAGGCGGTGGGGATGCGGGCCGCCGAGTTCGGGGTGGCGGTCGGGTACGGGGAGGACATGGTCTACAAAATCGAAGGTGGGAAGCGGATTCCCCGGCCGGAGTACCTGGACAGGGCGGACGAGGTGCTGGGGGCGGGCGGGCTGCTCTCGGCGATGAAGGAGGACGTAGGGCGGGTCCGGTACCCCAAGAAGGTGCGTGACCTGGCGCAGCTGGAGGCGAGTGCGGTGGAGCTCCAGCTCTACGACCCGCTCCACATCCACGGGTTGTTGCAGACACCCGAATACGCGCGCGGGCTGCTCCTGATGCGTCGCCCGGCGTACACCGGGGACGAGGTGGAGCGGTTCATCGCCGCACGCGTGGCCCGTAAGACCGTCTTCGCGCGGGACCCGGCGCCCGAACTCAGCTTCGTCCTGGAGGAATGGACGCTTCGGCGACCGCTCGGCGGGCGCGCGGTGCTCCGTCAACAGCTGGAACACCTGCTGGAGGCAGCGCAGTTGCGGAACGTCGAGCTTCAGGTGATGCCGATGGACCGTGACGAGCACGCCGGGGTCGACGGCGGAATCGAGGTGCTGAAGTCCGAGGACGGCTCGGCGGTGGGGCGTTCGCCAGCAGTGGCCAACGGCCGACCGGTGTCCGATCCGAAGCAGCTCCGTATCCTTGAACTGCGGTATGGCATCATCCGGGCGCAGGCGCTCACTCCGCGTGAGTCGACGGCCTTCATCGAACAACTGCTGGGGGAGACATGATCCGCAGGACCTCGGCCGAGGACGCCTCCGGTCTGACGTGGTTCAAGAGCAGCTACAGCAGTGGCAGCGAGGGCGACTCCTGCGTCGAAGTCGCCCTCAGCCCCGCCACCGTCCACGTGCGCGACTCCAAGAACACCGCGGCCCCCTCCCGCGGCCCCCACCTCGCCTTCCCGCCCGCCACCTGGACGGCCTTCCTTTCCCACGCGGCCGTCGTCGGCGAGTGAGGTACGCCCGCGAGCTGTTCGCACCCCTCGGAGCGGTCGTGGCCGTGGGTGCGCTGAACGCCACCGGCACCTGGTCGTTCGCCGACGTCTCGGTCGGCGCGTTCCTGGCGGGCAGACGGCAGCAGTGGGACCGCCTCTTCACCGCGGTCTGCGCGCTCTGCGCCTTCGACCGTGACGAGGCGGCGGCGATCGCCGACGAGATGGGCTATTTCCGCGACTACGACCTGTCCGCGCCGCTCCTCGTCCTCTGGTCTGCAGGAGTGACTGGGGTCGAGAGCCTGCACGACCCGTCCCCGTCGGTCGTACGCCGTATGTGCCGCATGGCCGCCGACCTCCAACTGACCGAGCTCCTGGACATGTTGGTGGGAGTGACCCTCGACGCGGGTACGGACGCTGCTACCGGCGCACCCCAGGTCATCGAGATCCTCACCGCCGCCTGCGACCTGGCGGACCCGGCTGGGAACATCACCCCGCACCACGTCCACCGCACGTGGCGAGTCGCCCTTCTGCCGTCGGCGCTCCGCCCGGACTCATCCACTGCGGACCACGTCAAGGCGGGGTTCCGGTCGTACGACAGGACGCTGGAGGAACTGCTCGGCGGCGGCCCGCCGGAGCGCGGCTACCGCTATGTCGGCCCCGCCGAACTCGCCGTCACGGCA
Source organism: Streptomyces sp. NPDC048277 (assembly GCF_040652235.1). Classification (NCBI taxonomy): domain Bacteria; kingdom Bacillati; phylum Actinomycetota; class Actinomycetes; order Kitasatosporales; family Streptomycetaceae; genus Streptomyces; species Streptomyces sp. NPDC048277. The sequence continues at coordinate 215,034 of NZ_JBEZLQ010000001.1, forward strand.
CGGCGATCCACGGACCCCGGCACCCGCATCACCTCCGTGGCCGACTTCGAGGCGTGGGCCGGACGGCAGGCGCGGGCGGAGCTGACCGAGCCGTTTACGTACGTCGTCGGCCTCGACGGGCTGCTACGACTGGCCCCTCGCCGGAGCGAGCACGTGGCCTGCGCGGGCGGAGCGGCCGTGTTCGGCGCCGGGGAGATCGCCTTCGTGAGCGAGGCAGGTAACTGGTCGGTGGGAGAGGTGAGTAACCAGTCGACGGGCTACTGCCCCGACGTCACGTCGTGGACCGCGGTGGCCCGCGCACTCGATGGCATCCCGCTCCGCCGCCCCGCCGCCTTCACCCACGAGGTGGTGTTCCGCCGCTGCCCGACCTGCGCGGAGCACAACATCGTCCGGGAGGCCGACTTCGTCTGTGTCTTCTGCGGCGGCGAACTGCCGCAGGCGTGGAACATGGACGACATCGACCGTTCAGACGGCCGGTGAGGCGCCGAAGCGGACCTCCGCCGCAGGGGCCACGGTGACCGACCGACCCGCGTACTGGATGCCCGAGAAGATCTCGTTGTGATGGGCGACGATCTGCGCGGCCGTGAGAGAGTGCGCTGCGGCTGGTGGAGTCGACGCAGAAGTCGGAGGCGTAGCCGGTGACGACGAGACGGTGTACCGCCAGCTCGGCCAGGACCTCGCCGAGTGCCGTGCCGAGGAACGAGTCCGCGCTGTCCTTGTCCAGGACGACGTCCCCCGGCCGGGGCGTCAGCGTCGGATGAACTTCGAGCCACTCCGGGCGCACCTGACCGAACTGCTGCCGCAGGTAGACCACCGGTACGTCGGCGGCGCGGGCCCGATCCGCCAGCTGGGCGACCCTCCCCAGGCGTGCCTCGTCGTGAGTCTGTCCCCGGAGAGCGCGGACTACTCCGCCTTGTTCCCGCCGCCACTCTGCGGTTGCTGCTGGCCCTCCGGCCGTACCGCGTCCTTCGCCTTCTTCGCGAGGTCGTCGTCCAGCTTCTTGAACTCGCGGACCACCGTGTCGGACATGTCGGCCAGCGAATCGATTTGCTTGGTGATGTCCTCGCGGCCGTCGTGCCAGTTGGACTCGAAGTCGTCGAGGGCGTCGTAGACCGTGCCGCTGCCGATGTCGTCCCGGTAGGACTCGAACATCTTCTTGGTGTGGTTGAGACGTTCCTTGATGGAACGCAGCTGACGGCCGTAGTCCTCCAGCTCGCTCAGCGGTATCGCGAGGTCGCTCTTGCCTTTGCCCACGTGACCGTCCCCCGTTCGCGCATCTCGTAGTCTGGCCGCACCGTATATCAGACCATCAGACGGGGGACGACGTACACCATGGCCCGCTACATGGAGACGCTCACGATCGAGCGCGGCGGTTTCCGGATCAAGGTGCCGGAGTCGTGGTGGGAGTTCGACGTGCGGCCGGAGTCGCGGGACGACTCGATCCGGCGGATGGTGAACGAGCGGGTCGCGCAGTACCCGGAGCTCGCGCAGTACCGCGACACCTACGTCGGCTTCCTGCGCAAGTCCGCGGCGGACGCGTGGAAGTCGGGCGCGATGTACTGCGGCTGCATGGCGGAGAGCTTCGGCGGGGACACCCCGATCACGGGCTCGGTCACGGTGTCGCTGGTCGGCGGCCGTACACGCGAGGGCGCGCCCCTCTCCAACGACCCGGCCGCCATCGCCGCCCAGCTCGCGCCCAAGGAGGCCCACCGGGAGGGCGACTCCTGGCGCAAGGTGACGACCGTCGACATCCCCGGCGTCGGCCCCGCGGCCCGGACGTACGGCATCGAGGACATCCCGATCCCCGAGGACAGCCTGGGCCGCACGATCCGAGCGGTCCTGATGCAGACCTTCATCCCGGTCCCCGGCCAGGAGGGCAAGGTCGCGCTGGTGGCGGGCAGCAGCCAGGTCCTCGACCTCGCCGACTCCTTCTTCGACATCTTCGACGCGATCACGTCGACGTTCCGGTTCGTGGACTGAGCGGACTGAGCGGACTGAGCGGAGTGGACTCTCCGGACTGGGCGAGTGGCGAGGGTCTGCTGGGTCTCGACGACCCGGCGGAGTGGGATGCCGCGTTCGAGCGCGGCGAGGATCATCTCGGTACGGCGGTGATCGGCCTGGCCTTCAACTGCCCGCTGGAGGAGGCGTCCCCGCGGATCGTCCGTGCGATCGGCCTGCCGGACCGGAACCAGCGAGGGTACGCCTTCACCGCCGCCGGCACCGCGGCCCGCCTCAACGGCCGGCTGACCCCGGAGCTGTACGCGGCACTGCGCGCGGAGGGCCTCGGCGGCCCGGCCGAGGACGCGATCAGGGACACCCTGACCTTCGTGCCCCACCGGGACCTGCCGCCGTGGCTCAAGCGTCTGCGGCTGTATGTGAGGGTGCACGACAAGCTGGAGTACTGGTGGCTGTGCATCACGGACGCGGCCGAAGACGGCCGGCAGGCGCTGCGCGGGTCGCGAAGCTGAGCTCTTGCTGACGCGGCTGCCTTAACCATCGGGCTTCACCTCGAACGGCCGTTCCTTGTAAGTTCGCGTGTGCACAGGCTTGTTGATGGGACGTACGCGACGGGGGTTGCGGGGTTATGGCGGGGTACCGACCGGCGGACTGGCATCCACTCGACCTCGACAGGGACCCGACACCCGGCGATCCGCAACGCGTCCGCACCCTCGCCACCCGGCTCCACTCCTTCGCGGACGATGTCTCGGACGCGTTGCGTCTGGTGAAGGGGATGGCGGGTGAGGACACGCTCCTGCAGTGGGCGGGCAAGTCGGCGGAGGTGTTCAAGGAGCAGTTCAAGGACGTTCCGAAGAACCTGAAGAAGCTGAAGAAGTCGTACGAGCTGTGCGGTGACGCGCTCGCGGACTACTGGCCGAAGCTGGAGCGTGCGCAGGCGCTTGCCGACAAGGCCCTGGCGAAGGCGAAGGAGGCCCAGTCCGATCTCTCCTCCGCCAAGTCCCGTCTGTCCTCGGCCGATTCGTGGGTGACGCGGGCGACGAAGGAAGCGGACAAGTACAAGGACGACCCCACCGGCAGTAAGTCCAGCGCCGACAAGCCGGACGAGGGCAAGGTCCGGGCCGCCACCCGGGACGTGCAGAGCGCCAAGTCCGCCCACACCCAGGCCCAGTCGGACGTCACCAGCGCGCAGAGCGCCCTCGATGCCGCGAAGAAGATGGCCGAGGACGCGCGGAAGATGCGTGACGACGCTGCGGGTGAGGCGAAGCGGAAGATCGACGAGGCCTCGGATGCCGGGATCCCGAACCGGCACTGGTGGCAGGACGTGGGCCACTGGTTCGAGGACAACTGGGACACCATCGTCACCGTCTGCAAGGTCGTCGTCGCGGTCGTCGGAATCATCGCGATGATCATCGGCGGGCCGATCCTCGGCGCGATCGTGCTGGTGGCCGCGCTCGTGGTCCTCGCGGACACCCTCTACAAATACTCCAAGGGCCAAGCATCCCTGTGGGACGTGGCCTTCGCCGCACTCGACTGCATACCCGGCGGCAAGGGCATCACCAGCCTCGGCAAGCTCGCCAAGGGGCTCAAGGAACTGAAGAACATCAAGGGCGGCATGAAGGCGATGGCTGGAGGGCTGCGGGGCCTCAAGTCCGCCCGAGGATTGCTCGCGGAAGGCTCAAAGGGCGCCTACAGCAGGCTGAAGGGCCTGATCAAAGGATGCGGCGACCCGATCGATCCGGCCACGGGACACATGTACCTGGCTCAGACCGATGTCGCCTTGCCGGGAACCCTGGCCTTTGACTTCACCCGCCGTGCCTCATCGGGTTGCCGCTCGGGGCGGTGGTTCGGACCCAGTTGGTCCTCCACGGTCGACCAGCGCCTCGAAATCGACGAGCACGGGGTCGTGTTCGTCACCGAGGACGGCATGCTGCTGGCGTATCCGCACCCCGGGGGGCCCGCGGTCTCCGTAACTCCTGAGAGCGGCCCTTCCTGGCCGCTGACCCGCCTGGACGCGGGTGGCTACCTCATCACCGAGCCGCTCACGGGCATCAGCCGTCGCTTCGCCGCTCCTGCCGGTGGCGTGGCGCTCGTGGAGCGAATAGCCGACCGCAACCGCAACACCATCGACTTCGACTACGACGACGAGGGTGCTCCTCAGGCCATCCGGCACTCCGGTGGGTATCACCTCAAGGTCACCGTGGAAGACGGGTACGTCACCGGGTTGGGACTGGTCGGCGCGGGCGAAGACGGGCGGGACGTCACGGTCAAGCAGTACGGGTACATCGCCGGGAACCTCACCGAAGTCGCCGACTCGGCCGGCATGCCTACGCGATTCACCTACGACGAGCGGCAGCGCATCACGTCATGGCAGGACACGAACCACCGCCGCTATGCGTACACCTACGACGAGCAGGACCGGTGCGTCGCCCAAGGCGGTGAGGCCGGGCACATGGCCAACACCTTCGTCTACGACCAGGCCGCCCCTGCCTGGCCCGACTGCCGTATCACGGAGGTCACCGGCGCGGACGGTGCCACCAGTCGTTTCGTCGTCGACGAGCGATGCCTCGTCATCGCCGAGATCGACCCGCTGGGCGGTATGGTGCGCACCGGCTATGACGCCCACCAGCACGTCACCTCGACGACGGATCAGCTCGGCCACACCACGAGGATCGGCGTCAACGAACTGGGGCGGCCGGTCGCGATCACGGGACCCGACGGCGTCACGGTCCGATACGAGTACAACGATCTCCATCTCACCACGTGCGTGAGCCTGCCGGACGGCAGCTCATGGCGGTACTCCTACGACGAACGCGGTAACTGCACGTCGATCACCGATCCGGGTGGTGCAACGGCTCGCAGCACCTACACGCCAGAAGGTCATCCCCTCACCGTCACCGATCCTCTGGGCCGCACGACCACCGTGCGTTGCGATCGTGCGGGCCTGCCTCTTGAGGTCACCGACCAGCTGGGTGCCACCAGCTGGGAACGTGACGCGTTCGGGAACCCCGTCACCCTCACCGATGAGCTGGGGCACACCACGCGACTGGCCTGGTCGACGGAGGGTCGGCTTCGCCGCCGTACGACAGCGGACGGTGCCGTGGAGGAGTGGAGCTACGACGGCGAAGGCAACTGCACCAGCCACATCGACCAGTTGGGGCAGGTGTCCCGTTCCGACTACACCCACTTCGATCTGCTCGCGGCCCGCACAGGCCCGGACGGGTCCCGCCACGAGTTCTCCTACGACGCGTCCCTGCGGCTCGTCCGCGTCACCAACCCTCTGGGCCTGAGCTGGAGTTACGACTATGACCGAGCCGGTCGTCTGAAATCGGAGACCGACTACGACGGTCGCGTCCTCACTTATGCCCACGATGCCGCCGGGCGCCTTGTTTCCCGCACCGACGCACTCGGCCAGACCGTCACCTTCGCCTATGACGTCCTCGGTCAGCTGGTGCGCAAGGACTCGTGCGGGGCCGTCACCACGTGGGCGTACGACCTGCTCGGCAACCTCACGCATGCCACCGGACCCGACTGCGCGCTCATCCTTGAGCGCGACAGCGTCGGCCGTCTCCTGGCCGAGACGGTCGACGGACGGACCGTGACTCATTCCTATGACGTGGCGGGGCAGCTTGTGGGCCGTGTCACCCCTTCCGGTGCCACGAGCGGCCGTACCTACGGCGAAGCGGGGCGGCTCACCCGTCTGGTCAGCTCCGGACGAGCCATCGACTTCGAGCATGATGCGGCGGGCCGGGAGGTGACGCGGCGCATCGGCGCCGCCGCGACCTTGGCCCAGGCGTTCGACGAGGCGGGGCGCCTGACGAGCCAGACGATCACGGGCACCGGCAGCCCGTCCGTCCTGCACCGGTCCTTTGCCTACCGGGCCGACGGGAATCTGACCGGGGTCGACGGCTCGTTCCTCGGAAGCCGTCGCTTCGATCTGGACGCCGCCGGGCGGGTGACCGCGGTGCGGGCGGACAACTGGACCGAGGCCTACGCCTACGACAGTGCCGGCAACCAGACTCAGGCCGACTGGCCCGGCACCCACCCCGGCCACGAAGCCACCGGAGAGCGCGCATACCGCGGTACACGGCTTACACGGGCCGGGAAGGTCCGCTACGAACACGACGAACTCGGCCGGGTGACCCTGCGGCAGAAGACGCGACTGTCCCGCAAGCCCGACACCTGGCGTTACACCTGGGATGCCGAGGACCGGCTCATCTCGGTCATCACGCCCGACGGCTCGCACTGGCGGTACAAATACGACCCGTTGGGACGCAGGGCGGCGAAACTGCGGCTCGCCGACGACGGTGTCACCGTGGTCGAACGGGTCGAGTTCACCTGGGACGGTACGGCTCTCTGCGAACAGACCACCACATCGACGTCACTCGACAACCTGGTCACCCTCACCTGGGACTACCAAGGCTTGGCGCCGGTGGCCCAGACGGAGCGGATGTCGGCCGCGGACGCACCCCAGGACGAGGTCGATGCCCGCTTCTTCGCGATCGTCACCGATGTCGTCGGCACTCCGACCGAACTCGTCGACGAAACCGGGAACGTCGCCGGGCGCGCCTGCAGCACCCTGTGGGGTGTCACCGCGTGGGCGGCGAACAGCACTGCTCACACGCCGCTCCGTTTTCCGGGGCAGTACCACGACCCGGAAACGGGCCTGCACTACAACTGCTTTCGTTACTACGACCCTGAAACGGCTCTCTATCTCACCCAGGACCCGCTCGGACTGGAGCCGGCCCCCAATCCTGTTGCATATGTGCATAATCCGCACACATGGGGCGATCCGCTTGGCCTCACGCCCTGCGCGATCGCGGCCCGGAAGAGTGCGACGGAGCTTCGCAATTCTCCGGGCATGGTCACAGGAGGCGACCGGCTTCCGGATATCACCGGCAAGTGGCTGAGGGGGAGCCATGGAAATGCAGGGAGAATTCCCGGGCAGGTGGCCCGCGGGCTGCAAGGGCGCGAGTTCAAGAGTTTTGACCACTTCAGGGCGGCGTTCTGGGAAGAGGTCTCCAAGAATCCGGAACTGGCCGGACAGTTCAAGAAGTCGGGCCAGACGGCCATGGCCGACGGGAAGGCGCCCTTCACTGCTGTCGATCAGGCCATTCCGGGCCAGGGGCGTTACGTGCTGCATCACGTTCAACCCATCGGGCGAGGTGGCGGCGTATACGACCTCGACAACCTGGTGGTCGTAACGCCGCGATACCATAAGGAGGTCCTGGACGGTGGTTACCATTTCGGCAGTTAGCAGGATCAGGTCGAGAGGGTGAATTGCGTGATCTCGAAAACGCGTGAAGAACTCATTCAGATGGTGCAGCAGCTCATTGACGCACGTCTCCCCGAGGCGGAGGAGGATGCGCTGGTGGAGGAACTGAAGCAGAGCGTGCCGCATCCTAGGGTGACCGATTTGATCTACTATTCGGACCGAGATCTCACGGCTGAGGAAGTGGTGGATCAGGCACTGGCCTACCGTCCGATCGAGTTGTGATCCAGGCGTTCTTCCGACGTCGCGCGGAGCGATGGTGACCGTGGCCGACCCGGACACCCCGGAAGGGACCATGGATCTCCCTTCCGCCGTGTAGCGGGTGCCCCGATCCTGAGCCGACGCCTTGTCGACCGGGTCGGGCAGGAGCGGCTGGACCAGACCGGCCGGCTCGTCCCCGTCCGTACACCGGGCTCCGAGCCGGACGAGTACGCCCTGTATGTCTGGCAGCCCCGAGGGGGCCCGGCGGTCTACCGGCTTCTGCCGAGCCTGAGCGACTACGGGACGCTGTGTCCGAACGGCACGGACGAGAGTCGGCCATGCGCTGGCAGCGTTTGGGCGGCGAAGCGGAGCGACCCACCGGGCTGGTCGTCCAAGCCGAAGCGGAACGGTGAGGAACGGCTGGGCCGTCGATCGGCTCCTCGGGCTCACCGGGGACCAGATCGAGGTTCGGTCTGACCTGGTCCGAGGACCCCGCGGCCAAGCCTCATCCCGACCCCTGGGGCTTCTGAGCGCGCGCCGTCCGACGTGGAGCGTCAGCGCAGGGTCGGTACCCCGCCCCCTTCGGTCCGCGTCAGCGTGACTCCGGTCAGGCCGCGCAGTCGGCGTTCCGCGAGAGCCGTGAGATCGGCGGCGGTCGGCGGGGTGGAGCCCAGGCCGATGGCGTAGCGGACGGGGTGCGTGGTGAAGGGGCGGGGCCAGGCGTGGCAGTCGGGGGCCGACGCCGAGAGGTCGGTGACGAGGGCTCGCATCCTGCCCCGCACCCGGCCCTCGTCCGCGTCCGCACCCACCGTCAGGACCGCCCAGGCCGCGTGGCGGCGGTGGAGCGGGGGAGGGGCGAGGAGTTCGGCCCGGGGGTAGGGGTCCGTGGTTCCCTCCAGCAACTCCCAGGCCCGGAACAGCTCTTGGGCCACCAGGTCGCGCATGCCCGCCGTCACCTGGTCGGTGCAGGGGCGTACGGGAGCGGAGGGTGTCGTGATGGTGAGGGGGAGAGGGGCGGGGAGAAGGGGCTGGGGGCGATCGGCTGTCCGGCCCACCGGCTCCCGCCAGTCCCAGGCCGCCCACGTCGCGAAGAAGTGCCGTAGGAGATCGCCCGGTGCGAGGTCGCCGGCCTCGGCCGTGGTGCGGGCGGCCAGGATCGACCAGGCCAGGCCCGGCAGACCTCCGAACGGTGCCGAGTCCAGGCCCCGGGCCTTCGCCCATGCCTTGACCTGCGTGGCCAGCCGGGCGAAGGCAGGCCCGTGCCCGCCCACCGAGGCCAGTACCGCGTCGGCGTCGCTCACCGCGCTGAGCGCGATCGCGGCCGCCTCGCCCAGCTCGGTCCGGCGTGAAACCGCCTCCGCGGGGTCCGTCGAGCCCGCGGCGACCACGACCAGGTCCACGTCCAGCCCGTCGATCCGCAGCCGCAGACCGGGTACACGGGCCCCGACCACCTCACGCACGTCCGTCGCCTCGGGGAAGGCTGTGGTCAACCGTGCCTGTACGGCGGGGAGTTCGGCCGTGCCGGGCAGTACCGCCACCAGGTCCAGGTCCGCACCGGGCAGCGCGCAGCCCATACGCCGGGAGCCGACGACATGGACGACGCCGTCGGGGAGCGCGTCCTCGACACGGCGGGTGGTCTCCTCGGCCAGCCGCGCCACCATGTCCCGCGCCCCGCTCCCCGCGGCCTCCTCCGTCCACCGCACCTCGCCCGTTCCCAGCGTCACCGTGGCCCGCACCCGCATCGGCTCGTCCCCGCGCCGCGACAGCAGTGCCAACTCGCCGACCCTCACCGGCATCGGGGCGAGCCGGGTCGCGCAGGCGTCGGCCAGGGTGTTCGGGTCGGTGGTGCGGCCCAGGCTGAGGTGCGGGGTGAACCCCGGGTGCCGGCCGCCGCAGCGCGGGAAGTGGCGCAGGAGCGTGCGGTGCAGGTCGGCCCAGGGTTCCTCACCCGCGGCCGCGGGGTCGAGCCAGACGGTCGCGTCGTCCCGGTGGCCGAACCACTGCACCCCCTCCAGCCGGGCGTCGAAGGGAGCGGTGGCGGCCGCCGCGAGCACCGCCGCCGCCCGCTCGAAGGCGTGTTCCGGTACGAACCCGAAGAGCAGGTTCACATGCGGTGGCCAGCGGCGGATCTGCGGGTCGTGGTCCCGGCGGATCTCCTGCAGCGGGGCCCACAGCTCCTCGGGAGGCAGCCACGCCAGTGCCGTACGGGGCGTCGGCCCTTCGGCGAGGTACTCCAGGGTGTCCGCCTCCGGAACGCCCACCGCGAGCTCGGCCAGGACACCGTAGTGGTCGGAGATGTACGTCCCCTCCGCCGACGGCACGTCACCGCACAGTTCGGCGCACCGTACCCGCAGCCCCTCCCCGCGCAGCAGCACCCGGTCCAGCCGCGAGGCCCGGCCCGTCAGCGACGAGACCGCGGCCAGCGGATTGCCGGCCGGGTCGAAGGTCGGGGTCGTGTCGTCGGCGCCGTGCACCTCGCTCCACGCGTCCCGCAGGCCCAGCGTCACCTGCGGTGTGCGGCCGCCGTCGTTGAAGTCGCCCATCAGGACCAGCTCGGCGTCCACGCCCGCGAGCCCCTCGGCGACGCGGGTGAGTTCCGCCGTGCGCCGCTCCGCGCCGTTCTCCGAGTGGTCGCTGCTCAGATGGGTCGCCGCGATGACCACGGGCCGTCCGCCCGCCTCCACGACGAGGGCGGTCACCGCCTTGTGCGGGCCGAGTTCGTGGTGCGCGGCCTCACGGATGGGCAACCGGCTCAGCAGCAGCAGACCGCACGCGTCGACGTCCCGCCCCCGCGGGTCCGTGCCCAGGGTCCAGCCCGCCCGCACCCACTCCTCGGCCAGCAGCAGGGCGAGGAGTTCCGCCTCGACCTCCTGCAACGCGATCACGTCCACGTCCGCGTCGCGCAGGGCCCGCAGCAGGAGAGGCCTGCGCCGGGCACTGTCGATGCGGTCGGCGTCGTACCGGTCCCAGAGGGTGTTCCAGGTCAGTACCCGCACACCGCCGGACAGCCGTACACCGCCGGATACCCGTACACCGCCGGACGCGTCCCCGCGTCGCGCGGGCCGCCAGTCCTCGCCGTCCCACGCGTACGGCGTACGCGCCGTGAAGAACGGCGCCCGGAGCAGCCGGGCCTCCCGGACCCGCCCCGCCTCCGTCGCGTCGATCCGGTCCACCCCCGTGGCCCGGTCCCACACCACCTCGCCGTCGGCCTCGATGAACAGCACCCGGTGCCAGGGGATCTCGCCCCCGGGCACGAACGCGGGCAGCGGGACCCGCTTGGTCGCGGCGCCGCGCTGGAGGACGCCGAGGACGAAGCGCGCCGGGTCGAAGCGCGCGTCCCAGCGCACCCGGTGATAGATCTCCTCGCTCGTACGCACGGGTCAGACCTCTTCCTCGACGGTCCCGCTCGCCCCGATGTACCAGGTGCGATGCGCGTCCCCGGGATACGGCGGGACGAAGCGCCGCAGCTGGCCGGTGAGCACCTCGGGCGGCACCGGGTGCTCGCGGCGGGTGTTGCGCCGTACCAGCTCGTCCTCGTCCACCAGGACCACGGCGTGCGTGATCAGGGCGTCACGGCGGTGGGCGACCGTGTGTACGAGCGAGCGCTGCTGCTTGTTGAGGGACGTGGCGTCCCACACCGCGGTCCCGCCGGCGGCCAGGGCCCGGTCCAGCCGGTCGATTCCCTCGCGGAGGACCTCGCCGTTGGCCCGCTGGTCGGCGCGTGAGCCGCGCGCCTCGCGCAGGTCGTCCAGGGAGACGTACGCGTCCACGCCCGTGAGTCCCCGGGCGAAGGTGCTCTTGCCGCTGCCCGCCGGGCCGACCGTCTGGATCAGCTTCGGGAACGCGCCGGACCGCAGGCGCCAGGTCGCGGCGACGGCCTCGTCGGCACTGCCGATCCGCCCCAGCGCGTACGCCTCCCGGGCCTCGGCCCGGCACCGGGCGGCCGTGTCGGCCGGCAGCCCGGCGAACACCTCCCGCAGCTCCAGGCTCCGCACGTCCTCGGCGTGCAGCGCCGACCACTCCACCTGCTCGCGCGCCGCGTCCGTGTGCGCGGTGGCCCGGGCGACCGCGTGCAGCAGGCCCAGGTCGGCGGCGTACGACAGGCGCACCAGACCGGTCCGCCGGTCCTCGTCCGGATACGGCCGGTGCAGCGCCGGGTGCAGCCCCACGAGGTCGGCGACCCGGCGGGCGAGCGGTATGCCCGCCACCGTGGCGAGCCGCGCCGCCAGCCGTCCCCGTCGTCCGCCGTGCAGCAGCGTGGCCAGGACGCCGGTCAGCAGGTCGTCCCCCGATCGTCCCGCCGGATCGAAGCGGGCGAGGGCCCGCGCGTCCCCCTCGCCGGGCAGCCCCACGGCCTCCTCCAGTGCCCGTGCGTCGACGGCCGCTCCCGATCGCACCGCCCACAGGGGCGCCCCCGCCCCGAGGCCGTTCTCGACGACGGCCGCGTGCATCCAGTGCGTGTCCGTCCGCACGTGTCCCGCCCGTACCCACTTGGCCACGCGCTCGCCGAACTCCTGCGCGGCGAACCCGTCCGCGACCCGGACGACGTACCCCTCCTGCCGCCCGGGATCCAGCCGCAGAGCGCGCAGCGCCCGCTCGTCGAACACGCCCCGCCACAGCACCCGGGGAACGGGAACGCCGAGCCCCCGCAGGAAGACCGCCGTCCGGTCCCAGTCCAGGCAGCGGCCCTCCCCGTCCCACACCGAGAAGCCGTAGAAATAGCTGTCCAGCTCGTCGTAGGCGATCGAGTGCCGGGCGAACATGTTCTCCCCGCACACCCGCCACCCCTCGGGGATGCCGTGGCTGATCCGGGCCTGGAGGGCCTTGACCCAGGCGCGGGAGGGGTGGTGGGCCGAGTCCAGCGAACGGGCGTGCAGACCGTCGGCGTACAGGGTGGTGTTCTCGCCGTCGAGCTTCTCGGTCACGACGACCTCGCGGCCGCGCAGGCCGGACAGGTCGGTGACCCGGAGATCATCGGCGGTCGCGCCGGGCGACCAGGGCAGATGCCGGGTCCGTGGATAGTGCGTACGCATGGTGAACGTCCCCCGTGACAGCCGACGTGCCTGGTCAGCGTAGGGGCGCGGGGTGACGGCGGGCGAGTGGATTACGGTGCGGCCGGGATCGGCCGCGGCCCTCGGGAACACCGCCGGGGAGGGGCCGGGTTTGACCTGCGTCACTCCGGGGGTATGCTCCCCGGCCCGATTGGCCAGCCCCCCGCCCCGTATGGCAGACTAGCGGGGTTGCTCGGTCGAGTGTTGATGCTGCGCGCCTCCCGCCGGGAGGACCGGAAGCGAGTCCCACAGTACTCGTCGCCTTAACTGCCACACGGCAGCGCTGGGGCGGACGTACGGGAATCTTTCGGGAAGTGCGGTGCGGCACCGGCCAGGCGCCCGGTGGGCCTTCCGCCCTCGGCCTGCGGTTCCGGAAGGGCCGTGTGCATTCCCGCAGGGATGTTCGAACAAGGGACATTTCTGTCAGCGGGAGCGCGACACACCCGACCGCGTGGGTCGGAGACGGATACGAAAAGACGCCGGGTTCCAGAGCGTTAAACAGAGACAGGACTACTGAGTAGCCATGGCGGGACAGAAGATCCGCATCCGGCTCAAGGCCTACGACCACGAGGTCATCGACTCCTCGGCGAAGAAGATCGTCGAGACGGTGACCCGCACTGGTGCGTCGGTCGCGGGCCCGGTGCCGCTGCCCACTGAGAAGAACGTGTACTGCGTCATCAAGTCGCCGCACAAGTACAAGGACTCGCGCGAGCACTTCGAGATGCGCACGCACAAGCGCCTGATCGACATTCTCGACCCCACCCCCAAGACCGTTGACTCTCTGATGCGACTCGACCTCCCGGCCGGTGTCGACATCGAGATCAAGCTCTGAGGGTCGGTGAGCTGAGAATGGCTAAGCAGATCAAGGGCATCCTGGGCGAGAAGCTCGGCATGACGCAGGTGTGGGACGAGAACAACCGTGTTGTTCCGGTCACCGTCGTCAAGGCCGGCCCCAACGTCGTCACCCAGGTCCGTACCAACGACGTCGACGGCTACGAGTCGGTCCAGATCGCCTTCGGCGAGATCGACCCGCGCAAGGTGAACAAGCCCCTCAAGGGCCACTTCGCGAAGGCCGACGTCACCCCCCGTCGCCACCTCGTCGAGATCCGTACGGCTGACGCCTCCGAGTACACGCTCGGCCAGGAAGTCACCGCCGAGGTCTTCGAGGCCGGCGTGAAGGTCGACGTCACCGGCAAGAGCAAGGGCAAGGGCTTCGCCGGTGTCATGAAGCGTCACAACTTCAAGGGCCTCGGCGCCGGTCACGGCACCCAGCGCAAGCACCGCTCGCCCGGTTCCATCGGTGGCTGCGCCACCCCGGGCCGCGTGTTCAAGGGCCTCCGCATGGCGGGTCGCATGGGCAACGAGCGTGTCACCACCCAGAACCTGACCGTCCACGCCGTTGACGCGGAGAAGGGTCTGCTGCTCATCAAGGGCGCGGTTCCCGGTCCGAACGGCGGCCTCGTCCTGGTCCGCACCGCGGCCAAGGGGGCCTGAGGTAACCGATGAGCACTGTTGACATCCTTTCGCCTGCCGGCGAGAAGACCGGTAGCGTCGAGCTCCCCGCGGAGATCTTCGGCGTGGAGAAGGTCAGCATCCCGCTGATCCACCAGGTCGTCGTCGCGCAGAACGCGGCCGCCCGTCAGGGCACGCACAAGACCAAGACCCGTGGCGAGGTCCGTGGTGGCGGCAAGAAGCCGTACCGCCAGAAGGGCACCGGCCGCGCCCGTCAGGGCTCGACCCGCGCGCCGCAGTTCGCCGGTGGTGGCGTCGTCCACGGCCCGCAGCCGCGTGACTACTCGCAGCGGACCCCGAAGAAGATGAAGGCCGCGGCCCTGCGCCACGCCCTCACCGACCGGGCCCGCCACAACCGCATCCACGTCGTCACCGGCGTGATCGAGGGCGAGACCCCCAGCACCAAGGCCGCTCGCACGCTGTTCGGCAAGATCTCGGAGCGCAAGAACCTGCTCCTGGTCGTCGACCGCGCCGACGAGGCCGCGTGGCTGTCCGCCCGCAACCTGCCCCAGGTCCACATCCTGGAGCCGGGCCAGCTGAACACGTACGACGTGATCGTCTCGGACGACGTGGTCTTCACCCAGGCCGCTCTCGAGTCCTTCGTCGCCGGCCCGAAGGCCAACGACACCGAAGGGACCGAGGTCTGATGGCTACCCGTCACCCGAGCATTGCCTCGAAGGCCGCGAAGGCCGCCAAGGCCGCGCGCGTCGCCAAGGCGCGCCGCCACGAGGCCGAGGGCAAGAACACCGTCGAGACCCCGATCAGCAAGTCGTTCACGGACCACCGTGACGTGCTGCTGAAGCCGGTCGTCTCGGAGAAGAGCTACGCGCTCCTGGACGAGAACAAGTACACGTTCGTCGTCGCCCCGGGCGCCAACAAGACCCAGATCAAGCAGGCCGTCCAGGCGGTCTTCTCGGTCAAGGTCACCGGGGTCAACACCCTCAACCGCCAGGGCAAGCGCAAGCGCACCAAGACCGGTTTCGGTCAGCGCGCGGGCTCCAAGCGCGCGATCGTGACCCTCGCTGAGGGCGACCGTATCGACATCTTCGGCGGTCCGACCGCGTAAGCGGGTCGGATCGTCCGATATCGGACGAGGACTGAGAAATGGGAATCCGCAAGTACAAGCCGACTACGCCGGGCCGTCGTGGCGCCAGCGTCGCCGACTTCGTCGAGGTCACGCGGTCCACGCCGGAGAAGTCGCTGGTCCGCCCCCTGCACAGCAAGGGCGGCCGTAACAACGCCGGTCGTGTGACCGTTCGCCACCAGGGTGGCGGACACAAGCGCGCCTACCGAGTGATCGACTTCCGTCGTCACGACAAGGACGGCGTGCCGGCGAAGGTCGCGCACATCGAGTACGACCCCAACCGCACCGCGCGCATCGCGCTGCTGCACTACGCGGACGGCGAGAAGCGCTACATCCTCGCCCCGCGCAACCTGCAGCAGGGCGACACCGTGGAGAACGGTCCCGGGGCCGACATCAAGCCGGGCAACAACCTGGCCCTCCGTAACATCCCGGTCGGTACCACGGTCCACGCGATCGAGCTCCGTCCCGGCGGTGGCGCCAAGTTCGCCCGCTCCGCGGGTGCCTCGGTGCAGCTGCTCGCCCGTGAGGGCGCCATGGCGACCCTCCGTATGCCGTCCGGCGAGATCCGCATGGTGGACGCGCGCTGCCGCGCCACCGTCGGTGAGGTCGGCAACGCCGAGCAGTCGAACATCAACTGGGGCAAGGCCGGCCGCAAGCGGTGGCTGGGCGTTCGCCCGACCGTCCGTGGTGTCGTCATGAACCCGGTCGACCACCCGCACGGTGGTGGTGAGGGCCGGACCTCCGGTGGCCGTCACCCCGTGTCCCCGTGGGGCAAGAAGGAAGGCCGTACTCGCTCGCCCAAGAAGGCGTCGAGCAAGTACATCGTCCGCCGCCGCAAGACGAACAAGAAGCGCTAAGGACGGGTTGAGATGCCTCGTAGCCTGAAGAAGGGGCCCTTCGTCGACGACCACCTGATCAAGAAGGTGGACGCCCAGAACGAAGCCGGCACCAAGAACGTCATCAAGACCTGGTCCCGCCGCTCCATGATCGTCCCGGCCATGCTGGGTCACACGCTGGCGGTGCACAACGGCAAGACCCACATCCCGGTGTTCGTCACCGAGTCGATGGTCGGCCACAAGCTCGGCGAGTTCTCGCCGACGCGCACCTTCCGGGGTCACGTCAAGGACGACCGGAAGTCGAAGCGCCGCTAACAGCGGATCGCATTCAGACACGTAAGTAACTGAGAGGGACAACCATGGAAGCCAGGGCCCAGGCGCGGTACATCCGCGTCACGCCCATGAAGGCCCGCCGCGTGGTGGACCTGATCCGTGGCATGGACGCCACGGAGGCTCAGGCTGTTCTGCGATTCGCTCCGCAGGCAGCCTCCGTGCCCGTCGGCAAGGTGCTCGACAGCGCCATCGCCAACGCCGCGCACAACTACGACCACACCGACGCCGACAGCCTCTTCATCTCCGAGGCGTACGTCGACGAGGGCCCGACCCTGAAGCGGTTCCGTCCGCGTGCCCAGGGCCGCGCCTACCGGATCCGCAAGCGGACCAGCCACATCACCGTGGTCGTCAGCAGCAAGGAAGGAACCCGGTAATGGGCCAGAAGGTTAACCCGCATGGGTTCCGGCTCGGTGTCACCACGGACTTCAAGTCCCGGTGGTACGCCGACAAGCTGTACAAGGACTACGTCAAGGAAGACGTCGCCATCCGTCGGATGATGACGTCCGGCATGGAGCGCGCCGGTATCTCGAAGGTGGAGATCGAGCGCACCCGTGACCGTGTGCGGGTGGACATCCACACCGCGCGTCCGGGCATCGTCATCGGCCGCCGTGGCGCCGAGGCCGACCGCATCCGCGGTGACCTCGAGAAGCTCACGGGCAAGCAGGTCCAGCTGAACATCCTCGAGGTCAAGAACCCCGAGACGGACGCTCAGCTGGTTGCTCAGGCCGTTGCCGAGCAGCTCTCCTCCCGCGTCTCCTTCCGCCGTGCCATGCGCAAGAGCATGCAGTCGGCGATGAAGGCCGGCGCCAAGGGCATCAAGATCCAGTGCGGCGGTCGCCTCGGCGGCGCCGAGATGTCCCGCTCGGAGTTCTACCGCGAGGGCCGTGTGCCCCTGCACACGCTCCGCGCGAACGTGGACTACGGCTTCTTCGAGGCCAAGACGACCTTCGGCCGTATCGGTGTGAAGGTCTGGATCTACAAGGGCGACGTCAAGAACATCGCCGAGGTCCGCGCCGAGAACGCTGCCGCCCGTGCGGGTAACCGCCCGGCCCGCGGTGGCGCTGCCGACCGCCCGGCCCGTGGTGGCCGCGGTGGCGAGCGGCGTGGTCGCAAGCCGCAGCAGGCTGCCGGCGCCGAGGCCCCCAAGGCCGAGGCCCCCGCCGCCGCTCCGGCTGAGAGCACCGGAACGGAGGCCTGACCGTCATGCTGATCCCCCGTAGGGTCAAGCACCGCAAGCAGCACCACCCGAAGCGCGACGGCGCTGCCAAGGGCGGTACCCAGGTTGCGTTCGGCGAGTACGGCATCCAGGCCATCACCCCGGCTTACGTGACGAACCGTCAGATCGAGGCCGCTCGTATCGCCATGACGCGTCACATCAAGCGTGGTGGCAAGGTCTGGATCAACATCTACCCGGACCGTCCCCTCACCAAGAAGCCCGCCGAGACCCGCATGGGTTCCGGTAAGGGTTCCCCGGAGTGGTGGATCGCCAACGTCAAGCCCGGACGCGTGATGTTCGAGCTGTCGTACCCCAACGAGAAGATTGCGCGTGAGGCCCTCACTCGTGCGGCCCACAAGCTGCCGATGAAGTGCCGGATCGTCAAGCGCGAGGCAGGTGAAGCGTGATGTCGGCCGGTACCAAGGCGTCCGAGCTGCGCGAGCTGGGCAACGAGGAGCTTCTGGGCAAGCTCCGCGAGGCCAAGGAAGAGCTGTTCAACCTCCGCTTCCAGGCGGCGACCGGACAGCTCGAGAACCACGGCCGTCTGAAGGCGGTCCGCAAGGACATCGCGCGGATCTACACCCTGATGCGCGAGCGTGAGCTGGGCATCGAAACGGTGGAGAGCGCCTGATGAGCGAGAGCAACGTGACTGAGAACACTGAGGCGCGCGGTAGCTTCCGCAAGACCCGTGAGGGTCTGGTCGTCAGCGACAAGATGGACAAGACCGTCGTCGTCGCTGTCGAGGACCGCGTCAAGCACGCGCTGTACGGCAAGGTCATCCGCCGTACGAACAAGCTCAAGGCGCACGACGAGCAGAACGCCGCGGGTGTCGGCGACCGTGTCCTCCTCATGGAGACCCGGCCGCTGTCCGCGACGAAGCGCTGGCGCGTCGTCGAGATCCTCGAGAAGGCCAAGTAAGTCTCCTGCGGGGCATTCCTCGCAGGACAGTTCCGCCAGGCTCCGGGAGCCGCTCCGCTGAGCGGCTCCCGGGGAACCGGCAGACACACAGGAGATAGACGTGATCCAGCAGGAGTCGCGACTGCGCGTCGCCGACAACACTGGTGCGAAGGAGATCCTTTGCATCCGTGTGCTCGGTGGCTCCGGTCGCCGCTACGCGGGCATCGGTGACGTCATCGTCGCCACCGTCAAGGACGCGATCCCCGGCGGCAACGTGAAGAAGGGTGACGTCATCAAGGCGGTCATCGTTCGCACCGTCAAGGAGCGCCGCCGTCCGGACGGCTCGTACATCCGCTTCGACGAGAACGCCGCCGTCATTCTGAAGAACGACGGCGACCCTCGTGGCACCCGCATCTTCGGCCCGGTCGGCCGGGAGCTGCGCGAGAAGAAGTTCATGAAGATCATCTCGCTCGCGCCGGAGGTGCTGTAAGCATGAAGATCAAGAAGGGCGACCTGGTCCAGGTCATCACCGGTAAGGACAAGGGCAAGCAGGGCAAGGTCATCGCGGCCTACCCCCGCGAGGACCGCGTCCTGGTCGAGGGTGTCAACCGGGTCAAGAAGCACACCAAGGCCGGTCCGACCGCTCGCGGTTCGCAGGCCGGCGGCATCGTCACGACCGAGGCGCCGGTCCACGTCTCCAACGTCCAGCTGGTCGTTGAGAAGGACGGTCAGAAGGTCGTCACGCGTGTCGGTTACCGCTTCGACGACGAAGGCAACAAGATCCGCGTTGCCAAGCGGACGGGTGAGGACATCTGATGACGACCACCACCAGCCCGCGTCTGAAGCAGAAGTACCGCGAGGAGATCGCGGGCAAGCTGCGTGACGAGTTCAAGTACGAGAACGTCATGCAGATCCCCGGTCTCGTCAAGATCGTGGTCAACATGGGTGTCGGCGACGCCGCCCGTGACTCGAAGCTGATCGAGGGCGCCATCCGCGACCTCAGCACGATCACTGGTCAGAAGCCGCAGGTCACCAAGGCTCGCAAGTCCATCGCGCAGTTCAAGCTGCGTGAGGGCCAGCCGATCGGTGCCCACGTCACGCTCCGTGGCGACCGCATGTGGGAGTTCCTGGACCGCACCCTGTCGCTCGCGCTGCCGCGCATCCGCGACTTCCGTGGTCTGTCCCCCAAGCAGTTCGACGGCCGTGGCAACTACACCTTCGGTCTCACGGAGCAGGTCATGTTCCACGAGATCGACCAGGACAAGATCGACCGTACCCGGGGCATGGACATCACCGTGGTCACCACGGCGACCAACGACGCTGAGGGCCGCGCGCTCCTTCGTCACCTCGGCTTCCCGTTCAAGGAGGCGTGAGCGAGATGGCGAAGAAGGCTCTGATTGCCAAGGCCGCCCGCAAGCCCAAGTTCGGTGTGCGTGGCTACACGCGCTGCCAGCGCTGCGGCCGTCCGCACTCCGTGTACCGCAAGTTCGGCCTCTGCCGCGTGTGCCTTCGTGAGATGGCTCACCGTGGCGAGCTGCCGGGCGTGACCAAGAGCTCCTGGTAATCCCCCTTTTTAGGGATTCCCAGGGCTCTCGGTAAGCAATGGGCGTGTCAGGCGCCCTCCCTTCCATGGCTTAGGCTTGGAGGGTTGGGCGCCTGACGGTCGCCCGTACGACTTACTACGCCGTAGGTCCACCGCGCCGCACCCGTCCCGTCTCGGATCGGGGAGAGGGATGGCGCACCAGGAAACCCCGGCGAGAGAGGCCACAGGCCAATTCATGACCATGACTGATCCGATCGCAGACATGCTGACGCGTCTGCGGAACGCGAACTCGGCGTACCACGACTCCGTGACGATGCCGGCGTCCAAGATCAAGTCTCACATCGCGGAGATCCTCCAGCAGGAGGGCTTCATCACGGGCTGGAAGGTCGAGGACGCCGAGGTCGGCAAGAACCTCGTCCTGGACCTGAAGTTCGGTCCCAACCGTGAGCGCTCCATCGCGGGCATCAAGCGGATCTCCAAGCCCGGTCTCCGGGTGTACGCGAAGTCCACCTCCCTGCCGAAGGTGCTGGGCGGCCTCGGCGTGGCGATCATCTCCACGTCGCACGGGCTCCTCACCGACAAGCAGGCCGGCAAGAAGGGCGTAGGCGGGGAAGTCCTCGCCTACGTCTGGTAGCAGAAGGGAACGGAGGAAACAGCTATGTCGCGTATCGGCAAGCTCCCCATCGCGGTTCCCGCCGGCGTGGACGTCACCATCGACGGCCGCACGGTGCAGGTCAAGGGCCCCAAGGGCGAGCTGACCCACACCATCGTGGCTCCGATCGACATCGCCAAGGGCGAGGACGGCACTCTCGCGGTGACCCGCCCCAACGACGAGCGTCAGAGCAAGGCCCTGCACGGCCTGTCCCGCACGCTGGTGGCGAACATGATCACCGGCGTGACCCAGGGTTACGTGAAGAAGCTCGAGATCAGCGGTGTCGGTTACCGCGTGACCGCCAAGGGTTCGAACCTCGAGTTCGCTCTCGGCTACAGCCACCCGATCACCGTCGAGGCGCCCGAGGGCATCACCTTCAAGGTGGAGACCCCGACCCGCTTCCAGGTCGAGGGCATCGACAAGCAGAAGGTCGGCGAGGTTGCGGCCAACATCCGCAAGCTGCGCAAGCCCGACCCGTACAAGGCCAAGGGCGTCAAGTACGAGGGCGAAGTCATCCGCCGCAAGGTCGGAAAGGCGGGTAAGTAAGCCATGGCATACGGACAGAAGATCCTCAAGGGCGACGCCTACAAGCGCGCCGCGATCAAGCGCCGTCACATCCGGATCCGCAAGAACCTTTCCGGTACGGCGGAGCGTCCCCGTCTGGTCGTTACCCGCTCGAACCGCCACATCGTGGCCCAGGTGATCGACGACATCAAGGGTCACACCCTGGCGTCGGCGTCCACGCTGGACACCTCGGTCCGCGGTGGCGAGGGCGACAAGTCCTCGCAGGCCAAGCAGGTCGGCGCCCTGGTCGCCGAGCGTGCCAAGGCCGCCGGTGTCGAGGCCGTGGTGTTCGACCGTGGTGGCAACCAGTACGCCGGGCGCATCGCCGCCCTGGCGGACGCCGCCCGCGAGGCCGGGCTCAAGTTCTGAGCCGCTTGTAGCTAGCGGAAAGAGAGAGGTAATCCAATGGCTGGACCCCAGCGCCGCGGTGGCGGTGCCGGTGGCGGCGAGCGGCGGGACCGGAAGGGCCGTGACGGCGGCGCTGCTGCCGCCGAGAAGACCGCGTACGTTGAGCGCGTCGTCGCGATCAACCGCGTCGCCAAGGTTGTGAAGGGTGGTCGTCGCTTCAGCTTCACCGCGCTGGTCGTGGTGGGCGACGGTGACGGCACCGTGGGTGTCGGTTACGGCAAGGCCAAGGAGGTGCCGGCCGCCATCGCCAAGGGCGTTGAGGAGGCCAAGAAGCACTTCTTCAAGGTCCCCCGTATCCAGGGCACCATCCCGCACCCGATCCAGGGTGAGAAGGCCGCGGGCGTCGTCCTGCTCAAGCCGGCTTCCCCCGGTACCGGCGTTATCGCCGGTGGCCCGGTGCGTGCCGTCCTGGAGTGCGCCGGCGTTCACGACATCCTGTCGAAGTCCCTGGGCTCCGACAACGCGATCAACATCGTGCACGCGACCGTGGAGGCCCTCAAGGGCCTGCAGCGTCCCGAGGAGATCGCGGCCCGCCGCGGCCTGCCCCTCGAGGACGTCGCCCCCGCGGCCCTGCTGCGTGCACGTGCGGGAGCGGGTGCGTAATGGCTCGCCTCAAGGTCACGCAGACGAAGTCGTACATCGGCAGCAAGCAGAACCACCGTGACACCCTGCGGTCGCTTGGTCTCAAGGGGATCAACACCGTGGTCGTCAAGGAGGACCGCCCCGAGTTCCGCGGCATGGTGCACACCGTCCGCCACCTCGTGACGGTTGAGGAGGTCGACTGATCATGGCGGAGAGCAACCCGCTCAAGATCCACAACCTCCGTCCGGCCCCCGGCGCCAAGACCGCCAAGACCCGTGTCGGTCGTGGTGAGGCGTCGAAGGGTAAGACGGCCGGTCGTGGTACCAAGGGCACGAAGGCCCGTTACCAGGTTCCGGAGCGCTTCGAGGGTGGCCAGATGCCCCTCCACATGCGCCTTCCGAAGCTGAAGGGCTTCAAGAACCCGTTCAAGACCGAGTACCAGGTCGTGAACCTCGACAAGCTGGCCGCGCTGTACCCGGAGGGTGGCGAGGTCACCGTCGAGGGTCTCGTCGCCAAGGGTGCCGTTCGCAAGAACAGCCTCGTCAAGGTCCTCGGCCAGGGTGAGGTCTCCGTGGCGCTGCAGGTGACGGTCGACGCCGTCTCCGGCTCCGCCAAGGAGAAGATCACCGCCGCCGGCGGCACCGTCACCGAGCTCGTCTGAGTTTTCCGGACGTCTCGATGACGTAAGCGAATCCCGACCGGGGATACCTCACAATGGGGTATCCCCGGTTGGTCGTTCCTAGGGGGGCGTGGTCGCCGGTAAGGTGGCCAACGCTGTTCTCTTTTTCTTATTCGTCGAACCTCAAGACCGTCACCCTTGACGCAGTTGCGCGGGGGTCGCAGGAGGCACCGTGCTCACCGCGTTCGCCCGGGCGTTCAGGACGCCCGACCTGCGCAAGAAGCTGCTCTTCACGCTGGCCATCATCGTGGTCTACCGGGTCGGCACCCACATCCCGATCCCCGGCGTCAACTACAAAGCCGTCCAGACGTGTGTGAACGAGGCCTCCGGCAACCAGGGCCTGTTCGGTCTCGTCAACATGTTCAGCGGTGGCGCGCTGCTCCAGATCACGATCTTCGCGCTCGGCATCATGCCGTACATCACGGCCAGCATCATCCTTCAGCTGCTGACGGTGGTCATCCCGCGCCTGGAGGCCCTGAAGAAGGAGGGCCAGGCGGGTACGGCGAAGATCACGCAGTACACCCGATACCTGACGGTGGCGCTCGCCATCCTGCAGGGCACCGGCCTGGTCGCCACCGCCCGCAGCGGCGCCCTCTTCTCCGGCTGCACGGTCGCCTCCAGCATCGTCCCGGACCAGGCGATCTTCACCACCATCACGATGGTCATCTGCATGACCGCCGGTACGGCCGTCGTCATGTGGCTCGGCGAGCTCATCACCGACCGCGGCATCGGCAACGGCATGTCGATCCTGATGTTCATCTCGATCGCCGCGACCTTCCCGTCCGCGCTGTGGGCCATCAAGAAGCAGGGCACCCTGGCCGGCGGCTGGATCGAGTTCGGCTCGGTCATCGCGGTGGGCCTGGTCATGGTCGCGCTGGTGGTCTTCGTCGAGCAGGCCCAGCGCCGTATCCCGGTGCAGTACGCGAAGCGCATGATCGGTCGCCGTTCCTACGGCGGGACGTCCACGTACATCCCGCTCAAGGTGAACCAGGCCGGTGTGATTCCGGTCATCTTCGCCTCGTCGCTGCTCTACATTCCGGCGCTCGTGGCGCAGTTCGCCGGCGGTAATTCCGGCTGGAAGACATGGATCACCCAGAACCTCACCAAGGGTGACCACCCCATTTACATCGTTTCGTACTTCTTGCTGATCGTTTTCTTCGCGTTCTTCTATGTCGCTATCTCCTTCAACCCCGAGGAAGTAGCCGACAACATGAAGAAGTATGGTGGCTTCATCCCGGGCATCCGGGCTGGCCGACCGACCGCTGAGTACCTGTCGTACGTGCTCAACCGGATCACCTGGCCGGGTTCGCTGTATCTGGGGCTGATCGCTCTCGTGCCGACGATGGCGTTGGTGGGCTTTGGGGCGAGCAACAACTTCCCGTTCGGTGGCACCAGCATCCTGATCATCGTGGGTGTGGGCCTCGAAACGGTGAAGCAGATCGAGAGCCAGCTCCAGCAGCGCAATTACGAAGGGTTCCTCCGCTGATGCGAATCGTCCTCGTCGGGCCGCCTGGCGCCGGTAAGGGAACGCAAGCCGTTCGCCTTGCCAAGGAGCTGAAGATCCCGCACATCTCCACGGGCGACCTGTTCCGCGCCAACATCAGCCAGCAGACGGAGCTCGGGAAACTCGCGAAGTCCTACATGGACGCCGGCAACCTCGTCCCCGACGAGGTCACCATCGCGATGGCCAAGGACCGCATGGAGCAGTCGGACGCCCAGCCCGGCTTCCTGCTCGACGGCTTCCCGCGCAACGTCTCGCAGGCCGAGGCGCTCGACGAGCTGCTGAAGAACGAGAACATCAAGCTGGACGCCGTCCTGGACCTGGAGGTCTCGGAGGACGAGGTCGTCAAGCGGATCGCGGGCCGCCGCATCTGCCGCAACGACTCGTCCCACGTCTTCCACGTCACGTACACCCCGCCGAAGGTCGAGGGTGTCTGCGACGTCTGCGGCGGCGAGCTCTACCAGCGCGACGACGACTCCGAGGACACCGTCCGCACGCGGCTGGAGGTCTACCACACGCAGACCGAGCCCATCATCGACTACTACAAGTCGCAGGGCCTGGTCCGTACGATCTCCTCCCTGGGCCCGGTGGACGAGGTCACGCAGCGGGCGCTGGACGCGCTGGGGCGGGACGAGGACGACAAGAAGTAGTTCCACGGCGGTTCCGGCCGCGGTGCCCGCTCGGGTGCCGCGGCCGTACTGTTGTGTACATATTCGGTTGACGTCGACATCGACGTAGACATGAGTGACGGAGAGCGCAGGCCATCCATGGTGCAGATCAAGACGCCCGAGCAGATCGCCAAGATGCGTGCGGCGGGCCTGGTCGTCGCCGCCATCCACGCGGCGACGCGTGAGGCGGCGGTCCCCGGCGCCAGCACCAAGGACCTGGACGAGGTGGCCCGCAAGGTCCTCGCCGAGCACGGCGCGAAGTCGAACTTCCTCGGCTACGGCGGCTTCCCGGCCACCATCTGCACGTCCGTCAACGACGTGGTCGTCCACGGCATCCCCTCTGAGGATGTCGTTCTCAAGGACGGCGACATCATCTCCATCGACTGCGGCGCGATCGTCGACGGCTGGCACGGCGACGCGGCCTACACGGCGTTCGTGGGCTCCGGTCACGCCCCGGAGCTGATCGAGCTCTCCCGGGTGACCGAGGAGTCGATGTGGGCCGGCATCGCGGCGATGAAGCAGGGCCAGCGGCTGGTGGACGTGTCGAGGGCGATCGAGACGTACATCCGCCGCCAGCCGAAGCCCGGCGGCGGCAAGTACGGGATCATCGAGGACTACGGCGGCCACGGCATCGGCACCGAGATGCACATGGACCCGCACCTGCTGAACTACGTCGACCGGCGGCGGGGGAAGGGGCCGAAGCTGGTCCCCGGGTTCTGCCTGGCGATCGAGCCGATGGTGTCGCTGGGGACGCCCCGTACGGAGGTCCTGTCGGACGACTGGACCGTGATCACGACGGACGGTACATGGTCGTCGCACTGGGAGCACAGCGTTGCGCTGACGCCGGAGGGTCCGCTGGTGCTGACGTCTCCCGACGGGGGCAGGGCGAAGCTGGCGGAGCACGGGATCGTCGCTGCGCCGGATCCGTTGGGCTGAGTTCGCCTACTGGGGTGGGCTGATCTGTTGCGTGGCGGCTGCGGGTTTTCTGTGGCCGGTCGCGCAGTTCCTCCCCCAGCCTTCGGCCGGGGGTACCCCCAGCGCCCCTGACGGGGCGCTTCACTCGCGCGTGCTTAATGATCTGCCCGGTGGGGCAGTCTTTCTCGATTCGTCTTTCCGGGTGCGCTGACGTAGACTGACTCGTCGGCTCTTGTGCACCCGCATGTCCGCATGCGCCCGCGAGGGAAAGCACGGGAGTCGATCAAGGTAGTCGATTCGAAGGGCGAAGCGTGGCCAAGAAGCAAGGTGCCATCGAGATCGAGGGCACTGTCGTCGAGTCTCTTCCGAACGCCATGTTCAAGGTCGAGCTCCAGAACGGCCACCAGGTCCTGGCACACATCAGCGGCAAGATGCGTATGCACTACATCCGCATCCTCCCTGACGACCGGGTCGTGGTGGAGCTGTCTCCGTACGACCTGACGCGTGGCCGGATCGTCTACCGATACAAGTAGATCTTGCCCGCATCCCGTTCCGGCGGGGTGGTGGCACTGACCCGGAGAACCTCAATCCCATGAAGGTCAAGCCGAGCGTCAAGAAGATCTGCGACAAGTGCAGGGTGATCCGCCGTCACGGTCGGGTCATGGTCATCTGCGAGAACCCGCGCCACAAGCAGCGCCAGGGCTGACGCACGACCGATCCCTCTGCACTCATCGCAGAGTTTCGCGCGACGCAAGCTGAATATGTTCATACGCAGGACCCGAGCCGGTCACGGCTCGACACCCCCGGTTCGGAGGCCGGGGACCCAGTTCGTACCTGGTACGGCGGCTGGGATCCGGTCTTGTGGAAGACCTCCGAAGATCACCAGGAGCCATTGAATGGCACGCGTTTCCGGTGTTGACATCCCGCGCGAAAAGCGCGTGGAGGTCGCCCTCACCTACGTGTTCGGCATCGGCCGGACGCTCTCCCAGCAGACGCTGGCGGAGACCGGTATCGACCCGAACACCCGCGTTCGCGACCTGACCGAAGAGCAGCTGGTCGCCATTCGCGAGTACGTCGACAACCACATCAAGACCGAGGGTGACCTCCGTCGCGAGATCCAGGCCGACATCCGCCGCAAGGTCGAGATCGGCTGCTACCAGGGTCTGCGCCACCGTCGTGGTCTGCCCGTCCGTGGTCAGCGCACCAGCACCAACGCCCGCACCCGCAAGGGCCCGCGTCGCGCCATCGCCGGCAAGAAGAAGCCGGGCAAGAAGTAGTCCTCAGCGGACAACGCTTCATCAGCGGTCTTCGCTGTAGGACCGACCACCTCCCCGTAGGAGTTTGTAGATGCCCCCCAAGGGTCGTCAGGGCGCTGCCAAGAAGGTGCGCCGCAAGGAAAAGAAGAACGTCGCTCACGGCCACGCGCACATCAAGAGCACGTTCAACAACACGATCGTCTCGATCACGGACCCGTCCGGCAACGTGATCTCCTGGGCCTCCGCCGGCCACGTCGGCTTCAAGGGCTCCCGGAAGTCCACGCCGTTCGCCGCGCAGATGGCCGCCGAGTCGGCTGCCCGCCGCGCCCAGGAGCACGGCATGCGCAAGGTCGACGTGTTCGTGAAGGGCCCGGGTTCCGGTCGTGAGACCGCGATCCGCTCCCTGCAGGCCACGGGCCTCGAGGTCGGCTCCATCCAGGACGTCACCCCGACCCCGCACAACGGCTGCCGTCCGCCGAAGCGTCGCCGCGTCTGACGCACGGCAGGCTTGAGGATTCGGGCGGCACTGCTCCGTAAGGGCGTGCCGCCCGTACCCTTGCATCACCCGCACTCCTACGGGTGCGGTTTCCGTCGGACGTCAAATAGCGGGCGTCCACGAAAGAAGGATCTGATCCACACATGCTGATCGCTCAGCGCCCCTCGTTGACCGAAGAGGTCGTCGACGAGTTCCGCTCCCGGTTCGTGATCGAGCCGCTGGAGCCGGGCTTCGGCTACACCCTCGGCAACTCCCTCCGTCGTACTCTCCTGTCCTCGATTCCCGGAGCGGCTGTCACGTCGATCCGGATCGACGGCGTGCTGCACGAGTTCACCACCGTGCCGGGCGTCAAGGAGGACGTCACCGACCTGATCCTCAACATCAAGCAGCTGGTCGTCTCCTCGGAGCACGACGAGCCGGTCGTGATGTACCTGCGCAAGCAGGGTCCGGGTCTGGTCACCGCCGCCGACATCGCGCCCCCGGCCGGTGTCGAGGTGCACAACCCCGATCTGGTGCTGGCCACGCTGAACGGCAAGGGCAAGCTGGAGATGGAGCTGACGGTCGAGCGTGGCCGCGGTTATGTCTCCGCCGTGCAGAACAAGCAGGTGGGCCAGGAGATCGGCCGTATTCCGGTCGACTCCATCTACAGCCCCGTGCTGAAGGTCACGTACAAGGTCGAGGCGACCCGTGTCGAGCAGCGCACCGACTTCGACAAGCTGATCGTCGACGTCGAGACCAAGCAGGCGATGCGTCCCCGTGACGCCATGGCCTCCGCGGGCAAGACCCTGGTCGAGCTGTTCGGTCTCGCCCGCGAGCTGAACATCGACGCCGAGGGCATCGACATGGGCCCGTCCCCCACGGACGCGGCGCTGGCGGCCGACCTCGCGCTCCCGATCGAGGAGCTCGAGCTGACCGTCCGTTCCTACAACTGCCTCAAGCGTGAGGGCATCCACTCCGTGGGTGAGCTCGTCGCCCGCTCCGAGGCGGACCTGCTGGACATCCGCAACTTCGGTGCGAAGTCCATCGACGAGGTCAAGGCGAAGCTGGCCGGCATGGGCCTGGCCCTGAAGGACAGCCCGCCCGGATTCGACCCCACGGCCGCGGCGGATGCCTTTGGCGCCGACGACGACGTGGATGCCGGGTTCGTCGAGACCGAGCAGTACTGAGAGCTCCGCGAGGAGGCCGGTACTGTGACTGCGGGCCCGCTGTGGCTGGTCGCGCAGTTCCCCGCGCCCCTGACGGGGCGTGGACCCTCCGGGCGTCTGAAAGGACGCCCGGATCTCCGACAGACAACCGTCTGCTCGGATACTGACTTCGGTACCTGACACGGCCGGGGCAGACACACAGGAGAAGAACAATGCCGAAGCCCACCAAGGGTGCCCGTCTGGGCGGCAGCGCCGCGCACGAGAAGCTGCTCCTCGCGAACCTGGCGAAGAGCCTCTTCGAGCACGGCCGTATCACCACCACCGAGGCGAAGGCCCGCCGCCTGCGCCCGTACGCCGAGCGTCTGGTCACCAAGGCGAAGAAGGGCGACCTTCACAACCGCCGTCAGGTGCTCCAGGTCATCACGGACAAGAGCGTCGTCCACACGCTCTTCACCGAGATCGGTCCGCGCTACGAGAACCGTCCGGGTGGCTACACCCGCATCACCAAGATCGGTAACCGCCGTGGCGACAACGCGCCCATGGCTGTCATCGAGCTGGTCGAGGCGCTGACGGTGGCGCAGCAGGCGACCGGCGAGGCCGAGGCCGCGACGAAGCGTGCGGTCAAGGAGGCCGAGGAGGTCAAGGTCGAGGAGACCAAGGCCGACGAGGTCGTCGAGGACGCGGCGCCGGAGGCTGACGCCGAGGAGTCGAAGGAGGCGTAAGCCGTCCTTTGGCTGCCGGTCCGTCGTGGCTGGTCGCGCAGTTCCCCGCGCCCCTGACGGGGCGCTTGAGTGGGCCCGTTCCGTTATGGGACGGGCCCGCTTTCATGTCCTGAGAGGATTGTCCGGTGAGTGACGAAGTTCAGCCCGGTTACGTGCGTGTCCGTCTCGACCTGTCCTACGACGGGTCCGACTTCCACGGGTGGGCCAAGCAGGCCGGCGGGAAGCGGACCGTGCAGGGGGAGATCGAGGACGCCCTTCGGACGGTGACCCGTACCAAGGACACGACCTACGAGCTGACCGTGGCCGGACGTACCGACGCGGGTGTGCACGCCCGTGGGCAGGTCGCGCACGTCGACCTGCCGGGCGAGCTGTGGGCGGAGCACCGGGAGAAGCTGCTGAAGCGGCTCGCCGGACGGCTTCCGAAGGACGTCCGGGTGTGGTCCCTGACGGAGGCTCCGGCGGGATTCAACGCGCGTTTCTCGGCCGTCTGGCGCCGCTACGCGTACCGCGTGACCGACAACCCCGGCGGTGTCGACCCGCTGCTGCGCAACCACGTCCTGTGGCACGACTGGCCCCTGGACGTGGCGGCCATGAACGAGGCGGCGGCGCGGCTGCTGGGCGAGCACGACTTCGCCGCGTACTGCAAGCGGCGGGAGGGGGCCACGACCATCCGGACGCTCCAGGAGCTGAGCCTTCAGCGCGGGGCGGACGGCATCATCACGGCCACCGTGCGCGCCGACGCCTTCTGCCACAACATGGTGCGGTCCCTGATCGGCGCGCTGCTGTTCGTGGGGGACGGGCACCGGGGGCCCGAGTGGCCGGGGAAGGTGCTGGCCGCGGGGGTCAGGGACTCGGCCGTGCACGTCGTACGACCGCACGGGCTGACCCTGGAGGAGGTCGGCTACCCGGCCGACGAACTGCTGGCCGCGCGGAACAGGGAGGCGCGGAACAAGCGGTCGCTGCCGCTGCGGAGCGGGTGCTGCGGCTAGACATCCGGGTTCGGCGGTGGCGTTCCGGAAGTGAAAACTCTCACTTAGCTGTATTTTCAACGAATATAATCTGCATTTGCGAACTTACCGGGCGTAAGCCACCTCTTGCCTCTTACGACCTTCTCACCTCTCGGATATTGTTTCGTCGCTCGGGCGCCAGTTCGACATGGGCGGGCCGGGCAAGGGTGGGGTCAACGGGCCGGTCGGGCCCATGGGGTGGTTTCCTTCATGAGTTCAGTTGGCCCGGTACGGGCCGGGGGGCGCCGTGCCGCGCGTCAGAGCGGCGGGCGAAGAAAGGCCGGGCGGGACAACGGTGCTCCGTTGGGGCTGCTGCCGCTGCCGCCCACGGACAGGGAGAAGTACTCCTACGCCCGCCGGAACCTGTGGATCCTGACGATCAGCTCGCTGATCAGCTTCTGCTGCCTCGTGATGAGCCAGTTCAAGCTGGCCCAGTCCACGCCGGTGCTGTGGATATACACGCCGCTGCTGGTCTTCACGGTCATCTACTACCTGATATCCCTTCGGGTGAATGGTTTCACCAGCGACTTCGACATCGCGTACCACAAGCAGCTGGTGCACAACTGGCGGCCCGAGGTCTACCCCACGGTGGACGTGTTCCTGCCCGTGTGCGGGGAGCCCATCGAGGTCCTCCACAACACCTGGCGGCACGTGCGGCAGATGGCCGACCACTACCCGGGCGTCTGCGTCCCGTTCGTGCTGGACGACGGCGCCGATCCCCAGCTGGAGGCGATGGCCCGCGATTTCGGGTTCCGCTACGGCACCCGGGAGAACCGCGGCTGGTTCAAGAAGGCCGGCAATCTGCACTTCGGGTTCGGGCAGTCCGACGGCCAGTACATCCTCATCCTGGACGCCGACTTCACGCCACGCGCCGACCTGCTCGAAGAGCTGCTGCCGTACATGGAGTCGGACCCGTCCATCGGTATCGTGCAGTCCCCGCAGTACTTCCGCGTGCTCGACTCGCAGAACTGGATCGAGCGCGGCGCGGGCGCCGTTCAGGAGCTGTTCTACCGGTCCGTGCAGGTCTCCCGGCAGGGCAGTGACGGAGCGATCTGCGTCGGCTCCTGCGCCGTGTACCGGCGGGCCGCCCTGGAGACCAACGGCGGAACGACGCTGATCGAGCACTCCGAGGACGTGCACACCGGCTTCGACCTGCGGGGCCTCGGCTGGGACCTGCGCTATGTGCCGGTCGCCGTCTCGACGGGCGTGTGCCCGGACACCGCCGGTGCCTTCTTCAACCAGCAGTACCGCTGGTGCTCAGGATCGATGAGCCTGCTCGGCAGCAGGAAGTTCTGGGAGCGCAAGATCAGGCTCTCCAGCCGCCTGTGCTACATGTCCGGGTTCTTCTACTACATCCACACGGCGCTGTTCACCTTCGCGGCGCCGGTCATCCCGATCGTGCTGCTGGTGATGATGCCGGAGAAGCTGAAGGTCGAGCATCTGCTCCTGGTGGCACCCAGCATCGTCTACACCACGATCATCTTCCCGATGTGGCACAAGGCGCCCTACCGCCTGGAGGCCTGGGCCGCCCGCATGATGTACGGCTGGGCCCACGTCTTCGCCATCTGGGACATCCTGCGCAAGAACCGGATGGGCTGGCAGCCCACGGGATCCTCCGGTGCCAAGAAGAACAAGACCCGCCGCTTCTGGATCGGCATGTGGGTCTGGAGCGGCGGCACCGCGCTGGTCTGGGTCGTGGCAGCGGTCTACCGGACGTTCACCATGGACGCCCCGGACTTCGCCCTGGTCCTGACCTCCGGACTCTTCTACGCCCTGGTGGTGGGCCGTGTGCTGGTCCAGCCGCGGGAGAAGGCGGCTGTCTGACATGCGACTCCTCACCAGCACACGTACCGCGCTCGCGGCCGTCCTGATCGGCGTCCTCGCCCTCAGCGACTGCTCCGTGCTCGACGGCTCGGGCAGGGCCTCATCCGCCGGACAGGCCGGACAGGCCGGGAAGGGCGCGGATTCGTCGGAGAGCGCGGACTCGGACATCCCGTACGACGTCGTACCGCTGCTCAAGCCGGCGAAGAAGTACTACGGAGCCGCCGTCGAGGGCGCGCCGACCTCCATGAAGGGCGTCGACGCGTACACCGCGATGACCGGCAAGCAGCCGAACCTCGTCGAGTACTACGCGGCCTGGGGCGACGGCTTCGACGCCAGCGGTGTGCGCAACGCCTGGAAGGAGGGCGCCCTGACGCTGATGTCCTGGGAGCCCTTCGACGCCACCCTCGCCGACATCGCGGCCGGCACGTCGGACGCGTACATCAAGAAGTACGCGACCGCGGTCCGCAAGCTGAACCTGCCCGTGGTGATCGACTTCGCCGACGAGTTCAACGGCAACTGGGAGAAGTGGGGTACGAAGTACGTCACCCCCAAGCAGTACGTGGCCGCCTGGCGGCACATCCACGACACGTTCCTCGACGCCGGTGCCTCGAACGTGATCTGGGCCTGGACGCCCAACATCATCAACCCGGCCAAGAGCGTGCGGCTGGAGCCGTACTACCCGGGCGACGCCTACGTCGACTGGGTCGGCCTCGTCGGCTACTGGACGCTCGGGCAGGACAACGCCTTCAGCAGCGTCTTCGGGCCGACCGTCGACGAGATCCGTGCCTTCACCAAGAAGCCCATGATCCTGGCGGAGACCGCCGCGATGGCGGGTGAGCGGCGCCGGGCCGACATCCGCAACCTGTTCGCGGGCGTGGAGGCCGACGACACCATGCTCGGCTTCATCTGGTTCAACCACAAGAAGCGTGCCGACTGGCGGTTGGAGGCGAGCCCGCTGGCGCTGCAGGAGTTCAAGCGCCTGGCCGCCGACGACCGTTTCGGCTTCGACGTACGGAAGCCGTGATGACCTCCCGCCCCGATCACTACACACCGCAGCCCTACGATCCCTACGAGGACGACGGCAGCTGGTTCAACTCCGACGGCCGGGCGCCGCGGCAGCAGTACCAGCAGGAGCAGTACCAGCAGGCGGAGCACGGGTACGGGTACGGGTACGACGGCGGGCAGCACCCCCCTCAGGGGCAGCAGCCTCAGCAGCCGTACGCGCCCGCCGTCCCGCAGCAGCCGCAGAGCGGCCATGACGACCAGCCGACGTACGCCCTGCGCACGGTCCAGTACCAGCAGGTGCCGGACGACGAGCCCGGCTACCACATCCCCGAGACGCCGGACGCCGGCTGGGACGACACCCCGAGCAGACGGCGGTCGTGGGTCAGCCGCGGTGTCCTGGCGGTCGTCCTGCTCATCCAGGCCGTGCTGTCGCTGCGGCTGTCCAACACGGCGTTCCAGGACGAGGCCCTGTACCTCGCGGCGGGCCACAACATCATGGAGCACTGGGCGAACGGCACCCCGCTGCACAGCGGGTACGAGTCGTACTTCTCCGGCTCGCCGATGCTGTACCCGGTCGTCGCGGCCGTCGTCGACGGGTACTTCGGGCTGTCCGGGGCCCGGCTGCTGAGCCTGGTGTGCATGCTGGGCGCGACCGCGCTGCTGTACTCCTTCACCCGGCGCATGTTCAACGAGCGGGTCGCCCTGGTCGCCGCGGCGCTGTTCGCGGTCACCCAGCCGACCATCGTGCTCGGCTGGTTCGCCACCTACGACGCCCCGGCCATCTTCCTGCTGGCGCTGGCCGCGTGGATCGTCGTCCGCACCAACAAGGCACCCGCGATCGCCGTGCTGCTCGCGGCGCCGGTGATGGTGCTGGCGGTCGCGGTGAAGTACGCGTCCGCGCTGTACGTGCCCACCCTCGTCGTGCTCGCCGCGCTCACCGCCTGGCACCACAAGGGCTGGCGGTGTCTGCTGCGGGCGTCCCTGCTCGGCCTCGGCACCGCCGCGCTGGCCGGCGTCGGCCTGATGTACACCGATGTGCTCGCCGGTGTGAAGCAGACGACCACCAACCGTGCCCACGGCACCGACACCGCCGTGTCCCTGGTGCAGAAGTCGGCGGAATGGGGCGGGCTGATGTTCGCCGCCGCCGTCGCGGGCGCGGTCGCCTACACGCTGCGCGGCCGGATGAACGAGTCGCCGCGCTCCCACGGCCTGGCGGGCCCCGGCTGGCGCTGGCGTGCCCTGACGGGCCTGGTGCTGGCGGGCACCGCCCTGCTGGCCCCGGCGTACCAGATCCACCTCAGCACGTCCGTCTCGCTCTACAAGCACCTCGACTTCGGACTGCTCTTCGCGGCCCCCATGGCCGGCGTCGGCGTGATCCGGCTGGTCGGCAAGCACTTCCGCTATCCGCAGCTGGGCATCCTGCTCTGGGTCACCGCGCTGTGCCTCGGTGTCTCGCAGTCGGAGTGGCGGTTCGGTCTGTGGCCGGACTCCACACCGCTCGTGAAGGCGATCGAGCCGTACATGAAGCCCAAGGGCAAGTACCTCGGCGCCACCTACGAGGTGCCCGTCTACTACCTGCGGGACAAGACGGACCAGGACCAGTGGACGTCGACGTACGGCATCGGCTACTCGGACAGGAACGGCACGATCCACCACGGACAGGAGGGGTACCGGCTCGCCATCCAGGCCGGCTACTTCGACCTGGTCGTCCTGGACGGCATCGCGACGCCGGACCTCGAGGACTACCTCGAACAGCAGGTGACCAGGAACGGGAGCTACCGCCTGGTCGGCAAGATCCCGTTCGAGCTCAGCTCGGGCGGTACCGGCTCGTACCAGATCTGGACGAAGACGTCATGAGCCGGTCGCCCGCCGCTGTTCCTGTCCCCTTCCGCAGTCACGAAAGGCCGTACCCATGCGGCTCACTGTCATCGGCACCGGCTACCTCGGTGCCACCCACGCCGCCTGCATGGCGGAGCTCGGGCACGAGGTGCTCGGGGTCGACGTGGACCCGGACAAGGTCGCCGCGCTGCGGGCGGGGCGGGTGCCGTTCCACGAGCCGGGGCTGCCCGGGCTGATCGCGAAGCACACGGCGAGCGGGCGGCTGCGGTTCACGACCGACTACGCGGAGGCGGGCGCCTTCGGCGAGGTGCACTTCGTGTGCGTCGGCACCCCGCAGCGGTCCGGTTCCGAGGGCGCCGACCTGACCTACGTCGACGCGGCCTTCGCGGCGATCGCCGGGCACGCGGCGCCCGGCGCGCTGCTCGTCGGCAAGTCGACCGTGCCGGTCGGGACGGCCGGGCGGCTGGCCGCGGCCCTCGACGCCGAGGTCGCCTGGAATCCCGAGTTCCTGCGGGAGGGGTTCGCGGTCGAGGACACGCTGCGGCCCGACCGGCTGGTGTTCGGGGTGGGGTCGGCACGTGCCGAATCGATTCTGCGCGCGGTGTACGCGCCTGTGCTGGCCGCCGGGGCCCCTCTCGTGGTCGCCGACTTCCCGACCGCCGAGCTGGTCAAGACGGCCGCCAACGCCTTCCTCGCCACCAAGATCTCCTTCATCAACGCGATGGCCGAGGTCTGCGAGGCGGCCGGCGGCGACGTCGGCGTCCTCGCCGAGGCGATCGGGTACGACGACCGGATCGGCCGTAAGTTCCTGCGGGCCGGCGTCGGTTTCGGCGGCGGCTGCCTGCCCAAGGACATCCGCGCCTTCGCCCACCGCGCCGACGAACTGGGCGTGTCGCTGGCGTTCCTGCGCGAGGTCGACGCGATCAACCTGCGCCGCCGCGACAAGGTCGTCGCACTGGCCCGGGAACTGTGCGGGGGTGCGGTCCAGGGCGCCCGTGTCGCCGTACTCGGCGCGGCCTTCAAACCGGACTCGGACGACATCCGGGACTCGCCCGCGCTCGACGTCGCCGCCCGGCTGCGCCTGGAGGGGGCCGACGTCACGGTCTACGACCCCGAGGCGCTGGACAACGCCCGCAAGGCGTTCCCGCTGCTCGGCTACGCCCTGTCAGCCGAGGAGGCGCTCAGGGGGGCCGACCTCGTGCTGCATCTGACGGAGTGGCCGCAGTTCCGGGAGATCGACCCGGAGCGCGCCGCCACGCTGGTCGGCCGGCCGCGGATCGTGGACGGGCGGGGTGCGCTCGACGCGGACCGCTGGACCGCGGCGGGCTGGCATTTCCGGGCGCTGGGCAGACCCGCGCCCGCTGGGGAGAGGCCCGCCACGGGTCTCCCGGGGGAGGAGAAGAGAAGACCATGACGGAGCTCGACAGAGACCCCGGCGTACCGGTCACCGTGGTGATGCCGACCTACAACGAGGCGGCGAACCTGCCCCGGATGGCGGAGCTGGTCCTCGGCCTGCCCGTCTCCGGGCTGCATCTGAAGATCGTCGACGACTCCAGCCCGGACGGCACCGGGCGGATCGCCGAGGAGCTCGCGGAGAAGTACAACGCCGGCCGGCCCGCCGGGCGGCACCGCATGAGCGTGCTGCACCGGACCGAGAAGGACGGCCTCGGGCGGGCGTACGTCGCCGGGATGACCGCGGCGCTGGCGGAGGGCGCCGCGTACGTCGTCCAGATGGACGCCGACGGCAGCCACCCCGCGGAGGCGGTCGTCCGGATGCTCGACGCGGCCCTGACCGAGGGGGCGGGCCTGGTCGTCGGCAGCCGGTACGTGGCGGGCGGCTCGCTGGACGAGGAGTGGGGCAGGCACCGCGTCCTGCTCTCCCGGTTCGCCAACCGCTACGCCCGGACCGTGCTCGGCACCGAGATCCGGGACATCACGGCCGGATTCAACCTGTGGTCCGCGGCCACCCTGAAGGACGTGGACCTGACCACCCTGGACAGTGCCGGCTACAGCTTCCAGGTCGAGCTGAAGTTCAAGGCCGTCCGGGCCGGGCACCGCGCCGTCGAGGTCCCGATCCGCTTCGAGGAGCGGACCGAGGGCGTGTCCAAGATGAGCCTCGCGACCCAGATCGAGTCCGCGGTGATGCCGCTGCGGCTGCGCCTGCGCCACCGGCAGAGCCGTACGGGACAGTGAGCGGGCGGCACGCGCTCCCCTCCCGGTGGGGGAGCCTGTACCGCGAGATCGCGAAGTTCGGCCTGGTGGGGCTCACGGGATGCGTCGTCAATCTCGCGGTCTTCAACCTCGTCAGGACCGTCGCCCACTGGCAGCCGGTGCGCGCGAGCGTGCTCGCGACGGCCTGCGCCGTGCTGGGCAACTACGTGGGCCTGCGGTACTTCGCCTACCGGGACCGCGACCGGGACCGTGACCGCGACCTCGACGGTGATCGGGGCGACCGCGGCGGCCGGAAGGAGCTGGGTCTCTTCCTCTTCTTTAGCGCGGTCGGCCTGGTCATCGAGAACGGGGTCCTCTACGCGACCACCTACGGGTTCGGCTGGCAGGGCACGCTCGCCTACAACGTCAGCAAGTTCCTCGGCATCGGCATCGCGACCCTGTTCCGCTTCTGGTCCTACCGCACCTGGGTCTTCAGGACCGCCGCCGGCCCCTCGTCGCGCACGGTCGCGCGCGGCGAGCCCCAGGAGCCGGTGCTGCAGGTCTCCTGGGAGCGGAGCTGACCGGAGGTGTCCGGGATCACTGGTTGGCGGCGGCCGAGGCCTGGGCCTCGCCGCGCCTGCGTATCTGGCGGAAGGTGAACTCGGCCAGGTCGTCACCGGTCCGGAAGACCTTGGTGTCCTTGGTGGTGACGTCCTTGCCGTTGACGAAGCCGGTGGTGGTGAAGTAGGCGTAGCGGCCGTAGGAGTTGGCCGTCGTACGGCAGACGCCGGAGTCGCAGAAGGTCTTCACACCGGCGCCGGCGAGCGCCGTGACGAAGCCCTTCTTGTCGGCCTGGGTCTTGGCCTTGGTGGCCTGGGCCTCGGTGTTGAAGACGGCCACGCCGACCGTCACCGCGACGCCGTCCTTGCTGTACGTGACGCGCAGCACCCGGGTGCAGTTGTTCTTGGTGAGGACGCCGGCGAGGGTGCCC
Source organism: Streptomyces sp. NPDC048277 (assembly GCF_040652235.1). NCBI lineage: Bacteria > Bacillati > Actinomycetota > Actinomycetes > Kitasatosporales > Streptomycetaceae > Streptomyces > Streptomyces sp. NPDC048277. The sequence goes on from NZ_JBEZLQ010000001.1 coordinate 253,340, forward strand.
TTGGCGACCGAGGCGCAGTTCTTGGTGTCGGCCGTGGCGCCCTTCTTGTAGACCGTCTCGCCCATGGTCAGCTGGGTGCCCGGGAAGAGGGTCTCGGCGCTCAGCGGTGCGGTGTCCTTCTGCACGCTGGCTATGAAGTCCTGCGGGTCGAGCGGCGGCGGAGCGCTGGTCGGCGCGAAGGACGGCGCCGAGTCCGCCGAGTCGCTCGGCAGCGACTGGCTCGCGGGCAGGTTCGTGGGCGTGCCGGAGGCGGTGTTGTCGCCGTTCGCGGACACCACGGCCATGGCGACGGCGGTGCCGATCGCCAGCGTGGCGACCACACCGCCGCCGATGAACAGCACTCTGCGCCGCTTGTTCCGCGTTTCCGAGGCATCCGCGAGCGCGGCCCAGTCCGGAGTGGGTCCGGAGCTGTCGCGCCAGGGCTGCTGAGACTGCGGTTTCCAGGGATCCCACTGGGACTGGGGTCCCCCCTGCCCATAAGTCATGGGGCGCATCTTAGACGGCGTACAGGGGGTGCCGGTGCGACAGTACGAACGGTGATAGTGGACCTTTGGGGCACGGGGGAGCATCCCGGCGTCATTGCGCGCCGCCGAGGCTCGCGGGGACTCGTTTTGACCCGCCTGGGCCCGTCCTTGTACGCTTGCTCTTCGTTGTGTATTGGCTCGCTCATTTTCACGGGAGTGGCCTCTACCTAGGTTCCCTGGAGCAGTTACCAGTGGGCGGCATACGGGCATCGTTCCCGGCATTGTCGTCCCCAGCTGCACGATCGCTTCAGTGATGCCATGTGTCAGCACCCATCCACTGAAGAAGAAGGCTGCGAAGTGCGTACGTACAGCCCCAAGCCCGGCGATGTGACTCGCCAGTGGCACGTCATTGACGCTCAGGACGTCGTCCTGGGCCGTCTCGCCACCACCGCCGCGTCCCTTCTCCGCGGCAAGCACAAGCCGATCTACGCGCCCCACGTCGACACCGGTGACTTCGTCATCATCATCAACGCCGACAAGGTGCACCTCTCCGGCAACAAGCGGACCCAGAAGATGGCGTACCGCCACTCCGGCTACCCGGGTGGTCTGCGCTCCGTCCGCTACGACGAGCTGCTGGACAAGAACCCCGAGAAGGCCATCGAGAAGGCCGTCAAGGGCATGCTCCCCAAGAACACGCTGGGCCGTCAGATGCTCTCGAAGCTGAAGGTCTACAAGGGTGACGTGCACCCGCACGCTGCGCAGCAGCCGGTGCCGTTCGAGATCACCCAGGTCGCGCAGTAGTTCCGGCCACCCCCTAAGACAGAAAAGAATCTGAGGAGCATCGTGGCCGAGACCACTGTTGAGCAGCCGGTCGAAGAGACCGAGACCGAGCTCGTCGACATCGACAGCTACACCACCGAGTCCGAGGTGCCCGTCGAGGGCGAGTACACCTCCGAGTCTCTCGCGTCCCGCTTCGGCGACCCGCAGCCGGCCGCCGGCCTGGGCCGTCGCAAGAACGCCATCGCCCGCGTCCGGATCGTCCCGGGCACCGGCAAGTGGAAGATCAACGGTCGCACCCTCGAGGACTACTTCCCGAACAAGGTGCACCAGCAGGAAGTCAACGAGCCCTTCAAGGTGCTCGAGCTCGAGGGCCGTTACGACGTCGTCGCCCGCATCGCCGGTGGCGGTGTCTCCGGTCAGGCCGGTGCGCTCCGTCTCGGTGTCGCCCGCGCGCTGAACGAGGCCGACGTCGACAACAACCGCGGCCCGCTCAAGAAGGCCGGCTTCCTCAAGCGCGACGACCGTGCGGTCGAGCGCAAGAAGGCCGGTCTGAAGAAGGCCCGCAAGGCCCCGCAGTACAGCAAGCGCTAATCTCAGTCGCCTGCACGTACTCCGAACGCCCCGGCGGCACGCCACATGTGCCGTCGGGGCGTTCGTTTATCCCGGCCAAGGGCGTATAACGACACAAGACGCTCAAAGGCTGGTGTGATCGCATGACAAAGCGCCTGCCATCATGTCCTGGCAGCAAGGACGCTTCCTCAGGAGGACAAGTGGGACGACTCTTCGGCACGGACGGCGTGCGCGGTGTCGCCAACGCGGACCTGACCGCCGAAATGGCGCTCGGCCTGTCCGTCGCGGCGGCGCACGTGCTGGCCGAGACGGGCACGTTCGAGGGCCACCGGCCGACGGCGGTCGTCGGACGGGATCCGCGTGCGTCCGGGGAGTTCCTGGAGGCGGCCGTGGTCGCGGGCCTGGCCAGCGCCGGCGTGGACGTCCTGCGGGTCGGTGTCCTGCCGACACCCGCCGTCGCCTACCTCACCGGCGAGCTCGGCGCCGACCTCGGTGTCATGCTCTCCGCCAGCCACAACGCCATGCCCGACAACGGCATCAAGTTCCTCGCCCGCGGCGGGCACAAGCTCGACGACGAGCTCGAGGACAAGATCGAGGCCGTGTACGAGTCCCACCGGCACGGCGAGCCGTGGGAGCGGCCGACCGGCTCGGGCGTCGGGCGGGTGCGGTCGTACGACGAGGGCTCCGAGCAGTACGTCGGTCACCTGCTGTCCGTCCTGCCGAACCGGCTCGACGGTCTGAAGATCGTTCTGGACGAAGCGCACGGCGCGGCCGCGGGGGTCTCGCCGGAGGCGTTCCGGCAGGCGGGCGCGGAGATCGTCACCATCGGCGCGGAGCCGGACGGGCTCAACATCAACGCCGGCTGCGGCTCCACGCATCTCGGCCCGCTGAAGGCCGCGGTCGTCGAGCACGGGGCGGACTTCGGCATCGCGCACGACGGGGACGCGGACCGCTGTCTCGCCGTCGACCACGCCGGTGAGGAGATCGACGGCGACCAGATCATGGCCGTAATCGCGCTCTCCCTGCGCGAGCGGGGCGCGCTGCGCGCCGACACCGTCGTCGCCACCGTGATGTCCAACCTCGGCTTCAAGCTGGCGCTGGAGCGGGAGGGGCTGCAGCTCGTCCAGACCGCGGTCGGCGACCGGTACGTCCTGGAGGAGATGAAGGAGCACGGCTACGCCCTCGGCGGCGAGCAGTCCGGGCACGTCATCATCCTCGACCACGCGACGACCGGCGACGGCACGCTGACCGGGCTGCTGCTGGCGGCGCGGGTCGCGCAGACCGGGAAGTCCCTGCGGGAGCTGGCCGGGGTGATGGAGCGGCTGCCGCAGGTGCTCATCAATGTGCCGGACGTGGACAGGGCCCGGGTCCGGACCTCGGCGGACCTCGCCGCCGCGGTCGCCGAGGCGGAGCGGGAGCTGGGGGCGACGGGGCGGGTCCTGCTCCGGCCCTCCGGGACCGAGCCGTTGGTACGGGTGATGGTCGAGGCGGCCGATATCGAGCAGGCCCGGTCGGTGGCGGGGCGGTTGGCCGACGCCGTCAAGTCCGCGCTGGGGTAGGTCGTTTTTCCGGGTTCGGGGTGCCGGGGATGTGCGTGGCGGGCTGACGGTTCGTCGTGGCTGGTCGCGCAGTTCCTCCCCCAGCCTTCGGCCGGGGGTACCCCCAGCGCCCCTTTGGGGCGCGTTGGCCCCTAGCTCGGTTTTCTCCACAGCCATTTCTGGGCGATGAGCGTCGCCGTGCCTGCCAGGACGATTCCCAGCAGGTTCAGGAGCAGTTGCTCGGTCGAGCCCCATGCCTGGCGGTACTCGCTGTACGCGAAGGCCACCGCCGCGTTGGCCGCTGCCGGGACCGTGGTCACCGAGATCGCCACGCCCACCAGCGCGCCCGACTTGGCCGAGGTCAGGGAGAGTATGCCCGCGATACCGGCCAGGACCGCCACCACGAACGAGAACGCGTCCGGGCGGTAGATGAAGTTGGTGTTCGGGCGCTCCGCCTCCAGCTGGACCCTGGTGAACAGGCCCATGACGTCCATCAGGTGGGTGAAGCCGACCGTCGCCAGCATCGCCACCGCGAAGCCGACGAGCAGTGCGGTCAGGGAGCGGAGCGCCAGGCGGGGGTGACGCTGGACCAGCGCCGTGCAGATGCCGGCCAGCGGGCCGAACTCCGGGCCCACCGCCATCGCCCCCACGATCAGGATCGCGTTGTCCAGGACGACGCCGCAGGCCGCGATCATCGTGGCCAGCGTGATGAAGGCGACGTAGGTGACGGACAGCGTCGACTCCTCGTGGGTCGCGTCCGTCAGCCCCTCCCACAGGACCGCGTCGGCGCCCTCGCCCGGCGCCTCCGCCTCGGCCTTGTCGGCCCGGTGGGAGAGGGACAGGTCGATGTTCTCCACGGCGATCGAGCCGGTCCGGTCGAGGTCCAACGCCCTTAGGGCGCCGATGAGTTCGTCGCCCGCCTCGCGGGCCACGTCGCACAGCACGACGTCTCCGGCGGGGTTGCGGGCGGCGCCCGGCAGGACGACGAGGTGGGCCGTGCCGACCGTTGTCTCGATCAGCCGGACCACGTCGTCCGTGCGGTCCGCCGGGGTGATCAGGCGCAGATGCAGCATGGCGCCTTTCTAACAGGCTCTGGCAGGTGGGGGTGTCAGAGCTTGCGGAGCCTCAGCCGCTGCACCTTGTGGTCCGGGCCCTTTCTGACGACCAGGGTGGCGCGGCCGCGGGTGGGGGCGATGTTCTCCACCAGGTTGGGCTTGTTGATGGTCCGCCAGAGGCCGCGGGCGTAGTCCAGGGCCTCCTCCTCCGACACCTGGGTGTACTTGCGGAAGTACGAGTCCGGGTCCTGGAAGGCGGTCTGGCGCAGTTTCCTGAAGCGGTTGAGGTACCAGCTCTCGATGTCCTCGGCGCTCGCGTCGACGTACACGCTGAAGTCGAAGTAGTCCGCGAGGCCGACCCGGGTGCGGCCGTCCTTGCCGGGGAGCGCGGGCTGCAGGACGTTGAGGCCCTCGACGATCAGGATGTCGGGGCGGCGGACCGTGAGCTTGCGGTCCGGGACGATGTCGTAGATGAGGTGGGAGTAGACGGGGGCGGTGACCTCGTCCTTGCCCGCCTTGATGTCGGCGACGAAGCGGGTGAGGGCCCGGCGGTCGTACGACTCGGGGAAGCCCTTGCGGGACATCAGGCCGCGGGCTTCGAGTTCCTTGGTGGGGAGCAGGAAACCGTCCGTCGTGACCAGTTCGACGCGCGGGTGCTCGGGCCAGCGGGAGAGCAGGGCCTGCAGCAGTCGCGAGACGGTGGACTTGCCGCAGGCCACGGAGCCGGCGACGCCTATCACGAACGGGGTGCCGGACTGGGAGCCCTGTTCGCCGAGGAAGGTGTTCAGCGCGGTTCTGAGGCCGTCCGTGGCGCCGACGTACAGATTGAGCAGCCGGGACAGCGGCAGATAGATGTCCCGCACCTCGTCGAGGTCGATGACGTCGCCGAGGCCACGCAGCTTCTCGACCTCCTCGGCGGAGAGCGGCAGCGGCGTCTTGTCGCGCAGCGCGCTCCACTCGGAACGGGTGAGGTCGACGTAGGGAGTCGCCTCCGGCCTGTGCCGGTGGGCGCTCCGGGAGATCGAGGAGACCGGAGAGATCACATTCCATTGTTAACGGAGTTTGAACGGAACGGCGGGTGGGGTCGGTCACGTGGGGTGTAGGGCGGTCCGGTCGGGCAGACGAATTTCCGATTTCGGGCACGCTGCGCCGTGTTCGGGCGGGGTCCGGCACCTAGGCTGCCGCCCATGTGCGGAATCGTGGGATACGTGGGGGCGCAGTCGGCGCTCGATGTGGTGGTCGCCGGGCTGAAGCGGCTGGAGTACCGGGGGTACGACTCGGCCGGTGTCGCGGTGCTCGCGGACGGCGGGCTGGCCTCGGCGAAGAAGGCCGGGAAGCTGGTCAACCTGGAGAAGGAGCTGCTGGAGCGGCCGCTGCCGACCGGCTCCACCGGCCTCGGCCACACCCGCTGGGCCACCCATGGCGGGCCGACGGACGCCAACGCGCATCCGCACCTCGACAACGCGGGCCGGGTCGCCGTCGTCCACAACGGCATCATCGAGAACTTCGCCGCGCTGCGCGCCGAGTTGGCGGAGCGGGGCCACGACCTGGCCTCGGAGACGGACACCGAGGTGGTCGCGCACCTCATCGCCGAGGAGTTCTCCGGCACCGCCGACCTCGCGGAGGCGATGCGGCTGGTGTGCCGGCGCCTGGAGGGCGCGTTCACGCTGGTCGCGGTGCACGCCGACGCGCCGGACGTGGTCGTGGGCGCGCGCCGGAACTCCCCGCTCGTGGTGGGCGTCGGAGAGGGCGAGGCCTTTCTCGCCTCGGACGTCGCCGCGTTCATCGCCCACACGCGGTCGGCGATCGAACTGGGCCAGGACCAGGTAGTGGAGCTGCGCCGGGACGGCGTGACGGTGACGGGCTTCGACGGCGCCCCGGCGGACGTCAGCCCGTACCACGTCGACTGGGACGCGTCGGCGGCGGAAAAGGGGGGTTATGACTACTTCATGCTCAAGGAGATCGCCGAGCAGCCCAAGGCGGTCGCCGATACGCTCCTGGGCCGCATCGACGCGAACGGCTCGCTGAAGCTCGACGAGGTCCGGATCAGCGCGGCCGAGCTGCGCGAGGTCGGCAAGGTCGTCATCGTGGCGTGCGGTACGGCCTTCCACGCCGGGCTGATCGCCAAGTACGCCATCGAGCACTGGACCCGCATCCCGTGCGAGGTGGAGCTGGCCAGCGAGTTCCGCTACCGCGACCCCATCCTCGACTCGCGCACCCTCGTCATCGCCATCTCGCAGTCCGGCGAGACGATGGACACCCTGATGGCCCTCCGGCACGCCCGCGAGCAGGGCTCCAAGGTGCTGGCCATCTGCAACACCAACGGCTCGACGATCCCGCGCGAGTCGGACGCGGTGCTGTACACCCACGCGGGCCCGGAGGTCGCGGTCGCCTCCACCAAGGCGTTCCTCACCCAGTTGGTCGCCTGCTACCTGGTGGCCCTCTACCTCGGCCAGGTGCGGGGCACCAAGTGGGGCGACGAGATCGGCGCCGTGATCCGGGACCTGTCCCGGATCTCCGACGCGGTGGACCGGGTCCTGGAGACCATGGAGCCGGTGCGGGCGCTGGCGCGTTCCCTGGCCGACAAGAAGACGGTGCTCTTCCTCGGCCGGCACGTCGGCTACCCGGTCGCCCTCGAAGGCGCGCTCAAGCTCAAGGAGCTGGCGTACATGCACGCCGAGGGCTTCGCGGCGGGCGAGCTGAAGCACGGCCCGATCGCGCTGGTCGAGCAGGACCTGCCGGTGGTCGTGGTCGTGCCCTCGCCGCGCGGCCGCTCGGTCCTGCACGACAAGATCGTCTCCAACATCCAGGAGATCCGCGCCCGCGGCGCCCGCACGATCGTGATCGCGGAGGAGGGCGACGAGGCGGTCGCCCCGTACGCCGACCACCTGATCCGCATCCCGGCCACCCCGACCCTTCTCCAGCCCCTCGTCGCGACGGTCCCGCTCCAGGTCTTCGCCTGTGAACTGGCCACCGCCCGGGGCAACGAGGTGGACCAGCCGCGCAACCTGGCGAAGTCGGTCACCGTGGAGTGACCTTAGGGTGCTGACCATGAGCATCATCGGGGTCGGAATCGACGTCGCCGAGATCGACCGGTTCAAGGAGTCGCTGGAGCGGACTCCCGGGCTGGCCGGGCGGCTGTTCGTGGAGCGGGAGCTGTTTCTGCCGAGCGGGGAGCGGCGCGGTGTCGCCTCGCTCGCGGTGCGGTTCGCGGCGAAGGAGGCGCTGGCCAAGGCGCTGGGCGCACCGCCCGGGCTGCTCTGGACGGACGCGGAGGTCGTCGTCGAGGACAGCGGCCGGCCGCGCCTGCAGGTGAAGGGCAGCGTGGCCGCGTGCGCGGCGCAACTCGGCGTGCGGTCGTGGCATGTGTCGCTCAGTCACGACGCGGGGGTGGCGTCGGCGGTGGTGATCGCGGAGGGCTGACCCGCGGGGCCGTCGGCGGATGCGCGGCCCGCCGGTTCCGGGGGAGACTCGGGGCATGCGGACTGCTTACAGCGTGGAGACGGTACGGGCGGCCGAGCGGGAGCTGATGGCGCGGCTGCCGGAGGGGGCGCTGATGCAGCGGGCCGCCGCCGGGCTGGCCGCCGCCTGCGCGGACTTGCTCGGACGGGTGTACGGCAGCCGGGTGGTGCTGCTGGTCGGCAGCGGGGACAACGGCGGCGACGCGCTGTACGCCGGGGCCCGGCTGGCGAAGCGGGGCGCGGGGGTCGCGGCCGTGCTGCTGGCGCCGGAGCGCACGCACGCGGGCGGGCTGGCCGCGCTGCGCCGGGCGGGCGGGACCACCGTACGGGCCGCCGGCGGTGAGGAGTTGATCCTGCGGGCCGATCTCGTCGTCGACGGGATCGTGGGGATCGGCGGGAAGGGCGGGCTGCGGCCCGACGCGGCCGCGCTGGTCGCGGTCGTGGAGCGGTCCCGGGCCGCCGTCGTCGCCGTGGACCTGCCCAGCGGGGTCGAGGCGGACAGCGGTGAGGTGCGGGGGGCGGCGGTACGGGCCGACCTCACCGTCACCTTCGGGACGCACAAGCCGGGGCTGCTGATCGACCCCGCGCGGGAGTACGCGGGTTCGGTACGGCTCGTCGACATCGGGCTCGAACTGCCCGAGCAGGCCGAACTGGAGGCGTTGCAGGACGTGGACGTGGCGCGGCTGCTGCCGGCGCCGTCGGCGGAGAGCGACAAGTACCGGCGGGGCGTGGTCGGGATCGCGGCCGGGTCGGCGCGCTATCCGGGCGCCGCCGTGCTCGCCGTCGCGGGGGCGCTCAGGGGCGGGGCGGGGGCCGTACGGTACGTCGGGTTCGCCGGGGACGAGGTGCTCGCCCGCTTTCCCGAGACGCTGGTGTCGGACGGGGGGCCGCGCAAGGCCGGGCGGGTGCAGGCGTGGGTGGCCGGACCGGGGGTCGGCGACGACGCCGACGCCGTCGCCGAGGTGCTGGCGGAGGAGGTGCCGGTGCTGGTCGACGCGGACGGGCTGCGGCTGGCCGACCGGGACGTGGTGCGGGGGCGTACGGCGCCCACGCTGATGACGCCGCACGCCGGGGAGGCCGCCGCGCTGTTGGGGGTACGGCGTGAGGAGGTCGAGGCCGGCCGGCTCGCGGCGGTGCGGGAGCTGGCGGCGGCCTATCGGGCGACGGTGCTGCTGAAGGGGTCGACGACGCTGGTGGCCTCGGCGGGGGGAGGCGCGGCCGTACGGGTGAACGCGACGGGGACGCCGTGGCTCGCCACCGCCGGGAGCGGGGATGTGCTGTCGGGACTGGCGGGTTCGCTGCTGGCGTCCGGGCTGGACGGGCGGGACGCGGGGAGTGTGGCCGCGTATCTGCACGGGCTCGCGGGGCGGTTCGCGGCGGAGGGGGCGCCGACGGTGGCCCACGAGGTTGCTGCGCAGCTGGGGGCGGCTTGGCGGGGGGTTTTTCCACCCGCCCGCCCGACTCGGTAGGTCGAGAGGTCACCCTAGGGGTGGTTCGGCTGTAGTCCGACTGCGGGTGTGTGGGGGCTTGTCGCGCAGTTCCCCGCGCCCCTCACGGGGCGCTCTGCATCCCCCGGGTGACCTCCCCGCGCGGCTCCCCGGAATCGCGGGCCCCGAGGGGTTGTCTGATCGCATGATCAGTGGACGAATCGTGCGTGATCGGTGTGGTGTGGCTCGCGGTGCCGCGGTCGGGCTCGTCGCCGTCGTGAGCGTTCTCTCCCTCGGTGCCGGAAGTGCCGTCGCCGGCACCCTTCCCGAACCCCCCGCCGCCGTCCCCGAGTCGGACCTGGTGCCCGGAGTCGCGCCCGGGCCGGCGCAGCCCTGGCAGATCGACACCCCCGACCAGATGCTGCCGCCGAAGGTGTACACGCCCAGCGCCAAGGAGGACGCCGTCGAGCCCAAGGCGGCGCCGCCGGGGACGTACGACCTCATCGAGTACGTGCCGCTCAGCGACGCCGCCTCCAAGGTGAGCTGCTCCAAGCTGACGGGGCCGTACCAGAGGCAGATCGAGCAGTGGCTGGGGCTGAAGGCGGACGGGAAGCAGTCCACCGCCGACTGCAAGGCCATCCAGAAGTTCCAGAAGCAGTACAGCATCAAGCCCGCCATCGGGTTCGCCGGTCCGGTGACCTGGTACCAGATGATGCTCCTCTCGGCGAGGAAGAACCCCAACGCCCAGAAGAACTGCCCCGTGAAGTCGTACAAGGTCGCCTGTGTCGATCTCAACCGCCAGGTCACCTGGGTGCAGAAGGGCGGCAAGGTCGTCTTCGGGCCGGTGCCGATGCGCAGCGGGCGCAAGGGGTACGCGACGCGGGCCGGCTGGCACTCCGTCTACTGGCGGCACAAGAACCACTGGTCGACCCTGTACAACTCGCCCATGCCGTACGCCCAGTTCTTCGACGGCGGACAGGCCTTCCACGCCGTCTACGGGTCCATCTACACCACCGTCGGCTCCTGGGGGTGCGTGAACCTCAGGCTCGGCGACGCGAAGAAGCTGTGGAGCGTGTTGAAGAAGGGCGACAAGGTCTACGTGTGGGGCCACCGTACGGGTACCTGAGGTGTCCGGGCCCTGTACGGGGGCCTGCGCCGGAGGGCTGTCAGGGGCCTCTGAGACACTGGGGGCGCGATGAGTGAGACAGCACCTGCACCGACCGCGCCCCTGCGCGCCCGCGCCGAGATCGATCTGGCCGCCCTGCGGGCCAATGTGCGGACCCTGCGTGCCCTCGCGCCGGGCGCGGCCCTGATGGCCGTGGTCAAGTCCGACGCGTACGGCCACGGGGCGGTCCGGTGTGCCCGCGCCGCCGTCGAGGCGGGCGCGAGCTGGCTGGGCACGGCCACCCCGGAGGAGGCCCTGGCGCTGCGCGCGGACCCGGGGCTGCCCGCGGACGTGCGGATCATGTGCTGGCTGTGGACCCCGGGCGGGCCGTGGCGGCAGGCCGTCGAGGCCGGCCTCGACGTGTCGGTGAGCGGGATGTGGGCCCTGCGCGAGGTGGCCGCGGCGGCCGAGGAGGCCGGTCGCCCCGCCCGTGTGCAGCTCAAGGCCGACACCGGGCTCGGGCGCAACGGCTGCCAGCCCGCCGACTGGCCCGAACTGGTCGGCGAGGCGCTGCGCGCCGAGGCCGCGGGGCTGGTCCGGATCACCGGGCTGTGGTCCCACTTCGCCTGCGCCGACGAACCCGGGCACCCCTCCATCGCCGCCCAGCTCACCCTCTTCCGGGAGATGCTCGGCCACGCCGAGGAGCGGGGCGTGCGCCCCGAGGTGCGGCACATCGCCAACTCGCCGGCCACCCTCACCCTCCCCGAGTCCCATTTCGACCTGGTCCGCACGGGCATCGCGCTCTACGGCGTCTCGCCCAGCCCCGAGCTGGGCAGCGCGGCCGACTTCGGCCTGCGCCCGGTGATGACCCTGTCCGCCTCCCTCGCCCTGGTGAAGCACGTACCGGGCGGGCACGGCGTCAGCTACGGGCACCACTACGTCACGCCCGGCGAGACCACCCTCGGCCTCGTCCCCGTCGGCTACGCGGACGGCATCCCGCGGCACGCCTCCGGCACCGGGCCGGTGCTGGTCGGCGGCAAATGGCGGACGGTCGCCGGACGCGTCGCCATGGACCAGTTCGTCGTCGACCTCGGCGGCGACGAGCCCGAAGTCGGCTCCGAGGCCGTGCTGTTCGGCCCCGGCGACCAGGGCGAGCCCACCGCCGAGGACTGGGCCCAGGCCGCCGGCACGATCGCGTACGAAATCGTCACGCGCATCGGAACGCGGGTTCCCCGCGTCTATGTGAACGAGCAACCGAGTGGGCAAGAACCAGGGGACGGCAACTGACCTCCGGGGTTCGTCGGCGGCACAACCCGGTTACACCTGTAACAGCAGCACCAGTCACCTCGTCAGTAACACCCGTATCACCGAACCAGCGAACTGCAGTACGGCGAAGAGGAGCGGTACGTGAGCGAGAGCAGTGCGGAGGCCGTAGCGGACGCCGCGGCGGCCGTCGCCTCCGCCACGGGCGTGGACGGCGGGAACTGGCGCAAGGTGACCGGCGTCGCCGGCGCCGCCATAGGAGTCCTCGCGGCGGGCGCGGCCGCCGGGGTCGCCCTGGAGCGGATGACCGTCGGCCGCGGGATGCGCCGCAAGGCCCGGCTGGCCCTGGACTCCGCGGGACCGTACGGCACGCTGCGCGGCACCCCCGGCAAGGCGTCCGCCGACGACGGCACCGAGCTGTACTACGAGGTCGACGAGGTGGAACCCGACCTCGGCCCGGCCGTCTCGCCGCGCCGCCGCCGGCTCTTCGGCCGCAAGGCGCCCGCTCCCGTCACCGTCGTCTTCAGCCACGGCTACTGCCTCAACCAGGACTCCTGGCACTTCCAGCGCGCGGCCCTGCGCGGGGTCGTCCGCACCGTGCACTGGGACCAGCGCAGCCACGGCCGCTCCGAGCGGGGTGTCGCCCAGCACGAGGACGGCGTGCCCGTCACCATCGACCAGCTCGGCCGGGACCTGAAGGCCGTGCTCGACGCCGCTGTTCCCGAAGGGCCCATCGTCCTTGTCGGGCACTCGATGGGCGGCATGACCGTGATGGCGCTCGCCGCCCAGTACCCCGAGCTGGTACGCGAACGGGTCGTGGCGACGGCTTTCGTGGGTACGTCGTCGGGACGGCTCGGCGAGGTCACCTTCGGGCTGCCCGTCGCCGGCGTCAACGCGGTGCGCCGGGTGCTGCCCGGAGTACTGAAGGCGCTGGGGGCGCAGGCCGCGCTGGTGGAGAAGGGCCGACGGGTCACGGCCGACCTCTTCGCCGGGATCATCAAGCGGTACTCGTTCGCGTCCAGGGACGTCGACCCGGCGGTCGAGCGGTTCGCCGAGCGGATGATCGAGTCCACGCCCATCGACGTGGTCGCCGAGTTCTACCCGGCCTTCGTCGACCACGACAAGACCGCGGCCCTCGCCCACTTCCAGAAGATTCCCGTGCTGGTGCTGGCCGGGGTGCAGGACCTTGTCACGCCCAGCGAGCACAGCGAGGTCATCGCTGACCTGCTGCCCGACGCCGAGCTGGTACTCGTCTCGGACGCCGGGCACCTGGTCATGCTGGAGCACCCGGAAGTGGTCATAGACCGCCTCGCTGATTTGCTCGCCCGCGCTGGGGCAGTGCCACTTGCGGCTACGGTAAGTGGCTGTGACTCCGCCTCCTCCTGAGAGGTGGCTTCCAGCCTTCCGGCTGCGGTCCAGCCCGGACCGGTCCCTCACGGGATGTCATCAGTGTACTACTGCAAGTGAGTGACGATGGAATCAATCGCCGCACCGCACAACTCTGCTGAGACCCCGCTGACCATCACCTCTCCCGAACAGATGGGGGAGCTGGGCCGCCGACTGGCCAAGTTGCTGCGCGCCGGTGATCTCGTGATGCTCAGCGGGGAGCTCGGCGCCGGCAAGACGACGCTGACCCGCGGGCTGGGCGAGGGGCTCGGCGTGCGCGGGGCCGTCACCTCGCCGACGTTCGTCATCGCCCGCGTGCATCCGTCCCTGGGGGACGGGCCGCCGCTCGTCCACGTCGACGCGTACCGCCTGGGCGGCGGGCTCGACGAGATGGAGGACCTCGACCTCGACGTCTCGCTGTCCGATTCCGTGATCGTCGTGGAGTGGGGCGAGGGCAAGGTCGAGGAGCTGACCGAGGACCGGCTCATGGTCCGGATCCACCGGGCGGTCGGGGACACGGCCGACGAGGTACGGCACGTGACCCTGGCGGGGCTGGGGGAGCGGTGGGCCGGGGTGGATCTGGGGGTGCTCTCCGCCTGAGGACCTCGTGAACATTCCGACAGGGCGTCGGCAAGATGTTGCGTCGGGCGTATCGGGCGTGGTCACATGGTACCCAGCTCGTAGTTAGGTGTACCTAACTACATCCGCCCCCGTACCTCAGGAGGCGCCCATGTCCACGGGGTCGTGCCCGGAGAGGCCGCCGGTTGTGGTGGCCGGAGTGTCGATGCGTGAGCTGCTGGCGGCCTGTGCGGCCGCTGACGCGGTGTCTCGGCCGCCTAGAGCGCCGGTCGCTCCGCGGGTTGAGCAGAAACGTAAGGCGGCGTAGGCGGATGCTGCGGGCCGGTGGGGGCTGAGCGCGCAGTTCCCCGCGCCCCTTCGGGGCGCTCAACTCGCGGGGCGCTCAGCGGATCACGATCACCTTGACGCCGATCGTCGCGAACTTCCATACCGCTTCGCCGTCTCGGCGGGTTTCCCGGATGCCGCCCGTTTTCACCGTCGGGTCCGGGGGGTCCGTGGCCGCGTTCGCGGTGACCGCGCTGAAGCCGATCGCCATGCCGTCCTTCGTCGTGGTGAAGCGGACCACGTGTTCGATGGGGAGGCCGTCCGTGCCCGTCACGGCCTTGGCGCGGGACGTCACCCAGTAGGCGCCGGGGGCCGGGTCGAGGGTGCCGGGGTTCACCTTGAAGGTGCGCTCCACGCGGCCCCGCTCGTTGACGAGCCAGACCCGGTCGTCGTCCACCGAGTACACCACCCGTTCACCCGTTCCGGAGGCCGTCGGCAGGGCGGTGGGGTGGCGGCGGTCGCGGGGGGCTTTGGAGGCCGACGCCCCGGGCGCTCCGGGCATGCCGCTCGCCGCCGGTCTGCCGCCCAGGCCGGGCGGGACGGTGGCCGAGGCCTGGTAGGCGAGGAGACCGACCGTCCCGACGGCCGCCGCGGTGAGGCCGGCCACGATTCCCGAGCTGGTCCCTGCCACGTGCGCCACCTCTGCCTCGCCGTCGATCCCGCTGTACGTCTCGCCGTATATGTCGTACTTCGTACAGACCGTAGCAGTCGGTGACCTTCCGTCCCGGGCGCCGTGCTCGCGGCGCAGGAGCCGTAGGCTGTTCGCGTGCTCTTGCTCGCTCTGGATACCGCCACCCCCGCCGTCACCGTCGCGCTGCACGACGGTACGGCCGTCATCGCCTCGTCGAGCCAGGTGGACGCGCGCCGGCACGGCGAGCTGCTGCTGCCGGCCGTCGACCGCGTCCTCGCCGAGGCCGGGGTCACGCTGGACGCCGTCACCGGGATCGTCACAGGCATCGGTCCCGGCCCCTACACCGGCCTGCGGGTCGGTCTGATGACCGCGGACACCTTCGGGCTCGCGCTGGGCGTGCCCGTGCACGGCCTGTGCACGCTCGACGGGCTCGCCTACGCGGCCGACATCGAGAAGGGGCCGTTCGTCGTGGCGACCGACGCCCGTCGCAAAGAGGTCTACTGGGCGACGTACGCCGACTCGCGCACCCGGCTCACGGAACCGGCCGTGGACAGGCCGGGGGACATCGCGGAGAAGGTGGCCGGGCTGCCCGCCGTCGGCGCCGGCGCGCTGCTCTACCCCGACGCCTTCCCGGTCGTGCACGAACCCGAGAACGTCTCCGCCGCGGCCCTCGCCTCGCTCGCCGCCGAGAAGCTGGCCGCGGGCGAGGAACTCCCCGCGCCCCGGCCGCTGTACCTGCGCCGCCCGGACGCCCAGGTGCCCAAGAACTACAAGGTGGTCACGCCCAAGTGACGGCACAGCTGCGCGAGATGCGCTGGTGGGACATCGACCGGGTCCTGGAGCTGGAGAGGGACCTGTTCCCCGAGGACGCCTGGTCGCGGGGGATGTTCTGGTCCGAACTGGCGCACGCGAGGGGACCGGAGGCGACCCGGCGGTACGTCGTCGCCCTTGAGGACGACCGGATCGCCGGGTACGCCGGGCTGGCCGCCCAGGGCGAACTGGGCGACATCCAGACCATCGCCGTACGCCGTGACCAGTGGGGCACCGGGCTCGGCGGCGAACTCCTCACCGAACTGCTGCGGGCCGCGACCGCCTTCGAGTGCGCCGAGGTCATGCTCGAATGCCGGGTCGACAACATCCGCGCCCAGAAGCTCTACGAGCGGTTCGGCTTCGAGCCCATCGGGTTCAGACGCGGCTACTACCAGCCGGGGAACGTGGACGCCCTGGTGATGCGGCTGACCGACCCTTCCTCCTCCGTACAAGGAACCGAGATCAATGGCTGACGAACCCCTGGTACTGGGGATCGAGACCTCCTGCGACGAGACCGGCGTCGGCATCGTCCGGGGCACGACCCTGCTGGCCGATGCCATCGCCTCCTCCGTCGACGAGCACGCCCGCTTCGGCGGGGTGGTGCCGGAGGTGGCGTCCCGGGCGCACCTGGAGGCGATGGTCCCGACCATCGAGCGCGCGCTGAAGGACGCGGGCGTGAGCGCGAGGGACCTGGACGGCATCGCGGTCACGGCCGGCCCGGGGCTCGCGGGCGCGCTGCTGGTGGGCGTCTCGGCGGCGAAGGCGTTCGCGTACGCCCTCGGCAAGCCCCTGTACGGCGTCAACCACCTCGCCTCCCACATCTGCGTCGACCAGCTGGAACACGGTCCGCTCCCCGAGCCGACGATGGCGCTGCTGGTCTCCGGCGGTCACTCGTCCCTGCTGCTGTCGTCGGACATCACCTCCGACGTACGACCGCTCGGCGCGACCATCGACGACGCGGCCGGCGAGGCCTTCGACAAGATCGCGCGCGTGCTGAACCTGGGCTTCCCGGGCGGTCCCGTCATCGACCGGTACGCGAAGGAGGGCGACCCTTCGGCGATCGCCTTCCCGCGCGGCCTCACCGGCCCCCGCGATCCCGTCTACGACTTCTCCTTCTCCGGTCTCAAGACCGCCGTGGCCCGCTGGATCGAGGCCAAGCGGGCGGCGGGCGAGGAGGTCCCGGTCCGCGATGTGTCCGCGTCCTTCCAGGAAGCGGTCGTCGACGTCCTGACCCGCAAGGCCGTCCGCGCCTGCCGCGACGAGGGCGTCGACCATCTGATGATCGGCGGCGGCGTGGCCGCCAACTCCCGGCTGCGCGCCCTGGCCCAGGAGCGCTGCGAGGCCGCGGGCATCCGGCTCCGCGTCCCCCGCCCCAAGCTGTGCACGGACAACGGCGCGATGGTGGCCGCGCTGGGCGCCGAGATGGTCGCCCGCAACCGGGCCGCGTCGAGCTGGGACCTCTCCGCGGACAGCTCCCTCCCGGTGACGGACCCGCACGTCCCGGGCAACCACGATCACGACCACGTCCACGAGGTCAGCAAGGAGAACCTGTACTCGTGACGGTCGCGTTGATGTGGGAGGCGCGGGCGGTGCAGGGCCGGGGCGCGGAACTCGTCGCGTGGGCGCGCGAACAGAAGCTCCCCGAGGCCCCGTTGCGCCGGGAGACCTTCCGGGCACCGCAGGACCGGGTGCTGGTGATCACGTGGTGGGAGGCGTCGTACGACTCCCCGGACCTCCCCGAACTCGCGGACCCGCCCGGCGAGTTGGTCACCCGGCCCGTGCACCGCTGGCGGTTCGAGTCGGTGGACGAGGGCTAGTGCCGCATCAGTCCCGACCGAGGGCTGCTCGCATCTGACCGAGCCAGTCCGTGCCCAGCCGGCGTCCGTCGGGCAGTCGGTCGTCCCGGTCCCAGCGCCACGTCGTGATCATCGCCAGCACGAGGATTCGGCACTCGCGCAACACGTCTTGATCGACGCCCGGATAGTGCTCGCCGACTTCATCGGGCGCGTGGGCGAGGTCGAATTCGACGGGCCCGCGGCAGCATGTCTCAAGGTCTGTGAACAGCAGCCCGTTCTCCGTGGTGAGCACATTGCCCGGGTGGGGCTCGCCGTGCAGCAACTGCCCGGCGCCGCCGCGCTCGCCGATCGATCGGCTCAGGCGTCGTAACGTGTCGCCGAGCAGCTGCCGGTCCGCGTCGGCGAGTTCCGGAGTGCGGTCGCGGTTCGCCACGAGGCGCTGAGCCTGTTCGACCCGGTCCGTGAAGTGCGGCGTCGGGACGTCGAGCGTGCGCATGCCGGCGTGCAGCCGCCCGAGCGCGTCGGCATAGTCGGCCGGTGGGATCTCGTGCGGTGCCACGGGCTCGTAGTAGGTCCACAGCGTGACCGTGAAGCCGTCACGCTCATGGACGCGTGGCTCCACTCGCGGCTCCAGAGCCGCCACGGGGCACCCGGATTCCGCGAGCCGCAGCGCGAGATCGACTTCGAACCGGGCGGCCTGGTGCGCTGCCGGGGCCACCCGGGCCAGGACGTCACAGGGCAGCAGACGCAGAGTGAGCCTGTTCGAGTCCTGAAGAACGATCGCGTCGTCGGCCGGCAGGCCGAGTGACGAGGCGGTCGACATGGCCGCGGCCACGGCACGCGGGATCTCCGACGCCTGCATCGTCGCCTGACTCCTCTCTTTCGTGGACAGTAGGACTCCGGCTCCGTCACCCTGGGTGCATGAACGGTGGCGTTGAGGTGAATGGTGAGCCCGAGTCGTCGGACAGTATGAAGACATTCGGGGCGTTCCTGCAGGGACTGCGGGAGCATATGGGGTTGAGCCGGGAGGAGTTCGGCGCGCTCGTCCATATGTCCAAGCACACGGTTGCTTCCATTGAGTTGGGGCGGAGGCTGCCGGATCAGCGGTTCGTGGAGCTGGCGGAGGCGGCACTGGGGAACACGGGGGCGCTGCGGAAGGCGTTCGAGAAGGTGGCGCGGCAACCGGGCTTCGCGGTCTGGTTCCGGAAGTGGGCCGCGTTGGAACAGGAAGCGGTGAGCCTGGCGACGTACGAATGCCGTCTGGTTCCGGGGCTGTTGCAGTGTGAGACCTACGCGCGTGTGGTGTTCGGCAACCGCATTCCGTTGTTGTTGGACGAACAGGTGGAGGCGCAGGCGGCAGCCCGCATGGAGCGCCAACAGATGCTCCGCGAGCGCCCCAACACCTCGTTCAGTTTCGTCATGGACGAGCACATTGTGCGACGGCGCCTGGGTGACGACGAGGTCGCACGAGCGCAACTGGACCATATGCTCGGGTACGCCCAGCTGCGCAACGTCGAGGTCCAGATCATGCCGCTCGACTGCCGGGCACATGCGGGGCTGGACGGTCCCTTGGCCTTGCTGGAGACCCCGGACGGAAGGCGTCTGGCCTACGCCGAGGGGCAGGAGACCGGCCGCTTGATCGCCGACCCGAAAGAGGCAGCCGTCCTGCATCGCAGGTATGCGACACTGCGCGCGCAGGCTCTCAGCCCCCTGGACTCCGTCGGCCTGCTGGAGCGCATCAGAGGAGAGCTATGAGCACCACTGAACTCGCGTGGTTCAAGTCCAGCTACAGCGGCACTGCGGGCGACAACTGCATAGAAGTAGCCGTCGCCCCCACCCCCAGCACCATCCACCTCCGCGACTCCAAAGACCGCACCCGCCCCCACCTCACCCTCACCCCCGCCGCCTGGGCCCCCTTCGTCGCGCACGCTGACGCGTTCTGACGGTCAGTTCACCTCTGTCTCGCAGCGCAGCATCCGGTCGGGGCCCAATCGTCGTACCGGGCCCGTCAGTTGGAGTCGGGTCACGGCTCGGGTCTCCGCGCTCGACGCCGCCAGCCGTAGCTCCAGCGCGCCCGGTTCCACCACCCGCGTCCCCTCCCGGTCCGTGAACGCCGACAGGTCCGCGTGGAAGTGGAAGGTCAGCCTCGCCGATTCGCCCGGAGGCAACTCCAGCCGCTGGTAGCCGATCAGCCGGACGTCCGGGCGGGTCACCGAGGCCACCGGGTCGTGCAGGTACAGCTGTACGACCTCCGTGCCCGCGCGCTCACCCGTGTTGCGGACGGTGACCGTCACGTCGTAGGAGCCGTCCGTGGTGATCTCGGCCGTGTCCGGTGAGACGAGGGCCCATGCGAACGTCGTGTACCCGCGGCCGTGCCCGAAGGGATACAGCGGGGTCGGGTCCAGGTTGCTGACCTCGCCCGCGAGGCCGAGCGGGGGCTGGAGGTAGGTCCACGGCTGGCCCCCCGGCACGTGCGGGACGCTCACCGGGAGGCGGCCCGACGGGTTGACGCGGCCCGACAGCACTCCCGCCACCGCCGGGCCGCCCTCCTCCCCGGGGAAGAACGCCTGGACCACCGCGCCGAGCCGGCCGTGCCAGCGGCCCAGTGCGTACGGGCGCCCGGTGAGGAGGACGAGGACCACCGGGACGCCCGTCGAGAGCAGTGCGTCCAGCAGGCCGGCCTGCACGCCGGGCAGGCCCAGGTCGGTCACGTCGCAGCCCTCGCCCGAGGTGCCGCGTCCGAACAGGCCCGCGCGGTCGCCCAGGACCGCCACGCACACGTCCGCCTCCGCGGCGCGGGCCACCGCCTCCTCGAAGCCGGAGGTGTCGGGGTCCGAGACGTCGCAGCCCTCGGCGAACGTGACCTTGGCGTCGGGGAGTTCGGCGCGCAGGGATTTGAGGACCGTGGGGATGGAGATGCCCAGGTCCACCTCGGGGTGGTGGGTGAGGACATGGGAGGGGAAGGAGTAGCAGCCGAGCATGGCGAGGGCGTCGGCGGCCCGGGGGCCGACCACGGCGATGCGGGTGTCGGGGGCCAGGGGGAGTACGCCGTCGGGGTTGTCGAGCAGGACCACGGACTCCTCGGCGAGGCGGCGGGCCAGCGCGCGGTTCGCCGTCGAGTCGAGGTCGATCGGGGTCTCCGCCTCCTGCGCAGGCGCCCAGTCCTCGTCCAGCAGTCCCAGCTCGCACTTCTGGAGCAGGACCCGGCGGGCCGCGCGGTCGACGAGCGACTCCGGGATCGTGCCCTCGCGGACCGCTGCCACCAGGGGGCGGCCGTAACACTTCAGGGTGGGGAGCTCGACGTCGATGCCCGCCGCGAGCGCCAGTCGGGCCGCCTCCGCCTCCGTACCGGCCACCCGGTGGAGGGACTGCAGGAAGCCGATGCCGAAGTAGTCGGCGACCACCGTTCCCTCGAAGTCCCACTCGTCGCGCAGGAGTTCGGTCAGCAGGCGGGGGTCCGCGGAGGCCGGTACGCCGTCCGTCTCGTTGTACGCCGCCATCACCGAGCGCGCCCCGCCCTCGCGGAGGGCCATCTCGAAGGGGGGCAGGGTGACGTCCGCGAACTCCCGCACCCCCGCCCGGACCGGGGCGAGGTTGCGGGCGCCGACGGAGGAGGCGTAGCCCGCGAAGTGCTTGAGCGTGGCGATGATCCCGGCCGACTCCAGGCCCCGGACGTACGCCGTGCCGACCGTGCCGACCAGGTACGGGTCCTCGCCGATCGTCTCCTCGACCCGTCCCCAGCGCGGGTCGCGGACCACGTCCAGGACGGGGGCCAGGCCCTGGTGGACGCCGACCGAGCGGAGGTCCTCACCTATCCTCCGGCCCAGTTCCTCGACCAGGGGCGGGTCGAAGGCGGCTCCCCAGGCGAGCGGGACGGGATAGGCCGTGGCCTGCCAGGCCGTGAAGCCGGCCAGGCACTCCTCGTGGGCGATCGCCGGGATGCCGAAGCGGCCGGCCTCGGTGATCCGGCGCTGGGCGCGGGCCAGTGCTCGCGCGCCCAGCGCCGGGGCCACCGGG
Organism: Streptomyces sp. NPDC048277; assembly: GCF_040652235.1. NCBI lineage: Bacteria > Bacillati > Actinomycetota > Actinomycetes > Kitasatosporales > Streptomycetaceae > Streptomyces > Streptomyces sp. NPDC048277. The sequence goes on from NZ_JBEZLQ010000001.1 coordinate 274,546, forward strand.
GCGGTGCCGAAGGAACGGGTCAGCTGGCCGAGGCCGAGGGTGATCAGCTCGTCCCAGTCGTAGTCGGCGGTCATCTCGCGCTGCAGCGGGGCGACTCCGTCGCCGTCGGTGGCGGCACCGACCCAGACGCCGTAGAGCTGGGCGGTCTTCTCCTCCAGGGTCATCCGGGAGAGCAGGTCGTCGACGCGGGCGGTGGCGGGCAGTGCGGGGTCGCGCCAAGGAGCGGTGGTCATGAAACTCCCGTCTCTGCTCTCGCGGGTTCTCCGCGGGATCTCTGCTACGAACGCTGCTGCGAATGTTTCGTACCACACACCGAATGTTCCGGGAACCTATGGCGCACGAAGGTCTTCGTCAAGGGGGAGCGCAGGGATACGATCGCGGGCATGACGCCTCCGAAGCCCGCAGAAACGCAGACGGCGACACTCGCCGAAATCGCCCGTGAGGCCGGCGTGTCCGCTCCGACTGTTTCGAAGGTCCTCAACGGCCGCGCCGATGTCGCCCCGGCGACCCGCACCCGGGTCGAGGAGCTGCTGCGCGCCTACGGCTACCGGCGCCGGCGCGCCGAGGCCTCCCGTTCGCCGTTGATCGACCTGGTCTTCCACGAGCTGGAGAGCGCCTGGGCGATGGAGGTCATCAGGGGAGTGGAGAACGTGGCCCGGGACGCCGGGCTGAGCGTGGTGCTGAGCGAGTCCGCGGGGCGGCTGACCCCGGGGCGGACCTGGGCGGACCAGGTGGCGGCGCGGCGGCCGCACGGGGTGGTGCTGGTGCTGTCCGGGCTCGACGAGTCGCAGCGGGCGCTGCTGATGAGCCGGTCGATCCCGTTCGTGGTGATGGACCCGGCGGGCGATCCGGGGCCGGACGTGCCGTCGATCGGGGCGACCAACTGGCAGGGGGGCCTCGCCGCCACCCGGCACCTCGTCGAGCTGGGGCACCGGCGCATCGGGGCGATCAGCGGGCCCTCCCGGATGATGTGCAGCCGGGCCCGGGTGGACGGGTACCGGGCCGCCCTGGAGACCGCAGGGCTGCCCGTCGACCAGGGGCTGATCAAGGCCGGCGACTTCCACCACGACGCCGGCTACCGGCTCGGCCTGGAGCTGCTGCGCATGCCCGACCGGCCCACCGCGATCTTCACCGGCAACGACCTCCAGGCCCTCGGGCTGTACGAGGCCGCGCGTGAGCTGGGGCTGCGCATCCCGGAGGACGTGAGCATCGTCGGGTTCGACGATCTGCCGGTGGCCCGCTGGGTGGGGCCGCCGCTGACGACCGTACGGCAGCCGCTGACCGAGATGGCCGAGGCGGCGGCGCGGCTGGTCCTGGAGATGGGGCGGGCGGAGGAGGCCACGACCGCGACCCGGGTGGAGCTGGCGACGAGCCTGGTGGTGCGGTCGAGCACGGCGGCGCCGTGACGCAGGTGGCCGGAAGTTGACGTACTGACGGGTGCGTGGGCACTCCCCATACTCCCCCGAAGCCAATCGGTTCGTCGACCGAAACTTTCGGAGGAGCTTGAGGCGACTCTGAGAATCGGCTTACCGTCCCTGTGGACTGAGCAGGAGTGAGTCCGCTCAGCCGCACGCCCCGAACGGTCTTGGGCGCACTGGTCCCCGGCGTACTCGACCCCGGGGCAGCGACACGGAACCTGTCCGTGGTCCGATCCCGGGAGGCCAGTTCCCTCACGACCTGGCCATATGAGCATAGCCAGGGGCGACGGGGAGGCCCCGAACCATCACTCCGGTGGAACGGGGGCCCCGCACGCTGGCGCCATGCCCGGCGTCCCAGATCGCACGATCACCGTAGCCCGAACAGCCCAAACCACTGCAAGTCCGCAAGCCGACCATCACGCGATCGAGTTAACGGCACCTGGACCTCCGCCCAGCTCGGCAGCCTGCTGCAGAACCACATCAGCACCGAGGTCGGCCGCTACAAGGGCGAGATCGCCGCCTGGGACGTCGTCAACGAGCCCTTCAACGAGGACGGCACCTACCGGTCCACCCTCTGGTACAACGGCCTCGGCGCCGACTACATCGCCAACGCCCTGACCTGGGCACACGCGGCCGACCCGGCCGCCAAGCTGTACATCAACGACTACAACGTCGAGGGCGTCAACGCGAAGAGCACGGCCCTGTACAACCTGGTCAAGTCGCTGAAGGCGGCGGGCGTCCCGATCGACGGGGTGGGGCTCCAGGCGCACCTGATCCTCGGGCAGGTCCCCGCCACCCTCCAGCAGAACATCCAGCGCTTCGCCGACCTCGGCGTCGACGTGGCGATCACCGAGCTGGACGTCCGGATGGCGCTGCCCGCCGACAGCACCGAACTCGCCCAGCAGAAGGCCGACTTCAAGTCGGTGGTGGCCGCGTGCGTGGCCGTGACCCGCTGCGTCAACGTCACCGTGTGGGGCTTCACCGACTCCGACTCCTGGGTGGACAGCACGTTCCCCGGGTACGGGGCGGCGACGCCGTACGACGCGAACTACGCCCCGAAACCGGCGTACTACGGCATCTCGGAGGCGCTCGGCGGGACGACCACCACGCCGCCGACCGGTGCCTGCGCCGCCGCCTACAGCGTGAGCAGCCAGTGGAACACCGGCTTCACCGGCCAGGTCACCATCTCCTGCTCGGGGGCCGCGCTGTCCTCGTGGAAGGTGAACTGGACGTACGGCGCCGGGCAGCAGATCACGCAGGCCTGGAACGCCACCTGCACCCAGTCGGGCGCGGCCGTGTCCTGTGCGAACGCCTCCTACAACGGGACTGTCGGAGACGGCAGTTCGGTGACCTTCGGGTTCAACGCGTCCTGGAGCGGGAGCAATCCGGTGCCCACGGTGACCCTCGGGTGAGCGGGCCGACGGTAAGGGAGGACTGAGAAGCGTGAGATTTTCCGAAGAAAACCTCTTCACGACGCTTCCACTAACACTCCCCTAATAATTCGGACTTACGTTCCTGCCCGTGACGGGACACGAGGAGCAAGTCGAAGCGGGCAGACGGGTGGGCCGGCGGTCCAGAGCGCTGAAGATCGTCGGTCTCACCCTGGCGGGGGTCATGACGCTCGGCATCGCGGCCGCGGGGTGGGTCTATGTGCACCTCAACGACAACATCAAGAGCGTCGACATCAACAGTGCGCTCGGGGACGACCGCCCGGCGAAGGCGGTGACGACGCCCACGGCGACCGCGTCGGCCTCCGCGTCCCCGCTGCCCACCGGTTCCGTGAACATCCTGGTGCTGGGCTCGGACTCGCGCAGCGGCAAGGAGAACAAGAAACTCGGCGGCGGCAGCAGCTCGGGCGCCCGGTCCGACACCGCGATGGTCGTGCACATCGACGCCGGCCGGACGTCGGCGACCGTCGTCAGCATCCCGCGCGACACCCTGGTCACCCGCCCCTCCTGCCCGCTGTCCTCCGGCGGCTCGACGGCCGTCGCCTACAACTCGATGTTCAACAGCGCCTATTCGGTGGGCGGCGCGGTGTGCGCGGTGAAGACGGTCGAGTCGATCACCGGCGTCCGTATGGACCACTACCTGGAGATCGACTTCTCGGGCTTCGCGAAGCTCGTGGACGCGCTCGGCGGGGTGACGGTCACGACCGACCAGGACATCAACGATGACGACAGCCACCTGCACCTGAAGAAGGGCACCCACCACCTCGACGGCACCACGGCCCTGGCCCTCGCCCGCACCCGGCACGGCATAGGCGACGGCAGCGACCTCGGCCGGATAGGCCTCCAGCAGAAACTGGTGAAGGCCCTCCTCGACCGGATGGCCTCGATCAGCCTCCTCACCGATCCGGCCAAGCTCTACGAGGTCGCCGACGCGGTCACCTCCAGCCTCACCACCGACACCGGCCTGGACTCCCTCAGCGAACTGATGCGCCTGGGCCAGAGCCTGAAGGGCCTGACCTCGGACAACGTCAAGACGGTGATGATGCCCGTGGTGACCGCGCCCTCGGATCCCAACCGCGTGATCGCGAAGGAGCCGGCGGCGAGCAAGCTGTGGAAGTCGTTGCAGTAGGCGGTGCGGTAGGCAGTGCGGTAGGCGGGGCGGAAAAAAACTTCGGGGAATTCCGGCGGGCGTGTCGATCCGGCGGCGGGCCGTTCGACGCAAGGGTGAGATGCGGGGAGAGACCCCGCAGCAGTGGATCCCGAGGAGTCACCATGCCCCGTTACCTGTCGCTCGTGCGCATCGACGAGAGCTCCGTCCCCGCCGAGGGCCCCAGCGAGGCGCTGATGCAGCGGATGGGGGAGCTGATCGAGGAGATCACCAAGGCCGGCGTGATGCTGGACACCGCCGGGCTGACGCCGACCGCCGACGGCACCCGGGTGCACTGGGAGGGCGGGAAGATCTCCGTCACCGACGGGCCGTTCACCGAGTCCAAGGAGGTCGTCGGCGGTTACGCGATCATGCAGTGCAAGGACAAGGCCGAGGCCCTGGAGTGGACCAAGCGGTTCCTGAAGGTGCACGAGGAGTTCTGGACGGTCACCTGCGAGGTGCGGGAGATCGCGGAGGGCTGACCTTCCTGGCACATGTCCGACGGTGGGTGTTGCATGGGGGGCTGTGAGCACACAGCCCCCCGCCGGGGCCGACCCGCGGCACGCCATCGAGACCGTCTTCCGGCTGGAGTCGCCCCGCGTGATCGCCGGCGTCGCCCGGATCGTCCGGGACGTCGGCATCGCGGAGGAACTCGCGCAGGACGCCCTGGTCGCCGCCCTGGAGCAGTGGCCCCGCGACGGCGTGCCCGACAACCCGGGCGCCTGGCTCATGGCCACCGCCCGCCATCGCGCCGTCGACCTCGTCCGGCGCCGGGAGAACTACGCCCGCAAGCTCGCGGAGATCGGCCGCAGCACCGAGACGACCGCCCCGCCGGAGGAACCCGCCGACCCGGACGACATCGACGACGACCTGCTCCGGCTCGTCTTCACCTCCTGCCATCCGGTGCTGTCGCCGGAGGCCCGCACCGCCCTCACCCTGCGCCTCCTCGGCGGCCTGAGCACCGCCGAGATCGCCCGCGCGTTCCTGACCCCGGAACCGACGATCGCCCAGCGCATCGTCCGCGCCAAGCGCACCCTCGCGAGCAGGAACATCGCCTTCGAGGTGCCGTACGGTCCGGACCGCGAGGCCCGTCTCGGCTCCGTCCTGGACGTCATCTACCTGATCTACAACGAGGGGTACGCGGCCACGGCGGGCGACGACTGGCTGCGCCCGTCGCTCTGCGAGGACGCCCTGCGCCTGGCCCGGGTGCTGTCCTCCCTGATGCCGAAGGAACCGGAGGTGCACGCCCTGACCGCGCTGCTGGAGTTCCAGTCGTCCCGGGCCGCCGCCCGCACCGGCCCCGACGGCGCACCGGTCCTCCTCAGGGACCAGAACCGCCGCCGCTGGAACCGCATGCTCGTCGCGAGGGGCATCAGGGCCCTGGCCCGCGCCGACGCCACGGCCACCGGCGCCCCGGGGCCGTACGCCCTCCAGGCGGCCATCGCGGCCTGCCACGCGCACGCGTACACGTACGAGGAGACGGACTGGACGGCCATCGCCACCCTCTACGGGCTGCTGGCCGTCCGGTCCCCGTCCCCCGTCGTCGAGTTGAACCGGGCCGTGGCCGTGTCGATGGCGCGGGGACCGGCGGCCGGTCTGGAGATCGCGGACCGGCTGACGGCCGAACCGGCCCTCCGCGACTACCACTTGCTGCCCAGCGTCCGGGGCGACCTGCTCGCCCGCCTGGGCCGCACGGCGGAGGCCCGTACCGAGTTCGAACGCGCTGCCCGACTGGCCCGCAACGAACGCGAACGCGAGCTGCTGCTGCGGCGGGCACGAGAGCTCTAGCCCGGTCGCCAGGGTGCGGCCCGGTATGGGCCGGTCGCGCAGTTCCCCGCGCCCCTGAAAGCAGGGGGCCAGGGTGAGCGCCCCTTCAGGGGCGCGGGGAACTGCGCGACCAGCCACGACGGTGCGGCAGACACCCGACGGCCCATCGCGGCCCATCGCCGCGCACCGCGCCGCACCGCTCAGGACCGCGCCGGGTGGCCCAGCAGCATCGTCGGGGCGCCCGCCACCCGGGTCAGGAACACGGTCGCCGTGTTGCGTCCCTGCGGCTTCGGCAGGGCCTTGCGGCGCAGTTCCTCCGGCTCCACGGCCGACCCGCGCTTCTTCACGGTCAGGGCGCCGACCTCGCGCTCCCGCAGCAGGGCCTTCAGCTTCTTCACGTTGAACGGGAGGCGGTCGGTGATCTCGTACGCCGACGCGTAGTTGGTCGCGTGGAGCGCGTCCGCCGTGACGTACGCGATCGTCGGGTCGATCAGGCCGCCGTCGAGCTGTTCGGCCACCTCGGCGACCAGGTGGGCGCGGATGACGGCGCCGTCGGGTTCGTACAGGTAACGGCCCACGGGCCGGACGCGCGGATCGGGCAGGCCCCTGCCGAGCAGCGTGCGCGGGCCGGGGAGGAGGGTGGCGCGCACCGCCCCCGGTTCCGTCCCGAACCAGAGGACCGCCTCCTTCACCTCGCCCGCGTCCGAGATCCACTCCGCCTCGGCGTCCGCCGGGATCGCCTCGTGCGGGACTCCGGGGGCGATCTTCAGCGCGGCGACCCTGGCCGTCGACGCGGCCCCGACCGCCCAGGAGAGGGGCGGCGAGTAGGCCTCCGGGTCGAAGATGCGGCCGCGGCCGCCGCGCCGGGCCGGGTCGACGAACACGGCGTCGTAGCCGGCCGTGTCCACCTCCTGGACGTCCGCCTCCCGTACCTCGACCAGGCCGGCGAGGCCGAGCGCGTCGGCGTTCGCCCGGGCCGTGGCCGCCGTCGCCGGATCCCGGTCCACGGCGAGCACCCGGATCCCCGCCCGCGCGAGCGCGATCGCGTCGCCCCCGATCCCGCAGCACAGGTCGGCGACCGAGGTCACCCCGAGCGCCTTCAGCCGCTCCGCCCGGTACGTGGCGACACTCGCCCGCGTCGACTGCTCGACCCCGTTCGGCGTGAAGAACATGCGGTCCGCGTCCGCGTCCCCGAACTTCGCCGCCGCCCGCTGCCGCAGCCGGGCCTGGGCGAGCGCCGCCGACACCAGCTCGGCCGGGTGCTCGCGGCGCAGCCGGGTGGCCACGGCGAGTTCGTCGGCGGGCGCGGTGCCGCGCACCTCGTCGAGGAGGGCGCGGCCCTCGGGGGTGAGGAGGGGGGCGAGGGGGTCGTTCACCAGGTTCACCGGTTCGTTCACCGGTTCATTGTCGGCCAGTCGGTGGATGGTTCGCCTCCGGCGGCGGTGTCTGCCCCGGTTCCGGGCGGGGGCCTGGAAGGATCCGACGCCATGCGAGCAGTCGTACAAAATGACAAAAATGGGTTGAGAGCGGGCGTGGTGGGTCTCCTGTCCATCGCGTCCGCCGCCGCCCTGCTGTCCGGCTGTGCGGGATCGGACACCGACTCCGCCGCCCGTCCCGCCGCCGGCCAGCAGGCGCACCACGCCGCCGCCCCCGACTCCCGTGCCGCCCTGATCGCCGCCACCAGCAGGTGGGACCTGGACGCGGTCCCGCTCAGCCCCCCGGCCCCGCCGAAGCGCAAGCCGAGGATCACCGCGCGCGCCGGTTTCGAGGTGGACGGGCAGGAGGAGGACGACCTGCCCCCGGTCTTCACCACGGTCCCGACCAGGCAGAAGGTCGTCTTCCTCACGATCGACGACGGCGCCGAGAAGGACCCGCGGTTCCTCCGGATGATGAGCGACCTGAAGATCCCCTACAGCGCGTTCCTCAGCAACTACCTGGTCAAGGACGACTACGGCTACTTCCGGACGATGCAGGCCGAGGGCCACACCCTGAACAACCACACCCTGACCCACCCCTACCTGCCGGGCCTGAGCTACGAGGAGCAGAAGCACGAGATCTGCGGGATGCAGACGATCATGAAGAGGGAGTTCGGAAAGGCGCCGACGGTCTTCCGCCCGCCCTACGGCAACTACAACGGCGACACCCTGCGCGCCGCCAAGGCCTGCGGCATCAAGTACGCGCCGATCTGGGACGAGGAGGTGTACGTCGACCACTGGGAGTACCGCGAGGACGACCGCAGCCTGCACCCCGGGGACATCGTGCTCACCCACTTCCGGGGCCTGAACGAGTGGAACGGCACGATGGTCGACGACATGCGCCGCTTCCTGAACAAGGTCACACGCGAGGGATACGCGGTGGCGCGCCTGGAGGACTACCTGTGAGCCGCCCGAGGGCGGCGGCGCTCCTGACCGCCGCCGCCCTCCTGCTCGCGAGCTGTGCCCAGTCCGTGGACCCCATCGAGCGGCTGGGCAAGAAGGCCGCGGACGGGGTTCGGCCGCACAGCCCGGCGGGCGAACAGCCGTACCGGCACTGGGGCCTCACCGCGCCCCTCCCGGCGGCCCCGCACCCCCCGTCCCACCCGCTCTCCGTCCACGCCACGCTGCCCCCGGTCGTCGACCACGTCGCCACCACCGACCGGGTCGTCTTCCTCACCTACGACGACGGCGCCGAGAAGGACCCCCGCTTCGTGGACATGGTCCGCGAACTGCGCCTGCCGGTGAGCATGTTCCTCACGGACAGCGTGGTCGGCCCCGGCTACGGCCACTTCGCCCGGCTCCAGTCGGTGGGCGCGAGCGTCCAGAACCACACCCTCGACCACCCGGCCATGCCCGGCCTGCCGTACGCGGGCCAGCGCGCCGAGATCTGCGGCCAGCAGGAGAAGCTGAAGTCCCGCTTCGGCATCCGCCCCCGCTTCTTCCGCCCGCCCTACGGCACGTACGACACCACCACCCTGCGTGCGGCGGCCGACTGCGGAGTGACGGCGGTGGTCCTGTGGCGGGCGGCGATGACCGCCGACAGCATCGAGTACCGCAACGGCGAGAAACAGCTCCGCCCCGGCGACATCATCCTGGTCGGCCCCGACGAGGCCCTGGGCCCCACCCTGCGAGAACGCACGGCCCGCCTCCTCCGCCGGGTCCAGGCGAGCGGCCTGACGGTGGGACGGCTGGAGGACTACCTGTAGGCAGGACTCTCAGCCCGTCCGGCGTTCGAGGACGACCGACTCCAGCCGCCCTTTTTCGGCGCCGCGCCGCAGGCAATTGGCACTCCGCTTGACCGAGTGCTAATCGCGGTCATAGTCTCGGCTCTGGCACTCGGCAGATGAGAGTGCCAACAACGCGACGGGCAGGTCCGGCACCCGCGACGACGGATCCACCTGGTCGCCACCTCAGACAGTTAACCCCGTGAGATCTCCGAAGGGGGAGGTCGGATCGTGACGACCGCCAGCTCCAAGGTTGCCATCAAGCCGCTTGAGGACCGCATCGTGGTCCAGCCGCTCGACGCCGAGCAGACCACGGCCTCCGGCCTGGTCATCCCGGACACCGCGAAGGAGAAGCCCCAGGAGGGCGCCGTCCTCGCCGTGGGCCCGGGCCGTTTCGAGAACGGCGAGCGCCTGCCGCTCGACGTCAAGGTCGGCGACGTCGTGCTCTACAGCAAGTACGGCGGCACCGAGGTGAAGTACAACGGCGACGAGTACCTCGTCCTCTCGGCTCGCGACGTGCTCGCGATCATCGAGAAGTAAGCCTGCGACTTACCACCTCAAGCATTCCGCTTGAAGCTGCGCCCCTGGCCCCCGCGATCGTTTGAGAAGCCGGGTGCCAGGGGCGCAGTCTTGTTCACCCCAGAATTCCGAGAGGGCTCCCGCTGCCATGGCGAAGATCCTGAAGTTCGACGAGGACGCCCGTCGCGCCCTTGAGCGCGGCGTCAACAAGCTTGCCGACACGGTGAAGGTGACGATCGGCCCCAAGGGCCGCAACGTCGTCATCGACAAGAAGTTCGGCGCCCCCACCATCACCAACGACGGCGTCACCATCGCCCGCGAGGTCGAGATCGACGACCCGTACGAGAACCTCGGCGCCCAGCTGGTGAAGGAGGTGGCGACCAAGACCAACGACATCGCGGGTGACGGTACGACCACCGCCACCGTGCTGGCCCAGGCGCTCGTTCGCGAGGGCCTGAAGAACGTCGCCGCGGGTGCCTCCCCGGCCGCCCTGAAGAAGGGCATCGACGCCGCCGTCGCCGCCGTCTCCGAGGACCTGCTCGCCTCGGCCCGCGCGATCGAGGACAAGTCCGACATCGCCGCCGTCGCCGCGCTGTCCGCCCAGGACACGCAGGTCGGCGAGCTCATCGCCGAGGCGATGGACAAGGTCGGCAAGGACGGTGTCATCACCGTCGAGGAGTCCAACACCTTCGGTCTGGAGCTGGACTTCACCGAGGGCATGGCCTTCGACAAGGGCTACCTGTCCCCGTACTTCGTGACGGACCAGGAGCGCATGGAGGCCGTCCTGGAGGACCCCTACATCCTCATCAACCAGGGCAAGATCTCCTCCATCGCGGACCTGCTGCCGCTGCTCGAGAAGATCATCCAGTCCAACGCCTCGAAGCCGCTGCTGATCATCGCCGAGGACGTGGACGGCGAGGCCCTCTCCACCCTCGTGGTGAACAAGATCCGCGGCACCTTCAACGCGGTCGCGGTCAAGGCCCCCGGCTTCGGCGACCGCCGCAAGGCGATGCTGCAGGACCTGGCGATCCTCACCGGCGCCACGGTCATCTCCGAGGAGGTCGGCCTCAAGCTCGACCAGGTCGGCACCGACGTGCTGGGCTCCGCCCGCCGCGTCACCGTCACCAAGGACGACACCACGGTCGTCGACGGCGCCGGTGACTCCGAGGCCGTCGTCGGGCGTGTCGCCCAGATCAAGGCCGAGATCGAGAACACCGACTCCGACTGGGACCGCGAGAAGCTCCAGGAGCGCCTCGCGAAGCTGGCCGGCGGCGTGTGCGTGATCAAGGTCGGCGCCGCCACCGAGGTGGAGCTGAAGGAGAAGAAGCACCGTCTGGAGGACGCCATCTCCGCGACCCGCGCCGCGGTCGAGGAGGGCATCGTCTCCGGTGGCGGCTCCGCGCTCGTCCACGCCGCGAAGGTCCTGGAGGACGGCCTCGGCAAGACCGGCGACGAGGCGACCGGTGTCGCCGTCGTCCGCCGCGCCGTCGTCGAGCCCCTGCGCTGGATCGCCGAGAACGCCGGCCTGGAGGGCTACGTCATCACCTCCAAGGTCGCCGAGCTCGACAAGGGCCAGGGCTTCAACGCCGCCACCGGCGAGTACGGCGACCTGGTCAAGGCCGGCGTCATCGACCCGGTCAAGGTCACCCGCTCCGCCCTGGAGAACGCCGCCTCCATCGCCTCCCTGCTCCTGACGACCGAGACCCTGGTCGTCGAGAAGAAGGAAGAGGAAGAGGCCGCTGCCGCGGGCCACTCCCACGGCCACGCGCACTGAGGCACTCCCGCCTGACAGAAGAAGCCCCCGCTCCCGGTCGTCCGCCGGAAGCGGGGGCTTCGCCCCTCGCGGGCTTTCACTGTGGTCTCAGTTCTCCAGCGCGTCCAGTGCCCCGAGCTGACCCATCAGTCCGAGCCGGTCGTACTCCCACCAGGCCTCGGCGATCTTCCCGCCGTCGTCGAAGCGGTGGATCGTCGTCCCGGTCATCTTGACCAGCTGCCGGCTGTTCGGCAGCCCCAGGAACTCCGCCTTCTGCCGGCCCTTCCAGATCCACCTGGTGCACACCCGGTCGTCCTGGGTGAACTGGTCCTCGACATGGAACGTGAAGTCGAAGGCGCTCCGCCACATCTCGATCTCGCGCCGGATCGCGTCCATGCCGATGGTGGCCTGCTCGTTGCCCGGGTCGTGGTCGTGACAGTCCTCGGCGAGCAGACCGTCCAGCGGAGCCAGCGGGCCGGCCGCGGCGATCGTCTCGAAGTACCGCCGCGCGGTACCGGCGTACAGCCGTTCGTCGCGCACCACGTCCAGATCGGTGAACGTCGGCATCTCGTCGCACAGCGCCAGCAACTCGTGGAAGACCCGGTCGGTCTCGGGGAGGTTCGAGTTGCGCATCGCCTCCTCGTACGACGGGAACTCCACGATCTCGACGACGTGCGACGCGTCGGAGCGGTCCCTGCCGACCACCGCGTGCGTCGCCGTCCGCTTCCCCTTGGTCTGCTCGACCCACCTGCCGATCAGCCGGTTCATCTCGTCCAGTCGGCTGGTTCTGCACTCGATGAGCTGCACGAACGTCATGACACCGCCTCCGGCCCCCCTGGGTCCGGTCCCTCACGCCCATTTTCCCACCGGCCCGGCCGCCGTTCCTGCGCGACGGCGACTGCGACTGCTACTGCGGCCCGTACTTGCGCCCCGTCTTCGAGCTGATCCCGCCCACCAGGCCGCGCGGTGCCATCCTCGCCAGGCCCGTCAGCACCTTGTACCGCGGGTCCGGGATCGACAGCGTCCTCCCGCGGGCCAGGTCGGCGAGCGCCGCCGCGACCAGCTTGTCCGCGTCCAGCCACATCCAGCCCGGGATGTTGTCCGTGCCCATCCCGGCCCGCTCGTGGAACTCCGTACGGACGAACCCCGGCGCCAGCGCCATCAGCCGCACCCCGCTGTCCGCGAGATCGCGCGCCGCGCCCTGCGTGAACTGCACGACCCACGACTTCGAGGCGCCGTACGTACCGCGCGGCACGAAGGCCGCCACCGACGCCACGTTCACCACACCGCCGCGCCCGCGCTCCCGCATCCCCTCGACCGCCGCCGCCGTCAGCCGCAGCACCGCCTCGCAGTGCACCTTGAGCATGCGCAGCTCGTCGGCCATCGGCACATCGAGGAAACGGCCCTTGTTCCCGAAGCCCGCGTTGTTGACCAGCAGGTCGATCGGGTTCCTGCGGTCGCCGAGGCGGGCGGCGACCGACTCGATGCCGGCGTCCTCGGCGAGGTCGGCGGTGAGCACCTCCGCCTCGATGCCGTGCCGGTCGTGCAGCTCGGTCGCCTGTTCGCGCAGCCGTTTGGTGTCCCGCGCCACCAGGACGAGGTTGTGCCCGTCTGCCGCCAGCCGCCGCGCGAACGCGGCACCGATCCCCGCGGTCGATCCCGTAATCAGAGCCGTTGTCATGGCCCAAGGGTAGTTACCCGGACCGGCGGCGTCCGCTGCGCGCACCGGCTCTCCCGAAGGGTGAAGTGCTGGTGAACGGCATATGCGTGACGGCCGTTCAGTCCCTTCCTGCCGCCGGCTGCGCCGCCACGTACTTCCGGGCCTGCGCCAGCGCCTCCGAGTGCAGCGCCTCGCCCGCCGCGAGCAACCGCGGCAGCAGCTCCCGCTCCGTGGTGACCGCGCGGAACTGCATCGCCGCCGTCACCCCGTGCTCCGGACGGTGCACGATCTCGATCGGGTCGCCGGCTCTGATCTCACCCGGTTCGATCACCCGGAGGTAGGCACCGGTCGCACCCTTCCGCGTGAACCTCTTCACCCATCCCCGCTCGCCCAGATGGCCCTGAAAAGTACGGCACGGGATGCGCCCGGAGGTGACCTCCAGTACGACCTCGGAACCGATCCGCCAGCGCTCGCCGATCAGCGCCTCCGACACGTTCAGCCCGTTTGTCGTGAGGTTCTCACCGAAACAGCCGTTCGCCAGCGGCCGGCCGAGCTCCTCGCCCCAGTCGTCGAGGTCCTCGCGCGCGTACGCGTACACCGCCTGGTCGTCGCCGCCGTGATGACGCAGATCGCAGACCGCGTCCCCGGCCAGCCCGCTGCCCGCGGCCCCCTTCGGCCCGGGCGCCGCCACCCGCACCGGTCCGTCCGCCGGCTGCTTGTCGATGCCGGTCACGCCGTCCTTCTGGTCCGTGTACGGCACGGCACGCGCGCGTCCCAGGTTGACCGAGAGAAGCTCCATGCTCCGACGGTACGGGACCGCACCTCAAAGCGTCGACGCGTTATCGGGCGTTCTGTCCAAGCCCGCCTTATGCACGCTTATGCTCGAAGGGTGATCGAGGCCCGTCATCTCCGTGTCCTGCGCGCCGTCGCCACCACCGGTTCCTTCTCGGCGGCGGGGCGCGAACTGGGCTGCACCCAGCCCGCCGTCAGCCAGCAGATGAAGGCCCTGGAGGCCTCCGTCGGCACCCCGCTGCTGGTGCGCAACGGCCGCGAGATGCGCCTGACCCAGGCCGGCGAGGCCCTGGTCCGGCACGCCTCCGGGATCCTCGCCGGGCTCACCGCCGCCGAGGAGGAGGTCGCCGCGATCGCCGGCCTGCGCGCCGGCCGGGTCCGCCTGGTCTCCTTCCCGAGCGGCAGCTCCACCCTCGTCCCGACGGCCCTCGCCGCCCTGCGCGCGGCGCACCCCGGCACCCGCGTCTCCCTGGAGGAGGCCGAGCCCCCGAAGTCCGTGGAGCTGCTGCGCGACGGCGACTGCGACATCGCGCTGGCCTTCCGCTACGAGGGCGCGACGGGTGCGGACGGCGCCGAGGAATGGGCCGACCTGGTCGTACGGCCGCTGCTCACGGACCGCCTCGTCGGCCTGGTGCCCGAACGGCACCGGCTCGCCCGCGCGGAGTCCGTCGCCATCGGGGAACTCGCCGACGAGCCCTGGATCGCGGGCTGCCCGCGCTGCCGGGGACAGCTCGTCGAGGTGTGCGAGGGCGCGGGCTTCACGCCCCGCATCGACTTCGCCACCGACGACTACCCGGCCGTGGTCGGCCTGGTCGGCGCGGGGCTGGGCGTCGCCGTCCTGCCCCAGCTGGCGATCGAGTCGGTACGCCCGAGAGGCGCGCGCACGGTGGCGCTGGAACCGGCGGTGCGGCGGGAGATCGTCGCCCTCACCCTGCCCGACCTGGCACAGGTGCCGGCCGTGGCGGCGACGCTGGAGCAACTGGGCCGGGCGGCGCGGCGGGCGTGACGAGAACGCCGGGCACGCGCGCGTGCCCGGAAGAGACGCTCCTGATGTGAAGAAACGTTCTTTCGGGTGTCTTCAGGCGTCTTCAGGTGTCAGAGGCGGGGCTGCCGCTGGTCGTCGACGCCGACACCAGCCTGTTGCGCGCCCGCCCCATGAGCTCTTCGCGCTCGTCCTCGGTCAGGCCGCCCCACACACCGTACGGCTCGCGTACAGCCAGTGCGTGCGCCGCGCACTCCGCGCGGACCGGGCACCTCATGCAGACCTCCTTGGCCGAGTTCTCACGGGCACTCCGAGCCGCCCCGCGCTCGCCTTCGGGATGGAAGAAGAGCGAGCTGTCGACCCCACGGCAGGCAGCGAGGAGCTGCCAGTCCCACAGGTCCGCGTTCGGTCCGGGAAGGCGGGAGAAATCTGCCATTACGTGACCCCTTGTAGCCGTTCTGGGCGGATACGGTGCCAACGACCGTACATCTCCGGTCTAGAGAGATGAAAATATGACTCATTGGCAATCTAGCCCCAGACACCGTGAAACGGGAAGAAAAAGGGCTAAATGGGGCATTGGATGTGATGAAAAGTTGAGGGTCTGACGTCCATGTCTCCACCGTGTCCGCCCCCTCACGTAGAGTGCCGAAGACGGCATGCAGCCCCGTAACTCTTTCGAGTGACCGTCGTTGAGAGTGCGGTGGCGGTTGAAGCAACAAGCGCTCGGGCAGGCGTCCGAGACGTTCGACCGCACAGGTGACGATTCCGTACCAGCCTGGAGGCTCAAGGTGACGCGCATCAGCTGCGGAGGGCGGTCATGACATCCGTCCTCGTCTGCGACGACTCCCCGCTTGCCCGAGAGGCGCTCCGCCGCGCGGTGGCGACCGTGCCCGGCGTCGAGCGCGTGACGACGGCGGCCAACGGCGAGGAAGTCCTCCGCCGCTGGGGCGCCGACCGATCCGACCTGATCCTGATGGACGTGCGCATGCCCGGACTGGGCGGCGTCGAGACCGTGCGCCGGCTGCTGTCCGCCGACCCCGGCGCGCGCATCATCATGCTCACGGTCGCCGAGGACCTGGACGGCGTGGCCCTGGCCGTCGCCGCCGGCGCCCGCGGCTATCTGCACAAGGACGCCTCGCGCGCGGAGCTGCGGGCCACCGTGACCCAGGCCCTCGCCGACCCGACCTGGCGCCTCGCGCCCCGGCGCCTGCGCTCGGCCGAGATGGGCGCCGCGCCCACCCTCACCGCGCGCGAGATCCAGGTCCTGGAGGGCATGAGCCACGGCCGCTCCAACGCCGAGATCGGCCGCGAGCTGTTCCTCTCCGAGGACACCGTGAAGACCCACGCCCGGCGCCTGTTCAAGAAACTCGGCGCCTCCGACCGCGCCCACGCGGTGGCCCTCGGCTTCCGCTGGGGACTGGTCCGTTAGTACGGCGGTGAGCTGCGCCGCAGCGGGGACGCGGACCGGCCGGAAGCACCCGCCTACCCCACGGTGGGCGGGGTCCGCAAGACGGAGCATCCGAGGGCCGCTGCTCGTTTCGGCGCGGATGCCGCATCCTTGAGGTGTGGAGTCTCTCGGGGACGAGTCGTTCGAGCGGAAGGGGAGGGCGCAGGGGATGAGTGCCGGCGCACCTGCTCATAACGCTTCGGTGCACAACGACGGACGCGGTGCCACACAGCCGGAGGCGGCAGGGCACCATGGACCGATGCGCGAGGACGAGGCGGTCACTGCCGTAGGGACGATCGGTGCTCTCGTCCATCGCGCCGTAGACGGGGACGAGCAGGCCACGCACGACCTGCTCGCCCATGTCCACCCACTCGCGCTGCGCTACTGCCGCACGCGCCTGTCCCGCCTGCCGGGCGACGCCCGCCACTTCGTCGAGGACCTCGCCCAGGAGGTCTGCGTGGCGGTCCTGCTCGCCCTGCCCCGCTACCGCGACACCGGCCGCCCCTTCGAGGCCTTCGTCTTCGCCATCGCCTCCCACAAGGTCGCCGACCTGCAGCGGGCCGCGATGCGCCACCCGGGTTCCACGGCCGTCCCCTCGGACGAGATGCCGGAACGCCCCGACGACTCCCTCGGCCCCGAGGAGCGGGCGCTGCTCAGCAGCGACGCCGAATGGGCCAAGAAACTCCTGGCCAACCTCCCGGAGAACCAGCGCGAGCTGCTTCTGCTCCGCATCGCGGTGGGCCTCACCGCCGAGGAGACCGGCCAGATGTTGGGAATGTCACCGGGCGCGGTGCGAGTGGCCCAGCACCGGGCGCTGAGCCGGTTGCGGGCGCTGGCCGAGCAGTAGACGGCAGTAGCCGAACGGGTTGCGGCACCCCCGATGAACAGGCGTACGCCCATTTCCGTACGAACATACGAAGCCCGAAGCTGAGTCGTACCGTGGAATTTGGGACCCGTGCTTCCCGTTAGCATGGACATCCGCACCGTTCAAGGCCATTTGGGGAAGGTGTCATGACTGCCAACGTCGACGGAGTGCCCGGAAAATTCGCGACACTCGGGCTGACCTACGACGACGTGCTGCTGCTGCCGGGCGCATCCGAGGTGCTCCCCAACGCGGTCGACACCTCGTCCCGCATCTCCCGCAACGTGCGGGTCAACATCCCGCTGCTCTCCGCGGCGATGGACAAGGTGACCGAGTCCCGCATGGCGATCGCGATGGCCCGCCTCGGCGGCGTCGGCGTGCTGCACCGCAACCTGTCCGTCGAGGACCAGGTCAACCAGGTCGACCTGGTCAAGCGGTCCGAGTCCGGCATGGTCAGCGACCCCATCACGGTGCACCCGGAGGCGACCCTCGCCGAGGCCGACGCGCTGTGCGCGAAGTTCCGCATCAGCGGCGTGCCCGTGACCGACCCGGCCGGCAGGCTGCTCGGCATCGTCACCAACCGCGACATGGCCTTCGAGTCCGACCGCAGCCGCCAGGTGCGCGAGGTCATGACCCCGATGCCGCTGATCACCGGCAAGGTCGGCACCACCGGTGTCGAGGCCATGGAGCTGCTGCGCAAGCACAAGATCGAGAAGCTTCCGCTGGTCGACGAGGCGGGCCTCCTCAAGGGCCTGATCACCGTCAAGGACTTCGTCAAGGCCGAGAAGTACCCGAACGCGGCCAAGGACTCCGAGGGCCGCCTGCTCGTCGGCGCCGCCGTCGGCGCCAGCCCCGAGGCCCTCGAACGCGCCCAGGCGCTCGCCGCGGCCGGCGTGGACTTCCTGGTCGTCGACACCTCGCACGGCCACAACAGCAACGCCCTCAGCTGGATGGCGAAGATCAAGTCGAGCGTGGACGTCGACGTGATCGGCGGCAACGTCGCCACCCGCGACGGCGCCCAGGCCCTGATCGACGCCGGTGTCGACGGCATCAAGGTCGGCGTGGGCCCCGGCTCGATCTGCACCACCCGCGTGGTCGCCGGCATCGGCGTCCCACAGGTCACCGCCATCTACGAGGCGTCCCTCGCCGCCGGCCCGGCCGGTATCCCGCTGATCGGCGACGGCGGCCTGCAGTACTCCGGCGACATCGGCAAGGCCCTCGCGGCCGGCGCCGACACGGTGATGCTGGGCTCCCTCCTCGCGGGCTGCGAGGAGTCCCCGGGCGAGCTGCTCTTCATCAACGGCAAGCAGTTCAAGTCGTACCGCGGCATGGGCTCGCTGGGCGCCATGCAGTCGCGCGGCCAGGGCCGGTCGTACTCGAAGGACCGCTACTTCCAGGCCGAGGTCTCCTCCGACGACAAGCTCGTCCCCGAGGGCATCGAGGGCCAGGTGCCCTACCGGGGCCCGCTGGCCAACGTGCTGCACCAGCTGGTCGGCGGTCTGCGCCAGACCATGGGCTATGTGGGCGCGGCCACCGTGGACGAGATGGAGTCCAAGGGCCGCTTCGTGCGGATCACCGCGGCGGGCCTCAAGGAGAGCCACCCGCACGACATCCAGATGACGGTCGAGGCGCCGAACTACAGCCGCAAGTAGTCGGCCGCTGTAGTCGGCAGAGCCTTTCCAGGGCGGTCCCGGACCCACCGGGGCCGCCCTTGCCGTACCCGTCGGCGATACTGGTAGACGCTGAAACGCAGAGGGAAAGGCCACAGACGTGACTGAGATCGAGATCGGGCGCGGCAAGCGCGGCCGCCGGGCGTACGCCTTCGACGACATCGCCGTCGTCCCCAGCCGCCGTACGCGGGACCCGAAGGAGGTCTCGATCGCCTGGCAGATCGACGCCTACCGCTTCGAGCTGCCGTTCCTGGCCGCCCCCATGGACTCGGTCGTCTCCCCGGCCACCGCGATCCGCATCGGCGAGCTCGGCGGCCTCGGCGTCCTCAACCTCGAAGGCCTCTGGACGCGGCACGAGGACCCGCAGCCGCTGCTCGACGAGATCATCGGGCTGGACGCCGACACCGCCACCCGCCGCCTCCAGGAGATCTACTCCGCCCCCATCAAGGAGGAGCTGATCGGCGCGCGCATCAAGGAGGTGCGCGACTCCGGCGTGGTCACGGCGGCCGCGCTCTCCCCGCAGCGCACCGCCCAGTTCTCCAAGGCGGTCGTGGACGCGGGCGTCGACATCTTCGTCATCCGCGGTACGACGGTCTCCGCGGAGCACGTCTCGTCCTCGCACGAGCCGCTGAACCTGAAGCAGTTCATCTACGAGCTCGACGTCCCGGTGATCGTCGGCGGCTGCGCCACCTACACGGCGGCCCTGCACCTGATGCGCACCGGTGCCGCGGGTGTGCTCGTGGGCTTCGGCGGCGGCGCCGCGCACACCACGCGCAACGTCCTGGGCATCCAGGTCCCGATGGCGACGGCCGTCGCCGACGTGGCCGCGGCCCGCCGCGACTACATGGACGAGTCCGGCGGCCGCTACGTCCACGTCATCGCCGACGGCGGTGTCGGCTGGTCCGGCGACCTCCCCAAGGCGATCGCCTGCGGCGCGGACTCGGTGATGATGGGCTCCCCGCTGGCCCGCGCGACCGACGGTCCCGGCAAGGGCCACCACTGGGGCATGGAAGCGGTCAACGAGGAACTCCCGCGCGGCAAGAAGGTCGACCTCGGCACGGTCGGCACCATCGAGGAGATCCTCACCGGCCCGTCCCACACCCCCGACGGCTCCATGAACCTCTTCGGCGCCCTGCGCCGCGCGATGGCCACGACCGGCTACAGCGAGCTGAAGGAGTTCCAGCGCGTCGAGGTGACGGTGGCGGACTCGCAGCACAAGCGGTAGGCCGTACGGCGGACGAAGGGCCGGTCACCCCGAGTGGGTGACCGGCCCTTTCGCATGCCCAAGTGCGCTGGTGGGGGCGCGTTCTGCGACGAGGGGGCGTGCGGTTGCGTTCGGGGCGAATGTGGGCTGAACGGGCTGAGTGGGGCGGTAGTGTCCGCGATCGGCGACCCGCTCTCTGGGGCGCCCCCTTCCAAGGAGATGGTTCCGGACCCCGGCCCTCGGGGCCCGGCCCGAGTTCCAGACGGACCGCCTACCGGGTCTATGCAAGCCCACCCGCTGGGATCGACTCCGGCTTCGGCTGGTCAAGTTCCGGAGGAGGTGTGTCTTGTGGATTTACGGCCGGTGAGTGGCCGCCCCTATAGAGACTAGGGGCGGATACCCATAAACCGGCTAGGAGCCCGCTGCAGTACCCGCTGCGGTGGGCTCCACCTTTTGCACGGTACCGGATACTCCCTCCAGCAGCCCAGCACTGGAGAGCGGCCGCCCCCAAGTGAGCTAGGGGCGGACACCCGCTACCGGCCGGAGCTCGCCGCCAGGCCGACAGGCTCCGATCTCGTACGCTACCCACGCCACGGAACCGCGCGCCACCAGCATCAGAGGCACAACCACCCACGCGCCCCCCTTCACCCCCGCGCGCCGGTCAGCGAGCCGCCTTCTGTGCCCCCGAGAACGCCGCCCAGCCCGCGATCGCGAAGAAGACGAAGGTCAGCGGGTCGGCCTCCTCCTTCCAGGCGTCCTGGACGACGCCGAAGTGCTGGAAGAACACCTCGGAGAACGCCACGTCGAGCTGGTCGGCGCCGATCATCGCCTCGCCGACGAGCTGGCCGAGGTAGACGGAGCCGAGGGCCAGGACGACCGCGGTGATCGCGAGGACCGGGTTGCGGCCGCCGAGCCTGCCGGCCGCGAGGCCGATGACGAAGCCCACGCCGACGGCCGCCCAGCCGATCTCGTGCTTGGTGAGGCCGATGACCACGCCGTAGAGCGCGGCGGCGGCCACGGCCGCGACGACGGCGGCGACGAGGCCGAGGGCCATGTTGCCCCGGGCCGGCGCGGGCGGCGCCGGCGGCGGGGGTACGGCGCCGGGCTGGACGGCGTACGGCGCGGGCGCCTGCTGCTCGGGCTGCGGTGGTGGTAGAGCTGACTGGCTCATGACAGAAATCCCCCCTGGCGAAGCACTGGAAGAACAGTGAAGTGAAGAGACGTGCACACATCTGTGCGACGAGTGAGGGGAGACTAACAGCCGCCTGTGACAACGCCCTTGGGGTTTTCGCGCACCCGGCGCCCGCTCAGAGCCGGTGCGCCGCCCCCGTCGGTGTCGCCCCGCGCGTGTCCAGCAGCAACTGCGCCTTCACCGACAGGCCCTGGAGGTCGTACGTCCGGTGCTGCTGGACCAGGATCGTCAGGTCGGCGTCGGCGGCCGCCTCGTAGAGGGAGTCCGCGCGCGGGACCGGTCGGTCCAGGACGCTCCAGGACGAGACGTGCGGGTCGTGGTAGCTGACCGAGGCGCCGAGTTCCATGAGCCGGATCGCGATCTCCTGGGCGGGGCTGCTCTGCTGGTCGGCGAGGTCGGCCTTGTAGGTGACGCCGAGCAGCAGCACGCGCGCGCCGCGGGCCGACTTGCCGTGCTCGTTGAGGAGGGCGGCGGCGCGCTGGACGACGTAACCCGGCATCCGGGTGTTGACCTGCTGGGCCAGTTCCACCATGCGCAGGCCGCGGCTCGCGAGGCCGGACAGGTCCTGGGGGACGCCGTGACCGCCGACACCCGGGCCCGGGCGGAAGGCCTGGAAGCCGAACGGCTTGGTCTCCGCGCAGCGGATGACGTCCCAGAGGTCGACGCCCAGGTCGTGGCAGAGGACGGCCATCTCGTTGACGAGCGCGATGTTGACGTGCCGGAAGTTGGTCTCCAGGAGCTGCACGGTCTCGGCCTCGCGCAGGCCACGCGCGCGTACCACCTTGTCGGTGAGCCGGCCGTAGAACGTGGCGGCCGACTCGGTGCACGCGGGTGTGAGGCCGCCGATGACCTTCGGAGTGTTGGCGGGAGTGAAGTCGCGGTTGCCGGGATCCACCCGGCTGGGGGAGCAGGCGAGGTGGAAGTCGCGTCCCGCGCGCAGGCCCGAGCCCTTCTCCAGCAGGGGCCGCAGGAAGTCCTCCGTGGTGCCCGGGGGGACCGGCGACTCCAGGATCACCGTCGTGTACGGGCGCAGCCGCTCGGCCAGGGTGCGGGCGGCGGCCTCCACCTGGCTCAGGTCGAGTCGGCCGTCGGCGCCGCGCGGGGTGGGCGCGCAGATCACGGCCGTACGGACGCGTCCCAGCTCGGCCGGGTCCTTGGCCGGCCGGAAGCCCCCCGAGAGCATCCGGCGCAGCTCGGCGGGGCTGAGCGAGCCCGCCTCGGGACCGGTGGCGTACCCGATGGTGGGGATGCCGGCGGCCACCGCGGCCTGCGCGAGGGGCAGGCCGTAGGGACCGAGTCCGATGACGGCGAGGTCTGCGGGCATGGTGTGGGCCGTCCTCCCAGTAACCGAAACGGGACAGGTGCGCAAGCCCTGTGGACAGAACGAGCGAAGCGCAATGTCAGACTAGGAGTAAATATGAACGTTATGTGGGATTGTGTTCATGTGTCTTCCGGGGGTTCGGGGACCGTTGTCCACAGGCTGGGGGCGAGTGGTGGCTGAAGTCGGTCATGCCGGTCAGAATTTGGGCAGGGGCGTCGGCTGCCGGTGCGGTCGACGCGACCGATGAACCGACGACGAGCCATGACCGATGGCGGCAGAGCGGGAGGCAGCGGTGAGGACAGCGACACTGGGGCCAAAGCAGCGTGTGGAGTCCCTGGCGGCCATGGCCGAGCGCGAGCTGGACGTACTGGTCGTGGGCGGCGGAGTGGTCGGCACGGGCACCGCGCTGGACGCGGTCACCCGGGGCCTGAACACCGGCATCGTCGAGGCCCGTGACTGGGCCTCCGGCACCTCCAGCAGGTCGAGCAAGCTGATCCACGGCGGCCTGCGCTATCTGGAGATGCTCGACTTCGCCCTGGTCCGCGAGGCACTGAAGGAGCGCGGCCTGCTGCTGGAGCGGCTCGCCCCGCACCTGGTCAAACCGGTGCCCTTCCTCTACCCGCTCCAGCACCAGGGCTGGGAGCGCCTGTACGCCGGCTCGGGCGTCGCGCTCTACGACACGATGTCGATGGCCCGCGGACACGGCCGGGGCCTCCCCGCCCACCGTCACCTGACCCGCCGTCACGCACTGCGTGTCGCACCCGCGCTGCGCAAGGACGCCCTGGTCGGCGCCATCCAGTACTACGACGCCCAGATGGACGACGCCCGCTACACGGCGACCCTGGTGCGCACGGCGGTGTCGTACGGCGCGAAGGCCGCCAACCGCGCGCGCGTCACCGGGTTCCTGCGCGAGGGCGAGCGGGTGGTCGGGGCCCGGGTGCAGGACGTGGAGGGCGGCGGGGAGTACGAGATCCGCGCCCAGCAGGTCGTCAACGCGACCGGGGTGTGGACCGACGACACCCAGGCGATGGTCGGCCAGCGCGGCCAGTTCCACGTCCGCGCCTCCAAGGGCATCCACCTCGTCGTCCCCAAGGACCGCATCCACTCCACGACCGGCCTGATCCTGCGCACCGAGAAGTCCGTCCTGTTCGTCATCCCCTGGGGCCGGCACTGGATCATCGGCACGACGGACACCGACTGGGACCTCGACAAGGCCCATCCGGCCGCCTCCAGCGCCGACATCGACTACCTGCTGAACCACGTCAACTCGGTGCTCGCGGTGCCGCTGTCGCGCGACGACGTCCAGGGCGTGTACGCGGGGCTGCGTCCGCTGCTGGCCGGCGAGTCCGACGCCACCAGCAAGCTGTCCCGCGAGCACACGGTCGCCCATCCGGTGCCGGGGCTCGTGGTCGTCGCGGGCGGCAAGTACACGACGTACCGGGTGATGGCCAAGGACGCCGTCGACGAGGCGGTGCACGGGCTCGACATGCGGGTCGCCGAGTGCGTGACCGAGGACATCCCGCTGCTCGGCGCGGAGGGCTACCGGGCGATGTGGAACGCACGGGCCCGGATCGCCGCCCGCACCGGCATCCACGTGGTGCGCGTCGAGCACCTGCTGAACCGATACGGCTCGTTGGCGGAGGAGGTCCTCGACCTGATCGCCGCCGACCCCGGCCTGGGCGAGCCGCTCTCGGCCGCCGACGACTATCTGCGCGCCGAGGTCGTCTACGCGGCCTCCCACGAGGGCGCCCGCCACCTCGACGACGTCCTCACCCGCCGCACCCGCATCTCCATCGAGACCTTCGACCGCGGCACCCGCAGCGCCCGCGAGGCCGCCGAGCTGATGGCACCGGTCCTCGGCTGGGACAAGGACCAGATCGAGCGGGAGGTGGAGCACTACGAGAAGCGGGTGGAGGCGGAACGCGAGTCCCAGCTCCAGCCGGACGACCAGACGGCGGACGCGGCGCGACTGGGAGCACCCGACATCGTGCCGCGGTGAGTCCCCGCCCGGTGCGGCGCCCTGCCGGTCCATATCACCCGATCGGGCGACCCGGCGTCGGGATCTCCGTCCGGACCCCGGCCGTTCTACCCATGGCGAGGGCAGAACTCGGCCGCGAGCAGTGCGGGTTCGAGGTCCGGGTCCCTGATCGCCGTCGTGTTCACACGGAACGTGAGGACATGCCGGCCGCCGATCGAGGCAGCGCTCCGCACATAGCTGCCCGCGATCCGGCCGTTGTGCCCCCACACCGTGGTCCCGCACGGCAGCTTCACCGGAAAGATCCCCAGGCCGTACGCGCCATGTGCGGCACGGGTGTTGAGCATCTCGCGCAGCCATCGCGAGGGCAGCAGCTCGCCGCTCAGCAGCGCCGCGTAGAAGCGGTCCAGGTCGTCGAGCGTGGTCACCAGCTCACCCGCCGCGCCGGCCACGCGCGGGTCGAGCTCGGTGACGTCGGCGCCGTCGGCCGTATAGGCGCGGCCGTGCGGGGCGGGCAGTGAGGTGCGGGCGCCCGGGAAGGACGTGCCCGTGAGACGGAGGGGGATGATGATGCGGCGCCGGGCCTCGGCGGCGTAGGAGTGGCCGGTGACCCGCTGGATGACCATGCCGAGCACGACGTAGTCGGTGCTGGAGTACGAGTAGCGGCCCAGCCGGGTCGAGGGGAGGGAGAGCGAGATGCCCACCGCCTGAAGCGGGGTGACAGGGACGGCCCCCCGGGTGACCGTGGTGAAGTCGGCGAGTCCGCCGGTGTGGCTGAGCAGGGCGCGCAGGGTGATGCGCCGTCCGTCGGTGCCGTGCCCGCGCAGCAGCCCGGGCAGATAGCGGTCCACGGGGTCGGACAGGGACAGCCGGTGTTCCGCGGCCAGTTGCAGGACGACCGTGGCGATGAAGGTCTTCGTGATGCTGCCGGCGCGGAAGTGGTCGGCGCGGGTGATGCCCCGGCCGGCGGCCGCGAAGTGCACGTCGTCGCCGTCGCGGTCCAGGAGAGCGGCGGCGGGTACTCCGCCTTTGGTGACGAACTGTGACAGGAACGGGTTCGTGGCCTCCGTCGAGGACGCGGAACCGGCCGTCACCGGGGCGAGCAGCAGGGCGAGAAAGACCGGTATGGCCATCAGTGTCCGAAGCGGCGGCATCCCGGTTCCTCCCTTGTCGCGGCTCATCATCGCGCCCGGGTGACGCCCTCGTCACCGGGGGTTCCGCTCGGCCGGCCCCGATGCGCGGTCAGGGGCCCCCTGGGCGTCGGGCACTTGTCGGGTGAGGGACAATGGAGGCTCTGTCAGGGCGGGTTGCATGAGGGGACGCATGTCGGAGGCGGAGCGGGCGGGTACTTCTCGTCAGGAGACTCGTCAGGACAACAGCGAGCGTCTTCTCGCCGGGCGGTATCGGCTGGGGGGAGTGCTCGGCCGCGGCGGCATGGGCACGGTGTGGCGGGCCGAGGACGAGACCCTCGGGCGGACGGTGGCCGTCAAGGAACTGCGGTTCCCGTCGAACATCGACGAGGAGGAGAAGCGGCGCCTGATCACGCGCACCCTGCGCGAGGCCAAGGCGATCGCCCGGATCCGCAACAACAGCGCGGTGACGGTCTTCGACGTGGTCGAGGAGGACGACCGGCCCTGGATCGTGATGGAGCTGGTCGAGGGCAAGTCGCTGGCCGAGGCCATCCGGGAGGACGGCCTGCTGAAGCCGAGGCGCGCGGCCGAGGTCGGCCTGGCGATCCTGGACGTGCTGCGGTCGGCACACCGCGAGGGCATCCTGCACCGGGACGTGAAGCCGTCCAACGTGCTGATCTCCGAGCACGACGGCCGGGTCGTGCTCACCGACTTCGGTATCGCCCAGGTCGAGGGCGACCCGTCCATCACCTCCACCGGCATGCTCGTCGGCGCCCCTTCCTACATCTCCCCGGAGCGGGCCCGCGGTCACAAGCCCGGCCCGGCGGCCGACCTGTGGTCGCTCGGCGGCCTGCTGTACGCGGCGGTCGAGGGCGCCCCGCCCTACGACAAGGGGTCGGCGATCGCCACGCTGACCGCGGTGATGACCGAGCCGCTGGAGGAGCCCAAGAACGCGGGACCGCTCAGGGACGTCATCTACGGGCTGCTCACCAAGGACCCGGCCAAGCGGCTGGACGACGCGGGCGCGCGGGCGATGCTCAACTCGGTGATCAACACACCGGAGGAGGCACCGGCGGACGCCACACGGGTCGTGCCGCTGCCTCCGCAGCCCGACGCGCCGCTGGAGGAGAAGGGCGCCGGGGCCAAGCGGGGCGAGGAGGCCGGCGAGAAGCTGCGCGGGGCGTTGCGGTCCGTGCGGAAGGCCGCGGGGTCGGCGAGCGGGAAGGCCGCGGGGACGGCGAGTGCCTCCGCCGCGACCAGGACGAAGAGCGGCGGTAAGGATGCCGAGGCGGCCGGTACGGCGGGCCCGGCCGGCACGGGTGCCGGTACCGGTTCGGGTGCTGGATCGGGCTCGGTAGGGAGCGCGCGTTCGGCTTCCGTGGGTGCCGGGGGAGCGGCTGCCGCAGGCGGGGCCGGTGCGGCCGGTTCGGCCGGTTCGTCGGCGGGGGCCAAGCCCGCCGCCGGGAAGGCGAGTTCGGGGTGGCCGCAGATGCCGCCGCCGGACCTGGACCTGGCGCCCCGGCCCGTGCCCAGGGCACCGCTCACGGACGTGGTGCCGAAGCGGACCCTGGTGATCATCGCCGTGGTCGTGGTGCTCGCGGTGCTCGGTACCGTGCTCGCCCTCACGCTGGGCGACGACAGCAACAGCAAGGGGAGCGGCAAGAGCGGCGGTTCCAAGGCGGTGGCGACCTCGGGGGCGAGTGCGAGCGCGAGCGCCGGTTCCGGTTCGGGGTCCGGCGGGAGTGCCTCCACCAAGGAGGACACGAGCGGCGGGACGCGGACGGACGGGGACACGTCGGCGGCCGCGACCTCCGGGAGCACCGCGGGCTCGGACGCGTCGAGCGACGACGGCACCTCGGCGTCGAACTCCAGTGGCAGTGACAGCGGGTCGGCGGTGAAGACGTACAAGGGGAGCCAGGGGTACTCGATCGGGCTGCCCAAGGGGTGGAAGTTCCAGACCAGCAGCTCCGCCGGTGACCGTTTCACCGGGCCGGACGGGCAGAAGCTGCTGATCGCCTGGACCAGTTCGCCCAAGGACGACCCGGTGGCGGACTGGGAGAACCAGGAGCGTTACATGGTGCGCTCCCAGTACCAGAAGATCCGGATAGCGCAGGTCAGCTATCGCGGCTGGAACACGGCCGACTGGGAGTTCACCTACGTCGACGGCGGCACCAAGTACCACACGGTCGACCGGGGGTTCGTCGTCAGCTCCAGCCAGGGGTACGCGCTGATGTACACCGCGAAGGCCGCCGACTGGAGCAGTGAGCTGCGCAAGGACACCTGGAAGACACTGACGGCGTCCTTCGAGCCCAAGTGACAAATTCGCATCCCCACAATGCGAATTGCCTCCGGCACGTATCGTGAGTGGTTGCGGACCGTACGCATCCAGGTATGCATACAGAACGGGCCGTGAAACGAACGGATTTGACCAACCGGGCGGCCGGGGGAGGCAACGTGGACGACTATGCGGGTCGGGTGCTCGCCGACCGCTACCGCCTGCCGCTGCCCCCTTCCGACGAGTACGAACACACCGAGACGCGGGCCTTCGACACCTACAGCGGGCAGGAGGTGTTCGTCCGCCAGGTGCCGTTGCCGGAGGTCGTCGAGGCGGAGGTGCTCGACGCGGAGGGGCTGCCCGAGGGGTTCACAGCCCGTGACCGCGGCACGCGCCGGCCGCCGGCGGCCCGCACCGCGACACGCCGGCCCAGCGATCCCGCCGTGCGCCGCGCCGTCGAGGCCGCGCAGGCCGCCGCCCGGATCCCCGACCACCCCCGGCTCGACCAGGTCTTCGACGTGTTCGCCGAGGGCGGTTCGCTGTGGATCGTCAGCGAGGCGGTCGCCGCGCGGTCGCTGGCGGCGGTCCTCGCCGAGCAGCCGCTGACCCCGTACCGGGCGGCCGAGGTCGCCTCCGACGTGCTGATGGCGCTGCGGGTCCTGCACGCGCACGGCTGGGTGCACCGCAACATCACCGCCCGCACGGTCCTCGTCTGCGACGACGGCCGCGTGATGCTGACCGGCCTCGCGGTCGGGGCGGCCGAGGAGGCGCTGTGCGGGTACGACCCGGTGCCGGTTCCCGAGGGACAGGGCGGCGGGGAGGCCGACGGTCCCCGTCCGGCCGGGCAGGCGGAAGGTTCCGCCGGAGTCGGTGGACAGGCTCCTGCGCCTGGTGTTCCGGAGGTGGATGCCGAGGCCGCGAGGCGCGCCGCCATTCAGGCGCGGGCCGCCGGCGGACTGCCGGGGGCCGGTCCGGAGGAGGGTTCGGGCGGTACCGGTACGGGCGCCGTGGAGCGGCGGGCGCTGGAGACCGGTGCGGACATCCGGGCCGCCCGCGCCGGGGCGATCGCCGCGTACCGGGCGGGCGCCAGGGCCGCCGCCCGGGTCCAGGACGCCCAGCAGAACGGCCGGGCCGCACTGCCCGGCGCCCGGCCGCCGGCCGAGGGCGACAGCGGGGCCGCGCAGCCGCCGCACGCCCCTGGACACGCCAACGGCGCGGCCCAACCGCCGTACGCCAACGGGCAGGCGCAGCCGCAGGCACCGGCCGGGCCGCCCGGGCAGATAGCCGATCCCTACGGGGTGCGGGGCGCGCCCTCGGCCTGGCACGGCGCCGTGCCGCGCCCCCAGCCGGGTACCACCGCGGGCAGCACCCCGGCGGTGGGCGCCGGCCAGGAGCGCACCGCCCTTCCGGCACCCGGCGCCGATGTGCCCGCCCCCCGTTCGAACCCGCAGCCGGCGGCGCTGCCCGCACCGGGCCCGGCCCGCTGGGGTGAGCAGGCCGCTCCCGCGCCCGCGCGGCGCGGGCCCGCCACCGCGCTGGCCGCCGAGCGGGCCCGCCAGGTGCGGATGACCGTGGTCGGACCGGTGACCGAGCGGTGGGCGCCGGAGCAGGCCGGGCCCGTGCACGAGAACTGGCAGCTGGCGGCGCCCATCGGACCCGCCACCGACCTGTGGGCGCTCGGCGCGCTGCTGTTCCGCGCGGTGCAGGGACACGCGCCGTACCCCGAGGAGTCGACGGCCGAACTGGTCCAGCTGGTGTGCGCGGAGCCGCCCGCCTTCGCGGAGGAGTGCGGGTCGCTGAGGCCGGTCGTGGAGTCGTTGCTGCGCCAGGACCCCACCGAGCGGCTGGACTTCGAGGAGCTGCGCGGCTGGCTGCGCTCGCTGGTGCGGTCCGCGCCCGAGCCGGACGCCGGCACCTATGTCGTCGCCGCCCCGCCCACCGACCCCAAGCGGCTGCCGATCGTCCGGCGGCGCGGGCAGCTGGTGCGCTGGCGCCGGGCCGGGCTCCCGGCGAACGGCCCGCACGGCCGGCACAAGCGGGCCCGGCAGCAGACCGGGTCCCCGCGCAGACTGGGCCGTACGCTGCTTCTGCTGGTCCTGCTCCTGCTGGCCGCGGCGGTCGCGTACGCCATGCTCTTCCTGCCGAAGAAGGGCAGCGCGGAGGACAGCGGCGCGTCGACCGGTGACCGGACGGGCACGGCCGGCCAGGTCAGTTCCGCGCCGAGCCCGAGTCCGACGCCCACACCGACGGCGACCCCGTCCACCGAGACCCAGACCACCTCCGGTTCGACCGGCGGCGCCCCGGTCGGCGACGGCTTCACCCTGCGCGACGACCCGGACGGCTTCCGGATCGCCGTCGCCAAGGGCTGGAGCCGTACGCCGAGGAACGGCAGCGGCCAGGTGATCTACTCGCACGGCAGGTTCGAGCTGATCGTCGTGGCCGGGCGGGACAGCGCGGCCACGTACGGCAACGACCCGATGACGTACCAGCGGGACAAGGAGCCGGAGCTGCAGCCGTACCGCGACTCCAGCTGGGCCACGGCGGGCGGGCTGCGGACCATCACGGTGGGCCAGCAGGTGTCCGCCGAGGGACAGTTCACCTGGACGGACAGCCAGGAGGGCGACCTGTTCGTGCGCAACATGGTCTTCCTGATCAACGGGCGGTACCACATCGTGCAGGTACGCGGCCCGGAGTCCCAACGGGACGAGGTCACCACGCTGTACGAACAGGCGTCGGCGTCCTACAGGTACACGGGCTGAGCTACGTCAACGCGTAGCTGCCCGGGGCGGTTCCCGTACCGGTGGACGGATTCGGTTCACGTTTCGCGGTGAAAGCGAAAACCGTCACAGTGCTGTCTCCGTGGGACCCCGCTTGTTCCATGACCGCAGGCCGGTCCTTAGTCTGACCCTGACAAGAGCATTGCGGGGCAACGTGAATCAGATGCAGGGCCTGCTCATCGCGGGCCGCTACCGGATCGCCGACACCATCGGCAGCGGCGGCATGGGCCGGGTGTGGCGCGCCCACGACGAGGTGCTGCACCGGGCGGTCGCCATCAAGGAGTTGACGGCCGCGCTCTACGTCTCCGAGAGCGAGCAGGCCGTCCTGCTGGCCCGCACCCGGGCCGAGGCCCGGGCCGCGGCGCGCATCAACCACTCCGCCGTCGTCACCGTCCACGACGTACTCGAACACGACGGCCGTCCGTGGATCGTCATGGAGCTGGTCGAGGGGCACTCGCTGGCCGACGCGGTCAAGGAACAGGGGCGCATCGAGCCGCGGGAGGCCGCGCGGATCGGGCTGTGGGTGCTGCGCGCGCTGCGCGCCGCGCACGGCGCCGGTGTGCTGCACCGGGACGTCAAGCCGGGCAACGTGCTGATCGGCCGCGACGGCCGGGTCCTCCTCACCGACTTCGGCATCGCGCAGATCGAGGGTGACACGACGATCACCCGGACCGGTGAGGTCGTCGGATCCGTCGACTACCTCGCGCCGGAGCGCGTGCGCGGGCACGACCCCGGGCCGTCCTCCGACCTGTGGGCGCTGGGCGCGACGCTGTACACGGCGGTGGAGGGGCGCTCGCCGTTCCGCCGCACCTCGCCGCTGACCACCATGCAGGCGGTCGTCGAGGACGAGGTCGGCGAGCCGCTGAACGCGGGCCCGCTGGGGCCGGTCATCACCGCACTGCTCCGCAAGGAACCGGCCCAGCGGCCCGGCCCCGAAGAGCTCGAGCAGATGCTCGCCGAGGCGGCGGAGGGGCGGCGGCCGAGCGGGGCACAGGCGTATGTGCAGACGCAGTCGCAGACCGGCGGCGAGACCTGGCTGGACTCCGGAGGCTCGCAGCAGAGACCGTACGGGAGTTCGTACGGCGGCTCGCCGGACGGGGCGTACGGCAGTTCGCCGGCCGGGACATACGGGGGCTCGCAGGCCGGGACGTACGACGGCTCGTACGGCGGGCAGCGGCCCCCGGGCAGCTCCATGTCCCCGCCGACGGCGGTCGCCTCGGCGTCCGCCCCCGCGCCCGTCCAGCCCAAGCGGCGCCGGCTGCGCACGCTCGCGCTCGTCGTCGCCGTGGCCGCGCTGCTCGGCGGCGGCGGGGCCGTCGCCCTGCAGAAGTGGGACTCCGGGCAGCAGCAGGACGACAGCGGCAGCGCGGTCTCGCCGGCCACGTCCAGCTCCTCCTCCCAGGGCGCGACCAAGGCCCCGGACGGCACGATTCCCGCGGGCTGGCAGGAGTACGACGACCCCGTGGGCTTCACGCTGTACCTGCCCGCGGGCTGGAAGCGCTCGGTGTCCATCAAGAAGACGGACGGCCTGGAGCAGATCGACTACTCGCCCGACGGGGGCACGCACCTCGTACGCGTCGCCGTCGACACCTCACCGGACTTCAACAACGCGTACGACCACATGCGCAACCTGGAGGAGCAGCTCAAGGCGAAGCTGGTGGACTTCAAGACGGTGAGCCTGAAGAAGGACGTGTACCGCGATCTGCCGAGCGCCCGCTGGGAGTACACGTGGACCGCGCTGGCGAAGGACGCGAAGGTCCCGGGGCCGTACCGCAGCATCGACGTCGGCTACTTCACCAGCGGCGGTGTCGAGTACGCGATCCTCACGGCCTCACCGGTCGACGACTGGGCCACCACCAGCAAGCAGTTCACCTCCGTCCTCCAGGGCTGGCGAGAGGGCGAAGTCAAGCAGTGAGGGTGCCGGGAGACGAGCCGATCGGTCACGTAATCGGCTGACGGTCGCTGCCGGATTCCGGGGCGGCGGCACACTTGGCCGGTCACCGTCCGGAAGAGATCCGTCCGGCGGGGCATCATGGGGCCATGGGGACCGACGGGGAAGCCGTACGTCTGGTCGCGGGGCGGTATCGCCTGGAAACGCGGCTCGGGCGGGGCGGGATGGGTGTCGTATGGCGGGCGACCGACCAGTTGCTGGGGCGGCAGGTCGCCGTCAAGGAGCTCACTCTCGACGACTCCCTCTCGGACGACGACGCCCGGCTGCGCCGCGACCGCACCCTGCGTGAGGCGCAGGCCGTCGCACAGCTCCACCATCCGCACATCATCGTCGTCCACGACGTGGTGGAGGACGGTGAACGGCCGTACATCGTCATGGAGTTGATCGACGGCGGTTCGCTCGCCGACCGGATCTCGCGCAGCGGGCCCGTGGACGTGGCCGAGGCCGCGCGGATCGGGATCGACCTGCTGAGCGCGTTGCGGACGGCGCACGAGGCGGGGGTGCTGCACCGGGACATCAAGCCGGCGAACGTCCTCGTCGAGGCCGGCACCGGGCGTGTCGTGCTCACCGACTTCGGTATCGCCCAGGTCTCGGGCGCCACCACGCTCACCGAGACCGGTTCCTTCGTCGGCTCGCCCGAGTACACCGCGCCCGAGCGGATGTCCGGCTCCCGTACCGGGCCCGCGTCCGACCTGTGGTCGCTGGGTGCGCTGCTGTGCGCGGCGCTCAGCGGCGAGTCGCCGTTCCGGCGCGACTCGCTCGGCGGGATCCTGCACGCCGTGGTCTCCGACGAGATCCGGCCACCGGCCCAGGCGGAGCCGCTGCTGCCCGTCGTACGAGGGCTGCTGGAGCGGGATCCGGAACGGCGGCTGGGCGCGGCGGAGGCCGAGCGGATGCTGCGCGGGTTCCTGGAGTCGGGGTCCGTCGCGGTCGCCAGTCCGATGGGGAGCGTGGGCGTCGCGTCGTACTCGCCGACCCAGCGGGACGTGCCGCGGCCGCCCGCCGCGGAACCGGCCGTGCCGCCGCGGTACTCGCCCCGCGGGATGCTGGTCGCCGCGCTGCTGGTCGCCGCGATGGCCGGCGCGGGGGTGTCGGCGGCCGCGCTGCTGTTCCACGTGGGCGGGGGCGGCGGTGCCCCCGGTCCCGGCGGTACGACGGCCGTCTCCACGTCGTACACGGCACCCTCGTCCGCCTCGTCCGCCTCGTCCGCCTCGTCCGCCTCGTCCGCCTCGTCCGCCTCGTCCACTCCGTCGACCCCGCCGGCGTCCCCGTCGGCCTCGCCCACCGACTCCCGTACCGCCCCCTCCGGTTACCGGCTCGCGCGGGACCCGGCCGGCTTCTCCCTCGCCGTACCGGAGGACTTCACCCGCGACCCGCAGGGCGAGCGTGTCTTCTACATGTCGCCGGGGCAGACCTTCCGGCTCGGTATCAGGCTCGCCGAGCCGGCGATCGGCGGACCGGGGGCGGTGATGCGCCGGGCGGCGGCCGAGGGGCCGAGCACCAACCCCGGCTACCACGACGGCCGGGTCACCGACACCACCCATGCCGGACACCCCGCCGCCTTCTGGGAGTTCAGCTGGGAGGGCTTCAGCGCGTCGGAGGGGCCCCGGCACACCTACGACCTGTGCTGGGAGGAGGGCGGGCGGATGTACGACGTGTGGGTGTCGGCGCCCGTCGGGAAGGTGCGGGAGGCGCGGGAGTACTTCGATGTCGCGGTCGACACGTTCGCGGCGGGGTGAGGACCGGGACACCGCCCCGCGCCCCTCACGGAGTTCGCTTCACCGCGTCCAGGAGACGCCGGGCGGCGCCGGGGCGGTACGCCGGGCCCTCCAGCCGTAGCACGGCACCGTTGCGAACGACCGCGTACGCGACCGGCGTCGACGCCTTCGGGAGCTTCACCGGGTGCCGCCCGGACGGCAGCTGCAGCCGGGCCGGGAGGCGCAGCTGGACCGCTCCCGCCTCGGGGACCAGCTCCGCCTTCACCGTCACCGTGGACACCGTGACCTTGACGGGAGCCGGGGTGCCGGCCGTCGCCGCGACGTACGGCACGGGGAGCGAAGCCCCCTCCCCGCGCCCGGAGTTCGCCGCCGCGGCCTCCGCCGTGTCCGCCCCCACCGTCCGCTGCCGCTGGTCGATGTCAAGGGCCAGCTGCCCGCTCCCCGTCCAGTACGGCAGCGCCAGCCGCCCGCCGGTCACCGCCGGACCGGCGGCCGGGGCCCCCGCTGTGCCCTCGCCCGTCACCCGGACCATCCGGTCGATGCCCAGCAGCTGCACATACGCCCACACGTCGTGCACCCCGCGCTCCAACGGCCGCCCTCCGGCGAGCCGTTCGGGGTCGAGGCGCAGCCGCCCGGAGGCGACGGGCTGCGAGCGCCCCTCACCGAGGGGCCGCAGCCGTACCTCCAGGTCGCCCTCCGGGTACCACCAGTCCTCGCGGTCCCGGTCCTTGACCACCAGTTCGGCGTAGGCCAGCCGGAACGGATCGCGGACCTCCCAGCCGTCCTCGGTGCCCGGCACCCCGGCCAGCAGCTCCGGGTCGAGCCACTGCCTGCCGTCCCGTTCGACGAGGACCAGCGGCTCGCCGTCGCCGCGCAGCAGGCTCAGGGTCACCTCGGCGACCAGGTGGCCGTCCTCCCAGCGCGGGGCGCCGACCTCGCTGTGCGCCGTGACCGCCCGGACGCGTTCGGCGAGGGCGACGGCTCCGTCGAAGTCGTCGCGTTCGAGGAACTCGGCGCGCAGCCGGGAGACGGCGGGCAGGCCCTCGCGTACGGCCGCCGGGAACTCCGTCCGTGCCAGTTCGCGGGCCGCCTCGAAGCGGGGCCGCTGCTCGGCGGGGTCCTCGCGCAGGATCTCGGGCTCGCGGGTCCGGGAGAGGATCTCGACGTGGTAGAGCCGGTGGAGGAGCCGGTTCTGGAGGGCGTCGAGGTCGTCCGAGGGCCGCGTGCCGTCCTTGATCTGGCGGACGACGGTGCGGACGTTGGGCCAGAAGCCGTGTCTCGCGCTGAACCGGTGCTGGGTGTTGTTGCCGCCGTCGTCCCGCTTCATCCAGTAGTAGCAGGGGTAGTCGGCGAGGATCGCGATCCGCTCGGCCTTGAGGTAGGCGGCGCTGACGAAGAGCAGGTCCTCCAGGATCCACGGCCCCTCGGGGAAGCGCAGGCCGTGCTCCTCGACGAAGGCCCGCCGGAACATCTTGTGCGGCGACATGCTCTGCATGAGCTCGTCGTTCTCGATGGTGCAGGCGTCGACCGTGTGCCGGAAGAGGCGGCGGGGCCGGACCATGGTGCTGGACATCTTGCCGAGCACGACGTCGGCGTCGGTGCGCTTCGCGTGCTCGTACAGCCGCTCCAGGGCCTCGGGGCCGAGCGTGTCGTCGTGGTCGACGAACTGGATGTACTCGCCCTTGGCGTGTCGCATGCCGAGGTTGCGGGGCGCGCCGGGCCAGCCCGAGTTCGGCCGGGTGTGCACCTGGACGTTCGGGTGCGCGGCGGCGATCTTCTCCAGCCGGGACAGTGTGTCGTCCGTCGACCCGTCGTCGACGTAGATGACCTCGTACGCGTCGGCGGGCAGGCTCTGCCCGAGGAGCGACGGGGCGCACTCGTCGACGTACTTCCCGGTGTTGTAGACGGGAACGATCACGCTGACCTTGACTCTTGGCATTCCATCGATTTTACGGGGTTCTCCATTTAGCCGTATTTAGTCTTCTCTTGCGTCGTTCACGGGGTGGTCTTACCCGGCGGGGGCCGGCCGCACGGGCGGGGCCCCGGTTCAAATGCGTTGCCGGAGCCGCGAGTTGCGGTCATCCTCCTCTTGGTCCGGTGTTGACCCGGACTTGTGACGGACTTGAGGGAGAGACCTTGGGCAGGGCGAGACCTTACGTTTTCGGGCGGGCCGCGGTGCTGTGCGCGCTCACGGCACTGACCGTGGGCGCAACAGCCGCCACGGCTGCCACGGCGGTCGCGGCGGACGACCTCGACGCGCCGCAGGCGCCGGTCGTCTCCTCGGCCGAGTATCCGGACGACGGCGACTGGCACGACGGTGTGGGGCGCTACGGGACCTTCACGATCGACTCGGCCTCCGACGACGTCGTGTCCTACCGCTACAACTGGCTCGGCACCTCGACGAAGACCCTCGTCCCGGCGGAGCCCGGCGGCGCGGTCTCGCTGCGCTGGATGCCCGAGCGCGAAGGGGTCGCCTACCTGCAGGTCCAGGCCGTCGACGGGGCGGGGAACGTCAGCCCCCGCACCACGTACTACGTCAACGTCCAGGACGGGCGGCCCGCCGTCGCCCACTGGGATCCGGAGCGGCCGTCCGGCGCGGTCGCCGGCACCGGAGTGACCCTCGGCGCGTCCGGCCCGTCCGGCACGGACGTGGCCTCCGCCGCCGCGCTCGACGGGACCGGCGAGGGGTATCTGAGCCTCGACCCGGCCGCCGACACGAGCGGCACCTTCTCCGTCGACGCCTGGGTACGGCCCGACGCGCTCGACGGCGACAGCACCGCGGTCAGCCGTTCCTCCGCCTTCACCCTCGGCACGGCGGCCGACCCCACGTCCGGGGCCCCGGTCTGGTCCTTCACCGTGCCCACCCGGGACGGCGGCACCGCCCGCGTCACCGGCGGTGCCCCCGAGCGGGGCGAGTGGGCGCACCTCGCCGGGGTGTACGACGCCGAGCAGCGGACCGTACGGCTGTATGTGAACGGCACGTCGGCCGGCACGGCGGAGAACGTCGTGGCGGGCGGCGGTGCGGGGGCGCTGCGGCTCGGCGCCGACGGGACCGGCGGGCACTGGCACGGCCTGCTCACCGACGTGAACGTCTGGGACCGTGTCCTCGTCGCCGGGGAGGCCGGCGACGCGGCCCGGCGCTCGGCCCAGCGCCTCGGCTACTGGGACCTGGACACCGCCGCCGACGGCAGCAGCCCCGCCCACGCGGGCGGTGAGCCGCTGGCCCTCGCCGGGGACGCCGCCATCCACACGGACACCGACGACTGCGCCTGGAACCCCGACTGCACCCCGGCCGCCTACCCCCTGTGGGGAACCGGCGACCTCCTCCTCGACGGGGACGGCGACTACGCGAGCACCCCGACCGCCGTCACCCCGACCGACGCCGGTTTCTCGGTCACCGCGCACGCCCGCGTCGACACCGCCACGGCCGACCACGACATGACCGTGCTGTCCCAGCCCGGCGCCCACGCGAACCTGTTCACGCTGCGCTATGTCGCCTCCTCCCGGACCTGGGAGGCCGTGGTGGCCCACGAGGACCGGGCCGGCGCGCCGACCACCACGGTCAGCGCGCCCGCCGACTGGGCCGCGTCGAGCGACGAGTACCTCGCGCTGGTCTACGACGAGAAGGCCGACGAACTCCGCCTCTACATCGGCGGCGGCTACCCCGCCGCCACGGCGAGCGTCACCGGTGCGGACACCTGGACGCCCACCGGCGCCCTCCAGGTCGGCCGCACCCTCACGCCGGACGGCGGGACCGACCACCTGGCCGGGGCGATCGACGAGGTGCACACCTACGCGGGCGTCCTGACCCCGACCCAGATCGACCAACTCGGCATCGGAGGCGTCGACATCTGATGCCCGCGGGCCCCTTCCACAGGGAGGGGCCCGCGGCCCGTACACCTCTGACCGCGCCGCTTCGACAAGGGCGTGGTGCGCAAGGTACTCATGTGGCATGAGCGAACACGGCGAACAGCCGGTCGAGGAACGTCTGATCGGCGGGCGCTACCGGCTCGCCGACCGCATCGGCTCCGGGCCGACCGGTACCGTGTGGCGCGCCCGTGACGAACACGACGAGCGGGACGTCGCCGTCAAGGAGCCCCGGCTCGCCGGTGATCCGCGGGACGAGGAGCGGCAACGGGCCGCACACCGGTTGCTGCACGAGGCCCGCGCCGCCGCCCGCGTCGACCACCCGGCCGCCGTCGCCATTCACGACGTACTCCTCGAGGACGAACTGCCCTGGATCGTCATGGAGTTGGTGGAGGGGGAGTCCCTGCGCTCCGTCCTCGCCGCCCGTGCGCCGCTGCCGGCTGCCGAGGCAGCTCGGATCGGGCTCGCCGTCCTCGGGGCCCTGCACGCCGCCCACGGTGTCGGGATGGTGCACCGCGACCTCAAGCCGTCCAACGTGCTCCTCGAAGCGGACGGCGGGCGTGTCGTCGTCACCGACTTCGGCATCGGTCACCGGCAACGCGAGCGGGGCGACGCCGACTTCGTCGCTCCGGAGTGCGCCGAGGGGCGCTGTGCCGGGCCCGCGTCCGATCTGTGGTCCCTCGGCGCGTTGCTCCGCGCGGCGACCGGCGGTACCGATGACGACGCCCTCGGCCCGCTCCTCGCGGCGCTCCTCACCGCCGAACCGGAGTCTCGGCCGACGGCCCAGGAAGCCGCCGAGGTGCTCGCGGAGGCCGCCCGGGTGAAGCTGCCGGCGTGGGTGACCGAGCCCCCGGCCCCGGCTCCGGCCCCGGTACCGGCACCCGACCTCACCGCGGTGCCGGCACCCGCGGCGCCCTCCGAACCCCGCCGCCTCACCCCGCTCGCCGCCCTCGGTCTTCTCCTCGCCAGAAAACCGGAACGCGGCTGACCGGCGCTGATCGTCTCCGTCCAACGCCCTGATCAGCACATTCTCTGCCAGTGATCACTGGCGGTGTGTGTGCACTCCGTGAAACCGGGTTACCCACGGGTACCCAAAGGCCCCGCTCCCGAATACCCTGCGGCTCATGACGGACTCGCAGGCCCCGGAGAAGACCGGTACGGACACGACCGGCACGAACCCCCTCGCCCCCGCCCCCGCAGGGGCCCGAACGGCCGCCGACGTGGTCACACCCGAGCTGGTCGCCCAGCTCACCAAGGGCGTCGCCGGCTCCGGTCGTACGGCCAACCACACGCCCTTCACCGGCGAGAAGCTGGCCGACCTGCCCGAGTCCACCCCCGAGGACGTGGCCAAGGCCTACGACGCGGCCCGTGCCGCCCAGGCCGTGTGGGCGAAGGTGCCGGTACGGCAGCGCGCCGCCGTCCTGCTCCGCTTCCACGACCTGATCCTGGCCCGCCAGGCCGAGGTCCTCGACCTCATCCAGCTGGAGACCGGCAAGGCCCGGCTGCACGCCCACGAAGAGGTGCAGGCCGTCGCCGTCGCCTCCCGCCACTACGGCCGCAAGGCCCCCGCCTACCTCCGGCCCAAGCGGCACGCGGGCGCCATGCCCACCCTCACCCGCGTGACCGAACTGCGCCACCCGCGGGGCGTGGTGGGCCAGATCGCCCCCTGGAACTACCCCCTCGAACTCTCCGTCGGGGACGCGCTGCCCGCCTTCGTCGCCGGCAACGCCGTCGTCATGAAGCCGGACACGGAGACCTGCCTGACCGCCCTGTGGGCCCGCGACCTCCTCATCGAGGCCGGTCTCCCCGCCGACGTCTTCCAGGTGGTGCTCGGCGAGGGCCCGGTCGTCGGCCCCGAGGTCGTCAAGCACGCCGACTACGTCTCCTTCACCGGCTCCACCCGCACCGGGCGCGAGGTCGCCCAGGGCGCGGCGGCCCGGCTGGTCGGCGTGTCCCTCGAACTCGGCGGCAAGAACGCCATGCTGGTCCTGGACGACGCCGACATCGAGAAGGCGGCCGCCGGCGCGGTCCGTGCCTGCTTCTCCTCGGCCGGACAGCTCTGCATCTCCATCGAGCGGCTGTACGTCCACGAGTCCATCGCCGACGCCTTCGTCGAGCGGTTCGCCGCCCGCACCAAGGCGATGCGCCTCGGCCGCTCCCTCGCCTACGGCGCCGACATGGGCTCCCTGGTCGGCGAACGGCAGCTGGAGACCGTCAAGCGGCATGTGGAGGAGGCCGTGGAGAAGGGCGCGACCCTCGTCGCCGGCGGCACCGCCCGCCCCGACATCGGCCCCTACTTCTACGAGCCCACGATCCTCGACGGCGTCGAGGACGCGATGGCCGTCTGCACGGAGGAGACCTTCGGCCCCGTCGTCTCCATCTACCGCTTCAAGACGGACGAGGAGGCCGTCGAGCACGCCAACGGCACGCCGTACGGCCTCAACTCCTCGGTCTGGACGAAGAACGGCGGCCGGGGCCGCGCCGTGGCCGCCCGCCTCCGCACCGGCACGGTCAACGTCAACGAGGGCTACGCCCCCGCCTACGGCAGCGTCCAGTCCCCGATGGGCGGCATGAAGGACTCGGGGCTGGGCCGCCGCCACGGCTCCGAGGGCATCCTCAAGTACACCGAGGCCCAGACGGTCGCCCAGCAGCGCCTATTGCCGATGGCCCCCTCACTGGGCATGGACGACGAGAAGTACGCGGCCTTCATGAGCACGAGCCTGAAGGTGATGAAGGCACTGAGGCTGCGCTAGCCGACCCGTTTTCAAGGGCGCCGGGGGAGGAACTGCGCGACCAGCCACCGAGCACCCGCACGCGAAACTCGACGAGGAGCCCCCGTGCCCCAGGACACCTACGATTACGACGTCATAGTCGTCGGCTCCGGCTTCGGCGGCTCGGTGACCGCCCTTCGCCTCACGGAGAAGGGCTACCGCGTCGGCGTCCTGGAGGCGGGCCGCCGCTTCACCCGCGAGTCCCTCCCCAAGAACTCCTGGGACATCAAGAACTACCTCTGGGCCCCGCAGCTCGGCTGCTACGGCATCCAGCGCATCCACCTCCTCGGCAACGTCATGGTCCTGGCGGGCGCAGGCGTCGGCGGCGGCTCGCTCAACTACGCCAACACCCTCTACGTCCCGCCGAAGGCCTTCTTCGACGACCCCCAGTGGCGTGACATCACGGACTGGCAGGAGGAGCTGAAGCCGTACTACGACCAGGCCCAGCGCATGCTCGGCGTACGGCTCAACCCCACCATGACCCCCTCCGACGTCCACCTGAAGGCGGCGGCGGAGAAGATGGGCGTCGGCGACACCTTCCACCTCGCCCCGGTCGGCGTCTTCTTCGGCGACGGCAAGGACGCCGACGGCGAGTCGAAGGCGGCACCCGGCGACCAGGTCACCGACCCCTACTTCGGCGGCGCGGGCCCCGCCCGCAACGCCTGCACCGAGTGCGGCGAGTGCATGACCGGCTGCCGCCACGGCGCGAAGAACACCCTCAACGAGAACTACCTCCACCTCGCCGAGAAGGCGGGCGCGGTGGTGCACCCGATGACGACGGTCGCGTCCGTCACGGACGACTCGCAGGGCGGCTACGCGGTCGCGACCCTGCCCACCGACGACAAGAAGGCGGCGGGCCGGACCTTCAAGGCCCGCCGGGTCGTCATCGCCGCCGGCACGTACGGCACCCAGACCCTGCTGCACCGTATGAGGGCGGGCGGCCAGCTGCCGTACCTCTCCGACCGGCTGGGCGACCTCACCCGCACCAACTCCGAGGCCCTGGTCGGCGCCCAGACCGACAACCGCCGCTACCGCAAGGCCCACGGCACCCCACAGGCCGACTTCACCCGGGGCGTCGCGATCACGTCCTCCATCCACCCGGACGCGAACACGCACATCGAACCGGTCCGCTACGGCAAGGGCTCCAACGCGATGGGCGGCCTGTCGATCCTCCAGGTGCCGTACGCGGAGGGCTCCTCCCGTGTCCTCGGCTGGCTGGCGAACGCGGCCCGCCACCCCCTCCTCGTGCTGCGCTCGCTCTCCAACCGGCGCTGGTCGGAGCGGACCATCATCGGCCTGGTGATGCAGTCGCTGGACAACTCCCTGACGACGTACCTGAAACCGGACGGCGTAGGCAAGGGCCTGCTCACCGCCCGCCAGGGCCACGGCGCCCCCAACCCCAAGCAGATCAAGGCGGCTTCGGAGGCCGCCACCGTGCTCGCCGCCGAGATCAACGGCTTCGCCGGCAGCAACGTCGGCGAGCTGATGGGCACCCCGCTCACCGCCCACTTCCTCGGCGGCTGCCCGATCGGCGACTCACGCGAGACCGGGGTCATCGACCCGTACCACCGGCTGTACGGCCACCCGGGCATCTCGGTGGTCGACGGCGCCGCCGTCTCCGCGAACCTGGGTGTGAACCCGTCCCTCACCATCACCGCGCAGGCCGAGCGCGCGATGTCGTACTGGCCCAACAAGGACGAGCCGGATCCGCGCCCCGCGCAGGGGGCGGCGTACGAGCGCCTCAAGCCGGTCGAGCCCCGCGACCCCGCCGTCCCGCCGGAGGCCTTCGGCGCGCTGCGGCTGCCGTTCCTGGGCATCCCGGCCGTACCCCCGAAGAAGTAGCCGCACATCGAAAAGGGACCTGAGCCCCCCTCCGAGCCCAGGTCCCTCTCCATCGGTGCGCCGCCGCCGTGCTACGCCGGTCGGCGCGACCTTGCCTATGAGTCCGCGCCGGCCTTCCGGCGGCGTACGACGAACACCGCGCCGGCACCGGCCACCACGGCGACCCCGCCGATGAGGCCGATGACCGGGAGCGCCGAGCTGGTGCCGGTCTCGGCGAGGTTGCCGGTCGGCAGGGCGGAGACATCGCCCTGCGGCTTCTTCACGGAGTCCTTGCCGCCGTTGTCGCTCGGCGTGGCCTCGCCCGGGTCGGCGTTGGACGAACCGGCGTCGAGGACCGTGAAGTCGTACTGGGCCCAGCCCTCGGCGATGCAGTCCTGTCCCTCGACCTTGTCGAGGTAGGCGCCCGAGCCGAAGGAGTAGGCGTCACCGGCGGGCGCCTCGGCGTCGATGGAGACGCGCAGGTCGACCGACTTGCTCGCGCCCGACTTCAGCTTCGGCGCGTAGAAGAAGTAGTCACCGGCCCAGTCGTCGCTGCCGATGCGCTCCCAGGAGCCGGTGCCGGGGTTCTTGAACTCCAGGTCGACGTACGGGCTGAGGTACTTCGACTCGTCGAACTCGTAGTTCTCGATCTCGGCGTAGAAGGCGACGCCGTCGACGTCGGCCTTCGACTCGTTCGTCACGACCAGCCTGAAACCGTGGAAGCCGTCGCCCGCGACGATCTTTCCGGGCAGGCCCTTGATGTCGGCGGACACCTTGGCGTCGCCGAAGTCCTCGTCGAGGTCCTCGCAGTAGGGGACGTCCGGGTCGGACGGGTCCTCGCTGGGCTCGGCCGACTCGGAGGGCTCGGCCGAGGCGGACGCGGAGGCACTGGCGCTCGTGGTGTCGCTCGGCGAGGCGGCGGGCGGTGCGG
The DNA here is from genome assembly GCF_040652235.1 of Streptomyces sp. NPDC048277. Classification (NCBI taxonomy): domain Bacteria; kingdom Bacillati; phylum Actinomycetota; class Actinomycetes; order Kitasatosporales; family Streptomycetaceae; genus Streptomyces; species Streptomyces sp. NPDC048277. Next base: position 318,143 of record NZ_JBEZLQ010000001.1, read on the forward strand.
AGGGGGACGCCGGCCCGCTGTCGCTCGGTGAGGCGGAGTCCGACGGGGCAGCCGACGTCGTGTCGCTCGGGATCTCGCTCGGGGCGCTGTCGGACGCGGACGGCGACGCGGAGTCCTCCGCGAACGCGGCCGGCGCGGACAGCAGGGCGAGCGGCGCGAGGGCAGCCGTGGCGGCTGCCGCGGCCATGGCCCGGCGAAGCTTCATGGGGACCCCCGTGCATCAGACGCGGTCGATGGATGTGACCGCTGGTTCCGCTGATGTGACCGGCGAATCCTGTGAATGGTTGCCTCCACATTCACCAGATTCTTATGTGACGGTCGTCACTTCGGCGTGGGGGCGCGGAGTGTGCGCAGGCTCCGGGGCGGCGCGAGGACCGATCGCGACGGCGGGGGTGAACACAGCGGATTCCAAGGTTATTCTCGCCCCCGTCGAACGGCCGAACGAGAGAGTGTCATGTCTGACAGACGGTCCGAGGATTCGTCGGGGGACGAGCCGTCGTCCTCCTCCATACCCGACGAGGTGTGGGAGCAGTTCATCCGCGACTCCGAGCGGGACATCCGCAAGTCCGCTCCCAAGGAGCCCTCCGCCCGGGCCCGTGAGGTGGCCCAGCGGCTCAAGCGGGAGAAGGGGGAGCCCGAGGGGTGGCGGACCGGGCCCGCCTGGCAGGAGACGAACGGGCGGGCCGCCCGGCGCCGGAAGGCATGGGCGCTCATCGGGGTGCCGCTGGCGATCGCCGTGGCCGTCGTGGCGATGCGGCCCTCGCTGATCCCCGGCGATCCCTTCGGTTCGTCCTCCGGTACGGACCGCGCCACCTCGCCGCTGCCCGCCGAGACCGCCGCCCCGACCGCGCCGCCCTCCGCGGTCGCCGCCGGAACCCCCACCCTCGCCCACCCGTTCGCCGGATCCCCGGCGCTGCGCTGGGCCGACGGCGCGGCCGGCATCGTGCTGCCGAAGGCCACCGCGCTCGGTCCGATCCCGAAGGACCGGGTGGAACTGGCGCTCCAGCAGACCAAGAAGCTGCTGGTCGAAGCCAACCTGGACCCCGAGGTCGTGGTCGGCGCCCACCCGGACGCCGCGCTCTCGGTGCTCGACCCGAAGCAGCCCGGTCTGCTCGACGAGCTCAACACCGCGCTGCGCAGCCCGAGCAAGACCCACGATCCGCTCTCCCTCTTCAGCCGGTTCGACCCGGAGCACCTGAAGCTGGCGGGCAAGGTCATCAAGATCCGCGGCCGGATCACCTTCGCGAAGGGCAAGTTCGAGGGGGTGGCCGTGCACGCGGACTACACCTTCGTCTACCCGCTCGTCCGCAACGACGGCTCCACCGAGGTCGCCCGCACCATCGTGCGCCGCGTCATCGACACCGAACTCCCCGACCCCACGCACTACCAGGTCACCCCCGGCAAGCTGACTCTGGTGAGCTACAACGAGGACGCCGGCAACTCGGCCTGCGACATCAACGACGGCTACTTCCACCCGCAGTTCTCGTCCCAGGCCCCGACGGGCAGCGCCTCCCCGACCGGCCCCGCGGTCGACCCGTACGACCGCAGCCGCGCCCTCGGCAAGGGGCAGGAGGGCTGCGGCTCGGTGAGCCGTACGTAGGTGCGGGCAGGCGAAGGGCCCCGCGGGACGGAGCCGCGGGGCCCTTCTTTCGTCAGCACCGACGTCAGGGCAGCGTCGGTGCCTGGGAGCGGCGCCGGGGGGTTGCGCCGCTGGTCTCTGCGCCCTGTACCACCGTCCGTGCCCCGGGTCGGCGCCCCGGCGCGCTCGGGGCGTACGGCAGGTCTCGACCTTTGGCGGACGGTCGGCACACGGCAATACCGTTGCCTGAACTGGGACTTGGGAGCTCCGAAGGCCTTGGGAGCCTTCTACGCATCGTGCTGGATGTACGCGGCCTCCGCAACCGTTTGACCCAGCCCTTGTGCATTTTTGCGATTTTCCGCCGGTCGGCCCCGGGCGTCCCCGGAGCCGACCGTCTCTTGGGTGACCGGGCTGCTGTCCCCTGCCGTCCGGTCACTTGACTGGAACGAGGTCCCACGACGCACAGCACGTTCCGTACGCCTCATCGCCCCAGTGAGCCACGCGTGGTTCTTTCGGGCCCGCCCCTGGCTGACACGGACACCCCACCAACGAAGCGGTTCGCGTGCCGGTCACGCGCCGTACGGGTGAGAAGGACCCCGAACTCAGATCCGCCCGACTCAGATACGACGACTCAGATCCGACCGCGGCAGAGCTCCAGGAGCGTCATGGCGAGGGCGGTGCCGGGCTTGCCGAGCGCCTCGCTGTAGTGGCCGATGATCTCCATCTCCCGGGACAGGTTCACGCGCCGGCCGCCGGAGGCGATCCGGGCCTCCTGGACGACGGCGGAGACGGCCATCCGTTCCTGGATCAGACCGATGATCCGGTCGTCGAGCGCGTCGATGCGCTCCCGCGCACCGGTGATCACATCGGCGGCCTCGGGGGTACGGGCACCGGTCATGTCGGGGCTCCTCGTCTGAAGGGGGTGCCCCGGAGCGACAGGATGATCCGGAGAAACACCAGGCGCCCCGGACCTTGTCGGCCCGGGGCGCCTGGGGAAGTCGCTTGTCAGTAGCTCAAGCAGCACGACCATGGCAGCCGGTGGGCCGGTTGCCATAGGTAAAGAGGAAGGTCGTCTGCGTAAGCATGAAGGCGAGTATGCCACAGGTCCCCCCGGGGGTCTGGCGGCGGAGCCTCCCGCACACGACACGGTGTCCCGCGCCCACCCCGTTAGAATCGGTAGACACAGCCCCCCGCCCGACCCGCCGGAAGGCACCCCGTGTCATCAGCGACTCCCGCTGCCGCCGCTCCCGACACCGTCCTGGTCGTCGACTTCGGCGCGCAGTACGCCCAGCTCATCGCCCGTCGCGTTCGCGAGGCCCGGGTCTACAGCGAGATCGTGCCCAGCACCATGCCGGTCGCCGAGATGCTCGCCAAGAACCCGGCGGCGATCATCCTCTCCGGCGGCCCCTCGTCCGTGTACGAGGAGGGCGCCCCCCGCCTGGATCGCGAGCTCTTCGAGGCCGGCGTCCCCGTCTTCGGCATGTGCTACGGCTTCCAGCTGATGGCACAGGTCCTCGGCGGCACCGTCGACAACACCGGCGCCCGCGAGTACGGCCGTACCGACCTGCATGTCTCCAGGACGGCGTCCACCCTCTTCGAGGGCACCCCGGGTGAGCAGCACGTGTGGATGTCGCACGGCGACGCCTGCTCCGCCGCCCCCGAGGGCTTCGCCGTGACCGCGTCCACGGACGTCGTCCCGGTCGCCGCCTTCGAGAACGACGAGAAGAAGCTCTACGGCGTCCAGTACCACCCCGAGGTCATGCACTCCACGCACGGCCAGCAGGTCCTGGAGCACTTCCTGTACCGGGGTGCGGGCCTGCAGCCGAACTGGACCACCGGCAACGTCATCGAGGAGCAGGTCGCCGCGATCCGCGAGCAGGTCGGCGACAGGCGCGCGATCTGCGGGCTGTCCGGCGGTGTGGACTCCGCGGTGGCCGCGGCCCTCGTCGGCCGCGCCATCGGTGACCAGCTGACCTGCGTCTACGTCGACCACGGTCTGATGCGCAAGGGCGAGACCGAGCAGGTCGAGAAGGACTTCGTGGCCGCGACCGGCGTCAAGCTGGTCGTGGTCGACGCCGAGGCCCGCTTCCTCGACGCGCTCGCCGGTGTCTCCGACCCGGAGCAGAAGCGGAAGATCATCGGCCGCGAGTTCATCCGCGTCTTCGAGCAGGCCCAGGCCGAGATCATCGCGGACGAGGGCCCGGCGGTCGAGTTCCTGGTCCAGGGCACCCTGTACCCGGACGTCGTCGAGTCCGGCGGCGGCACCGGCACCGCGAACATCAAGTCGCACCACAACGTCGGCGGCCTGCCGGAAGACCTCGAATTCCAGCTCATCGAGCCGCTCCGCAAGCTTTTCAAGGACGAGGTCCGCATGGTCGGCCAGGAGCTCGGCCTGCCGGAGGAGATCGTCCAGCGCCAGCCGTTCCCCGGCCCCGGGCTCGGCATCCGGATCGTCGGCGAGGTCACCAAGGAGCGTCTGGACCTGCTCCGCGACGCCGACGCGATCGCCCGCGAGGAGCTGACCGCCGCCGGTCTCGACCGCGACATCTGGCAGTGCCCGGTGGTCCTGCTCGCGGACGTCCGCAGCGTCGGCGTCCAGGGCGACGGCCGCACCTACGGCCACCCGATCGTCCTGCGGCCGGTCTCCTCCGAGGACGCCATGACGGCCGACTGGTCCCGGCTGCCGTACGACGTCCTCGCGAAGATCTCCACCCGGATCACCAACGAGGTCCGCGACGTCAACCGGGTCGTCCTCGACGTCACCTCGAAGCCGCCGGGCACCATCGAGTGGGAGTAGGCCCCGCTGCTCCGCTGCCCGGGTTCAGGTGCGCTTGACCATGCGCACCGGTTCACCGGGCCGCCAGGCCTCGACGACCAGATAGGTGTCGTCCTCGACGTAGGTCCGTACGACCTCCGTCAGCTCGGTACGGAAGAGGTGGAACGGCCCCTCGGGCGGTGCCACCTCTTTCGCGTACGCCCCCTTCACCGCCGTGTCCGTCACCTCGTACGCCCGGCCGCTGATCCGTACGTCCCCGGTGCCGCCCATCGCGGTGCCCTCCCCGGGGTTGGCCTGGAGCGCGAACCTCGGGTCCCGCAGCAGGTCCAGGGCCTTCACCGAGTCCGGCATCATGCCGAACCGGAGCTCGCCGTCCAGGAACTGGACCTCCAGCCCCGAGGTGCGCGGGGAGCCGTCCTTGCGGAGCGTGGCGAGGATGTGGTGGCGGTGGGCGGCGAAGCGCTCCTGTGCGGTGTGCGCCAGCTCGGGCGCGGCGGCGGCGAAGGCCGCCCAGGCGGCACCGGCTGTTCCGGTCGCATGGGTTGTGCGTGTCATACGAGCCAGTCTGGTGCCGATACCCGACATCTTCTGTCGTGATTTGCTCGCGCGCGTCATCTTTACAGAACAGCTCTGTTTTCCTGCACTGACCGGCGGTAACTTCCGCCCGTAACACACACCCAGTGCAGGAGGACCTATGCACGGGCCGACTCCGCCCCTGCCGCTGCCCACCGATCAGCTCCAGTTCGCGATGCCGCCGATGTACGACTCGCTCGACGACGAGCGTCGGCATCGCAAGGAGCGGCTCGCGGGCGCGCTGCGGATCTTCGGCCGGACCGGACTCGAGGACGGGGTGTCCGGGCACATCAGCGCCCGCGACCCCGAATACTCCAACTGTTTCTGGGTCAACCCGTTCGGCATGCCGTTCAAGCACGTCACCGTGAGCGACCTGGTCCTGGCCAACCAGGACGGCCAGGTGATCGAGGGCCGCTACCACGTCAACCAGGCCGCCTTCACCGTGCACGTCCAGGTGCACGCGGCCCGCCCGGACGTCGTCGCCGTCGCCCACTGTCACTCCGTGCACGGCCGCGCCCTGTCGGCCCTCGGCGACCTGCTCGACCCGATCAGCCAGGAGAGCTGCGCCTTCTACGAGGACCACGCCCTCTACGACGCCTACACCGGCGTCGCCGTCGACGCCGAGGAGGGCCGCCGGATCGCGAACGCCCTCGGCTCCCGCAAGGCGCTGGTGCTGCGCAACCACGGGCTGCTGACCGTCGGCGACTCGGTGGACGCGGCCGCCTGGTGGTTCCTGTCCCTGGAGAAGTCCGCGCAGGTCCAGCTGATCGCGAAGGCCGCCGGCCGCCCGCTCCTGATCGACCACAAACTCGCCGTGGCCACCCGTGAACAGCTCGGCGGCGACCTGGTGGCCTGGATCAACTACCAGCCCCTGTGGCAGGACATCAGCCGCAGCGAACCCGACCTGCTCAGCTGACCCCCGGCTCAGAAGCTCCGCAGCACGGCCGCCTTCGTCGTCGCGAACTCCTCGTCCGTGAGCACCCCGTCCCGGTGCAGCTCGCCCAACTCCCGCAGCCTGCGCAGCAGCACGTCGTGGTGGTCGGCCGACTGGCGCGGCACGGTCGCCGTGGCCCGGTCCCGGTCGGTGTACTCCGTGCCCGGCCGGGTCGACGGATGCGGCAGCCGCGCCGTGACCGCCGCCGCGACCAGCGCCGTCAGCAGATCGCGGCGGACGCTGCCCCACAGGTCGAGGGCGTACGGGTCGCGCTCCGCCGGCAGCTTCGAGAACACCGTCTCCCGGGTCACGAACCGCAGGAAGCCGTCCTCGTAGCCGGAGTTGGGCAGCCACTCCACCTGCACCAGCTCGCCGACGCCGATGATCCGCGGCCCGGTCGCCCGCTTCACCCGGTCCGAGGTGTCGGCCCAGTCGATGCGCACCTGCGTACCGTCGAAGGACACCGTGCCGTCCGAGGACCGCACCGACACCGGCACCGGCGGCCCCGGCAGCAGATACGCCTTCGTCGGCTCCGTGGGGATCTGGTCCAGCAGCAGCGACTGCCGGATCTCCTCCGCGACGTACTCGGCCACCCCGGACCGGTCCGCGTCCACCGTCAGCCGGTACGGATCCGCCGCCTCCGGCAGCCGTCCGCCCGTCGCCTGCAGCAACGGATCCGCGCCCTCGCGCAGCCGCATCCTGAGCCGCCCCCGCTTGCGCTCCGGCTCGTACACCACCCCCGACACCGCCTCCAGCGGTACGGCGATCTCCCCGTACGTCTGCCGGAACAGCGGTACGGAGCGGTGGCGTCCCGGCGTGATCCGGACCGTGCTGCCGTCGAAGGCCCAGGTCCCGTCCCGCTGGATGATCTCGGCCATGGAGAAATTCTCGCAGCCGGGTCAACACGGTGGCCGCAGCATTCACCCGTCGGGACCAACCTGCTGAACGCGAACGGGGTGGCGTAGGGCACAATTCGCTCTCGACACAGGGGAGTTGCACGGCGTCGTCGGGCCCGGGGAGAACCGGTCCGCGGTCGTGCCTCGGGGCGTGGGGAAGGCGGGCGTCGGGCGTGGCCGTGCAGGAGGCGAGGCAGGGCACCGGTTCGGGTGTCCACGGGGGCGGGTGCGCCTGCGGGGACTGTCCGCACGGGGCACGTGAGGGGCACCGGCGGGCGGTCGCCGAATTCCTCCTCAAACGCGACGAGTTCGCGGCCGGGGCGGAGCTGCCCGCGGCGGTGGCCCACTCGGCCTCCGCCTCCCGCCAGTGGGTCTCCGAGGAACTGAGCCAGTCCGCCGAGGTCGTCGCCGAACGCGGCCGCGCCGAGGGCGAGGCCTGGCTCGCCCGCCTCTGGCTGCGCACCGCGTACACCGTCTGGGGAGCCGTCCTGGTCCTGCTTCTCACCCAGACCGCCACCGCGATCGGCGCGGGCTGGACCAGCGCCCGCACCGCCGGACTGCTCGCCGCCCTGACCGTGGCCCTCGCGCTCACCGCCGCCTCCTGGTTCCACCGCTCGCGCGGCGGGGTGCTCGCCCCTGTCATCGGCGAGGACAACCGCATGTCCACCTCCCGCACCGTCGCCGCCTCCTGGGTCCTCTTCGTCGCCTACGCCGTCCTCGTCCTGGCCGGCCGTCTGGCCGCGGCCTCCTCTCACGCCGAACGCGACTCCCTCATCTCCGGCCTCGACCTCGCCCGCGGCGCCGGTGTGGTCACCGTCCTGGCCGTGGTCAGCGGTATCGCCGTCCTGGTGCGCCGGGTGGTCGGGCTGCGCATCCTCGGCCAGCGCCTGCAGAAAGTGCGCGCCCACCGCCCGCGCGCGGCCGACCTGCTCACCGACGACTCCGGCCGGGGCACCTTCGCCGACATCCAGTACGTCGTGATCAGCGCCGTCGCCCTCGTCTTCGCCGCCGTACGGCTCGCCCGCCGCCCCGACCAGCTTCCCGACCTGCCCTGGGGCCTCGCGACGGTGGTCCTGATCTCCGCCGCGACCTACCTCGCCGGCAAGTACGCCGACGGCGGCCGCCCCGTGATCCTCTCCGTCGTCCGCGCCCGCGAGCCCGGCGACCTGGACGCCCCGATCCGCACCGGCGACGACATCGAGATCCGCGGCACCGGCTTCGTCCCGCCCGGCGCCCAGGCCGCCGACCGCCTCTCCCGCATGGTCGTCCGCGTCGGCGCCGTCAACGTCCATGTCCCCCTGGTCCCCGTCACCGGCGGCTTCAGCAACCCCACGGACAGCCTCCTCACCGTCCCCGTCCCCGCCGACGTGGAACCCGGCTGGGTGGAGGTCCAGGTGGTGACGGCGGCGGGCGTGGCCACCAACCGGTGCGTGGTCGAGGTGACCGACTGAGGGCCGAGCCCGGCCGGGCCCACATCTGACCCTCCGCACCCTCCTTCCTCAGCCGTGCCCGGCAGCGAAGATCCGGCCGAAATTCGGAAAAACGTCCGGGAGGGGGTTGAGCCGGGGCCGGTTGCCGTACGTATGGTCTGTTGAGGGGCCTGGGCACAGCGGCGAGAGGCGGCTACTGGCGATGACTCACGGCATTCGTACGGACACGCATCCCCCCTACCTCGACGGCGACCGCGGTCTGCGGGACACCGCCATCCGATACGCCCTCCTTCCTTTGCGGATCTTCCTCGGCGTCACCTTCATCTACGCCGGCCTGGACAAACTGACCGACAGCGCCTTCCTGAAATCCGGCGGCTCCGGCTCCATCGGGGACACCATGCGCGCGGTCCGTGACTCCGCGGCCATCCCGGCCCTGGTCGACCTGGCCCTGAAGAACCCCGTCGGGTTCGGCACCGCGATCGCCATCGGCGAGCTCGCCGTCGGCCTCGGCACCCTGTTCGGCCTGCTGGCCCGCCTGGCCGCGCTCGGCGGCGCGCTGATCTCGCTCAGCCTCTGGCTGACGGTGAGCTGGTCCTCGTCCCCGTACTACTACGGCAACGACCTCGCCTACCTGATGGCCTGGCTGCCCCTGGTCCTCGCGGGCGCCCCCTATCTCTCCCTGGACGCGATGCTCCATGCCCGACGCCGACACCGGTCCGCGCGGGCCTCTGTGGGCCTCTAGCTCTCATCCCCCGGGTGCGCGGCGGCGCCTGCGTATCGCCCGGGTCAGGGACGCGGTCACGCCTGCCAGGAAGAGGCCGGCCACCATCAGGGGGACGGCCGCGAACCAGTCGGTCCGCCACAGGCCCGCCGCGTCCCCGGCGTAGGCGATGCCCGTCGCCGTCAGGAAGACCCCGGCGATCAGCCGTCCGGGCTGGAACTCATGCCGCAGCACGGCTCACCTCCACCTGTCCCGCGCCGACCTGGAGATCCAGGTCGAGCGTGCCCGCGTTCTTCGTGCCGCTCGTCGGCGGCAGTGTCACGTCCTTGTGCCTGCCCGGCTCCACGTCCACGTCCTTCTTGTCGTCACCGGGCAACTGGATGTCACCCACCCCCACATCGATGCTCATCCGCACGGTCACGTCCGCCGGCACCACGATCCTCAGCCGGCCCGCGCCCACCTCGGCCGCCGTCGACACCGTCCGCCCCTCGGCGACGCGTATGTGTGTCAGATCCAGGGTGGCCACGCCCGTCCCGAGGTCGTACGAGGGCGACACCTCGGCCGCCGTGGCCGGTGTCCAGCTCACGCGCGTCCAGTGGGTGCTGATGTCGGACGGCATGGCCGTCGCCCCCGTGAGGAGCGCCGCCGTGACCAGCGCCAGGAACAGCGAGCCTGCCCCGGTGCGCCCCAGGAACGAGCTGACCGCCGTACCCAGGCCGAACACGATCAGCGCACAGGCCAGACCGGTCTGCAGGCTGGTGCCCAGCGGGTGTGTGTCCCAGGTCAGGCCCGTGCCCAGGCCGCCCGCCAGCAGGGCCAGCAGGAAGATCCAGCCGCCGATCCAGTGCGGCCCGCGCGGCTTCGGGGGCGCGCTGCGCCGGGCGTGCAGGTCCTGGGCGTGGACCCACGGGGTGCTCAGACGGAAGTCGAGTCCGGGGGCCCGGGCCTCCCGGCCGCGGGCTTCGGAGGGGCCCCACAGATAGCCGGTGCCCCCGACATGCGTGCCGTCCTTGACGATCGGGTCGCGCCACCACGAGGGGAAGGTGACCGATATCGGCGGCGCCTGGGCCTCGGGCGGGGCGTCGGCGACGGCCTGGGCGGCCAGCGGGTCGGGATCGGGGGCGCCGCGCCGCCGCGACCAGTACCCGGCGCCGGCCAGCAGCAGGGAGAGGACGACGGCGAACGCCAGCACCTGGCCGTTCCCGATCATGGTCAGCAGTACTCCGCAGCCGACCAGCGCGAACAGCACGGCCGCCAGGGCCTGCCCGTCGACCCGGCCGGTCAGCAGCTTGCGGACCTCGTTCTCCTCCTCGTCCTCGTACGGCACGAAGAGCCAGGCGAAGCCGTAGAAGAGGAGGCCGATGCCGCCGGTCGCGGCCAGCACGGCGAGGGTGATGCGGAAGATCACGGGGTCCAGGTCGGTGTGGCGGCCGAGCCCCGCGCACACGCCCGCGATCATCTTGTGCCGGCGGTCGCGCCGGAACCGCGGGGACGCCTCGTCGACCGCACCCGCTCCGGCGCCGGTGGCTTCGGCTCCCGTCGCGGTCGCTTCCGCCGCGGCGGGCGCGGCATCCGACGGCCCGGTGCCCTGGGCGGGCCGCGGGCCGGGGCCGGGTCCCGGACCCGTCGCGGCGTGCTCGTGATCAGTCATGAGTCAATGGTGACGGCCGCGCCGCCGCAGCGGCAGTCGGGATGACCCTGGCCGAACCCTGAAATCTGCCCCGAGGCCGTCCCGGGAAGCGTTCGAACCGGACCTCGGCGGCGGAATCCGGGGCCCGCCGCGGGGAAATCCGAAGATCAGGGGAGTATCGGGGGTCGACCCTGATGCTCCGCAACTCCGGGCGTGTGAACATCGATGGCATGCCGGAAGCCGCAGCAGTGCCCCTCGACGACCCGCGGCCGCCGCGCAAGCTCTACCGCAGCAGCGACGGCCGCTGGCTCGGCGGAGTGGCGCGGGGCCTCGCCGGGCATCTCGGGCTGCCCGTCGTCTGGGTGCGGCTCGCCTTCGTCGGCCTGTTCATGGCCAACGGGCTCGGCGCGCTGCTGTACGCCGCGTTCTGGTTCTTCGTGCCCCTCGGCGTCGGCGGGGTCGGCGGCCAGAAGCCGCCCTCCCTGGTCGCCACGGAGACCTCGGCGGACGGCCGCCGCAGACTCGTCGCCCGGAAACCGGACAAGGGCCAGATCGCCGCGCTGCTCCTCATGGTCGTCGTGTCCATGGTGTTCGTGGGCAGTGTCAACCTGACCAGCGGCGCCAAGGCGTATCTCCTTCCCATGGTCCTGGTCGCCGCCGGTGTCGCCCTCGTCTGGCGCCAGGCGGACAACGCCCGCCGGGCCCGCTGGGTCGAGGTCGGCAGCCGGCGCCGTACGCTCTCGCTGCTGCGCGCGGGCTTCGGTGTCCTGCTCGTGGCCACGGGCGTCTCGGGTGTCTTCGTCATGCAGGGCTCCACCGCGCACATCGGCGCGGTGCTCCAGGCCGCGCTCGCCGTGGTCGTCGGCATCACGCTGCTCGCCGGGCCGTATCTCGTCCGGATGACCCAGGACCTCTCCGAGGAGCGGCTGATGCGCATCCGCGCCCAGGAGCGCGCCGAGGTCGCGGCCCATGTCCACGACTCCGTGCTGCACACCCTGACCCTGATCCAGCGCAACGCGGAGAACGCGAACGAGGTGCGGCGCCTCGCCCGTGCCCAGGAGCGCGACCTGCGCACCTGGCTCTACAAACCCGAGGGAACCGGCAAGGACGAGGCCGACGAGCCCGCCACCCTCGCCGACGCGGTCCGGCGCAACGCGGCGGAGGTGGAGGACAAGCACGGCGTCCCCATCGAGGTCGTGGTGGTCGGGGACTGCCCGCTCGACGAAGGGACGGGCGCGCAGATGCAGGCCGCGCGCGAGGCGATGGTCAACGCCGCCAAGTACGGTGGCGAGGGCGGTGCCGTCCAGGTCTACGCCGAGGTCGAGGGCAGGACGGTCTTCGTGTCCGTGCGTGACCGCGGTCCCGGCTTCGATCTCGATTCGATACCCGTCGACCGCATGGGCGTCAGAGAATCGATCATCGGCCGCATGGAGCGTCACGGCGGCACGGCACGGCTGCGGTCCGTACCGGGCGGCGGCACGGAGGTCGAGCTGGAGATGGAGAGGGTGGAGAAGACGTCATGAGCGACGCGACCGAGGCGAACGGCCCGGCGGAAGGCACCGAGAAGGCCGGGCGTCGGGTGCGTGTGGTCCTCGTCGACGACCACCGGATGTTCCGTACGGGCGTCCAGGCCGAGATCGGCCAGACCGAGCAGACCGGCGTCGAGGTGGTCGGCGAGGCCGCCGATGTCGACCAGGCGGTCACGGTGATCACCGCGACCCGGCCCGAGGTGGTCCTCCTCGATGTGCACCTGCCGGGCGGCGGCGGGGTCGAGGTACTGCGCCGGTGCGCCCCGTTGATGGCGGACGCCGAGCAGCCGGTGCGTTTCCTCGCGCTGTCCGTGTCGGACGCGGCGGAGGACGTGATCGGCGTGATCCGGGGCGGTGCCCGCGGCTACGTCACCAAGACGATCACCGGCACCGACCTGGTCGACTCGATCTTCCGCGTCCAGGAGGGCGACGCCGTCTTCTCCCCGCGGCTCGCCGGGTTCGTCCTGGACGCCTTCGCCTCCACCGACGCCCCGCCGGTCGACGAGGACCTCGACCGCCTCACCCAGCGCGAGCGCGAGGTCCTGCGTCTCATCGCGCGCGGCTACGCCTACAAGGAGATCGCCAAACAGCTGTTCATCTCCGTGAAGACGGTCGAGTCCCATGTGTCGGCGGTCCTGCGGAAGCTGCAGCTGTCCAACCGGCACGAGCTGACCCGGTGGGCGACCGCGCGGCGCCTGGTCTGAGGCCGCGCAGGGCGCCGCGTGAGGCTGCTCAGACGACCCGCGTCGCCCCCGCGAACGGCATCTCGTCGATGGGGGCGATCCGCACCGGGGCCGACGGGTTCGGGGCGTGGATCATCTGGCCGTTGCCGATGTAGATGCCGACGTGGCTGACGCCCGAGTAGAAGAACACCAGGTCGCCCGGCTGGAGTTCGGAGCGGGAGACGCGGTGGCCGGCGTCGATCTGGGCGTAGGTGGTGCGGGGGATCGAGACACCGGCGGAGCGGTAGGCGGCCTGGGCGAGGCCCGAGCAGTCGAAGGCGTCGGGGCCGGTCGCGCCCCACACATAGGGGCTGCCGAGCTTGGAGTAGGCGTAGGCCACGGCGGCCGCGGCACGGGAGTCGGGGGCGGCGACGTCGCCGGCGGACAGCGGGACGCGGCCGTCCGAGGCCGAGCGCGAGGCGCGCGAGGACGTGCCGTCCGCCGTGACCGCCGCCTGCTGCTGCGGCGACAGCCGGTCCAGCAGCTTCCGGGCCTCGCCGAGCTTGCCGTTGATGATGTCCTTCTGCCGCCTCAGCTCGGCCTGCCGGGACCGCAGCGACGTCAGCTCGACATGTGCCGCGCCCCGCAACTGCTCGATCTCCCGCAGTTGTTGCCGTACCCGGGCCACCGCACCGGCCTGCCGGTCGGCGGCCCGTTCGGCGAAGGCGGCGTCGTCGAGGTACCGGTCGGGATCGCTGGACAGCGCCAGTTGCCAGGCCGGGTCGATCCCGCCGGCGCGGTACTGCGCGGCCGCTGTCGAACCGAGGGCGTCCCGCGCGGAGTTGAGGTCTTCCTGCTTGCGGGCCGTCTGGTCCTGCAGTGACTTCAGCCGCCGCTGGGCCGTATCGGCCCTGTCCTTCGCGCCGTCGTACTTCTGGGTGGCCGCCTCGGCGTCCTGGTACAGCCGGTCCACCTCGGCCTTCACCTGCGCCGGTGTCAGCTGCGGCTCGGCGTTTCCGGTTCCTTCGAAGGCCGTCGCGGTGGCCGCGCCCGCCAGGGCGAGGGTGGCGGCCGTGCGGGCCGTACCGCCGCTGAGCGAGCGCTGTCGGGGCTTGCGGTGCGCTGCCACCTGGACTGTCCCGTCCTTTCGTACGACCGCCGTGTCGTCCGTACGAACGCCAGGGGGAGCACACGTACGGCCGCGGGGATGCGGATTGCGCGTCCGGCGGCGGCCCGCACAGGGGGAGCGGACCGCCGCCGGACCTTCTCGGCGGTGGTGTCCGACTGCCGCCCCTGGCCCGGGCGGCGGTGGGGAGTCGGGCACCTGGGGGAGGACGCTAGGCCCGGTTGTGTCGGCTTGGTAACGCGATGCGCGGAATTGGCGTGACCAGATCGTTACCTGACGGTAAGCGACCGGGATTCCGGTCCGGAGCCGTCGGCTTCACGAGGCGTGCTGACCGAAGCGGCGGTTCCGGGACACAGGAAGCGCACGGGGTGCTATGGGGTGCATATATGCGGCCCCCCGGAGGCGTGCGGCCGCGGGCACGAAGGGAGGGGCCGGTGCCCGGCGCCCCAGGGGGGCCTGATTAGGCTCCGCACCCATGGACGTACTCATCCATCTCTTCGTCGGCCTGCACATCATCGGCATCGCCGCACTCCTCGGCGGCTTCCTCACCCAGATGAAGGCGATGGGCCAGGGCACGGCCCGGTTCGTCCCCGGGATGCTGCACGGCGCGTTCACCATGCTCGCCACGGGCGTGATCCTGGTCGGCCTCAACGAGGCGAACGGCCATCACGTCAACACCATCAAGATCGGCGTGAAGCTCGCGCTGCTGATCGTCATCCTCGGCCTCGTCTACGTGAAGCGCGACGACGAGAAGGTGGAGAAGGGTGCCTTCGGGCTGGTGGGCCTGCTGACCATGGCGAACATCTTCATCGCCGTACTGTGGACGTGACGGTCACCGTGGACGTGACGGTCACAGAGCCTTCCTGAGCGCGGGGCGGGCGACCCCCGCCGCTCCCGCGGCCACCGCCAGCCATGCCAGCAGCGCGACCCACACCAGCACCCGCCCCGGCCGGCTCAGCCACGGGATGCCCACGGCGGCCGCGACGGACAGCGTCGCCGTCGCCGTCATCCCCAGCGGGAACACCGTCGCCCAGCGGCGCACGTCGTACCGCAGCCGGGGCCGCGCCACCTCCGCGGCCAGCAGGACGACGCACCAGGCCAGGTCCAGGACCAGCAGCGCCACCGTCACCGTGCGCAGCACACCGCGGTCGTCGTCGTTCCACAGGTAGAGCCGCGCACTGTCGGCCGCCAGCAGCTTCGCCCCGGCGAGCGCGGAGATCGCGAGCGCGCCACCCGCGATCCACTGGTCGCCGGGCCCCTCGGCGACCTGCCGCCAGTCGAACCGGGGCACGGCGAGCCCGTAGAACGCCAGCCCCAGCCAGAACAGCACCAGCGACAGATGCGCGAGCCACGCCGTGGTCAGAGCCGCCGCCAGCACCGCGCCCAGCACGGTGAGCCCCTGCGTGGCCACGCAGCCCAGGAATACCGCCCCCGGCATCCGCTCCTTCCAGTGCCGTACGACGAGGACGAGCAACGGCGGCCACAGCACCGTCGACAGCGCCAGCAGGGCCTCGGCGAGGGTCTGCCGGCCGAGCAGCGAGAACCGCGTCCCCAGCACCGTCGTAGCCGCTACGGCGGTGAGCGCGCCCGGTGTCCTCGCCTCCGTCACCCAGCGCCGCCGGTCGAGTGCCAACCGTGCGACGAAGTCCGCGGCCAGCCCGATCCAGGCCGCGCAGGCCAGCACCAGCATGACCCGGGACAGGATCTCCGCCCCCGCCAGATGCAGCGCCACGGACACGATCCCGGTGGCCATCACGGCGGCCCCGGCCGCCGGCTCACGCTGGGCCCACCAGACGCGGAGGGGTGAAATGCCGGACATGTTCCCGATGCTAAGGAGCGCGGACCGGGGTGCGGGCGGGGCACGCGCGCGTGGAGCACGAAAACCGCGCGGGCGCGGGATGGGGGCGGGGGCGCTCACATCCTCAGTGCGCGCCCCCGCCCGGTACCTCAAGCAGACGGGACAGGCTCAGGCCGGTCGCACCACACTGTGGATGATCGACTCGCCCCCGTAGTAGATCGACTCCTCCCGGACGTACGCGCCGGGCTTCGGGGCGTGGATCATCATGCCGTTGCCGATGTAGATACCGACGTGGCTGACGTCGTCGTAGAAGAAGACCAGGTCGCCGGGCTGGGCGTCGGCGAGGGAGACGGTGGTGCCGGCGTTCACCTGGTCGTACGTGGTGCGCGGCAGGGAGACACCCGCGGCCTTCCAGGCGGCCTGGGAGAGGCCGGAGCAGTCGTAGGAGCCGGGGCCGGTCGCACCCCACACGTACGGCTTGCCGATCTGCGCGCGGGCGAAGGCGATCGCCTTGGCGGCCTTCGTGGCGTACGCGGAGGAGGACGAGGAGGACGAGGAGGACGAGGAGCCGCTGGAGGACGACGTCGAGGACGACGACGTGTCCTGCTTGGCGGCGGCCGCGGCCGCCGCCTGCTGCTTCGCGAGTTCCGCCGCCTTGCGGGCCGCCGCCTCCTGCTGCTGCTTCTCGATCTCCGCGAGCCGGGCCTTCTCCTGGGCCGTCAGCTGCGACAGCAGCTCCCGCGCGGAGGCCAGCTTCGTCTGGACGGTGGTCTTGGCGGTCTTGAGTTCGTCCTGCGTCTCGGTGAGCGTCTCGAGGCTCTTGGCGGCCTCCTGCCGCTTCTTCATGGTCGCGGACTGCTGTGTGGCGTAGTCGTCGACCGCGCCCTTCTGGCGCGAGGTCAGCCGGTGCATCAGCTGCGACTGGTCGAAGTAGTCCTGCGGATCGTTCGCGAGCAGGAAGGTCGCCGTCTGGGGGACCTCGGTCCCGGTCCGGTACTGGGCCGCGGCGAACGATCCCAGTTCCTCACGTGCCTTGTTCAGCCGGTCCGTGCGCTTGGCGACGTCGTCCAGCAGGGTGTCGACCTGCTTGCGCTGGGTACCGGTCTTCTCCTTGGCCGCGTCGTACTTCTCGGTCGCCGACTCGGCCTGCCGGTAGAGGGCGTCGACCTTCTTCTCGACCTCCTCCAGGCTCGGCTTGCCGTCCTCGGAGGGCGCGGCGTTGGCCGTCTGGGAGAGCAGGGCCACGGAGGTGAGGGCGGCGGTGGCCAGGGCGGGGGTGCGTATGCCTGCTACGCGCGTTGCTGAGGGACGGGACTTGCGGTGCGACGCCAACGGAGGCGACTCCTTCCATGTTCCGCCTACCGAGTTAGCTGTCGGGTTCGGGCGGGTGCTTCGGAAGGGTTGCCCTACGGTCCGTTCCCCGGTGGGAAGTCGGGACCGATTCACCCCAAGGTCGGTGTGGGTCCCCGGCTCCGGCGGCGCGGCGGCGCACCGGACTCGGCGGAGGCCGTACGGCCCGGCGACGTTCGCCGGTGGGTGTCGTACGGCCTGCCCGGCACGCTAGCCAACTCGTGTGGCCCGTGTGAAGGTTGATGTGCGATATGCCCGATACATTTTCGTGACCTTTGTGTTGCGACCCGATCCGCTCGGTCGATCAAGGAGTATATGGCGCGACTTGTCCGGAATGGTTGAGCGGCCGGTGGCCCGGCGGACGGTTGCGGGGGTGCCCGCGGCGCGTGATCGCCAACCGTGACGGGGTGATTCTGGTGGGTGACCGGAGTGAATTCTCGGGGCGGCGGCCGGTTGTCGGTGGGGCGCCCTAGACTCGGAGAGCGATGAGCAGCCTCTTTGACGACAGCTTCCTGGCGAACCTCCAGCCCCCGCGCGGCCGCGAGGAGGAACCCCCGCCGCCGCCCGAGGACGAGCACGTACCGGAGCCGATTCCGGACGATCTGTTCGGCGGGAAGTTCGACGTGCCCCCGGACCGGGACGCCTACTACCGCGACGGCGCCGCCCGCCCGGCCCTGGACCCGGCCGCGCTCCTGGAGGGGCTCAACGACAACCAGCGGGCGGCCGTCGTGCACGCCGGCTCCCCGCTGCTCATCGTGGCCGGCGCCGGTTCCGGCAAGACGCGCGTGCTCACCCACCGCATCGCCCACCTCCTCGGCGAGCGCCATGTGCACCCGGGCCAGATCCTCGCGATCACCTTCACCAACAAGGCCGCGGGCGAGATGAAGGAGCGCGTCGAGCAGCTCGTCGGCCCGCGCGCGAACGCGATGTGGGTGATGACCTTCCACAGCGCGTGCGTGCGGATCCTGCGCAGGGAGAGCAAGAAGCTCGGCTTCACCTCCTCTTTCTCGATCTACGACGCGGCCGACTCGAAGCGGCTGATGGCCCTGGTCTGCCGCGACCTGGACCTCGACCCGAAGCGCTTCCCGCCGAAGTCCTTCAGCGCCAAGATCAGCAACCTCAAGAACGAGCTGATCGACGAGGAGGACTTCGCCGCCCAGGCGAGCGACGGTTTCGAGAAGACCCTCGCCCAGGCCTACGCGCTCTACCAGTCGCGGCTGCGCGAGGCGAACGCCCTCGACTTCGACGACCTGATCATGACGACGGTCAACCTGCTGCGCGCCTTCCCGGACGTCGCCGAGCACTACCACCGACGCTTCCGGCACGTCCTGGTCGACGAGTACCAGGACACCAACCACGCCCAGTACGCGCTGGTGCGCGAGCTGGTGGGCACCGGTGACCGCGGCGAGGCCGAGCCGCCCGCCGAGCACGACCTCCAGCCCGCCGAGCTCTGCGTGGTCGGTGACGCCGACCAGTCGATCTACGCCTTCCGGGGTGCGACGATCCGCAACATCCTCCAGTTCGAGGAGGACTACCCGAACGCGACGACGATCCTCCTGGAGCAGAACTACCGCTCCACGCAGACGATCCTGTCCGCCGCCAACGCGGTCATCGAGCGCAACGAGTCCCGCCGCCCCAAGAACCTGTGGACCAACGCGGGCGCGGGCGCGCAGATCACCGGTTACGTCGCCGACACCGAGCACGACGAGGCGCAGTTCGTCGCCGACGAGATAGACCGGCTGACGGACGCGGGCGAGGCGAAGGCGGGCGATGTCGCCGTCTTCTACCGCACCAACGCCCAGTCCCGTGTCTTCGAGGAGATCTTCATCCGCGTCGGCCTGCCCTACAAGGTCGTCGGCGGTGTGCGCTTCTACGAGCGCAAGGAGGTCCGGGACGTCCTGGCCTACCTCCGCGTCCTCGCCAACCCCGAGGACTCGGTGCCGCTGCGCCGCATCCTCAACGTCCCCAAGCGCGGCATCGGCGACCGTGCGGAGGCGATGATCGACGCGCTCTCCCAGCGCGAGAAGATCAGCTTCCCGCAGGCGCTCAAGCGCGTCGACGAGGCGTACGGCATGGCCGCGCGGTCGACGAACGCGGTCAAGCGGTTCAACACGCTGATGGAGGACCTCCGTACGATCGTCGAGTCGGGCGCCGGACCGGCCACCGTGCTCGAAGCCGTCCTCGAACGCACCGGCTACCTCGCCGAGTTGCAGGCCTCCACGGACCCGCAGGACGAGACCCGGATCGAGAACCTCCAGGAACTCGCCGCCGTGGCCCTGGAGTTCGAGCAGGAGTCCGGCGAGGGCGAGACACCGACCGGACTCGCCGCCTTCCTGGAGCGGGTGGCCCTGGTCGCCGACTCCGACCAGATCCCCGACGACGACGAGAACGGCGACGGCGTCATCACCCTGATGACCCTGCACACCGCCAAGGGCCTCGAGTTCCCGGTGGTCTTCCTGACCGGCATGGAGGACGGCGTCTTCCCGCACATGCGCGCCCTCGGCCAGACCAAGGAACTGGAGGAGGAGCGGCGCCTCGCGTACGTGGGCATCACGCGCGCGCGGGAGCGGCTGTACCTCACCCGGTCGTCGATGCGCAGCGCCTGGGGCCAGCCGTCGTACAACCCGCCCTCGCGCTTCCTGGAGGAGATCCCGGGCGCGTATCTGGAGTGGAAGCGGACGGGGGCGATGGCGCCGGTGTCCTCCGGGCCCGCGTCGGGCGTGGCCGCCTCGCTCTCCTCGTCCCGCTCGCGCTCCTCGGCGTCGGGCGCGTCCGGGTTCGCCACCCGGCGGACCTCGGAGAAGCCGACAGTCTCGCTGGCCGTCGGCGACCGGGTCACCCACGACCAGTTCGGCCTCGGCACGGTCGTCGCGGTGAAGGGCACCGGCGGGAACGAGGAGGCGACGATCGACTTCGGGGACAGCAAGCCGAAGCGGCTGCTGCTGCGGTACGCGCCGGTCGAGAAGCTGTAGCCGCAGACGAACGAGCCCCGCTTCCGGGAAGCGGGGCTCATCGATCGGATCGGGATCAGGTCGGGATCAGGTCGGGTCGAGCCCGTGGCTCCGCAGCCACGGCAGCGGGTCTATCGCGGCGCCACCGGCCGGCCGTACCTCGAAGTGCAGATGCGGGCCGGTCGAGTTGCCCGAGTTGCCGGAGTACGCGATCGGATCGCCGGCCTTGACGGTCGTACCGGCGGCGACCCGGTACGACGAGAGGTGGCAGTACCACGTCTCCGTGCCGTCCTTCGCCGTCACGATCATCATGTTGCCGTAGGCGCTGTTCCACTTGGTGGAGACGACGCCGTCGGTCGCGGCCATGACCGTCGTGCCGTAGGAGACGGGGAAGTCGATGCCCGTGTGGACGGACATCCAGTTCACGCCGGCCTGGCCGAAGTAGGCGCTGAGGCCCTTCTGCGTGACCGGGAGGACGTACTTGGGGCGCAGCCGCTCCTTGCGGGCCGCCTCCGCCGCCGCCTTCTTCTTCTCGGCCTCCTGCTGGGCCTTGAGGTCGATGCGCTCCTGCGTGCGGCTGGCCCGGTCGGCGAAGTCGTCGGCGCCCGCCGAGAGCGTCCTCAGCTGGGCGTCCAGCTTGCTGTTGGCGGTGGACGGTTTCACCGACTGCGCGTCGGAGGCCGACGCCGTCGTGTCCTTGCCGTCGTCGCTGAACGTGCCGACCGAGGCGGCCGCGATTCCGGCGACCCCCATCACACACGCGGAGGGCACGGCGACCGTCAGCAGCGCGGAGCGCTTGGGGGGCGTACGACGGCGGGAACGCGCCCCCGCGCGGGAGCCGGCGCGTGTCGCCGGGACCGCCGTGGCCGGGGTGACCTCTTCCTGGTCCTCCAGCAGTGGCGTTACTGCAGGTAGCTCACCGGTCGCGGTCGACTCCCCCTGGTCCGGGAAGTCCTCCGCGAACTCCTCGTAGGGGAGCTGCTCGAACGTCTGGGTCGCCGGAGCGTCGAAGGAGCCGTCGGCCTGTGCCCCGTGCTCGTGCTCGGGCTCGGCGGGCTGCGCCGGGGTGCCGTCGGAGTTCCACTGCGTGGCGTCGTACGCGCCGGTGTCGAAGGCCTGGGTGCCCCACTGCCACTGCTGGGTCGCGCCGTTCATCGCCGACTGGTCGGGCTGGAGCCAGGCGTTCGCGTCCCACTCCCCGCTGACGTCGGCGGCCGTGCCCTGCGCCGGGACGGTCCAGGCGGTGCTGTCGTAGGCACCGGAGTCGTAGGCGGCGTGGTGCTGGGCCGCGTACGGGTCGTAGTTCAGCGTGTGGTGGCCGGTCGTCTGCCACTGCGTGGTGTCGTACGCGCCGGTGGTCTGGCCCCCGCCCGGCAGGTTGCCGAAGAGCGGGTCACTGTGGAACGCGGCGCCCGTAGCGGCGTGGTCGCCGTACGTGGTGAAGTCGCCGTACTGGGCTTCCTGGGTGCCGTACGGCGCGTAGTGCGCCGGGTCGGCGTCGGAGGCCGGAGCCGGGGTGGTCATGGTCCCCGACGGGTGACGGTCGTTCACCAACTTCTCTTTCGCCTCGACAACAGGGGCTGCCAGAGCAGTGCGGCGACTGTACCCGGCGGTATGCGGGCGCGACAATCTTCAACAGGTTTCGCGGTTTCGGGAAACGGGCATTCACCCGTCTTTCGGGGGACGGCGGGCGCGGGTTTGGCCTTGTGTTCGAGAAGTGTTCGATGAGCCGGTGGTCCAAGTCGGCGTCGCCGGGCGGTCATTGCCCGCCCGAACCGACCCGAATGCCCGGCTCATCCGGCTCATCCGGTTCGCCGTCAGGCCACCGTCAGACCGCCCGCCATCTGCTCCTCCGGGTGCACCTCGTCGAGTGCCTGCCGTATTCCGGTCGCGATCGCCGGGTGGACGGGCAGGGCGAGATGCCCGATCCCGGTCACGCGCACGTTCGTCGCCATGAGGTCCGGGTGGTCGATACAGGCCGTCTCCACCGGGTCCATCAGCGAGTCGAGATCGCTCCAGAAACTGACGAACCGGGTACGGCAGCCGGGCGCGGGCCGGGTCAGCTCCTCGATCACCTCCGAACCGGGGCGCATCTGGCGCACGATCGGGTGCGCGTCCGCGAGCGGCACGACCCGGGTGCCCGAGTGCGGGGAGCCGAGCGTCACCAGGGTGCGGACGCGGAGGTCACCGCCGAGGCGCTGGACGTAGTAGCGCGCGATCAGCCCGCCGAGGCTGTGCCCGACGATGTCGACCCGGCGGCTGCCGGTGCGCTCGCAGATCTCCTCTATGTGCCGGCCGAGCAGTTCGGCGGCGGTGCGGATGTCGCAGGTCAGCGGCGAGTAGTTGAGCGACTCGACGCGCTGGCCGGCGTGCTGGGCGAGGGTGCGGCGCAGCAGGACGAAGACCGAGCGGTTGTCGATGAAGCCGTGCAGCAGCACGACCGGCGGGGCCGTGCGGACCGGCAGCCGGTCGGTGCCGTCCTGCCGTGCGGGCGGTACGGGGGAGCGGCGCTCCGGAGTGAGACCGGTCGGGTAGAGCAGCAGATGCCCGGCGAGGACGGCCGCCTCCAGGGCGGTCGACTTCAGCAGGGCCAGTGAGAGACCGGCGAGTCTGCTGGGGAGGAGACGACGGCAGAGCGGGAGAAAGGGCTCCAGTACCTCGGTGGCCTTCATCGGCCGACCTCCTGTCGGCGCGCGAAGGACTCCTCTGTCCCCCGCGTGCTCTCATGGGAGGCCGAGCGGAGGTGGCGGGGGTACGACGACGGGCCGCGTTGCCTGCCCCTGGTGCCCCCGCGGACCACGCTGCGGCTCCCTGACGTGTCTCACTGCGGGTGATTTACCCCTCGGTAACCTCCGTGAAACTGCCGGTTGCGGGATGCTGGAGACAACGTTCGTTCACTTCGGGCGGGTGGCGGCTCGCGGCAGACGTGCGGTACTCGTCGGTGCGGATGGATGTCGGCGCGTTCGTTTCATGGTCATGGAGGCAGCGATGGGTGTGGCAGCCGGTCCGATCCGTGTGGTGGTGGCCAAACCGGGGCTCGACGGCCATGACCGCGGGGCCAAGGTCATCGCGCGGGCGCTGCGCGACGCGGGCATGGAGGTCATCTACACCGGGCTCCACCAGACGCCGGAGCAGATCGTCGACACGGCCATCCAGGAGGACGCCGACGCGATCGGCCTCTCCATCCTCTCCGGCGCCCACAACACCCTGTTCGCCGCGGTCATCGACCTCCTCAGGGAGCGTGACGCCGAGGACATCCTCGTCTTCGGCGGCGGCATCATCCCCGAGGACGACATCGCCCCCCTCAAGGAGAAGGGCGTCGCCGCGATCTTCACGCCGGGCGCGACGACGGCGTCGATCGTGGAGTGGGTACGGGAGAACGTCCGGGAGCCGACGGGGGCGTAGGCCGCGGATGCGGTAGGCCGACATCGGTGGTTTCGGTGCGTGGGGAACTGCGCGCCGGTGGGGGCTGGTCGCGCAGTTCCTCGCGCTCCTTTGGGGCGCGCTTCAGTCAAGGGGCGCTTGACTGTTCGGTGGGAACAGTTCCTCCAGCATCGCCGCACGCAGTCTCAATGTCGTCACCAGGCGCTGGAACGCCTCCGCCCAGTAGCCGCCGGCACCCGGTGACGCGTCCTCCCGTTCGTCCGGTGTCGCCAGCAGGCCGTCCAGGCGGGACGCCTCGGCCGGATCGAGGCAGCGCTCGGCCAGCCCCATCACCCCGCTGAAGCTCCAGGGATAACTCCCCGCGTCCCGCGCGATGTCGAGAGCGTCCACCACGGACCGGCCGAGCGCCTCGGACCACGGGACGGCGCACACGCCCAGCAACTGGAACGCCTCCGACAGACCGTGCGCCGCGATGAAGCCGGCCACCCAGCCAGCCCGTTCCCCGCCCTCCAGCGTGCCCAGCAGCTTGGCCCGCTCGGCGAGGGACACGGCCCCCGGACCGCCCGCCTCCGGTGCCGCCGGAACCCCGAGCAGCGCCCTCGCCCACTCGGCGTCCCGCTGCCGTACGGCGGCCCGGCACCAGGCCGCGTGCAACTCGCCCTGCCAGCCGTCCGCCACCGGCAACGCCACGATCTCCCGGGGGGTACGGCCGCCGAGCCGCGCCGACCAGGTGGTGAGCGGGGTCGCCTCCACCAACTGCCCCAGCCACCAGGACCGTTCGCCACGACCGCTCGGCGGCTTGGCCACGACCCCGTCGCGCTCCATGCCCGCGTCGCACTCCGGCGGCGCCTCCACCCCGATCACCGGCCCGTCCCCGGTGTGGTCGACCGCCACACACGCCCCGGCCCGCACCGCCATCCGCCCCGCCAGCGCCGAACCCGGCAGCGCGGACAGCAACTCCGCAGCCGTCGTCCGCACGTTGCGGCTGCGGTCGGACAGCGCCTGCTCCAGGAACGGCTCGTCCCCCGCGGCCAGCCCCGTGCGCAGCGAGTCGAGGAACATCAGCCGGTCCTCGGCCCGCTCGGTCGCCCAGGTCCCGGCCAGCAACTCGCGCGCCGCCTCGGGCGTACGGGCGCGCAGCGCGCCCAGCAACGCGACCCGTTCGGCGAACAACCCCTCCTGCCACACCTGCCGTACCGCCTCGGCGTCCTCGGGATCGGGCAGGGCCGTACCGCCTCCCGGGGCCGCGCGCAGGACGAACCGCCAGTCCTGGTTGAGCCGGGCCAGCCACAGGGCGCGCGGTCCGGCGAAGGCCAGCGCGGCGGGCCGCAGGTCGGTACGGCCGCGAGCCGCGTCCAGCAGTGCGGGCAGCGCCTGGGGAGGCGCGGCGTACCCGTGCGCGTTGGCCGTCGCCAGCCACTGCGGCAACAGCTCCATCAGGTCGGGCGAGGTGCCCCGGCGGCCGCCGGTCCCGGTGCCGGGGCGGTCGGACAGCAGCATCGTCAGCCGGCGCGCCGCCGCGGCGGGCAGCGCGGGACGCGGGTCCTCGGGGGCGGGTTCGGGGCGGCGCGCGGCCGGTGCCGGACGCAGCCCGGCCCGCCGGCGTACGGCCGTCACGGCCGCCTCGTCCAACAGGGTTACCGGAGCCTCGCGGCCGGACCCGCCGGTCGCGTACGGGCGCCGGTCCGTGCCCAGCAGCGCCGTGGTGACAAGGTCCTCCCAAGCGGTCACGGGGTTCCCTTTCTGTAGTGCCGACGCGTCGGCCCGGGCGCCGGGCGGGTTCGCTGGGGTGGCACGGGTGCCGGCCGGTCGATGTGGTTCGGTTCGGCTGTTGGGCGGTTTTTTGTAGCCGCCTCGGATGTCGGTCGGGTCAGCACAGCGGTACCGCCTCGCCCGTCCCCTCCGGCCAGGCCGTCAGCGGGGTGAAGCCGTGGTGGCCGCACTCGCCGAAGACCGTGACCGGGGCGCCGCCGGAGAGCGCGACCAGCCGCCACAGGCCCGGCCTGGAACGGGCGACCGGAGACAGCGGCAACGCGAACTCGGTTTCCGCGTCGGCCAGTTGCCAGGAGTCGCCGTCCGGGACGGGCACGACCCGGCCCAGCGTCACCGGTACCGACTCCAGCCACGGGTCCTCGCGCAGGGCCTCCCCGTACCGGGCCGCCGCCTGTGCCGTCGGCACGCCGGGCGGCCGTATCGAGAGGGGCGCGGGCGCCGCGAACCGCTCGCCCAGGGCCGCCCGGTGCCGGCCCGCGCCGGGGTAGGCGGAGAGCTCCGCCCCCAGGGCGAGACCGACCGGCAGCGCCAGCTCGGGGGCGCGGCCCGCCGCGCCGTAGGACAGGAGCAGTGCCGTACGGCCCGAGTCGGCGCCGTGCAGCCAGATCCGGCGGGTCGTCAGCTTCGCGTCCACCGTGTCGTACTGCGCGAGGACCAGCCAGCGGTCGCGCACCGGCGGGCCGTCCGCCGACGCGGGCAGGCCGATGCGGGAGCGGACCGTGGCCGCGAGGCCCTCCGGGAGCCGGTCGCGGTGCAGCCAGCCCTGGTCGAGGAGGTGCAGCAGCGCGCACTCCTCCAGCAGCCGCACCGGCCAGCCCGGGCCGGAGGCCGGTATCGCCCCCAACTCCCGCACCCTGGTGGCCAGTCCGGGGGCCTGGGCGTCGACCATGCGGGCCGCCGTCTCCTCCCACAACCCGTACCCCGACTGCTCGGCCCCGGCCAGGCCGCCGCGCAGCAGGTCGGTCAGGCGCTGCTCCAGCTCCGTGGCGCCCGCCGTGACCCGCTCGGCCCGCTTCTCCGCCCGCCGCCGGGCCGCCTCGGGGTCAGCGGCGGCGGAACTCCCGCCACCCGCCGGTCGTTCCTCCCCCGCACGCTTGCGCCGGCCCGCGATCCACTGCTCCGCCCAGTCCGGCGCCTGCTCCACCGTCGGCACCGCGTCGTCCCCGCCGGCCCACAGCAGGAGCAGCCCGAGGGCGTGCTTGCAGGGGA
Source organism: Streptomyces sp. NPDC048277 (assembly GCF_040652235.1). Classification (NCBI taxonomy): domain Bacteria; kingdom Bacillati; phylum Actinomycetota; class Actinomycetes; order Kitasatosporales; family Streptomycetaceae; genus Streptomyces; species Streptomyces sp. NPDC048277. The sequence goes on from NZ_JBEZLQ010000001.1 coordinate 344,464, forward strand.
ACTTCCGGCTCGGACAACTGCACTTGTACGCGGGCCCGGCCGGGTCCGCGATGTCCACGATCGTCTGGTACGGCTTGCTGCCGCTGCCCTTGCACAGTCCCCATACCGTCCCCTCCTCTACCGTCCCCTCCTCTACCGTCCCCTCCTCGCAACTCCCCGCCCCGGACCACGGCCCGGCCGCTCCGAGTTTGCTTCCCGCTTTGCGTGACGCGGCGTCAGGCGCCAGTGCCAGCACCTGGTCCGCACTCCAGCGCACCCCCTGCTGAGTCATGCCATCGAAGGTAGATCCCGCCACTGACAATCGCCCCGACGGCAGCGTTTGTGCAGGTCAGAGCGATTGTCAGTGGCGTGGTGCACGGTGGACACCAGATCCGAACCGGCCGAGCTGGAGGGGGCCTCAGCCATGACTGTGTCCGTGGAACCGACCGACCCGACGACCACCGAGAGCGCGCTGCGACCGCACGCCGAGCACGCCTTCGCCGACGAGCTCGCGGCACTGGCCGCACAGGACGACCGGCCGCGCCCGGCCCGCTGGAAGCTGTCGCCGTGGGCGGTGGCCACCTATCTCCTCGGCGGCGTACTGCCGGACGGCACGGTGATCACCCCGAAGTACGTCGGCCCGCGCCGCATCGTCGAGGTCGCCGTCACCACCCTCGCCACCGACCGCGCCCTGCTCCTGCTCGGCGTGCCCGGCACCGCCAAGACCTGGGTCTCCGAGCACCTCGCCGCCGCCGTCAGCGGCGACTCGACCCTGCTGGTGCAGGGCACGGCCGGCACCCCGGAGGAGGCGATCCGCTACGGCTGGAACTACGCCCAGCTGCTGGCCCACGGCCCGAGCCGGGACGCCCTCGTGCCCAGCCCGGTCATGCGGGCCATGGCGGAGGGCATGACGGCGAGAGTCGAGGAGCTGACCCGGATCCCGGCCGACGTCCAGGACACGCTGATCACGATCCTGTCCGAGAAGACCCTGCCGATCCCGGAGCTCGGCCAGGAGGTGCAGGCGGTCCGCGGCTTCAACCTGATCGCCACCGCCAACGACCGCGACCGGGGTGTCAACGACCTGTCCAGCGCCCTGCGCCGCCGCTTCAACACCGTCGTGCTGCCGCTGCCGGAGAGCCCCGACGCCGAGGTCGAGATCGTCGCGCGCCGTGTCGACCAGCTCGGCCGCTCCCTGGACCTGCCCGCCGTGCCCGACGGCATCGCGGAGATCCGCCGGGTCGTGACCGTCTTCCGCGAGCTGCGCGACGGCATCACCGCCGACGGCCGCACCAAGCTGAAGTCGCCGAGCGGCACGCTCTCCACGGCCGAGGCGATCTCCGTCGTCACCAACGGCCTCGCCCTGGCCGCCCACTTCGGGGACGGCGTGCTCCGGGCCGGCGATGTCGCGGCCGGCATCCTCGGCGCGGTCGTCCGCGACCCGGCCGCCGACCGGGTCATCTGGCAGGAGTACCTGGAGACGGTCGTCCGCGAGCGGGACGACTGGAAGGACTTCTACCGTGCCTGCCGGGAGGTGAGCGCATGACCGACTCCGCATGGGAGCGGACCGGGCCGCTGCTCCTGGGGGTACGGCACCACGGGCCCGGCTCCGCGCGGGCGGTGCGGGCCGCCCTGGACGCCGCCCGGCCGAGGGCCGTGCTGATCGAGGGGCCGCCCGAGGCCGACGCGCTGATCCCGCTGGCCGCCGACCCGGAGATGCGGCCACCGGTCGCACTCCTCGCGCACGCGGTGGACGAGCCCGGCCGCTCGGCGTTCTGGCCGCTGGCCGACTTCAGCCCCGAGTGGGTGGCCGTCCGCTGGGCTCTGGAGCACGAGGTCCCGGCCCGCTTCATCGACCTGCCGGCCACCCACACCCTGGCCTGGGGGAGGGAAGAGGACACCGCGGCCGACGGCGACGAGGCGGGAGCGGACGGGGCGGAGGCGGATGAGGCGGGAGCGGATGGAGCAGCGGGCGGGGCCGGCGGGCCCGACGCCGAGCGGCTGATGCGTGTCGACCCCCTCGCCGCCCTCGCCGAGGCCGCCGGTTACGACGATCCCGAGCGCTGGTGGGAGGACGTCGTCGAGCACCGGGACGCGGCCGGCGAGCGGGACGTGTTCGCGCCCTTCGCCGCGGTCGAGGAGGCGATGGGCGCGCTGCGGGAGACGTACGGGGCCGGAGGGCGCGACCGGGATCCCGTGCGGGAGGCGCACATGCGACTCCGGCTGCGAGCCGCGCAGCGGGAGTTCGGAGAAGCGGTCGCGGTGGTGTGCGGGGCGTGGCATGTGCCGGCGCTGCGCGCGAAGAGCAGCGTCGCGGCCGACAAGGAGCTGCTGAAAGGGCTGCCCAAGGTCAGGACGGACATGACCTGGGTGCCGTGGACCAACCGGCGGCTGGCCCGGGCGAGCGGCTACGGCGCGGGCATCGACTCGCCTGGCTGGTACGGGCACCTGTTCCGGGCCCCGGACCGGCCGGTGGAACGGTGGCTCACCAGGGTCGCCGGACTGCTCCGCGAGGAGGACCGGATCGTGTCCTCCGCCCATGTGATCGAGGCGGTACGGCTGGCCGAGACCCTCGCGGTGATGCGCGGCCGCCCGCTGCCCGGCCTGGGCGAGACGACGGACGCGGTGCGGGCGGTGCTGTGCGAGGGTTCGGACGTTCCGCTGGCGCTGGTGCACGACCGGCTGGTGGTCGGGGACGTGCTGGGGGAGGTGCCGGAAGCGGCGCCCGCGGTGCCGTTGCAGCGGGACCTGGCCCGGGAGCAGCGCCGGCTCCGGCTCAAGCCCGAGGCGCTGGAGCGGGAGTTGGAGCTCGACCTGCGCAAGGAGACCGACGCCGGGCGCAGCCGGCTGCTGCACCGGCTGCGGCTGCTCGGCGTCGGCTGGGGGGAGCCGGCCGAGTCACGGGGCAGCACGGGGACGTTCCGGGAGACCTGGCGGCTGCGCTGGGAGCCGGAGTTGTCGGTGCGGGTGGCCGAGGCCGGGGTGTGGGGGACCACCGTGGAGGGCGCGGCGACCGCCAGGGCGGAGGCCGACGCGGTGCAGGCGAGGGCCCTCGCCGAGGTCACCGCGCTCGCCGAGCACTGTCTGCTCGCCGGTCTGCCCGAGGCACTGCCGGTGGTGATGCGGGCGCTCGCCGACCGGGCCGCGCTGGACACGGACGTCGGCCATCTCGCCCAGGCACTCCCGGCCCTGGTCCGTTCCCTGCGCTACGGCGATGTACGGGGCACCGACACCGGGGCGCTCGCCGAGGTCGCCGCGGGCCTCGCCGAACGGGTCTTCGTCGGACTCCCGCCGGTCTGTGCCGCCCTCGACGCGGACGCGGCGGAGGAGATGCGGGGCCATGTGGACGCGGTGCACACGGCGGTGGGGTTGCTCGGCGAGACCGGGAGCGTGGCCGGGAGCGAGACAGCGGCCGGGACCGCGCAGGGGTCCGAATCCGGCCACCGTGACCTGCGCCGCCGCTGGCGGGCCGTGCTGCGCACCCTCTCCGGGCGGGACACCGTGCCCGGGGTGCTGCGCGGGCGGGCCGTGCGGATTCTGCTGGACGAGGGGGAGCTGGGGCCACCGGAGGCGGCCCGGCTGATGGGGCTGGTGCTCTCGCCGGGGACCCCGCCGGCGGACGCGGCCGCCTGGATCGAGGGGTTCGTCGGGGGGAACGGCGGGGGCGGGATGCTGCTCGTGCACGACGAGCGGCTGCTCGCCCTGGTCGACACCTGGCTGACCGGGGTGCCGGCGGACGCGTTCACGGACGTACTGCCGCTGCTGCGGCGGACGTTCTCGGCGTACGAGCCGGGGGTGCGCAGAACGCTCGGCGAACTGGTGTGCCGGGGACCGGGGGAGCGGACCCAGGGACCCGGACAGGCCGCCGCGATACCGGGCTTCGGCGCCGAAGCGGACACCGAGCGCGCCGACGCCGTGCTGCCGGTGCTGCGGCTGCTGCTCGGCCTCGGCGAGACGAAAGATGAGACGAAGGACGACACGAATCCGGACAACGACCTTGTGGGGGCCGGGAGATGACGACGGACGCGACGGACATCGGCAGCGGGACCGGAATCGGAACCGGAACCGGTGACCCCGCGCGGGAGCGGCTGCGGCGGTGGCGGCTGGTGCTCGGGGGCGAGGCCGCCGACGGGACCGGGTGCGCGCTGACGGGGCGGGACGCGGCGATGGACGGGACGCTGGCCGCGCTGTACGGGAAGGGGGACAGACCGCAGTCGGGGCGGGACCGTTCGGCGGGGCTGGGGGCGTCGGCGCCGTCGGTGGCACGCTGGCTCGGGGACATCCGGACGTACTTCCCGTCCTCCGTCGTCCAGGTCATGCAGCGCGACGCCATCGACCGGCTCGGGCTGGCCGCGCTGCTGCTCGAACCCGAGATGCTGGAGGCCGTGGAGGCCGATGTGCACCTGGTCGGCACGCTGCTCTCGCTCAACAAGGCGATGCCGGAGACGACGAAGGAGACCGCACGGGCGGTCGTGCGCAAGGTCGTCGAGGACCTGGAGAAGCGGCTGGCCACCCGTACCCGGGCCACCCTCACCGGCGCCCTCGACCGCAGTGCCCGCATCAACCGGCCGCGCCACCACGACATCGACTGGAACCGCACCATCGCGGCCAACCTCAAGCACTACCTGCCCGAGTACCGCACGATCGTGCCGGAGCGGCTCATCGGGTACGGGCGGGCTTCGCAGTCGGTGAAGAAGGAGGTCGTCCTCTGCATCGACCAGTCCGGGTCGATGGCGGCGTCGGTGGTGTACGCGTCGGTGTTCGGGGCGGTGCTGGCGTCCATGCGGTCGATCGACACCCGGCTCGTCGTGTTCGACACGGCGGTGGTCGACCTCACCGACCAGCTCGACGACCCGGTGGACGTATTGTTCGGCACCCAGCTCGGCGGCGGTACGGACATCAACCGGGCACTGGCGTACTGCCAGGCGCAGATCACCCGGCCGGCCGAGACCGTGGTCGTCCTCATCAGCGACCTCTACGAGGGCGGGATACGGAACGAGATGCTCAAGCGGGTGGCGGCGATGAAGGCGTCGGGGGTGCAGTTCGTGGCGCTGCTCGCGCTGTCGGACGAGGGGGCGCCGGCGTACGACCGGGAGCACGCGGCCGCACTCGCGGCACTGGGAGCACCGGCGTTCGCGTGCACGCCCGATCTGTTCCCCGAGGTGATGGCGGCGGCGATCGAGAAACGGCCGATTCCGGTGCCTGAGAGTGCCTGAACCGGCCAGATCAGGAGGGTGACTTGTCGACTCAGTGATACCCGGCGGCAGGCGTCAAAACGGACATGACTACCCATCGGTAACGGGGGGCTTGCGCAACCTCGGGAGTCCCGTGCAAGGATCGAAGTCTCCACTGGTCTTTCACCGGCCTTCACGCCGCTGGGCCACCTCTGCTCCGTTCCGCCGCACGGGAGGATCCTCCCCGTCTTGACCTCGCCAGCAGTTCTGTCCGGTGCCGCCGTGCGCGTGTTGCGTACGGCGACGGGACGGCGTGCGCTGCAACTGGCGCTGCTGGTCGGCGGACTGCTCGCGCTCGGCTTCCTGTGCGGGGAGCAGGCGCAGGCGGCCGAAGGGGTGTCCTCGACACCGTCGTTGACGTCGGTCGTGACCCAGAACGTGCCGCTGCGGGACGTACTGGCGCCGCACCACAAGGCCAAGCAGCAGCCGCACAGGGCGACAGCGACGCGGAAGCCCGTCACCGAGGCCGTGCCCGTGGTTCCGGTGGTCGACAAGGCGCTTGAGGTTCCCAAGCTTCCCAAGGTGCGCACGGTCGTCCGTTCCGTGACGGAGACGGTGACCTCGACCGTGACCCGGACGCTCGGCGAGACCGTGCAGCAGGTGTCGGAGCTGCCGGTGCAGCTGCCCGTGCTGCCCGCCGCGCCGGTGGTGCAGCTGCCGGAGCTGCCGATCGTCTCCGAGCTGCCGGGCGGGTTGCTCCCCGCGCCGGTCACCTCGGCGCCTCGCCCCGGGCAGCCGCAGCCGCCGGTCACGCACGACGCCGGGCAGGACAAGGCCCGTACGAAGGCAGCGGCGACCGCCGCCGTGTCGTACGGGCCGCGGATCACCGTTGTGACCCGTGCTTCGGACCGGGCGCTGCGTGCCGCCGCCCACCGTGCCGTGCGCACCGTCGACGCGCCCACCCGTCCCGCGCCCACCGGAGACCCGGACGGCGCGCTGGGCAAGTCGGCGGCCGACGGCACCGCCTCGCGACACGGTGACGTGTACGCCGTGACCTTCGTCGACCGGGCGCCGCTGAGGCTCGCGCCCGGTGTCGCCGCGCGTGCGGACGCGGCCGGAACCCGGGACCGGTTCCGGGACATCCCCGTCTTCCCCGGCTAGGACCGGCGACCCCCTTCCCCGCCCCAGACCTGTCGCGCGGGGGCGGAACAGGTCTGCCCGTCCGTCCGGACCCCCCTGAGGATCCCCTTCCCCGGATCCCCCTTCGCATCTTCCGGACGGCGATGTCCCCAGCCGCGCTTCCGGCACCGCCGGAGGCTCTCCCGGCTCCGTGTCCGCGTCCCGAACGCACCGGAGCACCGAAGGATCTGACGCACGCATGAACAAGAACATCCGCCGCTCCATCGTCATAGCCGCCGGAGTGACCGGCGCGTGGGCGCTCGGCTCGGCCGCGGCCAGCGCCGACGAACTGCCCGCCGCGACCGTCTCCGCATCGGACGCCACCGACAGCCTGACCGGCACTCTCACCGACACGGTCGACGGCGTCGTGTCCGACGTCACCGGCACCGGCACCGTCACCTCGACGGTCGCGGACACGACAGCGAAGGCGACGACCACCGTGCACGACACCCAGCAGTCGACCGGGACCTCGACCGGCACCGCCGACCAGGCCCGGCACACCGCGGCCGCCAGGATCAGGGGCGGCCAGGCCATCCAGGGCGCCCGGGCGGCCCGCGCGGCGAAGGCCGAGGCCGAGGCGGAGGCCGGTGCCGCGACCGTCACCGAGACCGCGACCGAGGTCCGGGCCCACGCGGGGCGCACCGCGCACACCGCCCACCACACGGCCGCCGAGGCCGTCACGGACGCCGCCTCCCCGGCCGTCCCCCGGGACGACATCGACTACCTCTTCGGCCCCCTCGCCTCCTTCGCCCCGGAGATCGAGCAGGCGCTGGCCGCCGCCCAGACCAAGCTCCAGGCGACCCAGGCGGCCGCCCGCACCCAGGCGCAGGGCGTCGACGGGGCCGTGCGCACGAAGGTGCGGAGCACGGTGGCCGGCGCGGGCCGTACCGCCGGTCCCGTCGTCGGCACGGCCGGCCGGGCGACGACCGCGGCCGGCGCGACCGTCGTCGGTGTTCCCGGGCATGTCACCGGGACGGTCGACGGGGTCGGGCAGCACGTGGTCGGCACGGTGCGGGCCGTGCCGGGGACGGTGACGCCGGTCGTCACCGGCACGGCCGCCGCGGTCGTTCCACCGGTGGCCGCCGACGCGGTGCACGGCGTGGTGCCGGTGGCCGGATCGGCGGTCGGGGGAGTGCGGGGCGCCGCCACCGGCGCCGTCGCCGGAGTCGTGCCGGTGGCCCAGGGCGCGGTCGGCGGTGTCGAGGGCGCCGCCACCGGCGCGGTCGCCGGAGTCGTGCCGGTGGCCCAGGGCGCGGTCGTCGGTGTCGAGGGCGCCGCCACCGGCGCGGTCGCCGGAGTCGTGCCGGTCGCCCGGGGCGCGGTCGTCGGTGTCGAGGGCACGGCCACCGGCGCCGTCGCCGCGGTGCTGCCGGTCGCCGAGGACGCGGTGACCGGCGTCCACGGCACCGCTACGGAGGCTGTGACCGGCGTCCATGGCACCGCTACGGAGGCTGTGACCGGCGTCCACGGCAGCGCTGCGGAGGCCGTGACCGGCGTCCATGGCAGCGCCACGGAGGCCGTGACCGGTGTTCAGGGTGTCGCCGTCGGTGTCGTCGGTGGTGTGTACCCGGCCGTCGCGGACGTGCCGCCGTACGCCACCGGGCTGACCGGAGAGGTCGCTCAGGACGCCGTCGGCGCCGTGCTGCCGCCCGTCGCCGCGACCGCCGTGCACGGGGTCGTGCCGGTCGCCGGGCAGGCCGTGGCGGACGCCCGGGCGCTGGCCCACGGCGTGGTGGGTGACGTCCGGCCGGTCGTGGGCGCCGTCCCGCCGCTCGCGTACGGGGTGACCGGTCAGGTGGCCACCTATGCGGAGGACCTGGCCGGGCCGGTCGTCGGCGGCGCCGAGGCGCTGGCCCACGGCGTGGTGAGCGACGTCCGGCCGGTCGTGGCGGCCGCCGCGCCGCTCGCGCAGGACGCGACCGGTACCCCGCTGGCCGCGCACGCGGTCACCGGCGTTCAGCAGCTCGCCGACTCCCTGACCCCGGAGTACGTCCACGGCCCGCAGGCCGCCAGGACCTACTCCGTCTGACTCCGAGGGGCGGCCGCGCCCGGACGACCGAACACCGTCGGTCCGTCCGGGCCGGAGCCCCACGGATCCGGCCGGTCGATCCCCATGGGACGGTGATCGCCGGCCAAGCCTCCAGGGCCGTTCCTTAAGGCCGGCCCTGAAGGCCTGAGGCCTCACCGGGCCAACCCCAGCCCGGTGAGGCCTCGCACTTCGTCCCCAAGGCATGCCAAGGCGGCACGCCGTGCCAGGAAATCCCGGGATACCCGGCATCATGTGACAGGTATCACCGCTCAGGTGTGACCCTCGATTTAGGGACCCCCTGCAAGCGGCGATAACCTGCGAGACGGACATGCCGCGCGCTCGGACACCGTGTGCGCTTCCCCTGTGACCCATGCGGACGTCACGTTGCCCTTCGCGGCACGCCCACGCATCCAACGAACCGCGAGATCACTGATAGGGACGGAAGCGCGTGGACCTGTTCGAGTACCAGGCGAGGGACCTCTTCGCCAAGCACGATGTACCGGTGCTGGCCGGTGAAGTCATCGACACGCCTGAGGCGGCGCGCGAGATCACCGAGCGGCTGGGCGGCAAGTCCGTCGTCAAGGCGCAGGTGAAGGTCGGTGGTCGTGGCAAGGCCGGTGGCGTCAAGCTGGCCGCCTCCGCGGACGAGGCCGTCGCCCGTGCGACGGACATCCTCGGCATGGACATCAAGGGCCACACGGTCCACAAGGTGATGATCGCCGAGACCGCCCCGGAGATCCTCGAGGAGTACTACGTCTCCTTCCTCCTCGACCGTGCGAACCGCACCTTCCTCTCCATCGCCTCCGTCGAGGGCGGTATGGAGATCGAGGAGGTCGCGGCCACCCGCCCCGAGGCCGTCGCCCAGACCCCGATCAACGCGATCGACGGTGTGGACCTGGCCAAGGCCAAGGAGATCGTCGCCGCCGCGAAGTTCCCGGCCGAGGTCGCCGACAAGGTCGCCGACGTCCTGGTCACCCTCTGGGACACCTTCATCAAGTCGGACGCCCTCCTCGTCGAGGTCAACCCGCTCGCGAAGGTCGCCTCCGGTGACGTCATCGCCCTCGACGGCAAGGTGTCGCTCGACGACAACGCCGAGTTCCGTCACGACTGGGACGAGCTGCACGACAAGGCCGCGGCCAACCCGCTCGAGGCCGCCGCCAAGGAGAAGAACCTCAACTACGTCAAGCTCGAGGGCGAGGTCGGCATCATCGGCAACGGCGCCGGTCTCGTCATGAGCACCCTGGACGTCGTCGCGTACGCCGGTGAGAAGCACGGCGGCGTGAAGCCCGCCAACTTCCTCGACATCGGCGGCGGCGCCTCCGCCCAGGTCATGGCCAACGGCCTGGAGATCATCCTGGGCGACCCGGACGTCAAGTCCGTGTTCGTGAACGTGTTCGGTGGCATCACCGCCTGTGACGAGGTCGCCAACGGCATCGTGCAGGCCCTGAAGCTCCTCGAGGACCGCGGCGAGAACGTCTCGAAGCCGCTCGTCGTCCGTCTCGACGGCAACAACGCCGAGCTGGGCCGCAAGATCCTCACCGACGCCGCGCACCCGCTGGTGCAGCGCGTCGACACCATGGACGGCGCGGCCGACAAGGCCGCCGAGCTGGCCCACGCCGCCAAGTAAGCACTCAGGACGAGGACACAACACACCATGGCTATCTGGCTCAACAAGGACAGCAAGGTCATCGTCCAGGGCATGACCGGCTCGACGGGCATGAAGCACACCAAGCTCATGCTGGGCGACGGCACCAACGTCGTGGGCGGCGTGAACCCGCGCAAGGCGGGGCAGACGGTGGACTTCGACGGCACCGAGGTACCGGTCTTCGGTACGGTCGCCGAGGCCATCGAGAAGACCGGCGCCAACGTCTCCGTCATCTTCGTGCCGGAGAAGTTCACCAAGGACGCGGTCGTCGAGGCCATCGACGCCGAGATCCCGCTGGCCGTCGTGATCACCGAGGGCATCGCCGTGCACGACTCGGCGTCCTTCTGGGCGTACGCCGGCAAGAAGGGCAACAAGACCCGGATCATCGGCCCGAACTGCCCCGGCATCATCACCGTCGGCCAGTCCAACGTCGGCATCATCCCGGGCGACATCACCAAGCCGGGCCGTATCGGCCTGGTCTCGAAGTCCGGCACGCTGACGTACCAGATGATGTACGAGCTCCGTGACATCGGCTTCTCGACCGCCGTCGGCATCGGTGGCGACCCGATCATCGGCACCACGCACATCGACGCGCTCGCCGCGTTCCAGGACGACCCCGACACCGACCTCATCGTGATGATCGGTGAGATCGGTGGCGACGCCGAGGAGCGGGCCGCCGCGTTCATCAAGGAGAACGTGACCAAGCCGGTCGTCGGCTACGTCGCGGGCTTCACCGCGCCGGAGGGCAAGACCATGGGTCACGCCGGCGCCATCGTCTCCGGTTCGTCGGGCACTGCCCAGGCGAAGAAGGAGGCCCTGGAGGCCGCGGGCGTCAAGGTCGGCAAGACCCCGACGGAGACGGCGAAGCTGGCGCGCGAGATCCTCGCGGGCTGAGCGTCGCGACACGCGTTCAGCTGAACGTCGGCAGGCCCGTTCCCCGGTGCGGGGGCGGGCCTGCCGACGTTTACTCACCCGCGCTTGCGGGGTGCCGCTGTGCCCACGGCATGCCTACCTCGCCACCGGCACCAGTCTCTCCGGCCCCTTCTCGGCCTGCCCCCGCAGCTTCGCCCGCAGCGCCTGTTCGCCCGCCGACAGCGGCCCCATCCCCACCTCCGCCGGCACCCCGCTGATCGCCTGTGCCGGGCCGATCGGCGCCTCGTAGTGCGTCGGCGCCGTCCGCAGCGTCAGCGTCGTCGCCGCGACGATCGCCGCCGTGAAGGCGAGGGCCGACCGGGTCCAGAAACGGGTCCGGCGTTCCGCGAACGTCCGTACCGTCGGCGGCTGAGCGGCACGCAACCGCTCCACCGAGGCCAGTTCGGTCAACCGCCGGTGCAGCACCGCGGGGTCCGCCAGTTCCGGAACCCGCGCCGCGACCTCCCGGCGCGCCTGTGTGAGCCGGCCGGCCGTCGCGGGCGTGCTCGCCTCCGTCTCCGCCGCCGTCTCCGGCAGATCGAGCCCGACGCCGTCGTACAACAGGAGCGTGCGGCGGTACGACGGCGGGAGTGTCAGCAACGCGTCCAGCAGGGCGCGGTCGGCCGCGTCGGCCGGTGGGGATTCGGGGTGGCGGTAGCGCGGGCGGAACTGGTGCCAGGGCGAGAGCGCGCACTCGTGCGCCGCCGCCCGCACCCAGCCGGCCGGGTCCCGGTCGCGGGCCACCTGCGGCCAGTTCTGCCAGGCGAGTTGGAAGGCCCGCTCGACCGCTTCCCGCGCCAGCTCCCGGCGCCCCGTGAGCAGATAGGTCTGCCGTACGAGGGCCGGGGCGCAGAACGCGTACAGCGCGTCGAAGGCCTGATCGGGCGTCAGGGCGGGGGACGGTAGTGCCTCGTCGGTGTGGCCAGGGCTCTGCGTCACCGTGCGCACCTTCCTACGAAAAAACACATAAACGTATATTGGGCGACACTTCGGCGGTTCGCCTGTTACGACGGGAAAGCGCGTGTCGTTGGGAGCATGGCGGTCGTGATGAACATGACCGTCCGCCGACCGTCGTTGTCGGCCCTGCTCACCCGGTTGCGCGACCGTTCCCCCGGGCTGGCCGCGAGCCTCCTGGGCGGTGCGCTCGCGGCCGGGCTCGGGCTCGGCTGCTTCTCCGTCCTGGTGATGGCGCTGTGGGTCAGTTCGCCGTATCCCGACAGCGGGCCGGGCGGCGCGCTGCACCTCGCGGTGGCGCTGTGGCTCCTCGCCCACGGGGTCGAACTGGTCCGCATCCAGACCCTGTCCGGGGTACCGGCCCCGATGGCGGTGACGCCGCTGCTGCTGCTCGTGCTGCCGGTGCTGCTGCTGTACCGGAGCGCGCGCGAGGCGGTGGACGCCTCCGACGACGACGGCGACGCCGACGACATCGACCCGCCCCCGCCGGTCCGCGCCCGTACCGCGTGGACCGGGGTCGTCGCCGGCTACCTCGGCGTCGGCGGCTGCGCCGCGCTCTACGCGTCCGGCGGTGAACTGCGCCCCGTGTGGGGGTGGGTGGCGGTGTGTCTGCCGCTGCTCGCGACGGCCGCGGCGGGCGCCGGGGTGTGGACGGCGTACGGCCGTCCGCGCGAGCCGCTGCTGCGCCTGCTGCCGCTGCTGCCGCGGGCGGTACGGCGCATGCTGCTCGGGCGGGACACCCGGGTGCGGTGGGGTACGGCCGTCCGCGCGTCCCTCGCCGGGGTGACGGTGTTCTTCGGGGGCGGGACGCTGCTGCTCGCGGTGTCGCTGCTGGCGCACGGCGAGGCGACACGGGCCTCCTTCCTCCAGCTGACGGCGGGCTGGACGGGGCGCTGCGCCGTCCTGCTCCTCTGCGTCTGCCTCATCCCGAACGCGTCGGTGTGGTCGGCCTCGTACGCCGTCGGCCCCGGCTTCGCGCTCGGCGCCGGGCATGTCGTGAACCCCCTGGCCTCCGACCCGGCCCCGCTCCTCCCGCCCTTCCCCCTGCTGGCGGCCGTACCGGGGAGCGGGCCCGGGACGCCGGTGAACTGGCTGGCCCTGACGGTGCCCGTGGCGGCCGGGGTGACGGTGGCGTGGTTCGTGGTGCGGCGGGCGGCCGAGCGGCGCTGGTCGGCGGGGCGCACGGCCGGTGTGGTGGCGCTGGCCGCGCTGCTGTGCGCGCTGCTGCTCGCGGCGCTGGCCGAACTGGCGGGTGGTCCCCTGGGCGTCTCCGGGCTCACGCGTTTCGGCCCGGTCTGGTGGCAGACGGGCGCGGCGAGCGCCGCCTGGGTCGTCGGGGTGGGGGTGTCGACGGTCCTGGGCGTACGGGCGTGGCGGGGGCGGAGCATCGCCTCGTTCGCGGCCTGGCTGGGGTTCGGCAGCACGCGGACGGCGGGGGAGAAGCAGCCCGCGCAGAAGCAGAAGCAGAAGCAGAAGCAGAAGCAGAAGGAGACCGCCGCACCGCCGGCACCCCCGGCTCCCGCGGCCGCGCTTCCGCCCGACCGGGGCGACGCCGACACGTTCGAGCGGTACGAGGCGCTGCCGGTCGAGCAGTACGGGGTTTCCTCGGCCGAGCCGTACGGCGTTCCGCCGACCGACCCTTACGACCACACCCGGTCAGCCCCCTTGTCGGGCGTCTGGCAGGACGAGGTGGCGCGCAGGGACCGCTGGGCGGCGTCGTGGGAGGCGTCCGAGCGGGGCGAGGGCAGGGAACGGTAGGGACCGGTCGTGACCGGACGCGCCGCCCGTCCCGTCAGCTGTTCGTGCTCCCCAGGATGGTCCGCAGCTCCTTCGGGAGCAGATGGTCGCAGGACTGCTGGGCCTCGTTGGTGAGGGCGTCCGTGACGCACGTGTAGTAGTCGCGGTAGACCAGCTGGGCCGTGAAGGTCGCCGCCACCAGGGACAGCGCCAGGGACGCCGTGACCAGGCCGCTGATCGCCGCCGTCGTCTGCGGGCGGCCGGTGGCGGCCTCGTCGGGGTTGCGCGGCTTGGTGCGCAGCGCGCTGACGCCCCAGTAGATGGCCAGCGCGCCCAGCAGCAGTGCCACGTACGGCCAGCTGAAGAGCGCGAAGAAGAAGGCCCACATCCCGCACAGCAGGGCGTACCGCGCGCGGCGCTGGGCCGGGTCCGTCGGGTCCCAGCGCATGCCGGGTCCGCCGGGTCCGCCCTGGCCGCCGCCCCCCGGGCCGCCGTCGGGACGCTCACCGAAGCCGCCGGACTGCCGGCCGGGCTGGCGGTCGCTCCACTGGCTGCCCCAGGGCGACTGCCCGTCGCGGTCACCGGAGGGGCGGCGCGGCCGCCACGGGCTGTCCGGCGTGCCCTCCGGCGGCGGGGCGAAGGGGTTGTCGTCCTGCTGGTCGCCCTTCGGCCGGTCCGAGGGCGCGTCCGGCGGAGAGACCGGCCGCTCCCGCAACAGCACGGCGAAACGCGTCCCTCCCTGCACCGACTGCGGGGGGAGCAGGCGAAGTCCCAGGCTGCGGTCCGGCATCAAGTGAGCGTCTTCCCCTAGATGAATACGGCGGTAGATGAATACGGCGGATCGATACGGCAGATGAAACGGCTGGTTACCTCGTGAACGTGCCGTATCCCGGACACGTTCCCGTCCCGGTACCTCCCAGACGCTACCTTCCGGCCACGCCCCCGTCCCGTGGGGGCCGCCCGGTGTGCCGGTATCGTTGCTGACGGTCGGCCGCTTCGTAGACTTCCCCGTATCCCGGGGCGTGAAGCACTCGTACGAATGTACAAACACCGTGCGGGACCGGCCGCCGTACCGACGCTCCCCCGAGAAAGGGCCCCGCCGTGGCCGCCAAGCCCGTGGCCAAGCGCCTCGTCGTGCTGGTCTCCGGATCCGGCACCAACCTCCAGGCGCTCCTCGACGCCATCGCCGAGACCGGGGTCGAGGCCTACGGTGCCGAGGTCGTCGCCGTGGGCGCCGACCGCGACGGCATCGAGGGGCTCGCGCGTGCCGAGCGCGCCGGGCTGCCCACCTTCGTGACCAGGGTCAAGGACTTCGGGAGCCGGGAGGAGTGGGACCGGGCGCTGGCCGACGCCGTCGCCGCCCACCGGCCCGACCTCGTGATCTCCGCCGGGTTCATGAAGATCGTCGGCAAGGAGTTCCTGGCGCGGTTCGGCGGGCGGACCGTCAACACGCACCCCGCCCTGCTGCCCAGTTTCCCCGGGGCCCACGGCGTACGGGACGCACTCGCGTACGGCGCCCGGGTCACCGGCTGCACCGTCCACTTCGTCGACGACGGCGTCGACACCGGGCCGATCATCGCTCAGGGCGTGGTGGAGGTCCGGGACGAGGACGACGAGAGCGCTCTGCACGAGCGCATCAAGGACGTCGAGCGAAGGCTGCTCGTCGAGGTCGTGGGGCGGATCGCCCGCAACGGCTATCGCATTGAGGGACGAAAGGTAGTTATCCAGTGACCGCCGAGAGCAGCGCCAAGCGGGCCATCCGCCGTGCGCTTGTCAGCGTCTACGACAAGACCGGGCTCGAAGAGCTCGCCCGCGGGCTGCACGAGGCGGGCGTGGAGCTCGTCTCCACCGGCTCCACCGCCTCCCGTATCGCCGCCGCCGGTGTCCCCGTCACCAAGGTCGAGGAGCTCACCGGCTTCCCGGAGTGCCTGGACGGCCGGGTGAAGACCCTGCACCCCAAGGTCCACGCCGGCATCCTCGCCGACCTGCGCCTGGACAGCCACCGCAAGCAGCTCGACGAGCTGGGTGTGGCCCCGTTCGACCTCGTCGTCGTCAACCTCTACCCGTTCCGCGAGACCGTCGCCTCGGGCGCCTCGCCGGACGAGTGCGTCGAGCAGATCGACATCGGCGGCCCCTCGATGGTCCGCGCCGCCGCCAAGAACCACCCCTCGGTCGCCGTCGTCACCAGCCCGGCCCGGTACGCCGACGTCCTCGCCGCGGTCGCGGAGGGCGGCTTCGACCTCGCCACCCGCAAGCGGCTCGCCGCCGAGGCCTTCCAGCACACGGCGTCGTACGACGTGGCGGTCGCCTCCTGGTTCGCCTCGGAGTACGCCCCGGTCGACGACTCGCAGTTCCCGGACTTCCTGGGCGCCACCTGGGAGCGCGAGAACACCCTGCGCTACGGCGAGAACCCGCACCAGCCCGCCGCCCTCTACGTCGACGCCAGCGGCGGCGGCCTCGCCAAGGCCGAGCAGCTGCACGGCAAGGAGATGTCGTACAACAACTACACGGACACGGACGCCGCGCGCCGTGCCGCGTACGACCACGCCGAGCCGTGCGTCGCGATCATCAAGCACGCCAACCCCTGTGGCATCGCGGTCGGTTCGGACGTCGCCGAGGCGCACCGCAAGGCGCACGCCTGCGACCCGCTGTCCGCGTTCGGCGGGGTCATCGCCGTCAACCGGCCGGTGAGCCGGGAGATGGCCGAGCAGGTCGCCGAGATCTTCACCGAGGTCATCGTCGCGCCCGACTACGAGGAGGGGGCGCTCGAAGCCCTCGCCAAGAAGAAGAACATCCGCGTGCTGAAGGCCCCGGGCGCCCCCGCCGACCCGGTCGAGGTCAAGCCCGTCGACGGCGGTGTCCTGCTCCAGGTCACCGACCGGCTGCAGGCCGACGGCGACGACCCGGCCAACTGGACCCTCGCGACCGGCGAGGCGCTGGGCGCGGCGGAGCTGGCGGACCTCGCCTTCGCCTGGAAGGCCTGCCGGGCGGTGAAGTCCAACGCGATCCTGCTCGCCAAGGACGGTGCCTCGGTCGGCGTCGGCATGGGCCAGGTCAACCGCGTGGACTCCGCGAAGCTCGCGGTCGAGCGGGCCGGCGAGGAGCGGGCGCGCGGCTCGTACGCCGCCTCCGACGCGTTCTTCCCCTTCCCCGACGGTCTGGAGATCCTCACCGCGGCCGGGGTGAAGGCCGTGGTGCAGCCGGGCGGTTCGGTCCGTGACGAACTCGTCGTCGAGGCCGCGAAGAAGGCGGGCGTGACGATGTACTTCACCGGGACGCGGCACTTCTTCCACTGAGCCGCGGACGCGCAGGCGTCCAGGCGTAAACACCAGGGCCGTGTCCCCCGGCGCGGGGGACACGGCCCTTGAAGTGCGTGCGACGTGCCCGCTCAGTTGCTGCGGATCACGATCGTGCCGCAGACCTTGTCGGCGAACGTCTGGCGCTTGGCGTCCCACGCGGGCCACAGCCAGCCCAGGTAGCAGGCGATGCTGTCCAGGGCGTGGGCGATACGGCGCACGAAGGCCATGCCGACACCGATCGGCTGGCCGGTGGCCTCCTTGACCAGGCGGATGCCCAGCGCCTTCTTGCCGACCGTCTGGCCGGTGCGGCCTTCCATGATCAGCTGCCAGATCGCGAGGCCGAGGAACGCGAGGCCCCCGATGATCCCCAGCACCGCGGCCTTGCTGCTGAAGAGCACCAGGATGTACGGCACCAGGAAGACCAGGCCGTCGACGAGCGTGCCGAGGAAGCGCTGACCCCAGTTCGCGTACGGCGGTGTCGCACCGTACCCCTGCTGCGGGTAGCCGTAGCCGCCCTGCTGCGGATAGCCCGGCTGCTGGGGGTAGCCGTAGCCTTGCTGCGGGGGCACACCCTGCGGGGCCTGCTGGTAGCCGGGCTGACCCTGCTGCGGGTAGCCGTAGCCGGGCTGGCCCTGCTGCGGGTTCTGGGGCTGCTGGCCGTAGGGGTTGTTGGGCGAGCCGAAACTCATGGCCGATTTCCTCCGTTGGATCTGCGGGGACGACGCGGACAAGGACGGAGGTACGTCATGAACTGAGCGGTTTGTCCCCCCACCGGACCGCGATACTGCGCCGTTCATCGTTGAGGACGGGCGAGTTGTTGTCCAGTCCGATTAGCGAGGTGTTGTGCAAGTGCAACATGATTGATCATGACCGCAGACCCGACTGGAACCGGGAGACCGGCATCCGCGAGGATGGAGCCATGACCGCCCAGATTCTCGATGGCAAGGCCACCGCAGCCGCGATCAAGTCCGATCTGACCGCCCGCGTGGCGGCGCTGAAGGAGAAGGGCGTCACGCCCGGCCTCGGCACGATCCTCGTCGGGGACGACCCCGGCAGCCAGAAGTACGTCGCCGGCAAGCACCGCGACTGCGCGCAGGTCGGCATCGCCTCCATCCAGCGCGAACTCCCGGCCACCGCGACCCAGGAGGAGATCGAGGCGATCGTCCGCGAGCTCAACGACGACCCCGCCTGCACCGGCTACATCGTCCAGCTCCCGCTGCCCAAGGGCATCGACGAGAACCGCATCCTGGAGCTGATGGACCCGCACAAGGACGCCGACGGCCTGCACCCGATGAACCTCGGCCGGCTGGTGCTCGGCGAGCCCGCGCCGCTGCCCTGCACCCCGAACGGCGTGCTCACGCTGCTGCGCCGGCACGGCGTCGAGATCAAGGGCGCGGAGGTCGTGGTCGTCGGCCGCGGCGTGACCATCGGGCGCCCGATGCCGCTGCTGCTCACCCGGCGCAGCGAGAACGCGACGGTCACGCAGTGCCACACCGGCACGCGCGACCTCTCCTCGCACCTGAAGCGCGCCGACATCATCGTCGCCGCCGCCGGCTCCCCGCACCTGATCCGTCCCGAGGACGTCAAGCCGGGCGCGGCCGTCCTCGACGTCGGTGTCTCCCGCAACGCCGAGGGCAAGATCGTCGGCGACGTCCACCCCGGGGTCGCCGAGGTCGCCGGGTGGATCTCCCCGAACCCCGGCGGCGTCGGCCCGATGACCCGGGCGCAGCTGCTCGTCAACGTGGTCGAGGCGGCGGAGCGCAGTGTCGGCTGACCGCGGCCACGAGCACGGTGCGGGGCGTCGTACGACCCGGCGCTTCCCGTCGTTCACCCGGGACACCGCGCGGCCCGAGGGCGGCGGCCGGGCCGCGTCGGGGGACCTGCCGGCGCCGGCCCGGCAGTGGCCGCTGCTGGTCGTCCTGGCGACCGTCGCGGTGGGGTTGCTGGTGACCTCGCTGGACCACTTCCGGGTCGGCGCGCTGCTGATCGGGGCGGCGCTGCTCGCCGGGGCGGTGATGCGCTGGATACTGCCGAGCGTGGGGATGCTGGCGGTCCGGTCACGGTTCACTGACATCGCGACGTACGGGGTGCTGGGGCTGGGGATCGTGCTGCTGGCGTTGATGGCGCAGCCGAACCCCTGGCTGGTGATCCCGTACCTGAAGGACACACTGCACTTCACGATGCGGAACTAGGAATCCGGGCTCGGGCAGGGCGTGGCCCGCACCTCCCCCGGTGGGTGCGGGCCTGCCTCCCCCTGGTTCGAAGGTAGGGTTCCGGTCCGCCCGGCGAATCCCTCTCCCGGTTGAACCCCCTACAACTTCCGCGGTACTCCCGGCGATTGACTCGCCGTCCAAGATCCCGGCGTTACGCTGCGGCGATGCGCCTCCGCAACCCGCCCCCACTGGCCGTCGACACGCTGATCGCGTGCATGACGGTCGTGATGGCCGTGCTGCTGGGGCGGGAGTCGCCCACGCAGGGGTGGCCGATGCCCGACGCGCGCGCGTACGCGCTGGTCGGGGCGGCCCATCTGCCCGTCGCCCTGCGGGGCCGGTGGCCGGTCGCGGTCTTCGCCGTCATGCAGGGCGCCTCGATCGTCTACGTCAGCCTCGGCTACTGGCCCGTGGTGTGCACCTTCGGCTCCATGCTGGCGCTGTACACGATCGCGTCGGTGCGATCGGTCCGGGTCGCCGTCGGCTGTGCGGTCTGCATGACCGGGATGTGGGTGTACGCCGGGATCGTCACCGCCGACTCCTCGATGGCGTCCGTCGTCATGCAGGCGCTGCTCTACTGCACGGTGCTCGTCTGGTTCGGGCATCTCGCCCAGCGTTCCGCCGAACTCACCCGGCATCTGCGGGCCGAGCAGGCCGAGCGGGCACGGCGGGCCGTCGCCGAGGAACGCGGGCGGATAGCACGGGAGTTGCACGACGTCGTCGCCCACCACATGTCGGTGATCTCGGTGCAGGCGGGCCTCGCCCGGTTCGTCTTCGAGTCGAATCCCGGCAAGGCGCGGGGCGCCCTCGGCACCATCGCCGACACCAGCGGCGAGGCACTGGAGGAGCTGCGCCGCATGCTCCAGGTGCTGCGCGAGGAGGATCCGCGGGCCGCCGAGCGGGCGCCCATGCCCACCCTGGAGCGGCTGGCCGAACTGGTCGAGCGGGTGCGCAGCGGCGGACTGCCCGTCGAGTACGCGGTCGAGGGCGAGCACCGGCCGCTGCCGCCCGGTGTCGAGCTGTGCGCCTACCGTGTCGTCCAGGAGGCGCTCACCAACGTCCTCAAGCACGCCGGCCGCGCCCACGCGCGCGTGCTGCTGCGGTACGGACCGCAGGACCTGACCGTGTCCGTCCTCGACGACGGGGAGGGGGTGAATCCGGACAGAGTGCGAACGGGCGCCGGACATGGCTTGATCGGCATGCGTGAGCGGGCCAAGCTCTACGGTGGGACGATCAGCGTCGGCCCACGCCCCGAGGGCGGCTTCGCGGTCGAGCTGACCCTGCCGACCTCGGCCACACTCGCACGGCGGGGGGACGACCGTACCGGATGACCAGAGTGCTCGTGGTCGACGACCAGTTCCTCATCCGCGCGGGCCTGGTGGGGCTGCTGGAGGCCGCACCCGGGTTCGAGGTGGTCGGGGAGGCCGGGGACGGCGCGGAGGCGGTGCTGCTGGCCGCCGAGACACGGCCCGACGTCGTCCTCATGGACATCCGGATGCCCGGCGTCAACGGCATCGAGGCCACCGAGCGCATCATCGCCCAGGCCGAAGGACCGCCGCCGCGCGTCCTCGTGCTGACCACCTTCGACCTCGACGAGTACGTGTACGGCGCGCTGCGCGCCGGCGCCTCCGGGTTCCTGCTCAAGGACTCCGGCCCCGAACGGCTGCTGGCCGCCGTCACCGCGGTGGACGGCGGTGACGCCCTGTTCGCGCCGAGTGTCACCCGGCGCCTGGTGGAGGCCTTCGCCCGGCAGCGCGGCGGCGACGTCCACGCCGGGCCGCCGCCCGACCTGGAGGTGCTGACCTCCCGCGAGGTCGAGGTTCTCAGGCTCACCGCGCGCGGGCTGTCCAACCTGGAGATCGCCGACCGCCTCTACATCAGCGAGGCGACCGTGAAGACCCACCTCAACCGCACCATGACCAAACTCGACCTGGGCAGCCGGGCGCAGGCGGTGGTGGTGGCATACGAGACGGGGCTGGTGACGCCGGGCGGCCCGGCGAACTGAACCGTGCGGGCGGCCCGTCCCCTCCCCCGAGCAGGACGGACCGCCGTCGGGATTCAGCCTTCCCACCGCGCGTGGCCCGTTCAACGGCCGTACCGTGCCTGTGGCACAGAGGTGACGGTTCCGCTACGGACCGCCCGTACGGCCGCAACCTGCGGGAACCGTCCGGCGGCCCGCCGTCGTCACCCGGTCTGAACTGGCAACGAACTGGCAACGAGACCGGCGACGGGCGAAGCCGTGGAGGTGCGTCATGGGCGGCTGGCAGCCGCTGCCGGAGGGGCTCCCGCCGGAGGTACGGCACTTCGTGGAGCAGCTCCGGCTCCTCAAGGACGACACCGGGCTCAGCCTGGTCTCGCTGGGCGCCCGCACCGCGTACAGCAAGTCCTCCTGGCAGCGCTACCTCAACGCCGTGCAGCCGCCGCCGCGCCAGGCCGTCGTCGCGCTGTGCCGGGTCGCGGGCCTCGACGGCGCGGACGCCGAACGGCATGCCGTGCGCTGGGAACTGGCCGTCCAGGCCTGGCCGCGCCCGGCGACCGTGCCGGAACGGCCGCCGGGCGCGGAGGAGTACGAGGACGATCCGACCCTCCCCTGGTGGGACCGGCCGGAACCGGAACCGGCCCCCCGGCCGCACGGCCGGCTCCTGCTGTACGCCGTGCTGCTGCTCCTCGTGCTGCTCCTCGTGACGGTCGTCGGTGCCGTGGTCCTCGGGTGAGCTGAGCACTCTGTGACCTGCGAGGTCACAGCTGGATGACCGATGTGTCGATGTGTTGACAAGTTCGGGGATATGTCAGGAAGCCGACCCACAACCGGGCTAACGTCTCCAATCGGGACGAGCCGATGGCTCATTGGACCGTGTCGGGGTCGGCGTGCGACGGTGCATTCCGGCGGGCCAGTGCTCCTGTGCGCCCCCTGCTCGGGGGCGGACACGGCACCGAACCGGGGGAAAGAGGACCGGGGGAAAGAGGGGGAAGCAATGCCTCGTTGGAAAGCCCTGCCGGATGAACTCGATCCGCAGGTCAGGGAGTTCGCGACCCAGCTGCGACGGCTCGTGGACCGCAGCGGGCTGAGCGTCGCGGCACTGTCCGACCGCACCGGCTACAGCAAGACGTCCTGGGAGCGGTACCTGGGCGGACGTCTGCTCGCACCCAAGGGCGCGATCGTCGCGCTCGCCGAGGTCACCGGCACCAATCCCGTCCACCTCACGACCATGTGGGAGCTGGCCGAACGGGCCTGGAGCCGTTCGGAGCAGCGCCACGACATGACCATGGAGGCGATCCGGATCGCCCAGGCGCGGGCCGCGCTGGGGGAGTTCGGGGCGCCGCCGGCCACATCCGCATCCGCTGCCGGGTCCGGGTCGGGTGCCAAGGCGCCGCGTCGGGCGGGCAGTGCCGTCGCGGCGCCGGGCATCGCCGGGCCGGCGGGTGTCTCGCCCACCATCCCGCCCCAGCCGACGGCCCCCGACGCGAACCGCCGGGAGGGCACCGGCTCCCGGGGGCCGGCCGCGCCCCGGGGCGGCCCGGCCGCTGCCGGGAGCGGCAGGCGGCGGCTGACGATGTTCCTCGCGGGGGCCGTCGGCGTGGTCGTCGTCATCGCCGCCGTCTTCTTCCTCACCGGCAACGACTCCGGCGGGAAGAAGAACCAGGGCGGCACCGCCTCCGCCGCGCCGTCCACCGGCGCCGGTACCAGCCTGCCGGCCGGGGTGAAGTGCGCGGGCGCGGGCTGCACCGGCAAGGACGCGGAGGCCATGGGCTGCAGCGGCGACCTCGTGACCACCGCCAAGACCGCCACGGTCGGCGCGACCACCCTGGAGGTCCGCTACAGCAGGGCCTGCGGCGCCGCCTGGGGCCGGATCACCGGCGCCGCCCGGGGCGACTCGGTCAGGGTCACGGCCGGCACCACCACGGAGCGCGGCGACATCACGGCCACCGGCGACACGATCGCGTACACGCCGATGGTGGCGGTGAAGGACGCGACAGAGGCGAAGGCCTGCGCCACGCTGGCGTCGGGGCGGA
Organism: Streptomyces sp. NPDC048277; assembly: GCF_040652235.1. NCBI lineage: Bacteria > Bacillati > Actinomycetota > Actinomycetes > Kitasatosporales > Streptomycetaceae > Streptomyces > Streptomyces sp. NPDC048277. The sequence continues at coordinate 367,593 of NZ_JBEZLQ010000001.1, forward strand.
CGGGATGCACGACGTAGAAACTTGCGGCGCCCTGGAATGCCACCCCGATTCCTGGGCACGCGAACCGTAACCCCCACGGGATCCGGATACCGCCGGTACCCCGGGGTGGCGGCCGCCCTGTCACACCTCTCCCGGACGGGCGGCCGCCGCCTTGCCCCGTCGTCGCTGTGTGGGGTGAGCCACACCCACCCCTCCACGTCCGGCATCCGGGATGCGCGATAGCCTGACCGGTGGATCTCTTGATGCCAAGAGATCGATCATTTGTACGTCCGCTCGCCAGGGCAAGGACGCCCACCGCCAGCTGTCAACGGAGAACGCCATGACCCGCACTCCCGTGAACGTCACCGTCACCGGCGCGGCCGGCCAGATCGGTTACGCCCTGCTCTTCCGCATCGCCTCCGGCCAGCTGCTCGGCGCGGACGTGCCGGTCCGGCTCCGCCTCCTGGAGATCACCCCGGCGCTCAAGGCCGCCGAGGGCACCGCCATGGAGCTCGACGACTGCGCCTTCCCCCTTCTCCAGGGCATCGACATCAGCGACGACCCGAACGTCGCGTTCGACGGCGCCAACGTCGCCCTTCTCGTCGGCGCCCGCCCCCGCACCAAGGGCATGGAGCGCGGTGACCTCCTGGAGGCCAACGGCGGCATCTTCAAGCCGCAGGGCAAGGCCATCAACGACCATGCCGCGGACGACATCAAGGTCCTGGTCGTCGGCAACCCGGCCAACACGAACGCGCTGATCGCGCAGGCCGCCGCGCCGGACGTACCGGCCGAGCGCTTCACCGCGATGACCCGCCTCGACCACAACCGCGCGCTGACCCAGCTCGCGAAGAAGACGGGTGTGACGGTCGCCGACATCAAGCGCCTGACCATCTGGGGCAACCACTCCGCCACCCAGTACCCCGACATCTTCCACGCGACCGTCGCCGGCAAGAACGCGGCCGAGGTCGTCAACGACGAGAAGTGGCTGGCCGAGGACTTCATCCCGACCGTCGCCAAGCGCGGCGCGGCCATCATCGAGGCCCGTGGCGCGTCCTCCGCGGCCTCCGCCGCGAACGCCGCCATCGACCACGTCCACACCTGGGTCAACGGCACCGCGGACGGCGACTGGACCTCCATGGGCATCCCGTCGGACGGCTCCTACGGCGTCCCGGAGGGCCTGATCTCCTCCTTCCCGGTCACCACCAAGGACGGCACGTACGAGATCGTCCAGGGCCTGGAGATCAGCGAGTTCTCCCGCGCCCGCATCGACGCGTCGGTGCAGGAGCTGGCGGAGGAGCGCGACGCGGTCCGCGCCCTCGGCCTCATCTGAGCCACCCCGCACCACACGGGCCCCGCTCCGGTTTCGTCCGGAACGGGGCCCGTTCCCGTTTCCGCCGCTACCGTCGAAAGGGCCACGCGGTGGAGTGAATCGGGGGGTTCGCGATGAACGAACGGAACGACGGAGACGGCCAGGAGCCCCAAGGACACCGGGAGAACCCGGAAGCGCCGGAGCCGGCGGAACGCCGGGAGATCCAGGAAAGGCCGGAGCCGACAGGGCGCCGGGAGGACCCGGCGCCGGAGGACCGGGGTCCTGCGGATTTCTCGAAGCGGCCGGAGAGGGCGGGCCGACCGGAGACTACGGGTCGGCCGGAGGCGGCGGACCGGCCCGAGGCGGCGGGGTGGTCGGAGGCGGCTGGGTGGTCGGAGGCGGCGGGGCGCCCGGAGGTCCCGGTGCCGGAGGGCCGGGGGCGCGTGGAGTTCTCGAAGCGGCCGGAGAAGGCGGGCCGACCCGAGACGGCGGGGTGGTCGGAGGCTGCAGGGCGCCCGGAGGCTCCGGCGCCGGAGGACCCGGGGCGCGTGGCGTTCTCGAAGCCGCCGGAGACTGCGGACCGGCCCGAGGCGGCGGGGCGCCGGGAAGTACCGCTGCGGCCGGAGGACTTGGATCGCACCGAGCTCCGGAACGGAGCGGAGGCACCTCCGGTGCCGGAAATCTCCGGCCGGCCGAGACGCCCGGAGCGCCCGGAGTACCCGGAGTATCCAGAGCACTCGGAGCGCCCGGAGTACCCCGAGCGCCCGGAAAGCAACCGGCCCGGCGGATACGAGCGTTACGGTGACGGTCGTGAGCCCGGTGCGGAGAGTGGGCGTCCCGTCTGGGCGCCGGCGCCGACGCCGACGCAGCCCTCCGCGCTGCCCCCGCTCCCCGCCGGGTTCTCGGCCCCGCCGGTGTCGCCGGACGAGCAGCACAGCTACACCCCGCCGCCCTGGTCCGCGGCCCCCACCTCCCCGGGCCACCGGCCCCCGCCGGCCGGGTACGTACCGCCCCGCCGCCGCACCGGCCGCACGGCCGCCGCCGTTCTCGCGCTGGTGCTGGTCGCCACGGGCGCCGGCCTGGGCGTCTGGTACCTGGGGCGAGACCACGGCACCGGCACCGGCGCCTCCCCGGCCCCGAGCGCGAGCGCGAGCGTCCCGGCACCGGAATCGCCCGCTTCCCCCGCGTCCGAGACGACCCCCGGCTCCGCCGTCCCCTCCGGCTACCGCGTCGCGCACGATCCCGTCGGCTACACCCTCGACGTCCCCCGGGGCTGGACGCGGCGGCAGCAGCAGGGCGAGAAGGCGCCGGTCGTGTACTACGACTCCCCGTCCGACGGGCGCCAGTTGCAGATCTTCGAGCTCTCCGAGGCCACCCCGGCCGAGTCCCTCGACCTCGCCGAGAACGATCCGGGCTACGGCTACTCCCGCCAGCCCGGCTACCGGGCCGGGGACCGTACCTCCGGCGACACCTGGGCCGAACTGTCCTACCGCTACGACGACAAGACCAAGGGCGCCCGCCAGGTCGTCGACCACCGCTTCCAGGCCGCCGACGGGACGCTCTACGCGATCCGCTCCAGCGGTCCCGGGAGTCTGTCCGCCGGCCTGGTCCGGGGGCCGCTCACGGCCGCGGTCGACTCCTTCTGCCCCACGGACGCCCAGTGCTCCTGAGCGTCGTCACTCCATGCCCTTCTTCCCCGGCGTCCAGAACGGCTTAGTGAGCACCGCCCGCCGGTCCCACCCCGCCTCCTGGACCAGCACCTTCCGCACCGCCTGCACGGCCCGCGCCTCCCCGGCGACATACGCGATCCCGCCGGGCTCGGGGGCGAGCCGCCGTACCGCCTCCGGCAGTGAACTCCCGCCCCGGAGCACCCAGTCGATCCGCTCCCCGTGCGCGAGCGGCAGCCGGTCCGCGGCCGTCTCCGTCTCCACGCAGCCGGAGACCTGGGCCTCCTCCGGCAGCGCGGCGAGCATCGCGCCGAAGGCGACCGAGGCCGTCTCGTCGCCGACGAAGACATGGTGGGCGGCCTCGGGGCGCAGGGTGAAGGTGCCCTCGGGCTTGCGCAGCCGCACCTGTTCGCCCGTCCCGACGGTCCGCCCCCACTCGCTGCCCGGTCCCCCCTCGGCGTGGTCCAGTACGCACAACTCGACGACGCCGGACGGGTCGTAGCTCCAGACCGAGTACGTGCGAAGGGTCAGCCCGGCGACCAGGACGCGCACCTGCTGGCCGGGCCGGACGTCGAGGCCGGCGAGCTGGTCGCCGTCGATGCGCAGGCGGCGCATCCGGGCGGTGATCTGTTCGGCCTCGGTGACGGTGCCGCGCAGCGTCAGCAGATCGAGGACGGGGTTCAGGAGTGCGGGCATGGTGGCTCCTCAACGGGCCGTATGGTGAGGGGAGTTGCTCAGGCGCCGATGGAACGCGATAGTACGCGTTCCCTCTTGAACGCGATAGTGCGTGTCGGGCTCCGCCCCTCGGTATCGGCCCTGCCTGGCCGCGCCGCCGCGTACGGGAGTCGCCGACCGGAGTGCGTCTCCGTATTCACGGAATGTAACCGGCCGCATATTCGGAATTTATTCCATTGTGTTCCGCCAGGCATTCTATAGGTTCTCTTCCGGGTGACTGAATTCCCCCGAACGCCCCAAACCCAGCCCCGCGCGGCGGTCGTTAGGTGACCGTGACGCGATTGGACTGGCGTACCGCCGAAGATCACCCGATGGCCGCGCTCCGCTGGCCCGGCAGTATGGATATCACCTCATGCTCGGACCTGCTCGATGATTTCCTGAAGAGAATCGACGCGATGGAAAAAGAATATCGGCGGACGATGGCAGATATTTACAAAACGTTCTGAGGCGGGGGCGGAGGTTTACCGATGGACGGGATTCAGCACGACACCGGTCTCTACGACCATGCGGGTCTCTACGACCCTGCAGGTCTCTACGATCACACGGGTCTCTACGACAACACCGGTCGCTATGACTCTGCAGGTCTCTACGACCACGCCTGGGGCGCCCCGGAGCCGGACGTCGCGCCGAGCGACTGGGACCCGGTCGAGGAGCTGGCGCAGATACTGTCCGCACCGACCGGTGTGAGCGCGGCTCCCACCCTGCTGGACGTGCCGACCCGGCGCCGTAGCAACCGCCGGCGGATCCGCCATGAGTCCCATCTGCTCGACGGCGGCCGGCGCGTCACGCACATCACGCTCCTGATCGCGGCGGTCTCGCTGTGCGCGGTGTGCATGCTGACCTGGTCCGTCTGCTACTCCTACGAGCAACTGCGCGGGATCGCCTCGTCGGTGCTGCCCGTGGGGCTGGCGCAGTACTGGCCGCTGACCGTGTACGGGCCGTGGTTCGTGGCGGCGCTCTCCGTGGTGCGGGCCACCGTCCAGCGCCGGAGCACCCGGCGGTCCTGGTGCGTGGTGCTGGCCGCCTCCGTCGTGGCCGTGGCGCTGTGTGTCAGTCACTCGTCACATGCGCTGCTCTCCTTAGTGATCTTCGGGATTCCGCCCGTCACCGCTCTGGTGTGCTTCTGGGAACTCGTCGGCCAGATCTCGACGAAGAGCCAGCCCCGGCACGCCACCCCCGCCGAGCCGTCGAGCGCCACGCCATGAGAAACCTCGGCGCCCGCCGTGCTCTCGATGCCCTCCGTGCCTTCCATGCCTTCCGTGCCTTCCATGGAGCATTTGTCTGAGTTCGACCGACTGTTCAGTGATGCAGCGCACTTTCGGCCATCGATTGCGCATGCAATTCCGAGCCGCGGGCAGGTGGTGACGGTCCCCGAGTGTGACTCCTGTGTCACACAGGGGCACTGAACAGGAACGGAAGGCAATACCGATCATGGCGGACAGAACGGCACGAGCGACCATCCGGGTCGGAGACGAATGGCTGGAAGCCGTCTCCGGAGCGACACGCGAGATCATCGACCCCGCGGACGGGCTGCCCTTCGCCGCGGTCGCCGAGGGTGACGAGAAGGACGCGGAAGCGGCGGTGGCCGCCGCCCGCCGCGCCTTCGACACCGGCGACTGGCCCCGCACCCCCGTCGCCGAGCGCGCCGCCCTGCTCCGCCGGGTGGCCGACCTGCTCGTACGCGACCGTGAAGAGCTCGGTCTCCTGGAGAGCCGCGACGCGGGCAAGACACTCGAAGAAGGCCGTGTCGACATCGACTGCGTCGCCGACGCCTTCCGCTACTTCGCCGACCTGGTGGCGGCGGAGGGCGCGGGCCGGGTGGTCGACGCCGGCTCGGCCGACATCCACAGCGTCGTCGTCCACGAACCGGTCGGGGTGTGCGCCCTGATCACCCCCTGGAACTACCCGCTGCTCCAGGCCAGCTGGAAGATCGCCCCGGCGCTCGCGGCCGGCAACACCTTCGTGATCAAGCCGAGCGAGATCACCCCGCTGACCACGATCGCGCTGGTCGGCCTGCTCGCGGAGGCAGGGCTGCCCGCCGGAGTCGCGAACCTCGTCACCGGCCCCGGCCACACCGTCGGCGCCCGTCTTGCCGAGCACCCCGACGTCGACCTGGTCTCCTTCACCGGCGGACTGGTCAGCGGCGTCAAGGTCGCCCAGGCCGCCGCCGTGTCGGTCAAGAAGGTCGCCCTCGAACTCGGCGGCAAGAACCCCAACGTCGTCTTCGCCGACGCCTGCGCGACCGACGAGGGCTTCGACACCGCCGTCGACCAGGCCCTCAACGCCGCGTTCATCCACAGCGGCCAGGTCTGCTCGGCCGGCGCCCGACTGATCGTCGAGGAGCATCTCCGGGAGCGGTTCGTCGCCGAACTCGCCCGCAGGGCGGCGAAGATCCGGCTGGGCCGCGGTACGGCGGACGGCGTCGAGTGCGGTCCCCTCGTCTCCGAACAGCAGCGCGCCAAGGTCGAGGCGTACGTCGCGTCGGCGCTGGCCGAGGGCGCGGTGCTGCGCTCCGGCGGCAGGCGCCCCGACCCCGCCGCCGACCGGCCCGCCACCGGCTACTTCTACGAGCCGACCGTCCTCGACCAGTGCCACCGCGAGATGCGGGTCGTACGCGAGGAGGTCTTCGGGCCGGTCCTCACGGTCGAGACCTTCCGCACCGAGGACGAGGCGGTCGCCCTCGCCAACGACACCGAGTACGGCCTCGCCGGCGCCGTCTGGACCGCCGACGCGGGACGCGCCCGCCGGGTGGCCGGCCGGCTGCGCCACGGCACCGTCTGGATCAACGACTTCCACCCCTACCTCCCGCAGGCGGAGTGGGGCGGCTTCGGGAAGAGCGGCACCGGCCGCGAGCTGGGCCCCGCCGGGCTCGCCGAGTACCGCGAGACCAAGCACGTCTACCAGAACCTCGCGCCGAAGCCGGTGCGCTGGTTCGCCGGCTGAGCCACGCGAGCCCACCCGACCGCCGTACGCACAAAGCTTTCCTGGAGTACCTCCCCATGCCCTACACCCACACCTACGACTACGTCGTCATAGGCGGCGGAACCGCCGGTTCCGTCATCGCCTCCCGGCTCACCGAGAACCCCGATGTCACGGTCGCCGTCATCGAGGGCGGCCCCAGTGACGTCGACCGCGACGACGTCCTCACCCTGCGCCGCTGGATGGGCCTGCTCGGCGGCGAGCTGGACTACGACTACCCGACCACCGAACAGCCGCGCGGCAACTCCCACATCCGGCACAGCCGCGCCCGGGTGCTGGGCGGCTGTTCGTCGCACAACACCCTCATCTCCTTCAAGCCGCTCCCGTCCGACTGGGACGAGTGGGAGGCGGCCGGCGCCAAGGGCTGGGGCGCGGTCCCGATGGAGGCGTACTACGCCCGCCTCCTCAACAACATCGTGCCGGTCGACGAGAAGGACCGGAACGCCATCGCCCGCGACTTCGTCGACGCGGCGCAGGAGGCGCTGGGCGTCCCGCGCGTGGAGGGCTTCAACCGCAGGCCGTTCACCGAGGGCGCCGGCTTCTTCGACCTCGCCTACCACCCCGAGAACAACAAGCGGTCCAGCGCGTCCGTGGCCTACCTCCACCCGGTGCTGGACGAGCGCCCCAACCTCACGATCCTCCTTGAGACCTGGGCCCACCGGCTGGAACTGGACGGCACCCGCGCCGACGGCGTGCACGTCCGCACCGAGGACGGCGAGGACCTGCTGATACGGGCCCGCAAAGAGGTCGTCCTGTGCGCGGGCGCAGTCGACTCCCCGCGGCTGCTGCTGCACTCCGGCATAGGCCCGGCCCAGGACCTCGAAGCCCTGGGCATCCCGGTCGCGCACGACCTCCCCGGCGTCGGCGAGAACCTCCTCGACCACCCCGAGTCGGTGATCGTCTGGGAGACCCACGGCCCCATCCCCGAGAACTCCGCGATGGACTCCGACGCGGGCCTGTTCGTCCGCCGCGACCCCGAACACGCGGGCCCCGACCTGATGTTCCACTTCTACCAGGTCCCGTTCACGGACAACCCCGAACGCCTGGGCTACGAACGCCCGCCGTACGGCGTCTCGATGACCCCGAACATCCCCAAGCCGCACAGCCGCGGCCGCCTCTACCTGACCAGCGCCGACCCGTCCGTGAAGCCCGCGCTGGACTTCCGCTACTTCACCGACGAGGACGACTACGACGGCCGCACCCTCGTCGACGGCATCCGTATCGCCCGCGAGATCGCGCGCACCGAGCCGCTGGCCGGCTGGCTGAAGCGCGAGGTGTGCCCCGGGCCGGAGATCGTCGGCGACGCGGAGCTGAGCGAGTACGCCCGGAAGGCCGCGCACACGGTGTACCACCCGGCGGGCACCTGCCGGATGGGCGCGGCCGACGACCGACAGGCCGTCGTCGACCCCGAGTTGCGCATCCGCGGCCTCGACGGCATCCGCATCGCCGACGCGTCCGTCTTCCCGGCCATGCCGGCCGTGAACCCGATGATCGGAGTACTGATGGTCGGCGAGCGGGCCGTGGACCTGCTGAAGGGCGGTGCGTGATGAACACAGCTCCTGTTTTCTCCGTCGACGGGCTGTGGAAGGTCTTCGGCCCGAAGGCCGAACGCGTCCCGGCGGACCCGGGCCTGACCGGGCTGTCGCCCGCCGACCTGCGCGCCCGCACCGGCTGTACGGCGGCCGTCCGTGACGTCTCCTTCGACGTGCGCAAGGGCGAGGTCTTCGTGGTGATGGGCCTGTCGGGTTCCGGGAAGTCGACGCTGGTCCGCTGTCTGACGCGGCTCATCGAGCCGACGGCCGGCACGATCGCCATCGACGGCGAGGACGTCCGTGCGATGGACAAGGGCCGGCTGCGTGAACTGCGCCGGCACCGGGCCGCGATGGTCTTCCAGCACTTCGGGCTCCTGCCGCACCGGTCCGTCCTCGACAACGTGGCGTACGGCCTGGAGATCCAGGGTGTCGGCAGGTCCGAGCGGCGGAAGCGGGCCGCCGAGGTCGTCGCCAAGGTCGGCCTGGACGGCATGGAACAGCGCCGCCCGAGCCAGCTGTCGGGCGGCCAGCGCCAACGGGTGGGCCTCGCACGGGCGTTGGCCGTCGACCCGGAAGTGCTCCTCTTCGACGAGCCGTTCAGCGCGCTCGACCCGCTGATCCGGCGGGACATGCAGGAGGAGGTCGTGCGCCTGCACCGCGAGGAGGGCCGCACGATGGTCTTCATCACGCATGACCTGTCGGAGGCGCTGAAGCTGGGCGACCGCATCGCCCTGATGCGTGACGGCCGGGTGGTCCAGCTGGGCACCCCGGAGGAGATCGTCGGCTCGCCGGCCGACGACTACGTCCGGGAGTTCGTACGGGACGTACCGCGCGAGCAGGTGATGACGGTGCGTTCCGCTATGCGCGCGGCGGGGGAGGGGACCGGAGAGGGACCGGCGGTCAGCTCAGCGGCCACGGTCGCCGAGGCGATCGACGTGGTGGTGGGGGCCGGCGCCCCGGCGCGTGTTGTGGAGGGGGACCGGTGCGTCGGGGTCGTGGACGCCGACGCGTTGCTCGGAGTCGTGGCGAAGGTAGACGCAGGTAGCAGTGCGTCCGCGGCCGAGCGGGGGCCGGTCGCGCAGTTCCCCGCGCCCCTGGGCGGGGACTCGCAGCGCCTGCTGGAAAGTGCAGCGGTACCCCGCCGACGCGGGCGAGTGACACCCCCTGCCCCGCGCACCGACCCGGAGGGCGTCTGATGGCGACGATCAGTGTCCCCACTCCGCGAGCCATGCGCACGGTCCGTCCCGCCGTACGCAAGCTCCTCGTCCTCGCCCTGGTCGCCGCCGTCCTCGTCCCCCTCGCCCGCTCCCACTGGGCGTCCGCCGCCTGGCCGCACGGCCTCACCGTCGGCCTGTCCGGACCTCTCACCTCCGCCGGCAACTGGGTCATCGACAACCGCGACACCCACCCCCTCTTCCTCTACTTCTTCGGCTACATCAGCAACGCCGTCGTCCTCACCGTCCGCGCCGTCTACCTCACCCTCCTCGCCGCGGGCTGGCCCGGCGTGACCGTGCTCGCCGCCGTCGTCGCCCACCGGGTCGCCGGTACGCGGCTCGCCGTCGGCACGGGCGTCGCGTTCCTCGTCTGCGGTGCCCTCGGCATGTGGGTGCCGACGATGCAGACCCTCGCGCTGATGGCCGTAGCCGTGTCCGCGTCCGTCGCCGTCGGCTTCGTGCTCGGTCTCGGTGCCGGGCTCTCCGGCCGGCTGGACCGCGCCCTGCGCCCCGTCCTCGACACCATGCAGGTGCTCCCCGCCTTCGCGTACCTCCTCCCCGTCGTCCTGGTCTTCGGCATCGGCGTCCCCGCCGCCGTCCTCGCCACCGTCGTCTACGCCGCCCCGCCCATGGCCCGGCTCACCGCCCTCGGCCTGCGCGGCGCCGACCCCGAAGTCCTGGAGGCCGTGGAGTCGCTGGGCGCCACCCCCCGGCAGCGGCTGCTGACCGCCCGTCTCCCGCTGGCCCGCAGGGAACTCCTCCTCGGCCTCAACCAGACGATCATGATGGCGCTGTCGATGGCGGTCATCGCCTCCGTCATCGGCGCCGGCGGCCTCGGCGACCGCGTCTACCAGGCCCTCGCCTCGGTCGACGTCGGCGCGGCCCTCGCCGCCGGTGTTCCGATCGTGCTCCTCGCGGTCGTCCTGGACCGCATCACCGCGGCCGCGGGAGAGCGGGGCGACACCCGGCCCCACCCGCGTACCTGGGCGTACGCCCTCGGCGCCACCGTGGCCGTCGCGGTCGCCGCCCGGCTCCTCGGCGGTCTCGACTGGCCCACCGCCTGGACCCTGAACTTCGCCGAACCGGTCGACCGCGCCGTCGACTGGATGACCGCCCATCTGTACTCGGGTGTCCCGGTCGTCGGCGGCACCGCCGACTGGGCGGGGCACTTCACCGCCTGGATCCTCGACCCCGTCCGCGACGGGCTCCAGTGGCTGCCCTGGTGGGCGGTGCTGCTGCTCGTCGCCGCCCTGGCCTGGCTGGTCGGCACCTGGCGCACCGCGCTCACCGCCGTCCTGGCGATGGCCGCGATCGGTGTGCTGGGGGTGTGGGAGCCGTCACTGGACACGCTCTCGCAGGTCCTCGCGGCCGTCGCCGTCACGCTGGTCCTCGGTTTCGCGACCGGTGTCGCCGCCGCCCGCAGCGACCGCGTCGAGCGGGCACTCCGCCCGGTCCTGGACGTCTTCCAGACGATGCCGCAGTTCGTGTACCTGATCCCGGTCGTCGCCCTGTTCGGCGTCGGCCGTGCCCCCGCGGTCGCCGCGGCGGTCGTCTACGCGCTGCCGGCCGTCGTACGGATCACCGCGCAGGGGCTGCGGCAGGTCGACCCCGCCGCCCTGGAGTCCGCGCGTTCGCTCGGCGCGACCGGCCGTCAGCAGCTGTGGCAGGTGCAACTCCCGCTCGCCCGGCCCGCGTTGCTGCTCGCCGTCAACCAGGGAGTGGTGCTCGTCCTCGCCGTCGTCATCATCGGCGGGCTCGTGGGCGGTGGCGCGCTCGGGTACGACGTCGCCTTCGGGCTCGCCCAGGGCGACCTGGCGACGGGCCTGGTGGCCGGCGCCGCCATCGTCTGTCTGGGGCTGATGCTCGACCGGGTCACCCAGCCCACGGAACGCCGTACGAGGAAGGGAGCGTGACCATGCGCCGTACGACACTCGTCGCCGCCTCCTCCGTGCTCGTCCTCACCACCGGGTGCGGTGCCGCCGACATGACCAGGCAGGCCTCGCCGTTCGCCAACGCCCAGGGGGCGAAGACCCTCACCCTGTCCGTGCAGTCCTGGGTCGGCGCGCAGTCGAACGTGGCTGTCGCCCAGTACCTCCTAGAGCACAAGCTCGGCTACCGCGTCGACACCGTGCAGGTCGACGAGGTCCCCGCCTGGGACGCGCTCAGCCAGGGGCGGGTCGACGCGATCCTGGAGGACTGGGGGCACCCGGACCAGGAGAAGCGGTACGTCGAGGACAAGAAGACCATCAGCCGTGCCGGGGAGCTCGGGGTCACCGGGCACATCGGGTGGTTCGTGCCGACGTATCTCGTCAAGCAGCACCCCGACATCACGGACTGGAAGAACCTGAACAAGTACGCCTCGCTCTTCCGCACCGCGGAGAGCGGCGGCAAGGGGCAGCTCCTGGACGGCTCACCGTCGTACGTCACCAACGACAAGGCGCTGGTGAACAACCTGAAGCTGGACTACCAGGTCGTCTTCGCCGGTTCCGAGGCCGCCCAGATCACCCAGATCAAGCAGTTCGCCAAGGAGAAGAAGCCCTTCCTCACCTACTGGTACGCGCCCCAGTGGCTGTTCAAGAAGGTGCCGATGACCGAGGTGCGGCTCCCCGCGTACCAGGAGGGCTGCGACGCCGACGCGGCCAAGGTCGCCTGCGCCTACCCGCGCACCCCGCTGCAGAAGTACCTCAACGCGGACTTCGCGCGGACCGGCGGCAGGGCGGCGGCCTTCCTGAAGAAGTTCAGGTGGACGACCGAGGACCAGGACCAGGTCTCCCTCATGATCGCCGACCAGAAGCTGAGCCCCCAGGAGGCCGCGAAGAGGTGGGTGGACAGCCACCCCTCCGTGTGGAAGCCATGGGTGTCCCAGCCGTAGAGCTCCGTCATCCGTGGTCCCCGGGCCGGTAGTGCCCGGGGACCATACGGGTCGTCACGGCGAACCGGTTCCAGGAGTTGATCACGATGATCGAGGCGATCAGCTGCGTCAGCTGCACCTCGTCGAAGTGCTTGGCGGCCCGCTCGTAGACCTCGTCCGGCACGAAACCGTCGGTCAGCACGGTGACGGCCTCGGTCAGCTCGATCGCGGCGAGCTCCTGCTCGGTGTAGAAGTGCTTCGACTCCTCCCACGCGCTGAGCTGAACGATGCGCTGGATGCTCTCGCCCGCCGCGAGCGCGTCCTTGGTGTGCATGTCGAGGCAGTACGCACAGTGGTTGAGCTGCGAGGCGCGGATCTTCACCAGCTCGAACAGCTTGGCGTCCAGGCCCTTACGGGCGGCTCCGTCCAGCCGGACCATCGCCTTGTACACCTCGGGCGCGTGCTGCGCCCAGGCGAGGCGGGGGGTGTGCTCGGGGACGTACTGGGTGGTGTCTTCGGTGGTCATGTCTCCAGCCTAGGAGCCAGGCAGCCCAGGAGTATGGTCCATTTCCATGGGGAAAACCTGGGCCACTCGGTCCACTCGGTCCGCTCGGTCGGCTCTGGGGATCGACCTGCACCTGGAACCGACCGGCTCGGGCCTGCGCCGGGGCCTGACCGACGCGCTGCGCGAGGCCGTCCGCAGCGGCCGGCTGGTGCCCGGCACCCGGCTGCCCTCCTCCCGCTCCCTCGCCGCCGACCTGGGCATCGCCCGCAACACCGTCGCCGACTCCCCCACGCTCGGCTTCGCTCGCGCGGGGGGACCCCCATCGCCGACCTGGTCGCCGAGGGCTGGCTGACCGCCCGGCAGGGCTCCGGCACCCGGGTGGCGACCGGGGTGCCGGCCCTGCCGCCGGGTCCGCGCCCCACCGCCACGGCCGGCGGCACCGCGGCCCACGGCCCCGCCTACGACCTGCGGGCCGGCTTCCCCGACGTCTCCGCCTTCCCGCGCGCCGAGTGGCTCAAGGCCGCCCGCCGCGCCCTCACCGCCGCCCCGTACGACGCCTTCGGCTACGGCGATCCCCGCGGCCGCGTCGAACTGCGCACCGCGCTCGCCTCCTATCTAGCCCGTGCCCGGGGCGTGCGCGCCGACCCCGAACGCATCGTGATCTGCGCCGGGTTCTCGCACGGCCTGAGCCTGCTCGGCCGGATGCTGCGGGCACGTGGGACGGACACGGTCGCCGTGGAGTCGTACGGCCTCGACGAGCACTGGCAGCTGCTGACGGCGGCCGGAATCCGTATGCGTGCGCTGCCCTTCGACGAACTCGGCACCGACACCAGGGAACTGGCCGAGGGCCCGGCCGCGGTGCTGCTGACGCCCTCCCACCAGTTCCCGATGGGCGTGGCGCTGCACCACGACCGGCGGGCGGCCGTCGTGGACTGGGCGCGGCGCACCGGCGGCCTGGTCCTGGAGGACGACTACGACGGCGAGTTCCGTTACGACCGCCGGCCCGTCGGCGCGCTTCAGGGCCTCGCCCCCGACGAGGTGGTCTACCTGGGCACGGCCAGCAAGTCCCTGGCGCCCGGGCTGCGGCTGGCCTGGATGGTGCTGCCGCGGACGGTGGCCCGGGCGGTGACGGAGGTCAAGGGCGGTGTGGACACGTGCGGGGCGCTGGACCAGCTGACGCTCGCCGAGTTCCTCACCTCCGGGGCCTACGACCGTCATGTCCGGGCGGCCCGCTCCCGCTACCGGCGGCGCCGGGACGAGCTGGTCGCGGCCCTCGCCGAGCGCGCCCCGGCGATCCGGGTCACCGGCATCGCGGCCGGGCTGCACGCCGTCCTGCTGCTCCCGCCCGGCACCCAGCACCGGGTGATCCGGGCCGCCGCCGAACGCGGCCTCGCCATCGAGGGCCTCACCCCGCGCCACCGCCACCCCGAGGCCGCCGCCGAGACGCCGGACGCCCTCGTGCTGGGCTACGGCACCCCCGCGGACCACGCCTGGTCGGGGGCGCTGGACCTCCTGTGCGCGGTGCTTTCGGAATGGGCCACGGAATTCAATTCCGAAGGCTAGAGTCTCCCTCATGAGCAATGCTGATCAGATTTCCCGTGTGGCCCTCAAGAAAATCACCCCCGACGTCTCCGCGGCGATGGGTTCCCTGCATGCCGCCGCCGTCACCGCGGCCCAGGACGCCAAGGTCGAACCCGAACTCCTCGAACTGGTCAGAATCCGCGCCTCCCAGCTGAACGGCTGCGCGTTCTGCCTCGACATGCACACCAAGGACGCCCGCGCCCAGGGTGAGACCGAGCAGCGCGTCTACGCGCTGAACGCCTGGCGGGAGACCCCCTTCTTCACCGAACGGGAGCGCTCCGCACTGGAGTTGACCGAGGCCGTGACCTTCGTCGCCGACGGCCATGTCCCGGACGCGGTGTACGCCGGGGCCGCCGAGGTCTTCGACGAGGCCCAGATCGCGGCCCTCGTCTGGGCGGCCACCGTCATCAACGCCTACAACCGGATCGCCATCGCCACCCGCATGGTTCCGGGCGCTTATCAGCCCAAGCAGAATTAATTCAGTTATCGGTAATTCGGGCAGCGGAAAATGCGCCGGGTCGGATTCGATCCGGCGCATTCTCTGTTCAACGGCGGGTTCAGTCGTTCGGCAGCGGCTCCATGATGTCGTCCAGCCATGTCCGCCATTCCCCGGCGCGCGCCGCCCGTGCCGCCCGCGGCGGTTCGCCGATCCATCCCGTGACCGGCCGGATCCCGTGCAGCGCGTTGACCAGCCACACCTCACGGCCGTCCAGCTCGGCCACGGTCCGCTCCCGGTGGGCCAGCCGGATCCCGGACCGCTGGGCCCGTTCCTGGATCAGGGCGGCGGTCACCCCGGGCAGGACGGGCAGCTGCGGCGAGGGCAGGCACAGCGTGTCGTCCTCCCACCACAGCACACTGGCGGTGGCCGCCTCCAGCACGATCCCGGAGGGCGTGACCAGCACCGCCTCCTCCGCACCGGCGCCGGACGCCCGGCCGCGGACCCGGGCCAGCATGTCCAGGTCCGGTCCCTTGCGGCGGGGGAGGGTCCGGGGATCGGACTGACCGGTCGCCCACACCCGGATCCCGGACCCCAGCGCCGGTGCGTGCCGCAGCCGCAGCCTGAGGGCACCGGCGCCGAGTTCGACCCGCGGGAACCACTCGCCCGTGCGGGGCAGCGCGGCCGTCATGTCCTGCCAGAATTCCAGCAGCCGGCGCGGCGGCGGCCCGTCGCACTCGCCGCAGGACCGCAGGAAGCGCTCCTTGTGCCGGTCGAGGGCGCGCACCCGGCCGTCCCGGACCAGCCAGGAGTCCGCGACGAGCAGCCGCCCGCCGGGCTCCGGGTCCGCGGCCGGCCGCAGCCCGTCGTCCGGAGACCACGTCAACAGCCCCTCGCCGAACGCCACTTGTGAGCCCACGCTCGCCTCCTCCTCAGTACTTCCGGCTCAGTACTTCTGGCTCAGTACTTCCGGCCCGCCAGCGCGGGCGCCCCGTGCCGCGGCCCGTACGGCGCGTGCTCCAGCCAGGATCCGCAGGACGGCAGGACCGGCGCCAGCGCGGCGGCGGCGCGCTGCCGCAGCCGTACGATCCGGCGCCGGGGCCGCAGATGGTCCAGGGCGACCCCGGCCGCCTCGCTGTTGAACAGGCCCGCGGCCCGCCGTACCTCGGCGAAGTCGGCCACCGCCCCGGTCGCCACCGCCTCCGCGGCGGCCGCCGCGACCGCGTCCGCCGCCGCCGCCGCGTCGGCGATCCCGCTGTTCATGCCCCGCGCCCCGAACGGCGGGAAGAGGTGCGCGGCCTCCCCGACCAGCAGCACCCGCTGGTGCGGGTCGGTGAAGGAGGCCGCGACCTTGCGCAGGAAGCGGTACGTCGACACCCACAGGATCCGGTCCGCGTAGTCTCCGTGCCCCTCGCCCACCACCCCGGGCAGCCAGCGGCGTACGGCCTCCTCCGTGCCGTACTCCTCCGCCCGGTCCCCGGCATGGCACTGCAGGTCCACCTGGAAACCCCCGGTGAACGGCACCCGCATCACACTGCGGCCGCCGACCCCCGGGTGCTCGTAGTGGAAGACCCGCTCCAGCGGCAGCTCCTCGCCGGGCCGGTCGGCCACGTCCACGACCACGTGGAAGCCCTCGCCGTGCGTGCCCTCCATGGGGATGCCGAGCCCGGCCCGTACGGCGGAGCGGGCGCCGTCCGCCGCGATCACGTACCCGGACGTCCACTGCCGGCCGTCCGTGCACAGCAGCGAGACGTCCTCGGCGGTCGTGCGGACGTGCGTCACCCGCGCGTCCCACACGAACTCCACGCCCGCCTTCTCGCACGCGGCCCGCAGGAAGCGCTCGGTGTCCACCTGGCGCAGGCTGGTGAAGGGCGGCCGGCCGGAAGGAGGCGGGAAGGTGCGGGAGTACACCTCCCGCCCCCGGTACAGGGTGCGCCGGGTGTGCCAGGTCCGCCCGTACGAGGTGATCTCCTCGGCCAGCCCCGGCCGCATGGCGTCGAGCAGCGCGAGGGTCTCGCGGTGCACGAACAGGGCGCGGCTGCCCGGCCGTACACGGTCCTCGGGGTCCGCCTCCAGGACCACCACCGGCAGCTCGTGCGCGCGCAGCGCGAGGGCCGCCGACAGGCCCACCGGACCGGCGCCGACCACGACGACCGGGGCGCCGACCCGTGTCACGCGCGCACACCCTCCGCCAGCATCCGGGTGATCTCCACCCGCTTCACCTTCCAGGTCGCCGTCATCGGCAGCTCCTCGAACTTCCACTGCCGGGGCTCGGCCATCGCGGGCAGGTCGGCGGTCGCCTCCCGCCAGCGCTCCGGGTCCAGCGGCCGTTCGCCCCGGACGCACACCACCGGGACCGGCTCCCGGTCCGCGCCCGGCACGATGACGACCTCACGCAGCTCCTCCAGCCGGTCCATGAGGACGTCCTCGACCTCCAGATTGCTGTGCACGGAGTCGATCTGGTCGATCTCCCGGTCGATCAGGTGCAGCGCGCCCAGCCGGCTCCGGTAGCCCATGTCGCCCATCTGCCACCACTCGCCGTCCAGCTGGCGCTCGTACTGCTCGCGGGCGCCGAGGTAGGTGAGGATGCGGCCGCGGGTGCGGGCCTCGATCCGGCCGGGTGTCCCGGGCGCGACCGGCTGCCCGTCGGGGCCGGTGACCCGGACGCGGGTGAAGCCCGGTATCCCGATCCCGACCCGCCGCCCGTCCGCACGGGCCACGCTCCGCCGGGTGAACCACTGGAAGGCGACCGGCCCCGTCTCGCTCTGCCCGTACAGCTGGATCAGCCAGGGGGTACGGCGCTTCGAGGCGCCCAGCAGCCGTCGTACCGTGCGCGGGTGGATCGCGTCGAACGTCGAGCCGTACGACTTGACCCGCGACAGCGGGGCACCGGGCGCGTCCGCCAGTTCCTCCCACAGCACGAAGGTGTTGGGGTGGGTCTCGACGATGCCGGGGCGGTGCCGGGCCAGCATCGGGCCGACCTTCGCCGGGTCCGGGTCGGTGATCAGGAGCAGCGGGCTGCCGAAGTGCAGCAGGACGCCGAGCAGATGGTAGAAGCGCGAGTGCACGAACGACATGTGCAGCGCGGCGACCTCGCCACGGGTGGGCCAGCCCATCGCCTGCTGCGGGACCAGCCGGTTCCACATGGTCTGGGGGCAGTGCACGGCGAGTTTGGGGACGCCGGTGGTGCCGGAGCTGTGGGTGATGAGGGCGGGTTCGCGGGGGTGCAGCCGGATCGGCGCCGGGACCTCGGCACCGGCGTGCTCGGCCAGGGACACCATGCCGGGCACGGTGTCGACGGTGAGGGTCTGCCGGACCAGCCCGGCCACGTCCAGGCCCTTGAGTTTCGCCGCGTCCGTGACCAGCCACGGCTGCCGGAGCCTGGGCAGCATCTTGCCGACCACCTCGCCGGCCAGTGCGGGGGAGAACAGCACGGGTACCGCGCCGATCCGGGAGATCGCGCAGGTCAGCAGGACGATGTCGACGTTGTCCGTCTTGTGTACGACGACCTGCTCGGCGGGCCGTACCCCGGCCGCCCACAGCCGCGCCGACAACTCGTCGACCGCGTCGGCCAGTTCGCCGTAGCTGAGGTGGACGCCGAGGTCGGGGTGGGTGTCCAGGGGCCGGTCCAGGGTGACGAACACCCCGCCGTGCCGGTCGGCCGCCCGCCGGAACAGCGGGCCCAGGTAGAACCCGCGCTCACCGATGAGGGACTCCTGCATGGGACGTTCCTTTCAGACAGGTCGTTCGTTCCGGCACGGTCACCAGGCGCCCTGGCGGACCAGATGGCGGCGGAGCTTCCCGGTCGGGGTGCGGGGCAGGGAGGGGAGGACGCTGACGCTGCGCGGGACCTTGAAGGCGGCCAGCCGCTCCCGGGCCAGCCGCAGCAGCTCCTCCTGGAGCCCCTCCGGCGCCGGGGTGACGGCGGGCACGACGAAGGCGCGGAGCCGGCCGGTGACCACGGCCACCGCCACCTCCCGCACCGCCGGGTGGGTGCGCAGCACGGCCTCCACCTCCAGCGGGGAGACGGTGATCCCGCCGACCATCTCCATGTCGTCGGAGCGGCCCAGGTGGCGGTAGGCGCCGTCGGGTTCGCGGACCGCCCGGTCATGGGTGTTCAGCCAGCCGCCGACCAGGGTGCGCGCGGTCTCCTCGGGCCGGCCGAGATAGCCGGGCGTCACCGTCGGCCCGCGCACCCACAGCTCGCCCTCGTGGCCGTCCGGCACCGGCCGTCCGTCGCGGTCGCGCAGCTCCACCTCGAACCCGGGCACCGGACGGCCCACGGTGCCCGGGTGGTCGTGGTCCAGGCTGTTGGCGCAGAAGGCGTGCCCGGCTTCGGTGGAGCCGATCTGCTCCAGGACCGGCGCGCCCAGCAGCTCCGTGACCCGGTCGCCCAGCCCGGCCGGCAGCCCCTCGCCGGCCGACACGGCGGCCCGTACGGAGGCGAAGCAGGTCTGGTGCTGCCCGGTGCCCCGGTCGGCGACCAGCGCCGCGTACGCGGACGGCACCGAGTACAGCAGGGTCACCCGGTGCCGGGCGACCAGCTCGTCCACCGCGGCCGGGGCCGGGCGCCGGTCCACCAGGACGGCGCTGGACCCCGAGAAGAGCGGGAAGACGAAGGCGTTCCCGAAGCCGTAGGCGAAGTACAGCTTGGACACCGACAGGGTCACGTCGTCCGGGGCGATGCCGAGCAGCCGCCGTCCGATGAGGTCGTGGTAGGCGGCCGGGTGGGCGTGGGTGTGCACGACACCCTTGGGCCGGCCCGTCGTCCCCGAGGTGTACTGCACATACAGCGGGCCGTCCGCGTCGACCGGGTGGACGGGCGCCGGGTCGGCGGCGGGGGCCAGCGCGAGCAGCTGGTCGGCGCCGAGACGGGGGCGGCCGGTGAAACGATCCTCCGCGCCCGGTCCGGTCAGGCAGAGCACGGCCTCGGTGTCGGCGGCCATGAACGCGTGGTCGGCGGCGGGCAGTTCGGGGTTGACCAGCACGGCGACGGCCCCGAGCCGGGCGACCGCGAGAAAGGCCACCACCCAGGCGATCCCGTCCGGCAGCGCCAGCACCACCCGGTCGCCGGGCCCGACCCCGTGTGCGGCGAGGACACCGGCGGCCCGGGCCCCGAGCTCGTGCACCTCGCCGTGGGTCCAGGCGCGGTGCCCCTGGTGGAAGGCGGGGCGGCCGGCCCAGCCCTGCCGCTCGGCGAGGTCGGCCAGGTGGCCGGCGAGGTTGACGGTGTCCGTACGGGTGCCCGTCCGGGGGTTCGTCCGGGGGGTCGCGCGCGGGTCCGACTGGGCGTCCGGCCGGGCGTCGGCGTTCGTGCGGGCGTCGGCGTTCGCGCGGGCGTCCGTGCGGGACAGCGGCAGCGTCATCGGGCGGCCTCCTCCACGGCGTCCGCCGTGGCCTCCGTGTGCTCCCGCAGCGCCCGCATCTGCGCGGCCGTCTTCAGCAGCATCTCGTCGTACTCGGCGGCCGGGTCGGAGTCCAGGACGATCGCCCCGCCCGCGCCCAGCTGCATCCGGTCGCCGGTGATCACGGCCGTGCGGATCACGATGTTGAGGTCCGCGCCGCCGCTGCACCCGAGGTAGCCGAGCGCCCCCGAGTACACGCCCCGGGCCTCGGTCTCCAGGCTGTCGATGATCTCCATCGTGCGCAGCTTCGGGGCGCCGGTCATCGACCCGCCCGGGAAGCAGGCGCGCACGCAGTCCACCGCGTCCGTGTCCGCGCGCAGCCGTCCGGTCACCGTGGACACCAGCTGGTGCACGGTCGCGTACGACTCGGTGGCCATCAGCCGCGGGACGCGGACGGTTCCGGTACGGCAGACCCGGCCCAGGTCGTTGCGGAGCAGGTCGACGATCATCAGGTTCTCGGCGCGCGTCTTGGCGTCCGCCGCGAGCGCGTCCCGCAGCCGGTCGTCCTCGAAGGGGGTCGCCCCGCGCGGTGCGGTGCCCTTGATGGGCTTGGCCTCGGCCACCCCGTCCCGGGTGATCCGCAGGAACCGCTCCGGTGAGGAACCGGCCACGTCCAGGTCGCCGAAGCGCAGCATGGCCCCGTACGGCGCCGGGTTGACGCGGCGCAGCTCCCGGTAGAAGGCGTAGGGGTCGGCCGGGGCGGGCAGCCGGGCCGCGTCGGTCAGACAGACCTCGTAGCTGGTGCCGGCCCGCAGCTCCCGTTGGCAGGCCTCGATGTCCGCGAGGTAGGTTGCCCGGTCCCGCACCAGCCAGGGTTCGGCGGCCTCCAGGTCCGGCGCCTCGGCGGCGGGCGGGGCGGGCCGGGGAGCGTCCGGGGCGAGGAAGGTGAGCTGGGCCAGGGTGGCCTCCAGCCACTCCCCGGCCTCCCGGGCGGCCCGCGGGGTGTCCTCCGCCAGGCAGACCGCGTAGGTGACGTCCTCCTCGTGGTCCACGGCGATCAGCCGGTCCGCGAACAGCCAGCAGGCGTCCGGGGTGTCGGCGCGGTGCCGGTTCGGGGAGCCGCAGTCGGCCTTGAGCTCGTAGCCGAAGTAGCCGACATAGCCGCCGGTGAAGTCGAAGGGCAGCCCGTCGGCGTCCACCCGGCGGCTGGTCAACTGCCGCTTCAGATAGTCGAAGACGCTCGCGGACACCTTGCGCGGCGGCCGTCCGGCCCGCTCGATCACACAGCGCCCGGCCGTGACGTCGTACCGCACGAACTCGGCGAGCGGACCGCTGTCGTCACCCAGGAAGGAGAAGCGCGACCGCCCCCGCTCGACGAGCGAACTGTCCAGCCAGAACGACCGGGGCGAGGCGGCGAAGAGACGGGAGAAGGCCGCCTCCGTGTCGACGGCACCGGAGATCTGACGGGTGTGCAGCCGGTAGACGGGGCGGGGCCGGTCCCCCTGCCGGGGGTGATCCGCCGACCGGGGGGCATCTCCTTGCCGGGGGCGCGGGATGGCTGCCGCGGGGGCGGTAAGGGGGGCGGCGGGGGTGGACCCGGGGGTGCCGGATGCGGCGGGTGTGGCGGGTTCGGCCCCGAGCGTGCCGGCTACGGCGGGTGCGGTGGAGGCGGACCCGGGTGTGCTGGCCGCGGCGGGTGCGGTCGGGACGAACCCGGGGGCGCCGGATGCGGCAGGGGCGGTGGGCACGGGCCCAGGCGTGCCGGGCGCGGCCCCGGACATGCCGGGCGCGGCCCCGGACGTGCTGGGTGCGGCCGATGCGGTGGCTGCGGAGCCGCGTGGTGCGGTTGCGGACCTGGGGCGCGGGATCACCGCCACCGTCGGCGGGACCGCGGTGTTCTTGGTGCGGGCTCTGCGGGCCCGCCGGGCCGTGAGGTTGCGGAAGTTGACCAACATCCGGTGGCCGTACTCGGTCAGCACCGACTCGGGGTGGAACTGCACGCCCCACAGCGGACGCTGACGGTGGCGCAGGCCCATCAGGACGCCGTCCTCGGCCCAGGCGGTGGCCTCCAGGGTGGCGGGCAGCGGCTCGTGCACGGCGAGGGAGTGGTAGCGCACGGCCGTGAAGTCCTGGGTCAGCCCCTCGAACAGGTCCCGCCCGTCGTGCCGGACTCTGGTCAGATGCCCGTGCCTCGGCTGCGGGGCGGGCGCCACCCGGGCCTTCTCGCCGAGCGCGATGCCCTGGTGGCCGAGGCAGACGCCGAGCACGGGGATCGTGGACTCGGCGATCACCCGGGCGCTGATGCCGAAGTCACGGCTGTTTCCCGGATGGCCGGGCCCCGGGGACACCACCACGTTGTCGAACTCCGCGAGTAAGGGGAGACCGGCGGGTGTGCCGCCCCCCTCGTCATTGCGGATCACCACCGGTTCCTCGCCGTTGACCTCGGCGATCAGCTGGAACAGGTTGTAGGTGTACGAGTCGTAATTGTCGATGAGCAGGGTCTTCACCCGCCCACCTCCCTTGGGTCGTTCCCGGGCCTATGCGGCCCGTCGTTTGTGCCGCCCGCGCAGTGCCTGCAGCGGCGGGTACAGCCATTTCTTGAAGAAACGCTGGAGTCGCGGCATGAGAATCCAGGTGACAAGCGCGGTCACACAGAGGCAGAGCACCAGGGTGCGAATGAGCGGATTCAGGCCACCGAGATGGGGAATCACGATGATATTGAAGAGCAGAACCGGTGGGAAAACCGCGCTCATGTTGATGAACCACAGTTTCCATTTCGCCGGAGGGGTGGGCGGCGGAGGCGGCGGAGTCGGCCCGGCCAGCGAGTCGAACCACACCTTCGAGCCGCGCACGCTACGGCGGCCGGTGGGCCGGGCGATGCCGTTCGTCCGGGTCTCCCACTCTCCGCGATCCAGGGAGTTCTCC
The DNA here is from genome assembly GCF_040652235.1 of Streptomyces sp. NPDC048277. Classification (NCBI taxonomy): domain Bacteria; kingdom Bacillati; phylum Actinomycetota; class Actinomycetes; order Kitasatosporales; family Streptomycetaceae; genus Streptomyces; species Streptomyces sp. NPDC048277. The sequence continues at coordinate 390,651 of NZ_JBEZLQ010000001.1, forward strand.
CAGGCCAGCGCCGAGTCCTCGGTGGCGAAGCGATACACGACATGCCATTCCGCCTCCTGGTCGACAAGGACGCCACCGCCGAGGAACCCCGGCTGACGGGCGCTCGCGCCCAGCATGGCCCACCCCCAGGAGTGGAAGTCGGCCTCGCGACCCGGCAACACGTGATAGGCCACGGTGACGGTGACGGGATTACTGGTCACGGTGTCCTTTACGGAATGGACACACATGGCGTTCAAAGGTTCAACGAGATTTTTTGACGCCCGCAACGTGTCCGGAACGTAACTTTTTATAGCGCTTTCTATGGGCTTGGCGTCTTCTGTCGTCGACTACTTCGGGTAACTCTCGTGGAATTCCGGAAAGTGCTTGCCCGGTGCTCGTGAAAGTTGCACGATCGCCGTCCCGGAACAAAGGAGAGCCGTCGTGTCGAGGTACGTCTGGAATCTGTCCGAAGATGGCCGCGAGGCAATTGATCAGGCGCGTTCGGTGATCGAATCCGCGCGAAAAGAAGTGACCGCCCACCCGCTTTACCGGCGGATATCCGACCGGGATCGCCTGGCGACGTTCATGACCCACCACGTCTTCGCCGTCTGGGACTTCATGTCCCTGCTCAAGTCGCTCCAGCGGGAGCTGACCTGTGTCGACGTGCCCTGGGTGCCCCGCGGCTCCGCGGTCGCGCGCCGGCTGATCAACGACATCGTGCTGGTCGAGGAGAGCGACGCGCTGAACGGCGGCTTCACCAGCCACTTCGAGCTCTACCGCGCGGCCATGACCGAGGCGTCGGCCGACACCGCCCCCGTCGACACCTTCGTCGCGCTGGTCGCCGAGGGCCACGATGTTCAGGCCGCCCTGCGCGTGGCCCAGGTCCCGGCCCCCGCCGCCGAGTTCGTGCGCACGACCTTCGAGATCATCGCCGACCGCCCGCTGCACTGCCGGGCCGCCGCGTTCGCCTTCTCCCGCGAGGACCTGATCCCGGACATGTTCGACCAGGTCGTCAAGGAGGAGGGCACCGACCGCTTCCCGCTCTTCCGTGACTACCTCGCCCGCCATATCGAGGTCGACGGCGAGGAGCACACCCCCATGGCCCTCCAGATGGTCGCCGACCTGTGCGGCACCGACGAACAGCGCTGGCACGAGGCCGTCGAGACCGTCCTCGTCGCCCTGGAGGCCAGGTCCCGCCTCTGGGACGGGATCACGGACGCGATGGGCTGACCGGTTCCGCCGCCTCGGGGTCGGCGCCCTCCGTGTCCGGCGCCTCCCCGAACCGGGCCAGGGCCAGCGCCCCCGCCACGGCCACCGTGAACCCGAGCACCCCGAGCCAGGCCAGGCCCTCCCGGGTGCGGTCCCCGAGCCACACCACCCCCACCGCCGCCGGGCCGATCGTCTCGCCGATCACCATGCCGGCCGTCGCCGTGGTCACCGAGCCGCGCTGCAGGGCCGAGGTCAGCAGCATGAAGGCGCCGCCGCCACCGATCAGCAGGGCGTACGTCGCGGGGTTGGCCAGCAGCCCGGCCGGCCGCAGGGTGTCGATCAGCCGGACCGACACCTCCACCACCCCGAACCCGAACCCGGCGCCGAGCCCGAGGACCAGCGCCCGCCACCGCCCGGACAGCCGCCCGCCGACCAGCCCGAGCAGCAGCACCCCCACCGCGATCGCGAGCATCACGTACGTCAGCGCGTCGGTCCCCGCCCGGTTCCCCTCCGGCCCCGACGCCAGCCCCAGCATCGCGAGCCCCGCGCACACCACCCCCACCGCGGCCCACTCGGTGCCGCTCAGCCGTACCCGCAGCAGCCGCGCCGCGACCACCGCCGTCACCGCGAGGGACGACGCCAGGGCCGCGCTCACGGCGTAGATGGGAATCGACCGCAACGCGAGGATCTGGAACACGAACCCGAGACCGTCCAGCCCCAGCCCGACGATGTACCGCCACTGCCGCACGGCCCGCAGCAGCAGCGCGGCCTCCCCGCCCGCGCCGTCACCGGCCGCCCGCGCGGCCACCGCCTGCAGGACCGTCGCCGTACCGAAGCAGATCGCGGCCGCGAGGGCGCACACCATTCCAAAGAGCACAAAGGGACTCTAGGGGAGGGGAGCAAAGGCCGGTCGGCGGAAAAGTAAGAAGCGGGCCCGGGGTGATCGACCCCCGGACCCGTTCCTCCCTTTCGCCCCGTACGTCAGCTGGCGCCGGCCAGCCAGGCGGTGGCGTTGAGGGCGAGGGCGGCGTTGGTGGCGCCGCTGTCGTTCCAGCCGTCGTACAGCTTGTTGCCGGACTGGCCGGTGCCGTCGTCGATGGGCGAGCTGTCGCCCCAGAACGCGATCCGGCCGCTGCCGTACGTCGACGTCAGGAAGAAGGCGCCGGTGTTCCCGGAGTAACCGCTGCGGTACACCAGCCCCTTCACGTTCGCGTTGTCGGCGGGCGTGAGGGTGGCCGTCGTGCCGTCGGCGATCAGGCTCTTGGTGACCGTGCCGAAGCCGCCGTGCAGCACCGCGTTGCTGCTGTCGCTGATGGCCTTCGGGTAGCCGGAGCTGATGTCCAGCGAGTCGATGGAGAACCCGAACGGGTCGTTGCTGTCCACGCTGTTGTTGGTCATCAGGTCGTTGAGGATCTCGACCGCGTCGTAGCCGTCGTTGTTGCGGTCGGCCCCGCTGTGGTCGGAGATCATGAACAGCCCGCCGCCGGCCTTCACGAACTTCATGATCGCCGTCTTCTCGGCGGTCGTGAACTTGGTGTTGGGCTCGGGCAGCACCAGCGCGTCGAACTTCGACAGGTCGGTCGACGACGAACCGCCGTACGTCAGCGCGCTGGTGGCGGTCTTCAGGCTGTAGTCGCCGGTCTGCTGGAGCGCGACGCCCCAGGACGACAGCGCCCCGGTCCAGTCCGTCTCACTCGACGGGGAGGAGTCCTCGCCGAGCGGGTCGGGCTTGCTGGTGGAGATGATCCAGTCCGCGTTGCCGGCCTCCTCGGCGTGGCCGTCGTCGAACAGGACGTTGTAGGTGGTGGCCGCGTGGGCGGGGGTCGCGGCGGTGGTGGCCTGGACGGCGGCACCGGTGGCGAGCAGGCCGAACACGGCGGCGGCCGTGGTGAGTTTGCGGCGCGAGGCGGCGAAGCCGGGCATCTGTCATTCCTCCGTCGGTGGGGGGATGGAGAGAGGGATGGCGGTGCGGGTACGGGTGCTGATGGTGGTGCTGCGGCGGTCGTTCTGCGCGCGTAGAGTCGAAGTTGATCGTTCACATACGGGCAGGCTGGACGGTACCCGCGGGGCGCGGAGCACCGACAGGATCTCCGGTGGCTTCACATGATTTTCTTACCTGTACATGACAATTCAGGGCTGGCCGAAACCATTCGTCTAAGCTGTCTCCGAAGATCACACGGGGGGAGCACGAACATGGCGGACGCGCGCCGGCAACTGCGCTCGGGCACGGTCGTCCTCGGCGGTATGGGCCTCCTGGCCGCCGCCCTGACCGCCTGCTCCTCCGACCCCGACAGGCGCTGCGTCGACCGCGGCAGCTACACCGCGGGCAAGGGCTACCGGGTCGTCACCGACAAGAACTGCACCGCCACCAAGAGCACCGTGAACGCGGACTACTACTACGGCGGCAAGAAGCGCAGCGGCTGGGTCAAGGGCGGTTCGTTCAGCGAGTCCGGCGGGGGCTCGGGCGGTTCGTCGAGCGACGGCCACAGCGTCCACCGCGGCGGCTTCGGCAGCGGTCACGGCAGCTCCGGCGGCTGACCGGTTCCATGTGCCGCCGTACGACCGACCCCCGCCCCGGCTGGCAGCGGACCGTCGAGGATCAGGGCCTGATCTACCCCCTCACCCGCCACCCCGACGGCGTCCTGCGCCCGTACTGGGACGAGAGCGCGTACTACGTCTTCACCCTGGAGGAGGTGGAGGCGCTGGAGGAGGCCGTCGAGGAACTGCACACGATGTGCCTGGCGGCGGCCGGCCACATCGTGGCGAAGGACCGTTTCACCGACCTCGGCATCACGGACCCGCGCGTGGTGGCCGCCGTGACCGAGGCCTGGCGGCGCCGCTCCGAACTCCCCTCCCTCTACGGCCGTTTCGACCTCCGCTACGACGGCACGGGCCCGGCGAAACTCCTGGAGTACAACGCCGACACCCCCACCTCCCTGGTGGAGGCGGCCTCGGCCCAGTGGTTCTGGATGGCGGACCGCTTCCCGGGCGCCGACCAGTGGAACAGCCTCCACGAACGCCTGGTGGCCGCCTGGCGGAAGCAGTCCCGCCTCCTCCCGCCGGACGCCCCCCTCTACTTCGCCCACTCCTCCGCCGACGAACTCGGTGAGGACCTGATGACGGTCGCGTACCTGAAGGAGACGGCCGAACAGGCGGGCCTGGACACCGACTGGATCTCCATGGAGGAGATCGGCTGGGACACCCTCTCCGGCCGCTTCGTCGACAACCGGCTCCGGTTCATCCGCGCCTGCTTCAAGCTCTATCCGTGGGAATGGCTCACGACCGACGCCTTCGCGGACCACGCCCTCGCCACCCTGGACAACGGCGGCGGCACCGGCACGACGATGTGGATCGAGCCGGCCTGGAAGATGCTCCTGAGCAACAAGGCACTGCTGGCGATCCTCTGGGAGCTGTTCCCAGGACACCCGAACCTGCTCCCGGCGTACGTGGACGGGCCCAGGGAACTGGCCGCCACGACGGGTTACGTCAGCAAGCCCCTGCTGGGCCGGGAGGGCGCGGGCGTGGTCGTGCACGAGCCCGGCCGCCCTCCCGTCGTACGCGAAGAGCCCTGCTGCTACCAGCAGTTGGCCCCGCTGCCCGACTTCGACGGCAACCATGTGGTGCTGGGTGCGTGGGTCGTCGGGGAGGAGGCCGCGGGCCTGGGCATAAGGGAGTCGCAGGGTCTGGTGACGGACGACTACGCCCGCTTCCTGCCCCACGTGATCCTTTAGCGCCCCTCAAGGGGCGCGGGGAACTGCGCGACAAGCCACGACGGACCGGTACTCGCGATCAAACCCTCAGCGGCACCCCATCAGGCGCTCAAAACCTCCCACAACTGCTCGATCCCCCACTCCAGATCCTCCTCCTCGATGGTCAACGGCGGAGCCACCCGCACCGTCGCCCCATGCGTGTCCTTCACCAGCACCCCCCGCTCCAGCAGCCGCTCCGAGACCGCCCGTCCCGACCCCACCGCCGGATCCACGTCCACCCCCGCCCACAGCCCCCGCCCCCGCACGGCCGTCACCCGCCCGCTGCCCGCGAGCTCCGCCAGCCGCCGATGCAGCACCTCGCCCAGCACGGCCGCCCGCTCCTGGAACTCCCCGGTGCGCAGCATCGCGATCACCTCCAGGCCCACCGCGCAGGCCAGCGGATTCCCGCCGAAGGTGGACCCGTGCTCGCCGGGCCGGAACACGCCGAGCACCTCCGCACTGGCCACCACCGCCGACACCGGCAGCACCCCACCCCCCAGCGCCTTCCCGAGGACGTACACATCCGGTACGACCCCCTCGTGCTCGCAGGCGAACGTCCGTCCGGTCCGCCCGAGCCCCGACTGGATCTCGTCGGCGACGAACAGCACGTTGCGCTCCCGGGTCAGCTCCCGCACCGCCGGCAGATAACCGGCCGGCGGCACGATCACCCCCGACTCGCCCTGGATCGGTTCCAGCAGCACGGCGACCGTGTTCTCGGTCACCGCCGCCCGCATCGCGGTCAGGTCCCCGTACGGCACGATCTCGAAGCCGGGCGTGTACGGCCCGAAGTCCGCCCGCGCCTCCGGATCGGTCGAGAAACTGATCACGGTCGTCGTACGCCCGTGGAAGTTCCCGCTCGCGACCACCACCTTCGCCATCTCCGCGGGCACGTGCTTGACCCGGTACCCCCACTTCCGCGCGGTCTTCACGGCGGTCTCCACCGCCTCGACCCCCGTGTTCATCGGCAGTACCATCTCCATCCCGCACAGCTCCGCCAGCTCCGTGCAGAACGCGGCGAACCGGTCGTGGTGGAAGGCCCGGGACGTCAGCGTCACCCGCTCCAGCTGGGCCTTCGCCGCCGCGACCAGGCGAGGGTGGCCGTGCCCGAAGTTCAGCGCCGAGTAGCCCGCCAGGAAATCCAGGTACCGGCGCCCCTCGACGTCCGTCATCCAGGCCCCGTCCGCCGTCGCGATCACCACCGGCAGCGGGTGGTAGTTGTGCGCGCTGTGCGCGTCGGCGGCGGCGATGAGGGCTTCCGTAGTGGTCACGGCGACTCCAGAGAACGCGGCGAGATGATCCCTTTAATACCGTCTGTCCGTGCCCGACTGGTGGACGCCACGGCCCCCGGGCCCGGCGTGCCCGGTAATGTGATCGGCGGGCCGTGACTGGCGCGCTGGGATGGGACCGACCATCAGGGAGCGGCTCGTGTGTGATCGAGTGCCGTGCGCCTGGGCCGAACCGTGAATGCCGAACGCCATGTCCGGAGGTCCCGAATGTCCGACCAGTCCGCACCCCTGTCCACCGAGTCCACCGCGTACCGCGCCGCCCTCGACGTGATCCGCGCGGTCGAGCCGCGCGTCGCCGACGCCATCGGCCAGGAGGTCGCCGACCAGCGCGAGATGCTCAAGCTGATCGCCTCCGAGAACTACGCCTCCCCGGCGACCCTGCTCGCGATGGGCAACTGGTTCAGCGACAAGTACGCCGAGGGCACCATCGGCCGCCGCTTCTACGCCGGCTGCCGCAACGTCGACACCGTCGAGGGCCTCGCCGCCGAGCACGCCCGCGAGCTGTTCGGCGCCCGGCACGCCTATGTCCAGCCGCACTCCGGCATCGACGCCAACCTGGTCGCCTTCTGGGCCGTCCTCGCCGACCGCGTCGAGGTCCCCTTCCTGGCGAAGACCGGCGCCCGCCAGGTCAACGACCTCTCCGAGGCCGACTGGGCCGAGCTGCGCCAGGCCTTCGGCAACCAGCGGATGCTCGGCATGTCCCTGGACGCCGGCGGCCACCTCACCCACGGCTTCCGCCCGAACATCTCCGGCAAGATGTTCGACCAACGGTCGTACGGCACCGACCCGGCCACCGGGCTCATCGACTACGACGCGCTGCGCGCCCAGGCCCGCGAGTTCAAGCCGCTGATCGTCGTCGCCGGCTACTCCGCGTACCCCCGGCTGGTGAACTTCCGGATCATGCGCGAGATCGCCGACGAGGTCGGCGCGACCCTCATGGTCGACATGGCGCACTTCGCCGGTCTGGTCGCCGGCAAGGTCCTGACCGGCGACTTCGACCCGGTCCCGCACGCCCAGATCGTGACCACGACCACCCACAAGTCGCTGCGCGGCCCGCGCGGCGGCATGGTCCTGTGCGACGACTCCCTCAAGGACCAGGTCGACCGCGGCTGCCCGATGGTCCTCGGCGGCCCGCTCCCGCACGTCATGGCGGCCAAGGCCGTCGCCCTGGCCGAGGCCCGGCAGCCCGCCTTCCAGGACTACGCCCAGCGCATCGTCGACAACTCGCGCGCGCTGGCCGAGGGCCTGATGCGCCGGGGCGCCACGCTGGTGACGGGCGGCACGGACAACCACCTCAACCTGATCGACGTCGAGTCCTCCTACGGTCTCACCGGCCGCCAGGCCGAGACCGCCCTCCTCGACTCCGGCATCGTCACCAACCGCAACGCGATCCCGGCCGACCCGAACGGCGCCTGGTACACCTCCGGCATCCGCATCGGCACCCCGGCGCTGACCACGCGCGGCCTGGGCACGGCGGAGATGGACGAGGTCGCGGGCCTGATCGACCGCGTCCTGACCGCGACGGAGCCGGGCACGACGAAGTCGGGAGCGCCGAGCAAGGCGTCGCACGTCCTGGACGAGAAGGTGTCCACGGAGATCGCCCAGCGCGCGACGGACCTGGTCGCCGGCTTCCCCCTGTACCCGGAGATCGACCTGGGCTGAGCCGGCCTGCTTTTAGGGGCGCGGGGCCGCATTCATTTGCGGCTCCGCCGCAGGGCGCGACCGGCCCCCACCGGCCCGCGGTTTCCCACGCACCGAAACCACCCGAGCTCTCTGAGACAATGGTGAGCATGGCCTCTGATCGACCCCGCGTGCTCTCCGGCATCCAGCCCACCGCCGGCTCGTTCCACCTGGGCAACTACCTCGGCGCCGTCCGCCAGTGGGTAGCCCTCCAGGATTCCCACGACGCCTTTTACATGGTCGTCGACCTGCACGCGATCACGATCCCGCAGGACCCCGCCGACCTGCGCGCCAACACCCGGCTCGCCGCCGCGCAGCTGCTCGCCGCCGGCCTGGACCCGGACCGCTGCACCCTCTTCGTGCAGAGCCACGTCCCCGAGCACGCCCAGCTCGCCTGGGTCATGAACTGCCTGACCGGCTTCGGCGAGGCCAGCCGGATGACCCAGTTCAAGGACAAGGCGGCCAAGCAGGGCGCGGACCGCGCGAGCGTCGGCCTGTTCACGTACCCGATCCTCCAGGTCGCCGACATCCTGCTCTACCAGGCCCACGAGGTCCCCGTCGGCGAGGACCAGCGCCAGCACGTCGAGCTCACCCGTGACCTCGCCGAGCGCTTCAACGGCCGCTTCGGCGAGACCTTCACCATCCCGAAGCCGTACATCCTCAAGGAGACGGCGAAGATCTACGACCTCCAGGACCCGTCGATCAAGATGAGCAAGTCGGCGCCCACGCCGAAGGGCCTCATCAACCTGCTCGACGACCCGAAGGCGACGGCGAAGAAGGTCAAGAGCGCGGTCACCGACACGGACACCGTGATCCGCTACGACGCCGAGCACAAGCCGGGTGTCAGCAACCTCCTCACCATCTACTCCACCCTCACCGGCAAGACGGTCGCCGAGCTGGAGCAGGAGTACGAGGGCAAGATGTACGGCGCGCTCAAGACCGACCTCGCCGAGGTCATGGTCGAGTTCGTGACCCCGTTCCGCGAGCGCACCCAGCAGTACCTGGACGACTCCGAGACGCTCGACTCGATCCTGGCCAAGGGCGCGGAGAAGGCCCGTGCCGTCGCCGCGGAGACGCTGGCCCAGGCCTACGACCGGGTGGGCTTTCTGCCCGCCAAGCACTGAGCGAAGCACCTGACGCACCGGGCGAGGCGCAGGGGGCGCTCGGGGCGCTCAGGGGGTCGCGCGGGAGCGCTGCACATCACTTCGGCCACGGCTGCCCGGAAGGCGGCCGTGGCCGTACAGTCGATAGCCGGACGGCCGGGTACGAACCCGACACGCGTCCGACCACCACGACCGACGGGAGATGACGTGGGGACCGTAACGATCGGCGTGTCGATCGCGGTCCCGGAGCCTCACGGCAGCCTGCTCCAGGAGCGGCGCGCGGGCTTCGGCGACGCCGCGGCCTACGGCATCCCCACGCACGTCACGCTGCTCCCCCCTACGGAGATCGCCGACATCGAGCTGCCGGCCGTGCAGGCGCATCTCGGTGAAGTGGCCGCCGTGGGGCGGCCGTTCCCGATGCGGCTGTCTGGTACGGGTACGTTCCGGCCGCTGTCGCCGGTGGTGTACGTCCGGGTCGTCCAGGGCGTGGACGACTGCGCGTGGCTTCAGTCGCGGGTGCGGGATGCGTCGGGGCCGCTCGACCGGGAGCTGCAGTTCCCGTACCACCCGCATGTGACCGTTGCCCATGGGATCGACGAGGCGGCGATGGACCGGGCGTTCGTCGAGCTGGCGGACTTCGAGGCCGAGTGGCCCTGCACCGGGTTCGCGCTGCACGAGCAGGGGCTCGACGGCGTGTGGCGCAAGCTGCACGAGTACAGGTTCGCCGGCTCTGTCGTGCCTCCTCAGGTGGGGCATGTGGAGCGGGGGACCATCGCCAGTCGGTAGCCTGCCGGCCGGTGGGGGCTGGTCGCGCAGTTCCTCCCCCAGCCTTCGGCCGGGGGGACCCCCAGCGCCCCTGAGGGGCGCGTTGCAGCCGGGCGGAATCAGATCGGCAAGCGTCGGAACACCGACCGTGGCGCGTGCCTGAGCGCTGACATCACCACTCTCAGTGCCCCCGGTACCCACACCACCTCCGAGCGCCTGCGCAGCCCCGCCTCGATCGCCGTCGCCACCGCCTCCGGTGTCGTGGCCAGGGGGGCCTCCTCCAGGCCCTGTGTCATCTTCGACCGTACGAACCCCGGCCGTACGACCATCACGTGCACGCCCGTCCCGTGCAGCGCGTCGCCCAGGCCCTGGGCGAAGGCGTCGAGGCCCGCCTTGCTGGAGCCGTAGATGAAGTTGGAGCGCCTGGCCCGTTCCCCGGCGACCGAGGACAGGACCACCAGCGAGCCGTGGCCCTGGGCCTGCAGGGCCCGCGCGCTGACCAGGCCCGCCGAGACCGCGCCGGTGTAGTTGGTCTGGGCGACCCGGACCGCGTTCACCGGCTCGCGTTCGTCCGTCGCCTGGTCGCCGAGGATGCCGAAGGCGAGCAGGACCATGTCGATGTCGCCGTTGGCGAAGATCTTGTCGAGGGTCGTCTCGTGGGACGCGGGGTCCAGCGCGTCGAAGGGGATCGTGTGGACGTCGGGGCCGAGGGCGCGCAGGTGCTCGGCCGCCCGGTCGAGCGCGGGGGAGGGGCGGCCCGCCAGCCAGACCGTGCGGGTGCGGCGGGCGATCAGCCGGCGCGCGGTGGCCAGCGCGATCTCGGACGTACCGCCGAGGACGAGCAGGGACTGGGGCATTCCGAAGGCGTCCTTCACGACAGCTCCTGAAGACGGGGGGCTAGAGACCGAGACGGCGGGACAGGTCGGAGACGAACACCCCGCGGGGGTCCAACCGCGCGCGCAGGGCGCGGAATTCGGGGAGTCGTGGGTACATCGCGGCGAGGAGTTCCGGGCGCAGCCGGGAGTCCTTGGCGAGGTAGACACGGCCGCCGGCGGCCGCGACCTCCTCGTCCAGTTCGTCCAGGAAGGGCGCGAGGCCGGGAAGGGCGGCCGGGATGTCGAGGGCGAGGGTCCAGCCGGGCACGGGGAAGGAGAGCCAGCCGGGGTCGGCGTCGCCGAAGCGTTTGAGGACGGCCAGGAAGGACGGGCAGCGGCGCTCGGAGATCCGGGTCACGATCCGGCGCAGGACGTCCTCCCGGCCGTGTCCGACGGCGAACTGGTACTGGACGAAGCCGCCCCGGCCGTAGACGCGGTTCCAGTGCGGGACGCCGTCCAGGGGGTGGAAGAAGGTGGAGATGCGCTGGAGCTGGCCGGTACGCGCGCGTGGCGCCCTGCGGTACCAGAGTTCGTTGAAGAGGCCGACGCTGGTGCGGCCGAGGAGGCCCTCGGGGACGAAGGCGGGGGCGGCCGGAAGCTGACGGGGACGGAAGGCAAGGGGTGCGCGCCCGGCGCGCGTGCTCTCGCCGAGCGCCTCCAGGGGCGCGTGGTCGCCCCGGGTGAGCACCGCGCGCCCGGTCGCCGCCCCGCGCGCCAGCAGGTCGATCCAGGCGACGGAGTAGCGGTAGCGGTGGTCGGTGGCGGTGAGGCGGGCCATCAGGTCGTCGAGGTCGGCGGCGCGTTCGGTGTCGACGGACATGTACGACGTCTCGACGGGGAGGAGGCGGACGGTCGCCGTGAGGATCACTCCGGTCAGACCCATGCCGCCGGCCGTCGCGTCGAACAGCGGGGTGTCGCGGCTCACCGTACGGACCTGGCCGTCGGCGGTGAGGAGTTCGAAGGACAGCACGTGACGGGAGAAGGATCCCGAGACATGGTGGTTCTTGCCGTGGATGTCGGCGCCGATCGCGCCGCCCACCGTCACCTGCCGGGTCCCCGGGGTCACCGGGACGAACCAGCCGAGCGGCAGCAGCACCTCCATCAGGCGGTGCAGCGAGACGCCCGCGTCGCACAGGACCGTGCCGCCGTCCGCGTCGATGGCGTGGATGCGGTCGAGGCCCGTCATGTCCAGCACGGCACCGCCGGCGTTCTGCGCCGCGTCCCCGTACGCCCGCCCCAGCCCCCGCGCGATACCGCCGCGCGCTCCGCAGGTCCGGATCGCGTTCGCCGCCTCCTGGTAGGTCCGGGGACGGATCAGGCGGGCGGCGGTGGGGGCGGTGCGGCCCCAGCCGGTGACGGAAGCGGTGTCTCCAGACATACGGCGACCGTAACGCCCGTTATGGGTAATTCGCGGGCAATTGGCGCTGTCGGTCGCCGGGGGTCGCCTGACTCCCCGAAACGGGTGATTATCGGAATGTCGCTCAATATGGTCGTAGCTTCGGCGGGGTGAAGGTGAACAGTGAGTCCAATGGACGACATGGACCACCGGATCCTCTACGCGGCGCACGCCTGGGGTGCCGATCCACGCGTCGCGTCGGCCGCGCGCGGTCTCTCCCTCGCCGGTGAACACGGCGCGCTCTGGCTCGCGGCGGGCCTCGCCGGAGCCGCCGCGGACGGCGCGCGGCGCGGCGCCTGGCTGCGCGGCACGGCGCTCGTCGCGGGCGCGCACCTCGGCAGTATGGCCGTCAAACGGATCGTGCGCCGTCCGCGCCCCACGCAAGTCCCGCCCCTGGTGCGCACCGCGGGCCGGCACTCCTTCCCCAGCTCGCACGCCACCTCCGCCGCGGCCGCCGCCGTCGCCTTCGGGGCGCTCGGCGTATCCGCGTGCACACCCGTCGCGGCCGCCATGTGCCTCGCCCGGCTGGTCGTCGGCGTGCACTGGCCCACGGACGTGGCGGCGGGCGCGGCCCTCGGGGCGCTCACCGCGCGTGCCGGGGCGCGCTGGGTGAGCGGGGGAGCGCCGGGCACCTCGTACGCGGGGAGGCCCGCGTGACCGAGACTGCCCACGCGGCCGGCGAAGCGGTTGCTGAAACGACTCTGCACGAGCAGCGCGGCCACCTCGCCCGGCCGCACGGACCGGCATGCGCGCGTGTCACCCCCGGCGGACTCCTCACGGGCCTGCTGCGGACCACCCGCCCCAAGCAGTGGGTCAAGAACACCCTGGTCATCGCCGCCCCGGCCGCCGCCGGCCAGCTGTTCTCCCTGCACGCGCTGTTCCGTCTCACCGTGACCTTCGCCCTGTTCACGGCCTGTGCCGCCGCCGTCTACCTGATCAACGACGCCCGCGACGCCGAGGCCGACCGCGCCCACCCCGTCAAGTGCCGCCGTCCGGTCGCCGCCGGCCAGGTCCCGGTCCCCGTCGCCTACGCCGCCGGAGGCGTCCTGGCGGCCCTGGGACCGCTGCTCGCGGCCTGGCTGACCCCGCCGCTCGTGCCGGCCCTGCTGATCGCCTACCTGGGCATGCAACTGGCGTACTGCGTCGCCCTGAAGCACGTCCTGGTCGTCGACCTCGTCGTCGTCACCACCGGCTTCCTGATGCGGGCGGCGATCGGCGGGGTCGCGCTCGGCATCCCGCTGTCCCGCTGGTTCCTGATCACCACCGGCTTCGGCGCGCTCTTCATGGTGTCGGCCAAGCGCTACTCCGAGGCCGTCCAGATGGCCGGAAAAGCGGGCGCCACGCGCGCGTTGCTCACCGAGTACACCACCGGCTACCTCCGCTTCGTCTGGCAGCTCGCGGCCGGAGTCGCCGTCCTCGCCTACTGCCTGTGGGCGCTGGAGGGACACGGCACGGGACCCGGCACCGGGCACGGCACCGGGCACGGGGACGGCCTGCTGCCCTGGCGTCAGCTGTCCATGGTCGCCTTCATCCTGGCGATCCTGCGGTACGCCGTCTTCGCCGACCGGGGCACCGCCGGCGAACCCGAGGACGTCGTCCTGCGCGACCGCGCCCTCGCCCTGATCGGCCTGGCCTGGCTGGCGATGTACGGCCTCGCGGTGGCCCACTGGTGAGCACGGACCGGCGCGAGCTGATCGGCTTCGCCGCCGCCGGCCTGCTCGCCTACGCCGTCGACCTCGCCCTCTTCACGAGCCTGCGCGGCCCGGCCGCCCTCGACCCGCTCACCGCCAAGTCCCTGTCCTTCGTGGCGGGCTGCACGGTCGCCTACCTCGGCAACGCGCGCGGCACCTACCGCCACGCGCGCGCAACCGGAGTGCGCCCCTACGCCGTCTTCGTCGCCGTGAACCTCGCCGGCGCCCTCGTCCAGATGCTCTGCCTCGCCGTCAGCCACTACGGACTCGGCCTCACCTCGCAGCGCGCCGACACCGTCTCCGGCGCGGTCGTCGGCATGGCGCTCGCCACAGTCCTGCGTTTCTGGGGTACCCGGACATTGGTCTTCCGCGCAGGGGGCAGAGTCGGATCATGGACTGGCTGAGAAAACTCCCCGTCGTCGGCCCGCTCGTACGCTGGCTGATGACCACGCACGCGTGGCGGTCGTACGAACGCCTCGACCGGGTGAAGTGGAGCCGGTTGGCCGCCGCGATGACGTTCATCAGCTTCATCGCGCTGTTCCCGCTGCTGACGCTGGGAGCCGTGATCGCCGCGGCCACGCTGAGCGAGTCGCAGCAGCACAGCCTCCAGGACAAGATCGCCGACCAGGTGCCCGGCATCTCCAACCAGCTGGACATCAACTCCCTGGTCCACAACGCCGGCACCGTCGGTCTCATCGCCGGTGCCGTCCTGCTGTTCACCGGCATCAACTGGGTCGGCCAGATGCGGGACTGCCTGCGCGCGGTGTGGGAGCTGCCCGACAAGGACGAGAACCCGATCCTCGCCAAGGCGGTGGACGCCGGCATCCTGATCGGCTTCGGCGGCGCGGTGCTCGCTACGATCGCCGTGTCCACGATCGCCTCGGCGGCGGTCGGCTGGACGTCCCGGCAGCTCGGCCTCGCCGAACACGGCTGGGGCACCCTGCTGCTGCGGATCGCCGCGTTCACCGTCGCCGTGACCGCCGACTTCCTGCTCCTGCTCTACGTCCTCACGCTGCTGCCCGGAGTCGAACCGCCGCGCCGCCGCCTGCTGGTCGGGGCCCTGATCGGCGCGGTCGGCTTCGAACTCCTCAAGCTGCTGCTCAGCGGCTACATCCAGGGCGTCGCCACGAAGAGCATGTACGGCGCGTTCGGCGTCCCGGTGGCCCTGCTGCTGTGGATCAACTTCACGGCGAGACTCGTCCTGTTCTGTGCCGCCTGGACGGCGGAGGAGAGCGGCCGGGAGGCGTTCAGGGGCGAGTCCGTCGGCGCACCAGATCCGGCAGTGGCCAACGGCGGTTGACCAGGAAGGCGGCGCCCGCGAGCAGCACCAGTACCCCGGCCGTGACGGCCAGCGCCACCCCGACCCCGCCGGAACCGTTGGCGGAGGCCGCGGCCACCGGCTTCGACCCGGTGGTCTTCCCGGCACCGGCCGCTGTCGCCGAGGCGCTCGCCACCGGCCGGCCACTGGAGCCCACCGCCCCCTTGGGCGGCACCAGCTCACCCACCGGGGTCACCTTGCCGGCCGCCTGGAAACCCCAGTCGAACAGCTTGGCGGTCTCCTTGTAGACCTCGTTGTGCTCCTTCTTCTCCGGGTTCATCACCGTGACCAGCAGCACCTTGCCGCCCCGCTCGGCGACCCCGGTGAAGGTGGCGCCGGCGTTGGTGGTGTTGCCGTTCTTCACCCCCGCGATGCCCGGATAGACCGACACGTCGGTGTCGCCGCTCAGCAGCCGGTTGGTGTTCTGGATCTCGAAGGTGCCCCGCGCCGACTGGCCCTTGGCGTTCTTCGTCGTGTCACCCGGGAACTTGGCCCGCACGGTCGAGCAGTACTCCCGGAAGTCCTTCTTCTGCAGCCCGGAACGGGCGAACAGCGACAGGTCGTACGCCGACGACACCTGCCCCGCCTCGTCGTACCCGTCCGGGGTGACCACGTGCGTGTCCAGCGCCTGGAGTTCGTCGGCATGGTCCTGCATGTCCTTGACGGTCTGCTCGACACCGCCGTTCATCGCGGACAGCACGTGCACGGCGTCGTTTCCGGAGCGCAGGAAGACCCCGAGCCACAGATCCCGCACCGTGTACGTCTGGCCCTCCTTTATCCCGACCATGCTGGAACCGGCGCCCATGCCCGCGAGGTCGGTCGGCACCACCTTGTGCGGGGTCGACTTCGGGAACCGGGGCAGCACGGTGTCCGCGAACAGCATCTTCAGGGTGCTGGCCGGGGGCAGCCGCCAGTGCGCGTTGTGCGCGGCGAGCACCTCGCCCGACTCGGCGTCGGAGACGATCCAGGAACGCGCGGTGACGTCCTTCGGCAGCACCGGCACCCCGGCGGTCAGGTTCACCTGGGTACCGGACCGGCCCAGCCGGGTCCCGCCGACCGTCGACATGTGCGCCGGCGGGGTGGCCGACGGACTCGTCCTCGGTGTCGGCGCGGCGAGCGCGGCCGGCGCGGTGAGCGACAGGGACAGCAGGGCGGCGGAGGCGACCAGCAGAGATCGGCTGGCGTAGGGCTTCGGTGCGGGCACGGACGAGAACGTACCCGGCACGGAGGGCGAAGTCCCGCCACCCACCCCACCCCGGAATCGGAACCGGACAGCGGACGGCGATACTGAACCCATGAAGCTCAGCCGCCCGGTCTCCTGGTTCCTGCTCGCGTTCGGGGTGTGGAGCTGGTTCATCTGGATCACTTTCGTCAAGAATCTCGTCAAGGACGGCAGCGGACTCGCCTTCGACAACGGCCATCCCACGGCGTACTTCTGGGTCCATCTGACACTGGCCGTCGTTTCCTTCGTATTGGGGACGGTCATCGGGGTCATCGGGTTGCGCGGAGTACGCGCACTGCGCCGTACGTCATAGGGGAGAGGCACCACAGGGTGATCGTCGTCCTCGGGCTCCTCGCCCTGGCCGTGGTGGCGGCCCTGTACTGGTACCTCTGGCGCCGTCTGGTGCGCGACACGACGGCGGGCTGGGCGTGGCCGCGCCGCATCGGGACGGCCGTCTTCGTCATCGGCCCGGTCCTGATGTTCGCGGCGCTCTTCACCGAGGTGGGCCACGCCCCGTTCCCCCTCCAACGCGCACTGGCCTGGCCCGGCTTCCTGTGGATGGTCCTGTCCCTGTACCTGCTGCTGGCGGTGGCGGCGGGGGAGGCGATACGCCCGCTGGTCAGTCGTCTTTCGAAACGCTTCGCTCTCGAACGCCCCGAACCGGAGCGCCCCGAAAGGGGCGCGGGGAACGGCGCGACCAGCCACGACGGCGCGCAACTGTCACCACAGACCGAAGCGCCCCCAAAAGAACTCACCCGCACGCAAAACCCCGCCCCCACCCGCCGCCTCTTCGTCTCCTGCGTGGTCGCCGGCGCAGCCGCCACCGCAGCAACGGCCACCGTCGGCCTCGGCACCTACGGAGTACTCCGCGGCCCCAGCGTGAAACGCGTCACCGTCCCCCTCGCCAAACTCCCCCGCGCCGCCCACGGCTACCGCATCGCCGTCGTCAGCGACATCCACCTGGGCCCCATCCTCGGCCGCGGCTTCGCGCAGCGGGTCGTGGACACGATCAACGCCACCCAGCCCGACCTGATCGCGGTCGTCGGCGACCTCGTGGACGGCAGCGTGAAGGACCTCGGCCCCGCCGCCGCCCCCCTCGCCCAGCTGTCGGCACGCCACGGCGCCTTCTTCGTCACCGGCAACCACGAGTACTTCTCCGGCGCCCGGCAGTGGGTCGAAGAGGTCCGCACCCTGGGCCTGCACCCGCTGGAGAACGCCCGTACCGAAATGGCGTACTTCGACCTCGCCGGAGTGAACGACCTCGCCGGCGAAAGCACCGGCCAGGGCCCGGACTTCGACCGTGCGCTGGCCGGCCGCGACCCGGCCCGCGCCTGCGTGCTCCTCGCACACCAGCCCGTCCAGATCCACGAGGCCGTCCGCCACCACGTCGACCTCCAGCTCTCCGGCCACACCCACGGCGGCCAGCTCTGGCCGGGGAACTTCATCGCGGCCGCGGCCAACCCGACGGTCGCCGGACTGGACCGCTACGGCGACACGCAGCTGTACGTCTCCCGGGGTGCCGGCGCCTGGGGCCCGCCCACCCGGGTGGGCGCCCCGTCGGACATCACGGTCATCGAACTCGCGTCGAAGCGCGCCTGACCGGAACTGCGCCGTTCGCCGCCCGCACTGCCTGTGGACGGGCTGTGAAATCCGGCGGAAACAAGCCCTCGGTAAGTTCTTCCTCATCTAGTCAGATCACTCTTCCCCCACCTTAAACACCTGTGATTAGGTGAGCCGCGTCACTTAGGGGAGTGGCGTTTGTGGAGGTCCTGGGGAGGGCACCGACCATGCGATCTGTTCGCATGCGGATTCTCGTGACGCTTCTCGTACTGGCGATCGTGGGAATCGGCGGCTGGCAGCTGTTGCCGTCGCAGGAGAACAAGAACAAGACGATCACCGTCGGCACGACCGACGCCGTCACCTCGCTCGACCCGGCCGGCGCCTACGACGCCGGTTCCTGGGCGCTGTACAACAACGTCTTCCAGTCGCTGCTCACCTTCGAGCCGGACGGCGTCAAGCCGGTCCCGGACGCGGCCGAGAGCTGTGCCTTCACGGACTCCGGCCTGCAGACGTACCGCTGTGTGCTGCGCGACGGGATCACCTTCCCGAGCGGCCGGACGATGACCGCCGAGGACGTGAAGTACTCCTTCGACCGGGTCAAGAAGATCAACGACCCCGTCGGCCCGGCCTCGCTGCTCTCGACGCTCCGCTCGGTCACCGCCTCCGGCAGGACCGTCACCTTCCACCTGTCGGCCGCGGACGCGACGTTCCCGTTCAAGGTGGCCACCGGCGCCGGTTCGATCGTCGACAAGGACAAGTACCCGGCGGACAGCCTCCGCACCGGTACCTCGGTCGACGGCACCGGCCCGTACACCCTGACGTCGTACACGAAGGGCAAGCAGGCGACCCTGGAGCCCAACGGCCGCTACAAGGGCGACCTCAGCGGTACCGGCCGTCCCGTCCGGCTGGACTACTTCACCGACTCGGCCAAGCTCAGCAGCGCGTACAAGGCCAAGCGGATCGACGTCGCCACCCGCACGCTGCCGCCGGGCATGGTGTCCAAGCTGTCGCCGAGCGACCCCGACCAGCGCGTCACGGAGTCCGACAGCTCCGAGACCCGCAACCTGTACCTCAACACCCGTAAGAACTCGCCCCTGCACGACGTCCTCGTCCGCCGGGCGCTGGCCTGGCTGGTCAACCGCGAGGACCTGGCCGCCACCGTGTACGACGGGACCGTGGTGCCGTTGTACTCGCTGATCCCGACCGGCCTCACCGGCCACACCACGTCCTTCTTCGACGCGTACCCGACGCAGAGCGTCGCCAAGGCGAAGGCGCTGCTGGAGGAGGCCGGTGTCAGCACTCCGGTCGAGTTCTCCTTCGGCTACGGCATCGGCCACGGCTCGGGAGCCGAGGAGGCCGCGGCGCTGAAGAAGCAGCTGGAAGCGGGCGGCCTGTTCAAGGTCGACGTCAAGGGCTACGAGTGGACCGACTTCCAGGAGTCCTGGGCCAAGGGCAAGATGGACGCCTGGGCGGTCGGCTGGGTCGCCGACTATCCCGACCCGGACACCTTCGGCGCCTCCCTGGTCGGCAGCAACTCCGTGATGAGCACCGGCTACAGCAACAATGCCGTCGACCGGCTCATCCAGCACAGCCAGCAGTACGCCGACCGCAGCCGCGTCGACCAGGACTTCCGCGACATCCAGACGGACGTGGCCGACGACGTCCCGCTGATCCCGCTCTGGCAGCGCACGGACTACGTCGTCAGCAGCGAGGACGTGGGCGGCAGCCAGTACCTGAACGACAGCACGGGTGTGTTCCGGCTGTGGAGCCTGGACTGGATCTGACGGGCGGACATCCGCTGCTGGAACGGGAGTTCGAGGTGGCGGGCCGGGGCTTGCATTTGGGCGCTGACTACAGCGCCCCCTCAGGGGCGCGGGGCTGTATTCGATTTGCGACTACCGCCGCGTGGGCGCGACCAGCCCCCACCGGCCCGCAGCCAAGGCTCAGACCGATCGCAACGTAACCGTCACAGCCAGCCCCTCCCCAGGCGCCGTCCGCACACACACCTCCCCACCATGCGCCTCCACCACCCCCTGCACGATCGCCATCCCCAGCCCGCTACCCTCCGCACTCCCCACCCGGAAGAACCGGTCGAAGATCCGCCCGGCGTCTTCTTCCCCCAACCCCGGCCCCTCGTCCGCGACACACACCCGCACCACCCCGTCCTCCCTCTCCACCCCCAACCGCACAGCCGCCTCGACAGGCGTATGCGTACGGACGTTGGCCAACAGATTGCCCAACACCTGCCGCAGCCCCGACTCATCGGCCCGCACCAGCACCGCCCCGTCGGCCGAAACGACAACCCGCCGTCCCGGCTGCTGCGCCCGCAGATCCTCCGCCGCGTCCCGTACCAGCCGGCTCACGTCGACGTTCTGGAACCGGATCTCCGGCCGCTGGTCGAGCCGCGCCAGCAGCAACAGCTCGTCGACCAGCCGCCCCATCCGGTCCACCTCCCCGTGCATCCGGTCCCAGGCCCGCCGCCGCTCCCCGGGCTCGCGCAGCATCCCCTTCTCGTACAGCTGGAGATAGCCGCGGATCGCGGCGAGCGGTGTCCGCAGCTCGTGCGACGCGTCCGCGACGAACCGGCGCAGCTGCGCCGCGCTGCGCTCCCGGGTCCGGTACGCCGTCTCCACCTGGTGCAGCATGGAGTTGAGGGCGAGCCGCAACTGCTCGACCTCCTCCGTCGGATGCTGGCTCGACGGCACCCGCCGGGTCAGGTCGCCCTCGGCTATCGCCGACGACGTCTCCACCATGTCCTCCAGCGGCAGCAGCCGGCGCCGCACGCTGTACATGGTCAGACAGCACAGCAGCGCGAGCAGCAGCGCGCCGACGGCGAAGTCCAGCTTGAGCGCCTTCGCTATGCCCTTGTGCAGCAGCTCCGTGGACGCGGCCATCAGTACGTACGTGCCGTCGGCGAGCCGGGTCGCCGTCACCCGGTAGGCCGCGTCGTGCACGGTGACGTCGTGCGGGTCGGGGTCGGCGACGAGGGCGCGCGGGTCGTGCACGGTGGCCGCGAGCTCGCGCTGGGCCCGGGTCGGGGTCATCTCGAAGACGGCCAGGGCGTCGCCCTTGGTGTCCACGACGGCGAAGATCGAGTCCGGGGTCGGATCGGACTTCGAGGGGGCGATCCGGTCGCGGACCACGCCGAGCGCGGTCAGCGAGTCCACCTGCCGCAGGGTGAGCCCCGAACTCCCCAGCGAGGTCCGCGTCTTGAGCAGCTCGGAGTCCACCTGGTCGAGCAGGTACAGCCGCATGCCCATGATGCTGACCGTGGCCGCCACCACGATGCCGACGGCGAGGAGCCCGACGTTGGCCAGGGTGAGCTTGCCGCGCAGCGAGTGCACCCCGTGCCGGTGCCGGCGCTTGCCGAGGCTCATGCCAGGCCGTATCCGACGCCCCGCCGGGTGGTGATCACCGGCGGTCCGGGCGCTCCCGGCGTTCCCAGGGTGTCCAGCTTGCGCCGCAGATAGCTGATGTAGGTCTCCACGACGGTCGACTCGGACGGCACGTGCTCGTACTGCCAGACGTGCTTGAGGAGTTGCTCCTTGGGGACGATCCGGCCGCCGTTGCGCACCAGGAAGCGCAGCAGGGCGTACTCGGTCGGGGTCAGCTCGACCGTGCGGCCCGCGCGGTGCACCGAGTACGTCGTCTCGTCCAGTTCGAGGTCGCCGTAGCGCAGCGGCGGGCGCTGCTGGATGACGTCGGCCGGGCGGGTGCGGCGCAGCACCGCGCCGATACGGGCGACGACCTCGTCGATGTTGAAGGGCTTGGTGATGTAGTCGTCGCCGTAGCCGAGGGCGCCGACTATCTCGGCCGGGGCGTCCCGCGCGGTCAGGAAGACGAGGGCCAGGTCCGGCTGCCGGACGCGCAGTTCACGGGCGAGCGCCCGCCCGTCGCCGTCCGGCAGCATGACGTCCAGCAGGGCCGCGTCCGGGCGGGTGCGCTCGGTCAGCGCGAGGGCGTCACGGACCGTACCGGCCGTCATCACCTCGAACCGGTGGTAGCGCAGGGCGATGGCGAGGACGTCCGCGATGCTCGGCTCGTCCTCCACGACCAGCACGGTGCTGCCTGGAGCCGTCATGCCCCCCAGTATCCGCGCCGCCGCCGACAGCGGGGGGCCCGCAGCTTTGGAGTTCCTTGAGAGTCATGCGCGCCGCGTGTCCCCGCGCACGTTCCGCCGCCAATCCTGTTGCCCAGGACCTGGGGGACCAACCGACCGAACGACATTGATTCCAAGGAGCTGTTGAACGTGACGGCATTGGCACGGTGGTGCTACCGGCACCGGCTGGTGGTCCTGTTGCTGTGGGTGGGGGCACTCCTCGGCGTGGGCTTCTCGGCCTCGTCCGCGGGCACGAACTACGCGAACGTCTTCTCCCTTCCCGACACGGACTCCAAGACCGCGTACGACCTGATGGAGAAGGCCTTCCCGAACACGTCCGGTGACACGGACACCGTGGTCTGGAAGGTCACCGGGGGCTCGGTGAGGGACCAGGCGGTCCGGAGCCGTATCGAGCCGGCCCTGGACACGATCGCGAAGCTGCCGGGCGTCGGCTCGGTCACCAGCCCCTACGCCGGAACCCGGGGCGCCGGGCAGATCAGCACGGACGGCAGGATCGCGTACGCCCAGCTCACCTTCACCAAGCGGGCGAACGAGATCCCCAAGGACCAGGTCCAGAAGGTACTCGACACCGCGCAGCACGCCGAACGCGGCGGCCTCCAGGTCGAGTTGGGCGGCCAGGCCATCCAGCGCGTCCAGGAGCCGCCGCAGGGCCTCTCCGAGATGGTCGGCATCATCGCGGCCGCGGTCGTCCTCTTCCTGGCCTTCGGCTCCTTCTTCGCGATGACGCTCCCCATCGCGATCGCCGTCTTCGGCGTCGGCATGGGCCTGTTCTCCACCCAGCTCCTCAGCCACGCCACCGACATCCCGGACATCGCCCCGCTGCTGGCCTCCCTGATCGGGCTCGGCGTCGGCATCGACTACGCGCTGTTCATCGTCACCCGGCACCGGCGCGGCATCCTGCGGGGCATGGACCCGGAGGAGTCGGCGGTCACCGCCCTCAACACCTCGGGGCGGGCGGTGCTGTTCGCGGGCGGCACGGTCTGCATCGCGCTCGCCGGCATGCTGGTCACGCGGCTGGCCTTCCTGCAAGGCGTGGTCATCGGCACCTCCCTGACGGTGGTGCTCAGCGTCCTGGCGGCCACTACCCTCCTCCCCGCCCTGCTCGGCTTCCTCGGCCCGCGCGTCCTCAGCCGCCGCCAGCGCCGCAGGCTGGCCGCCGAGGGTCCGGAACCGGAGCGGGCGAGCGGCCTGGCGGCCCGCTGGTCGGCGAACGTGCAGCAGCGCCCGCGCAGGATCGCCGCACTGGCCCTGGTCGTCATGGCGGTCCTGGCCATACCGGTCCTCTCCCTCCGCCTCGGCGCCACCGACCAGGGCAACGACGACGCGTCCACGACCACCAGGAAGGCCTACGACCTGCTCGCCGAGGGCTTCGGCCCCGGCTTCAACGGCCCGCTCCAGGTGGTCAGCGTCGGCGGCGACACGGCCACGCTGGTCAAGGACCTGAAGGCGACCAAGGGTGTCGCCCAGGTGGCCGAACTGCCCCCGGCGCAGGGCGTCACGGTCGTCCAGGTGGTCCCGACGACGTCCCCGCAGTCGAAGGAGACGGACGACCTCATCGACACCCTCCGCGACCGGGTGATCCCGAAGGCGGGCGCCGAGGCCCACGTGGGCGGCGTGACGGCGGTCTCCAAGGACTTCGCGACCGTCACCGGCGACCGGCTGCCCCTCTTCATCGCGACGATCATCGGCCTGGGCTTCCTGCTGCTCCTGATCGCCTTCCGCTCCCTGGTCGTCCCGCTGACGGCGGCCCTGATGAACCTGATCGCGGCGGCCGCCTCCTTCGGCGTCCTCGTCGCGGTCTTCCAGTGGGGCTGGGGCCTGGACCTGCTGGGCCTCGGCAAGGAGGGCCCGATCAACGCGTTCCTCCCCGTCATCATGCTGTCCCTCCTCTTCGGCCTCTCCATGGACTACCAGGTGTTCCTGGTGAGCCGGATGCACGAGGAGTGGGTGCACACGAAGGACAACGCGCGGGCGGTCCGGGTCGGCCTGGCGGAGACCAGCCGCGTCATCAACTCGGCGGCCCTGATCATGGTCTGCGTCTTCCTGGCCTTCGTCCTGAGCGGTGACTCGGGCGCGGCGACGGCGGGCGTGGGCCTGGCGGCGGCGGTCGCGCTCGACGCGTTCATCCTCCGTACGGCCCTGGTCCCGGCGGCGATGCACCTGCTGGGCGGCTCCAACTGGTGGCTGCCGGACTGGCTGGAGAAGCGGCTCCCGCACCTGGCGGTGGAGCCGGCGGAGGAGACGGCCCCGGAGCCGGTCGAGCCGACCGGCCCGGCCACGGCGATCCACGGCTTCGTCCGCACCCCGGACGGCGACCCGGTGGAGGACGCCTCGGTGACCCTGATGTCCAAGGGCGGCCGCCAACTGGACCACGTGACATCCCTGGCGGACGGCTCCTACATCGTCTCGGTCCCGTCCCCGGGTTCGTATCTGCTCGCGGTGACGTCCTCGTCGTACGGCTCGAAGGCCCGCCACGTGACGGTGACGGAGGGGCCGGTGGTGTACGACGTGGAGCTGGCGGAGGGGGAGGTGGACGCGGTCAACTAGTCCGCGGCTGACCGGCCTTGAGGATCTCGTCGACGTCGAGGCTGACCTTGGCGCCGATGGAGTCGGGCAGGTTGACGATCTCACCGGGGGCGTGGACACGATGGGTTTCGTACCTGTCCTTGGTGAGGTCGGTGAGGACGTGGAGGCGCTTGTGCTTTCGGTCGATGATTACGTAGACAGGGATCATCGCCTGAGCGTAGGTGGCCACCTTGGTTCGCAGATCTTGTTGGTAGTTGCTGGAGGTGACCTCCAGGACCAGGCGGAAGCACGCAGGGTCGTAGCAGCCGTTCTCAGTGCGGTGCTCACCATAGTCGGCGTCGACCAGCGAGAGATCTGGGATTGCGTAGTCCTCTGGTCCCTCCGGGAGCGACAGCCCGATGCCCTGAATCAGCCTGGACTCCTTGCCGTGCAGGCCTGCTGCGAGAAATGGAAGCATCAGGTCAGTGAGGACCTCCCCGTGGGGGCCGTCCGGCGGTGGGGTCACGAGGAGCTGGCCTCCGATGATCTCGACGCGGTAACCCGGCATGCGGTCCCTGAACAGGTCAGCAGCTTCGGTGAGCGTCATGGGGCGGCTTTTGCTCGCCGGACGCTCGGGATACTCGACGGATGCTGCGGACATCACGTGCCTCCCATGGGCTGGTGTCGAGAGCATCATCGTAGGCACGCGGCACCCTCGGTGTCCCGTTCGACCCCGTTCACCCGAAAGTGATCACTCGCCCCGGCGCCCCTTGCCCCCCGGATCCGGCAGCACCCGGGTCATCCCCGGCAGGAAGTCCGTGAACAGTTCGTGCACCTCCAGGACGAGCGGTCGTAGCATCCGGAAGCGGGCCAGCGAGACTCCCCGAGCCGTGAGCCGGGCTCCGCGCTCGGCCAGCCGGTAGCTGCGCTCGCGGCCCTCCGTCCGGTCGAAGATCCAGTACAGGACCAGGCCCATCTGGGAGAGCCACATCAACTCGGGGAGGACGTCCCGCAGTTCGGGTGCCACCTTCGTCTTCGCGCCGGCCAGCACCTCCCGGTGCACGCTGATCGCCTCCTCGCGCGCGTGCTCGCTCTCCGGGGAGAAGGGGCTGAGCGGGCTGTCGGGGTCGGCGGCGCTCTTGAAGAAGTGGACGGCGAACTCGTGGTACGGCTGGGCGATGTCCAGCCACACCTTGTGCACGCCCGCGAGCCGTGCCTCCAGGTCGGTCTCCCGGTCCAGGACCTCGCGGACCGCCACCCGGTGCTCGGCGGCGAGCTGGTCGTAGAAGCCCTGGATCAGGTGTTCCTTGCCGGCGAAGTAGTAGTACGCGTTGCCGACGGAGACCCCGGCCTCCGTGGCGATGGCCCGCATCGTGGTCTTCTCGTAGCCGCGTTCCCGGAACAGCCGCATCGCCGTCTCCAGGATCAGCGCGCGGGTCTGCTCGGACTTGCTCTGGGCACCGGCCTCGACGGGACCGTCGTTCTTCGCGGACACGGACAGATCCTAATGAGTGGCGCAGACGCCGCCGTCACAGGCCGGAGGGTCGTAGGTCCACCCGAGACCGGGGTCGTACGACCATCCGTCCCCGCGCCGGTAGACCTTCCCGCCCCACTGCGCGCCCCGCCACCGGGCGGCGGCGAGGACGGCCCCCCGGGCCAGCCGGGCCCCGGTCGGCGTGCTCAGCCGGTGCGCGAGCGGCCGCTGCTCCCGCAGCGCCCAGAGGACCACGATCCAGGCGGCCGTGTCCCGGTACACCTGCCCTCCGTCGCCGACGACGGTGACCTCGTCGAAGGTGGCCGCGTGGTCCAGCCCGGGGAACCGGGCCCGGGCCTCGTCCGACCCGGCGGGGACGAGGGTGAGCGGCACCAGCTGCGGCTGCCGGACGAGCCAGTCGCGCAGGTGGCTGCAGAGGGAGCACTCGGCGTCGTAGAGGACGGTGAGCCCGTGGACCGGGACGCGCACGGCGCCCCGGTCGTCGGTGGCGGTCACGGTGCTCACGCCCCGGCCGCCGGTGCGGTCCAGCCCTGCGGCGGAACCGGCGGGATCTGCTCCCGGTCCATCGCCCCGCGCCGCCGGATCCGGTTGAGCACGTACACGTTGCCGAGGTGCATCACGCCGAGCACGAGCAGCACGACCCCGATCTTGGACGACAGGGCCTCGAAGATGCCGCGGGTGTCGTCGATGGTGTCGCTGGTGTGCAGGTACAGGGCGACGAAGCCGAGGTTGACGAGGTAGAAGCCGACCACCAGAAGGTGGTTGACGGCGTCGGCGAGCTTCTCGTTCCCGCGCAGGACGTCGGAGAGGAAGATCCGCCCGTTGTGGCTGAGCGTGCGGGCCACCCAGACGGTCAGCCCGATGCTGACGAGCAGGTAGATGACGTAGGCGATGACGGTACGGTCCATGCCCCACCCCTTCTTGAACGCGTTCAAAACGCTGACAGGGATGACTGTAGACCTGGTTTTGAACGCGTTCAACTCGGTGGTGGAGTGACCCCGTTCACGTCCGCCGGGCGAGCTCCGGCCGCTTGACGTAGTCCGTGAACCCGAGGACGTTCCCCCAGGGGTCGGCGATCTCGACGGTCCAGCCGGTGGCGACGGAGAACGGCTCGTCGAGCACGGCGATCCCCGCGTCCTTCAGCCTCCGCGCCGCCGCCCGCGCATCCGGCACCTCCAGCCACACCCGCGGCGACCCCCACACCGCCGGCCGGTACCCCAGCCCCTCCTCGACCCGCAGCAGAATCCCGGGCGTCTCGCCTCCGACCCTCAGCAGGGCGATCCCGCCCTCGTCGAACCGGAAACCGACGGTGAACCCGGCACGCTCGTAGAAGGCGACGGCATCCGCGAGATCCCCGACGGGGACCACCACGTTGTCGAACCCGAGCAGTTCGTACGACTCGTCATCTGACATGCAGTCAGATTAGGTCGGGACCGGAACCCCCGACGTGAGCCACGCGCAGAGGGCCCCGCTCCTGGGCAGGAGCGGGGCCCTCGGTGGTGCGGTGTGCGGCGGGGATCAGAAGCGACGCGTGATCAGCGCTCGCTTCACCTCCTGGATCGCCTTGGTGACCTCGATGCCGCGCGGGCAGGCGTCCGTGCAGTTGAAGGTCGTGCGGCAGCGCCAGACGCCGTCGCGGTCGTTCAGGATCTCCAGGCGCTGCTCGCCCGCCTCGTCACGCGAGTCGAAGATGAAGCGGTGCGCGTTGACGATGGCGGCCGGGCCGAAGTACTGGCCGTCGTTCCAGAACACCGGGCAGGAGGACGTGCAGGCGGCGCAGAGGATGCACTTCGTGGTGTCGTCGAAGCGCTCGCGGTCCTCGGCCGACTGGAGACGCTCGCGCGTCGGCTCGTTCGTCTCCTTGGTGATCAGGAACGGCATGACGTCCCGGTACGCCTGGAAGAACGGCTCCATGTCGACGACCAGGTCCTTCAGGACCGTCAGGCCCTTGATGGGCTCGACCGTGATCGGCTTCTCGGGGTTGATGTCCTTGATCAGCGTCTTGCAGGCGAGGCGGTTCTTGCCGTTGATCCGCATCGCGTCCGAGCCGCAGATGCCGTGCGCACAGGAGCGGCGGAAGGTCAGCGTGCCGTCGACGTCCCACTTGATCTTGTGGAGGCCGTCGAGGACGCGCTCCTTCGGGTCGATCTCCAGCTGGAAGTCTTCCCAGGTCGCCTCGGCCGAGACCTCCGGGTTGAAGCGGCGGACCCGGAAGGTGACCGTGATGTAGGGGGACGCGGCGGACTCCGCCTCCACCTTGTCCAGAACGGGGGTTGCCATCAGTACTTACGCTCCATCGGCTGGTAGCGGGTCTGGACGACCGGCTTGTAATCGAGACGGATGGACTCGGCGCCGTCGTCGCCCACCTCGCGGTACGCCATGGTGTGGCGCATGAAGTTGACGTCGTCGCGGTTGGGGTAGTCCTCGCGGTAGTGACCGCCGCGGGACTCCTTGCGGGCCAGGGCGGAGACGGCCATCACCTCGGCCAGGTCGAGCAGGTTGCCCAGCTCGATGGCCTCCAGGAGGTCCGTGTTGAAACGCCGGCCCTTGTCCTGGATCGAGACGTTCTTGTAGCGCTCGCGCAGCTCCGCGATCTTCTCGACCGCCGTCTTGATCGTCTGCTCGGTGCGGAACACCATGACGTTGGCGTCCATGGTGTCCTGCAGCTCCCTGCGGAGCGTGGCCACCCGCTCGTTGCCCGTCGAGGTGCGCAGCTGCTCGATCTGGGAGACGACGAACTCGGCCGGGTTCTCCGGGAGTTCGACGAACTCGGCCTTGTGCGCGTACTCGGCGGCCGCGATGCCCGCCCGGCGGCCGAACACGTTGATGTCGAGCAGCGAGTTGGTGCCCAGGCGGTTGGCGCCGTGGACGGACACGCAGGCGACCTCGCCGGCCGCGTACAGACCCGGGACGACCGTCGTGTTGTCGCTCAGGACCTCACCCTCGACGTTCGTCGGGATGCCGCCCATGGCGTAGTGCGCGGTGGGCTGGATCGGGATCGGGTCCGTGTACGGCTCGATGCCGAGGTAGGTGCGCGCGAACTCGGTGATGTCCGGGAGCTTCGCGTCCAGCTGCTCCGGCGGGAGGTGGGTGAGGTCGAGGTAGACGTGGTCGCCCTCGGGACCGCAGCCGCGGCCCTCACGGATCTCCGTGTAGATG
The DNA here is from genome assembly GCF_040652235.1 of Streptomyces sp. NPDC048277. Classification (NCBI taxonomy): domain Bacteria; kingdom Bacillati; phylum Actinomycetota; class Actinomycetes; order Kitasatosporales; family Streptomycetaceae; genus Streptomyces; species Streptomyces sp. NPDC048277. The sequence goes on from NZ_JBEZLQ010000001.1 coordinate 419,763, forward strand.
GAGCGGGACACGACGTCACGGGACGCGAGGTCCTTCATGACCGGCGCGTACTTCTCCATGAAGCGCTCGCCGTCCTTGTTGCGGAGGATGCCGCCCTCACCGCGGGCGCCCTCCGTCAGCAGGATGCCCATGCGCCAGATGCCGGTCGGGTGGAACTGGAAGAACTCCATGTCCTCCAGCGGCAGACCACGGCGGTAGCAGGCGGCCTGGCCGTCACCGGTCAGGGTGTGCGCGTTGGACGTCACCCTGAAGAACTTGCCGGTGCCGCCGGAGGCGTAGATGACCGACTTCGCCTGGAAGAGGTGGATCTCGCCGGTGGCCAGCTCGTAGGCGACCACGCCGGCGGACTTCTTGACGCCGTCTTCCTCGGTCATCAGCTGGTCGAGGACGTAGAACTCGTTGAAGAACTCCACGCCCTCCTTGACGCAGTTCTGGTACAGCGTCTGGAGGATCATGTGGCCGGTGCGGTCGGCCGCGTAGCAGGACCGGCGGACCGGGGCCTCGCCGTGGTTGCGGCTGTGACCGCCGAACCGGCGCTGGTCGATGGTGCCGTTGGGCGTCCGGTTGAACGGCAGGCCCATCTTCTCCAGGTCGAGGACGGCGTCGATGGCCTCCTTCGCCAGGATCTCGGCGGCGTCCTGGTCGACCAGGTAGTCACCGCCCTTGATCGTGTCGAAGGTGTGCCACTCCCAGTTGTCCTCCTCCACGTTGGCGAGCGCGGCGGCCATACCGCCCTGCGCGGCGCCCGTGTGGGAGCGGGTGGGGTAGAGCTTGGTCAGGACCGCGGTGCGGCTGCGCTTCGTCGACTCGATGGCCGCGCGCATGCCCGCGCCGCCGGCGCCGACGATGACGGTGTCGTACTTGTGGATCTTCATGATTCTCGCAGCCCCGTACCTAGCGGATGTTCGGGTCGAAGGTGAAGATCACCAGCGAGCCCAGCAGGATGGTGAACACCGTGGCGGTGTAGAGCAGGCCCTTGAGCCACAGCCGGGTGTTCGCGCGCTCCGCGTAGTCGTTGATGATCGTGCGCAGGCCGTTGGCGCCGTGCAGCATCGCGAGCCAGAGCATCAGGAGGTCCCAGACCTGCCAGAACGGGCTCGCCCAGCGGCCGGCCACGAAGGCGAAGCCGATCTTCGACACACCGCCGTCGAGCACCAGCTGGATCAGCAGGTGGCCGAGGACGAGGACGACCAGCACGACACCGGACAGGCGCATGAACAGCCAGGCGGCCATCTCGAAGTTGCCGCGGGTGGAGCGCGGGGTCTTCTTGGTGCGCTTGCGCGGGGCCTCGATCAGCGGGGCCGGGTTGTCGACGTTGTAGAGGGCCTCGCCCTCGACGGGGCCGACGCCGGCTGCGGGGGTTTCAGTGGTCGACATCTGCGTCAGCTCCCGAACAGGACACGAGCGGCGTGGCCGAGAACGGGGTAGATGGCCCCGACCATGAGGACGACCCAGACACCGACGACCGTCCAGAGCATCTGCTTCTGGTAGCGCGGGCCCTTCGACCAGAAGTCGACGGCGATGACGCGCAGGCCGTTGAGGGCGTGGAAGAGGATGGCGGCCACGAGGCCGTACTCCAGCAGTGCGACGATCGGCGTCTTGTACGTGGCTACGACCTTGTCGTAGTCCTCGGGCGAGACGCGGACGAGAGCGGTGTCCAGCACGTGAACGAACAGGAAGAAGAAAATGAGGACGCCGGTGACTCGGTGAGCCACCCAGGACCACATTCCTTCCCGGCCGCGGTACAGCGTTCCAGCCGGCACGGAAGTCCCTCCGGGAGCGGGGATTGGGGCCGCGCCGGCTTGTGCTGTCGGTCGGGCCCGGCCGGGTACGGTCCACCGGCCCCCAGCATCGTAGCGATGCGCTCGTGCTGGGCTTACGCCGGGCCTACCGGTGTGATCAAATCGGCACGCGTATGGGTTAGCCGGGCGGCTTCTGGGGTGGGGTGTCCTGTTATTTGCCGGGTGCGGCGCCGTTCGGGCTGGTCGCGCCCCGCGGCGGAGCCGCTGATGGATACTGCCCCGCGCCCCTCAGTAGGGACCCGAGCCGCCCTCTTGCGAGGCGTCGGAGTTCCTCCGCCGCGATGACCCGTTCTTCCTCCGGATCGTTTGTCAAACGTGATCGGATGCCCTCCAGGACGCGGTCGAGTGACTCCGCGGGCGGTGTGTCGCCCAGGGAAATGACGAACACGTGCCCGAACTTGGCCTCGTAGGCCGCGTGGGCCGCCGTCAGGGCCGTGTGGGCCGCCGAGTACGTGTCCTCCGGCAGTTCAGGCAGGCACTCGCCCGCCAGCGCCTCCGACAGGTCCCCCGGGGACAGGTCGTACGTCGCCTCGTCCGCCGCTGCCAGGAGGGAGGCCGCGTCGGGGTAGGGGCGGTGGTCCGTGATGCGGCGGGACCAACGCAGGCTGTGCAGGCAGTGCAGGAGCAGCGCGCCGGCCTCGTCGGCGGGGGCGGCGTTGAACGCGTCCAGTGGAGTGGGGAGGTGGGGCAGGCGGTGGGCGGGCAGCGTGGGTCCTCGCGTCACATGCGGTGTGGCAGGGAAAGCTGTGAGAGATGTGTCATCGACGTTATCGAGGACGTTCACGGCGTGTCCGTTGGTTGCTTGTTTTTCACCCGAACGGGAGAGTTTCGGAACGGTTGGATGACGTCTGAGTGGGCGATGCGTCGTAGCGTGGCGCTGTGAGCCAGCACAGGCGTAGGCCCTCGGGACGACAGGTCGCACGGAAGCGGGCGGTGGTCGCCGCCGCCTTCGTGGGAACCGTGGCGCTCGGTACGGGTATCGGCGTATGGGCCTCCTCGGGTCACAGCGACGGCGAGCCGCTGGCCGGCACCGCGCAGCGGCCGTCCGGGAGCGGGCAGGCCGCCTCGTCCGCGGCCAGGGCCGGGACACCGACCCCCAGCCCCACACCCACCCGCGTCTATCCGCTCTCCCAGGCTCCGCGGACCATCCCCGCCGTCCGCTCCCACACCGCGGCCCGCGGGCCGGGCTGGCGCCCCCGGCAGGGCGGGCGGGTCGTGGTGAGCAACGCGGCGCTGGCCGACGAGGGGCGGCTGATAGCGGGAGAGCTGGGGTTGTCGTACGCCGGGCAGAAGGGCGCGAACGAGGACGTCAAGACCGGGGACCTCCGGCTCGACATCGGCGGCACGGGCGACCCGGAGTCGTACACCATGACCGTGCGCGGCGGGTCGGTGCGGATCAGCGGGCCCGGTGACGCGGGCGTCTTCTACGGCACCCGGACGCTGAAGCAGGAGGTGCACGGCGGCGGCACGGCCCCGGAGGGGGTCGTCAAGGACCGGCCGGCCAAGCCGCAGCGCGGGTTCATGCTGGACATCGCGCGCAAGCCGTTCACCGCGGCCTGGATCGAGGACCGGATAAAAGAGCTGGGCGATCTGAAGTTCAACCAGTTCGGGCTGCACTTCTCCGACGACCAGGGGTTCCGGATCGAGTCCAGCACCCACCCCGAGATCGTCTCCCCGGACCATCTCAGCAAGGCGCAGGTCAAGGAGATCGTCGCCCTCGCGGCCAGCCGGCACATCCAGGTCGTGCCCGAGATCGACTCGCCCGGGCATCTGGGCGCGGTCATCGCCGCCCACCCGGATCTGCAGCTCCGCAACGCGCAGGGCGTGGCCACCAGGGGCGCCATCGACATCTCCAAGCCCGGGTCGGCGAAGATCGTCGATGATCTGCTGGGCGAGTACGCGGGTGTCTTCCCCGGCTCCTACTGGCACCTCGGCGGCGACGAGTACCAGGCCCTGACCGTCGCGAACCCGCAGGCCTCCTACCCGCAACTCGCCGCCGCCGCACGGCAGAAGTACGGCGCGTCCGGCACGGTCGCCGACCTCACCACCGGCTGGCTCAACGCCCGCGCCGACACCGTCCGCGCCCACCACCGGACCATGCGGGTCTGGAACGACGGCTTCTTCCGGGGCACCTCCGTGCAGCCCGCCCAGGACCTCCAGGTCGCCTACTGGACCGGCAAGGAGATCGGCGCCCGGCAGCCGGCGGAGTACCTGAGCGCGGGCCGGAAGGTCCTCAACTACAACGACGAGTTCCTCTACTACGTCCTCGGGCAGCCCAACACCTTCGTCTATCCGACCGGGCAGCGGATCTACCAGCAGTGGACCCCGCGGGTGCTGCGCGGCACCGCCGCCGTGTCCTCGGCGTACGACGACCGGATCCTCGGCGGCTCCTTCGCCGTCTGGTGCGACCTCGCGGGCTCCCAGACCCAGGACCAGGTCGCGGCCGGCATCCGGATGCCGCTGCGGGCCACGATCCAGAAGCTCTGGGACCCGCGCACCCCGTCGATGTCCTGGACGCAGTTCAAGGGCCTCGCGAACAAACTGGGCTGATCCGCCACGGACCAGGGGTGGACGTACGGCGTGGGCGCGCCGTATGTTCCGCTTCCGCGCGCGGGCCAGGGGAGGGCGCCGTGCCCAACCGCACCCCGGGGGAACCGTCTTGATCTGCGCCCGCTGCCACCACTTCGCCGCCGCGCCCGGCTCCGCCCTGTGTCACCGCTGCCTCGGCGACTCGCCCGAACCCGCCCCGGTCTTCGGCAGCACGCCGGGTCTGTGGCTGCGCTCGCCGGTGGGCCTCGGCTGGGCCACCGTCGTCCTGCTCGGGGTGGTCGTGGCCGCCGACCTGTTCTCCGTCTGGGCGGACTTCCTCCAGTACGACGCCACGGGGGCGCTGGCGGACGGCGACACCGGCGCCGCCGCGTTCCGCCGGGCCGACCGCGCCGAGCGGATGCTGGGCGTCGCCGGCGGTGCCCAGGTGGGTTCGCTGATCGCCTGCGGGATCGTGTACCTGAGCTGGTTCCAGCGGGTACGGGCCAACGCCCAGGTGCTGGACCCGCTCCGGCAGAGCAAGTCGCCGGGCTGGGCGATCGGCGGCTGGTTCGTGCCGGTCGTGAACCTCTGGTACCCGCGCCGGATCACCCTCGACATCTGGGACGCCAGCAGCCCCTGGGGTACGACCCGTTCGCACACGCTGGTCAACGCCTGGTGGACGCTGTGGCTGGCCGCGCTGGTCGCCGACCCCCTCGCGACGACCGGCGACGACGTGGAGGGCGCCGCCCAGCTCCGCGACGGCGCCCTGCGGCTGATCCTCTCGGACTCCCTCGACATCGCCGCCGCCGTCCTCGCGATCCTCGTCGTGGTGCGGCTGACCCGGATGCAGCACGAGAAGGCGATGGCGGGCACCGTCCCGGCCGCGCTCTGATTCGTCGCCGCCCCAGCCGTTGGCCGAAAACCCTTACCCCGGGCTCCTCGATACGCTGGGCGTCGTACCGCTGTGACACTGGCGGTTCATTGCACGCAGTAAGGGGAAGTGCGGGCTCCGTAAAGGTCGGCGCCTTGGTACGTACCGTTGTGGAGGCGTGGGATGAGCCTGGTGGAGCTGATCGCTCAGGCCGATGAACGCGGACTGGCCGCCAGCGGGTTGGCCTGTTTGGATCGGTGCGTGCCGTTGCTCGGCGGGGACGACCTGGTGCTGCGGCCGCTGTGGGCGAGCCTCGCCGACGGCTCCGACTGGAGCGAGGGACTGGAGAAGGCGCGCGGCGCCCTCGGCGCGTCCGAAGAGGCTTCCGGCAAGACCGACGAGGCCGAGGTGCTCGCCCGCCGGATGCTGGACGCCGCGCCCGCCCCGCAGGCTGCCGCCGACATCCGGCTGTGGGCCGACGCCTGTTCCGTCGCCTCGCTCCGGATCCACCGGCTCCTCGACCCCGTCGGGGACGCGGCGGCCCCGGCCGACACCGGCCGCGAGGGCGGCACCGACGGCATGTCCCCGCTGGTCGCCGCCGAGCTGCGCCGCCAGGTCACCGTGCTCGAACTGCTCGCGGGACACGGCGCCGCGGGCCTGCGCCGGGCACTGGACGTCTCCACGGAGGGGCGCCGGGTGCTGCGCGCGGTGGTGTCACGCCGGGCCCGAGGCCGCGCGTGAACCACCTGTGAGCGTGTCGCGAGGGAGTTGCGCCGGTTGCGGGAAACACCCGGATCCAGGGTGACGAAACCGCGGCTGACCTCGCTCTTCCCTATGTGACAGCCCACTACGTGACAGCACAGCAGCAGAGCAGGCCGCATGCCGCCGGGAAACCGGCCCGGTGGGCGGCGGACGCGGTGGCCATGATGCGCGAGGGCGCGCGGGTCCGCCTCGACTATTCCGCGCAGAGCCTGTGGCGCGTCGACCGGGTGGTCGAGGAGATACGCCGGGAGGGCGCGCCGTACGACGCCGTACGGGAGATGCTGCGCGGTCTCGGGGCCTACGCCGGCGAGGTGATCGTCCGCCAGGCCGGTGCCGAGTGGTGGGCGTCCGGCGGCGACCACTGGATCCGCACCCCCGACGGCCGGCTCTGGGACCCGATCGAGGAGGCCCGGCGGTGCTACGGCGGCCATGGCTCGCTGCGGCTGCTGTGCCGGGATGCCATGGGGTAGCCGGGGGTGGCTCGGGAGTTGGCAAAAACCCCGTAATAAGAAACGCGAGCGTTCCCAAGTGGCCGGTGCGGGAGCACGATTGGCGCATGGCCGACAACCGACGCTGGTGGGCCCTGGTCGTCATCGCGCTGGCCCAGCTGATGGTCGTGCTCGACATGACCATCGTCAATATCGCACTCCCCTCCGCCCAGGCCGATCTGAACATGTCGGACGGCAACCGGCAGTGGGTCATCACCGCCTACACGCTCGCCTTCGGCGGACTGCTGCTGCTCGGCGGCCGGATCGCCGACCTCGCCGGACGCAAGATGGCGTTCATGACCGGCCTGGTCGGCTTCGCGGCCGCCTCCGCGCTCGGCGGCGCCGCCGTGAACCAGGGGATGCTGTTCGGGGCGCGGGCGCTGCAGGGCGTCTTCGCCGCGCTGCTCGCCCCGGCCGCGCTGTCGCTGCTGGCGACGACGTTCACCGACCCCAAGGACCGCGGCAAGGCCTTCGGCATCTTCGGCGCGATCATCGGCGCCGGTGCCGCGGTCGGGCTGCTCGCGGGCGGCTTCCTCACCCAGTACCTGGACTGGCGCTGGTGCCTGTACGTCAACGTGCCGATCGCGCTGGTCGCCTTCGCCGGCGCCTGGGTCCTGCTGTCCGGCGGCGGCCGCCACCCCGACGCCCGCCTCGACGTCCCCGGCGCGCTGCTCGGCTCGGCCGGGATGCTCGCCCTGGTCTACGGCTTCTCCGAGGCGGAGTCCCGGAGCTGGCACGACTCCCTGGTGCTGACCCTGCTCTTCGGCGGGGTCGCGCTGCTCGGTCTCTTCGGACTCTGGCAGACCCGCGCCCGGGTCCCGCTGCTCCCGATGACCGTCGTACGCGACCGGCAGCGCATCGGCGCCTTCCTCACCGTGCTGCTCACCACCATCGGCATGTTCGGCGTCTTCCTCTTCCTGACGTACTACATGCAACGCGTCCTCGGGTACTCGCCCGTGAAGACCGGCGTCGCCTATCTCCCCATCACCGTCGGCATGGTCACCGGCTCCACGCAGATCGCCGCCCGGCTGCTGCACCGGGTCCCGCCCCGTCTGCTCATGGTCCCGGGCCTGCTGCTGGCCGCCGGGGCGCTGGCGCTGATAGCCCAGGTCGGGGTCGAACCGGCCTACGCCTCGCACATCCTGCCCGGCATGCTGATGCTCGGCCTCGGCATGGGCACGGCGATGATGACCTCCGTCTCCCTGGCCACCGGCGGGGTCGCCCCGCGCGACTCGGGCGCGGCCTCGGCCACCTTCAACACCGCCCAGCAGGTGGGCGGTTCGATCGGTACGGCGCTGCTCAACACCATCGCCGCGAGCGTCACCACCCGGTACGCCACCGCGCACGCCGCGAGCATCCCGAACCGGGCGCTGCTTGAGGCGAAGGCCGCGGTACACGGCTTCAACGTGGCCACCTGGTGGGCGATGACGGCGCTGCTGCTGGCCGCGCTCGTGGCCGCAGTGGTCGTGAACGCGGACCGGGCGCCCGCCCCGCAAGCCGCGCAGGAACGGACGCCCGAACCGGTGGACTCGGCCACCTGAGCTGCTGATCTGCCTGAGACCTACTTGATGTACACCAGGCCGTCCGTCGTGACCGTCGGGCGGCCGCTGGTGCCGACGACGACGATCTTCACGGTGTGCTTGGCACTGGACGACCAGGTCTTCGTCCAGACCGCCTGGCGGTAGGAGGTCGTCGAGGACTTCAGGTCGACGGTCGCGACCTTGGTGCCGTCGACGTAGACGTACGCCTGACCCGAGGTGGACGCCCTGCTGACCACCCAGGCGGCGGACCGGCCGGTGAAGGTCCAGCTCAGGCTCGCGCCCTTGGTGCCGCTGGAGTACGACTTGCCGCCCAGGTAGCTGGTGGACGAACGGGTCGTCCAGGTACCGGACTTGGCGGCCGAGGTCTCCTGGAGGATCACCGGGGTGAAGGACGGGGACGAGGTGCGGGTGTTGCCCGCGTAGTCGTACGCCTTCATCGACCAGACGGACGCGGTGCCGGAGTTGGCGGTGCGGCTGGAGCCGGTCGTGGTCGGCCCGAAGGTGGCCGTCGTCGGGGACAGCAGGCTCACCGACTTCAGGGCCGCGTTGTCGGTGGCCTTCCAGCCGAGGGTGACCGGGACGGCGGTGGTGCTGACGGTGCCGGTGCGCAGGGAGAGCGTCGGCGCGGTGGTGAAGGCGGGCGCGGTGGTGTCGGTGACGACGGTCAGCGCGGCGGTCGTCGTGGTCTTGCCCGACTGGTGCACGGCCCGTACGGCGACGGTGTGGCTGCCCGCGCCGAGCGTGGCGCCCACCGAGGTCGCCGTACCGGCGGCGGTGGCGGCGACCTTGCCGTCCACCAGCACCTGGAACTTCGAGATCAGCGAACCGGGCGTGGTGGTCGACCACTTCGCCGTGATCGCGCCCTTGGTGTAGTACGTCGAGCCGGACAGGCTCGCGCCGGAGAGCGAGGTGAGTTTGAGGCCCTGCACCGGTCCGGACGCCCAGGCGCGGATGGTCGGCAGCTGGGGGTAGAGCGAGTTGCCGGGGCACTGGGTGTTGAAGCCGTCGCGGTGCCCGGAGATCCGGTTGAAGGTGTACGAGGTGCCGGCGGTGAAGCTGGTGCCGAAGAAGTTCTTCTGGGTCGCGCCCGCCTTGAGCTGCACGGTCGTGGCCGGGTCGGCGCCGTACTGGCCGAGTTTCCAGGCCGCGATGCGGGCGACCGATGCCAGGGCCGCGTCCGTGGCGCCGATGGAGGTGTAGTCACCGAGCACCGCGATACCGGCCGCCTCCCGGTTCCAGCCGTAGGTGTGCGCGCCGAGCACGGGCAGGTCGACCCCGCCCTTGCGGCCCTCGAAGATCGTGCCGCACTTGTCGACCAGGAAGTTGTAGCCGATGTCGTTCCAGCCGCTGACCTGCGTGTGGTACGCGTAGATGCCCCGCACGAGCGCGGCGGAGTCGGAGCACGCGTAGTCGTTCGTCCCGTCCGTGTGGTGGACGAAGACGGCCTTCACGTCCGCGTTGTAGTCCGACGGGTCCGGGCTCAGCGACTCGTCGGCGCCCCAGCCGGAGCGCGAGACGATCGGCGGCTCGGGCACGGTGGACGGCGGCGCGGTGGGCGTGGAGGCCGACGGGCTCGCGGAGGCGCTGTCCGTCGGTGCGGCGGACGCGGAGTCGCTCGGGGAGGCCGGGTCGGTGGCCGGCGCCGAGTCGGTGGGCGTCACGGACTCGGTGGCCGTCGCCGATTCGCTGGGCGAGGCGGAGTCGGCCGGGGACGCCGAGTCGTCGGGCGAGGCGGAATCCGTCGGCGACGCGCTGTCGCCCGGGGTGGCGTCCGCCATGTACGCGGCGGGCTCCGCCTTCGTCTCCGCGGCGGTCACCACCCCGGGGTCGACCAGGTTCACCTGGAGTCCCCTGGGCAGACCGGCGCTGGTGGAGCCGTCCCGGTGGACGACCTGGACCTGGACGCCGTCGGAGGGGCCGACCCACAGCGGCTCGGACGCGCCGCGCGCGTCGGGGCCGGCCTCCGGGTCCTCCAGCGGGTCGGCCGCCTCCAGATCGTGCCAGCCGGACCACTGGCCGGTCTCGACGCTCCGGGTGCGTACCTGGGCCGTGCCGTGCAGTCGCTTCGTCGCCCCCGTCCAGGAGACGCCGAGCATCGAGAACCGTTCGGTGTCCGTGCGCGGCAGCTCCCGCCCGCCGTTCGTGGCGCCCTTCAGCGTCAGGTCGTAGACCTTCACCGGCCGCTTGGCCTGTCCGCCGGCCCCGTGGCCGGAGGACGGGCTGGCGACGGCGTACGTCACCACGCCCCCGCCGCCCAGGACCACCGCGCCGAGCGTGAGCCACGCCCGTCGCCTCATGCTCAACGGTCTGTACGCACGCTTCCCGCGTGGACTCACTCGTCCCACCCCATAGAAGAAAGACCATGACTGTCACACCTGACACACCTGTCGCACAGGTGACTCTTAGAGACAGCGTCCGGACCTGACCAAACGTCACTCGTCACCGGCCGCCGCCGCGATCGGGCCCGCTGTGACACTTCGGTGAGGGCGGACGCTGGTGATCGTGGGGGCCGCGCACACGACCGGACGTGTCGCACGGCGCCGGTTCGGGTTCGGCAGGGCCCGATTCGCACTCGGTACGAACGAGGAACGTGTTGGGCCAAGGAGGGGAAACCCGCCGCGTGCAGGCGTACGACGGCGAGCTGGGAGCAGCCGTGGCGCGAGCCCAGGAAGGCGACGAGGCCGCTTTCGCGGTCGCCTACCGGCTTGTGCAGCCCGGTCTGCTCGGCTATCTCCGCGGGATCGTCGGTGACGACGCCGAGGACGTGGCCGCCGACGCCTGGCTGGAGATAGCCCGGGACCTGGGCCGGTTCAAGGGCGACGGGGCCGGGTTCCGGGGCTGGACGGCGACCATCGCCCGGCACCGGGCCCTGGACCATCTGCGCCGGCTCAAGGTACGCCCCCGGGCGTCGGCCCACGAGCAGGACCTGCTGGACCTGCCCGGCACGCACAGCACGTACGACCAGGCGCTGGAGGCGCTCTCCACGGAGCGGGCCCTGGAACTGGTCCGCTCGCTGCCCCGCGACCAGGCCGAGGCGGTGCTGCTGCGCGTGGTGGTGGGCCTCGACGGTCCCGCCGCCGCACGGGTCCTCGGCAAGCGGCCGGGCGCGGTGCGCACGGCCGCCCATCGCGGGCTGAAGGGCCTGGCCCGGCGGCTGGGCGTGGCGGGTGTGACGCAGGAGGACCCCCGGACGCTGGGGGAATCGAAATGAACGCCGACGGCGGCATGAACGCCGAGGGCGGCAGGGGCGGCCCCCACGAACGGCCGTCGGACAGGGATGGACAGGGACATGGGTGAACGGCGAAGCGACGACGCGGGCCGCGGCCGGCGGCACGTGCGCCCCGACGGCCATGTGCTCGGCCCCGGGGCCGAGCCCGAGCCCGCCGGGGCGGCGCTGGAGGTCCTGCTCGCCGCCGCCATCCGGGACGACGGCGTGGACACCGAGGGCGAGCGGCGGGCGGTGGCCGCGTTCCGCACCGCCCGGGACGCCGGCGCGCACCGGGCACGGACCCGGCGCCGGGACGACTGGCGGACGCGCGAACAGCGGCGCACCCGCCGCTCGGTGAAGGCCACCGTGACGATGGCCCTGGCGAGCGTCACCCTGGGCGGGGTCGCGGTCGCGGCGATCGGCTCGGTGCACTCCTCCGGCGGCCACGACAGCGGCCGGCGGTCCGGCCCCTCGGCCACCGCCCCCGGCACCTCCGCCGGCCGGCCCGCCTCGGACGCCCCCGGCACGCCCGGCCGTACCGGCCCGTCCGAGCGCCCGGTCACCGCGAAGGACACCGAGGCCCACTGCCGGGCCTACGAGAAGGTCAAGGACAACGGCAAGGCGCTGGACTCGACGGCCTGGCAGCGGCTGATCCGGGCCGCGGGCGGTGAGACGAACGTAACCGCGTACTGCGCCGAGCTGCTGGCGCAGACGACGACGTCCGCGAAGAAGCCCGGCAATTCCGGCAACACGAAGAAGCCCGACACCACGGGCAACTCCGGCAAGGGCAAGTCCGCGGGCGGCAAGGGCGACTGATCCCGCGCATCGGGAGCCGGGCGATCAACCGGCCCTGCGCGCCCCGACGTTGGCGCGTCGAGCGGCACCGAAGCAACGGCCGGGGCCGCCACCCCCCACAGGAGAGGCCCCGGCCGTCGCGCGGTACGGACCGCGCGGCGGTCCGTACTCTGTTCAGCGCCATGAGTGCGTTTTCTGTCACACCCCAGGGCGTCACGAGTTAGTTGCGCTTTGTACGGACGTGGACGGGGAACGGATTCAGTGCGTAACGTGCAGTTCGCGCCGGGCCGTAGAAGACGCATGACCACCGCAACCATCCACGGCCCCGAACACCGCAACCATCAATTGAGGAACCACGACGGCGAGGAACCACGTCCGCGAGAGCGGCGCCGGTTTAGGCGCAAAGAGGGATATCGGGTGCTGGGGGACGACGCGGAGCTGACCGCCGCGGTACGTGCGGCACAGGACGGGGACGAGACCGCGTTCCGCATCGTCTACCGCGCTGTCCAGCCACGCCTGCTCGGATACGTCCGAACGCTGGTCGGCGACCCGGACGCCGAGGACGTCGCCTCCGAGGCCTGGCTGCAGATCGCCCGCGACCTCGACCGGTTCAGCGGCGACGCGGACCGGTTCCGCGGCTGGGCCGCCCGGATCGCCCGCAACCGCGCCCTCGACCACATACGGATGCGCGGCCGCCGCCCCGCGATCGGCGGCGACGAGACGGAACTGGCGGGCCGGGCCGCCGAGTCGGACACCGCGGGCGAGGCCATCGAGGCGCTCACCACCGATTCGACGCTCTCCCTCATCGCCCGGCTGCCGCAGGACCAGGCCGAGGCGGTCGTCCTCAGGGTCGTCGTGGGCCTCGACGCCAAGACCGCCGCCGAGACCCTCGGCAAACGCGCCGGCGCCGTCCGGACGGCGGCCCACCGGGGCCTGAAGAAACTCGCGGAACTGCTCGGCGCCGACCCGGAGACGGCGGGCGTCCTGGACGCGCTTCCGCCCCAGCGAGAACCGGATGATCGTGCGGTGACGTCCGCCAGTGTGACGCATACGCGTTCGCGGACGCAGAAGGACATGTGATGGCCGACGAGCAGAACAAGTGGCTGGACCGGGCGACGGCGGAACGTCTGCTGCGCGGTGAGTCGCTCGAAGCCGTCGACGCCTCCGCCCGTGACCAGGCAGAACGCCTCGGCAAGGCGCTCGGCGCGCTCTCCGCGGGGACCGCCCCGGCCGGCGCCGAACTCCCTGGTGAGGAAGGTGCGCTGGCTGCCTTCCGCAAAGCGCGCGAATCCGCCGAGGACGAGCGGACCGCAGTGGCGGCGCGGCCGGGCAGGTCCGGACGGGGCGCCGACGCGGGCCTCTTCCGCATCGGCGCCGGCTCCCCGCGGCCCCGCGCCCCCCGCTGGGCCCGCCCCGCACGGTTCGGCCTGGCTGCCGCGCTGACCGCCGGCATGCTCGGCGGGGTCGCGGTCGCCGCCGGCACCGGCGTCCTGCCGACGCCGTTCGGCGACCAGCGCCCCGGACCCGCCGCCTCCGTCTCGGCCGCCGGCACCCCCGGACGCACGCACGGCTCGCCCTCGCCCGAGTCCCTGCTCGGCGGCGAGACCGGCGCGCCCTCCTCCGGTACGACGACCGGCGGTTCCGCGCAGTCCTCGCCCGACCCCTCCGGCAGGGCGAAGGACGGGGGCACCGGCTCGAAGGGCACCTCCGGGAAGGCCTGGGGCCGTGCGCTCACCTCCTGCCGTGACATCCAGGAGGGCAAGCCCCTGGGCGCCGACCGCAGACGCGCCCTGGAGGGCCTCGCGGGCGGTACCGAACGCGTGAACAAGTTCTGCAAGGCAGTCCTCGGCACCGGCGCGGCCGGCAAGGGCGACAACTCCGGCGACGACAAGGGCGCCTCCGGCGGGCAGGGCGACGACACCGGCTGGGGCGGCGGTGGCCAGGGCGACAGCAACGGCCAGGGCGGCGACGACAGCCGGCCGGGCCGGGGCGGCAACGGCAACGGGAACGGCAACGGGGGTGACGGGGGCGGCAACGGCGGGGGCAACGACCACCACGAGAACGGCGCGGCCTCACCCGCCCCGACGGCCTTCACGCCCATGCTGCCGAACCAGCCGTCCGCCGCGCCCGGCCCGACGTACAGCGCACTCTGACGTCCGGCGCACCCTGACCTTTGCATACCGCTGTGACCTGCGGTTTCGGAACTCGCCGAACTTTTTTCGCGCGGGGTGTGACGTTTTCGGCGGCGGCGGCGCAGTACTGAATGAGCCGACTGGTCATCGGCCGTCGCACAGAGCCGGGGTTCCCCCCGTACCCGTGGCTCGTGCATTGGCGCGGGCGGGACACGTTCCCCCGGTCCCGCCCGCGCCCCAAACTCCCCTCGCTCCCCGCTCACCAGTAGACGACGACCTTGTCGCCGTTCCTCACCTGCGCGAACAGACCCGCGATCGCCGCCTCGTCCCGCACGTTGACGCACCCGTGCGAGCCGCCCGCGTAGCCCCGGGCCGCGAAGTCGTACGAGTAGTGCACCGCCTGGCCGCCGCTGAAGAACATCGCGTACGGCATCGGGGAGTGGTAGAGCGTGGAGAAGTGGTGGCGTGACTTCCAGTAGACCTGGAACACCCCCTCACGGGTCGGGGTGTACTGCGCCCCGAACCGCACCGACATCGTCGACACCGTCCGCCCGTCGATCATCCAGCGCAGCGTCCGGCTGGTCTTGCTGATGCACAGCACCCGCCCGGTCAGGCACCGCGGGTCGGGCGCGGCGGCCGGCTGACCGCCCATCAGATACAGCTCCCACGTCCCCGGCCGGTGCGTCATCCGCACCAGCCGCTGCCAGGTCACGGCGTCGGTCTCACCCGTCTGCGGCAGCCCGCGCTTGCCCTGGAAGCCCTTCACGGCCCGCGCGGTGAGGTCGTCGTACGTCCCGGTCGGCCCGTCGAACAGCCAGGCGGCCTGCCGCAGCCGGGCCTGGAGCTCACGGACGCCGGTGCCGGTGTCACCGCGGGTGAAGACGATGTGCGGCGGGGTGGTGTCGACGGCGGACGGGGCCGGGGCGGGAGCCGTACCGGCCGTCCTGCCGGTCGTCCCGCTGGGCCCCTTGCCGGGCGTCCGGCTGGGCGGCAGCTCGATGTGGACGGGCGAGTCGTGCTTGCCGTCCGCGCCGTCCGGCGGCCGCACGGTGCACCCGCACAGCACCGCCAGTACGGCCGCCGAGGCGACCGCGACGCCGGGCCGTCCCACGATCCCTGAGAACCCCGTCACCTTCATGCCGTGGATGCTTCCCCGCGTGACCGCCGCCGAACAAGGGGGCATGGTGGGAGTGACAGACGTACCGGCGAACAGGCGCACCGCGGAGGTCACCCGTCATGGTCCGTGAGTCGGAGTCCGGGCTGCCCGTCGAGCCGGTCTACGGTCCGGCCGCCCTCGCGGGCTGGGACCCGGCCGAGCAGCTCGGCGACCCGGGGTCGTACCCCTTCACCAGGGGCGTCTACCCGACGATGTACACCGGCCGCCCCTGGACCGTGCGCCAGTACGCCGGCTTCGGTACGGCGGCGGAGTCCAACGCCCGCTACCGGCAACTGATCGCCCACGGCACCACCGGCCTGTCCGTCGCCTTCGACCTGCCCACCCAGATGGGCCACGACTCCGACGCACCCCTCGCGCACGGCGAGGTCGGCAAGGTGGGCGTGGCGATCGACTCGATCGACGACATGCGGGTGCTGTTCGACGGGATCCCGCTGGACCGCGTCTCCACGTCGATGACGATCAACGCCCCGGCGGCCGTGCTGTTGCTGCTGTACCAGCTGGTGGCGGAGGAGCAGGGCGTCGGCGCCGACCGGCTGACCGGCACGATCCAGAACGACATCCTGAAGGAGTACATCGCACGGGGGACGTACATCTACCCCCCGAAGCCCTCCCTGCGCCTC
The DNA here is from genome assembly GCF_040652235.1 of Streptomyces sp. NPDC048277. Lineage (NCBI taxonomy): Bacteria > Bacillati > Actinomycetota > Actinomycetes > Kitasatosporales > Streptomycetaceae > Streptomyces > Streptomyces sp. NPDC048277. The sequence goes on from NZ_JBEZLQ010000001.1 coordinate 435,688, forward strand.
GTCGCGGACACCTTCAGGTACTGCCGGGCCGGCATCCCGAAGTGGAACACCATCTCCATCTCCGGCTACCACATGGCCGAGGCCGGGGCGTCCCCCGCGCAGGAGATCGCCTTCACCCTCGCCGACGGCATCGAGTACGTGCGCACGGCGGTCGCGGCCGGCATGGACGTCGACGACTTCGCACCCCGGCTGTCCTTCTTCTTCGTGGCCCGTACGACCCTCCTGGAGGAGGTCGCCAAGTTCCGCGCGGCGCGCCGGATCTGGGCCCGGGTGATGCGGGAGGAGTTCGGCGCCCGCGACCCCAGGTCGCTGATGCTCCGCTTCCACACCCAGACCGCAGGGGTCCAGCTGACGGCCCAGCAGCCGGAGGTGAACCTGGTCCGGGTGGCCGTGCAGGCCCTGGCCGCGGTCCTCGGCGGCACCCAGTCCCTGCACACCAACTCCTTCGACGAGGCGATCGCCCTGCCGACGGACAGGAGCGCGCGGCTGGCGCTGCGCACCCAGCAGGTCCTGGCGTACGAGACCGACGTGACGGCGACCGTGGACCCCTTCGCGGGTTCCTACGCGGTGGAGCGGATGACGGACGACGTGGAGGGCGCGGCCGTCGGGCTGATGCGCAGGGTCGAGGACCTGGGCGGCGCGGTGGCGGCGATCGAGCACGGCTTCCAGAAGGCCGAGATCGAACGCAACGCCTACCGCATCGCGCGGGAGACGGACGCGGGCGACCGGGTGGTGGTCGGCGTCAACCGCTTCCGGCTCGACGAGGAGGAGCCGTACCAGCCGCTCCGCGTCGACCCGGCCATCGAGGCCCGGCAGGCGGCACGCCTCGCGCGGCTGCGCGCCGACCGGGACCGGTCGGCCGTCGACTCGGCGCTCGCCGCCCTGAAGAAGGCCGCCGAGGGCGACGACAACGTCCTCCACCCGATGAAGAAAGCCCTGCGGGCCCGGGCGACGGTGGGGGAGGTGTGCAACGCGCTGCGGGAGGTGTGGGGGGTGTACGTCCCGACCGACGCCTTCTGACGGCGTCTTCCGACCCGCGGCTGGGGGCGTTGTCGGACCTCCGTGCGAGACTTCTTCGCATGTTCGGCGTCATCGATCTCCCCACCTATCTGGCAGGACTCGTCCTGATCGTCCTGCTGCCCGGCCCCAACTCCCTGTACGTGCTGTCCGTCGCCGCCCGGCAGGGCGTCCGCGCCGGTTACACCGCCGCCGCGGGCGTGTGGTGCGGGGACACCGTGCTGATGACGCTGTCCGCGGCCGGGGTCGCCTCGCTGCTCAAGGCCAACGCCGTGCTGTTCGGGATCGTGAAGTACGCGGGCGCCGGCTACCTGACCTGGCTGGCGATAGGCATGCTGCGGGCGGCGTGGGGGATGTGGCGGACGCGGAAGGAGAAGGCGGCACAGCAGGAGACCGCACCGGTCGCCGCCGCCCACGAGCGGCCGTACCGCCGCGCCCTGGTGATCAGCCTCTTCAACCCCAAGGCGATCCTGTTCTTCGTCGCCTTCTTCGTGCAGTTCGTGGATCCGGGGTACGCCTACCCCGCCCTGTCGTTCGTGGTGCTCGGTGCGTTCGCGCAGCTGGCGAGCTTCCTGTACCTGAGCGCGCTGATATTCAGCGGCACCAGGCTGGCCGACGCGTTCCGCCGCCGGAAGCGGATGTCGGCGACGGCCACCTCGGCGGCGGGGGTGCTGTTCCTGGGGTTCGCGGTGAAGCTGACGCTGGCCAGCGCCTGAGCGCACCGCTCACAGGCGTTCGGTGAGTTGCTCCGCGGCCCAACTCGCCCATTCCGCCGAGGTCTTGGAGCCGCGCAGGCCGTATTCGAGGATGAGCCAGCCGCAGACCTGGACGGGGTCCCCGGCCCATTCGGCGTTGTCGTGGATGGACTGCAGCGCGGCGAGCCGCTCGCGGTTCGTCTCCGCGAACTTCTCCAGGTAGCCGGCGCCTTCCTCGCGGGTGAGGGTCCACAGGAAGAAGACGCGGAGCAGGGCCGCGCTGCGGAAGGCGAGGTCGAGGCCGGGCTCGGTGAGCCAGCGGCGCAGTTCCGCGCGCCCCGCGTCGGTGATGCCGTACTCGCGGCGGTGGCGTGCGCCGGTGCCGGTGACCTCGATCAGACCGTTCTCGCTGAGCTTGGCCAACTCGCCGTAGACCTGGCTCTTCTGGGCGGGCCACACGATGGCCAGACCTGTCTCGAACCTCTTGAGCAGGTCGTATCCACTGGCGGGCTGCTCGGCAAGGAGACCGAGGAGGGCGTGGGGCAAGCTCATGGCCTCACCCTACCGTTCCGGAATTCACCGGTCACGGGTGGACAGAGCAAGATCGACCGGCCATGCTTGGACCGTCCAACATTGGACGCTCGCACTCCCTGTTCTCGCCCTGTCCGTAAGGAGACAAGCGGTGAACTATGTCCGCGGCTTCGCGCCCTGGCTGTGTTACGCGGCCCTGAGCCCGGTCGACTGGCGGCTGGGCACGGGTGCCGCCGCCCTGGCCGCGCTGTATCTGCTCGCCCTGCAGCTCCGCGCGCGGACGGTCGATCTGCTGACCGCCGTCACCTGCGGGTTCTTCGTGGTCATGGCCGCCGTCGCGCTGGCCGACCCCGGTACGGGACTGCGGCACTGGATCTGTGCCCTGGCGAACGGCACCCTGGCGGTCACCGCCCTGGCCTCGCTGGCCGTGCGCCGCCCCTTCACCCTGGTGTTCGCCCGGGCCGAGGTGCCCCGCGAGTTCTGGGACTCCCCCCGGTTCCTCAGGGTCAACATGGTTCTGACCGCCATCTGGGCGTCCGGCTTCGCGCTCGGCGCGCTCGCCTGCGCCGTCGTCGTCGGCTACGACCACTCCGCGACCGTGCCGCTCGTCTCCGCCCAGGTCCTGGCGTTCGTCCTCCCGTTCGCCGTCGGCGGCCGGTACGCGGCACGGGCCAAGGCCCGCGCCGCGACCGCTGCCGGGCAGGCCCTGGCGTGACCGCACCGACCGTTCCACCGCCCGGATCCACCCCGCAGCAGGAAGAAGGAAGCAACAGAAGATGGTCGAGAACGAGGCGCCCGACGGGGACCGGCCGGTCAGTCCGGAGCGGTTGATCTACTTCTCGGACGCGGTGGTGGCCATCGCCATCACCCTGCTCGCCCTGGAACTGCCGGTCCCCACCGGGGACGTCCACGGCAACAGCGGCGTACTGCACTTCCTGCGCGACCACCTGGCCGAGTACAGCGCGTTCCTGGTCAGTTTCTGGGCCATCGCCATCCACTGGCTGGTCCACCAGCGCCTGTTCCGGTACGTGACCGGAGTCTCCGGCGGTGCCATCCGCTGGAACCTGCTGTGGCTGCTCGCGATCGTCGTCACGCCGTTCACGACGAAGCTGCTGACCAGTGAGGCCGACGCGTTCCAGGTCCAGTTCATCGTGTACGCGGCCAACCAGGTCCTGACGGGCCTGTTCTTCCGGCTGGGCTTCGCCGACCTGCGCAGGTCCGGGCTGCTGCGGACCTCCGGAGCGCCGGAGGCCGTGTCGGGCACGCTGGGCTGGCTGACCGCGATGATGGTGACGTTCCTGGTCTCGATACCCGTCGCGTTCGTCACCCACTGGGCGTCGCTGTGCTGGGTGCTGCTCCCGGCGATACGGGCCGCACTGCGTCTCCTTCAGCGGGGGCCCCGGACCGCCGCCGCCTGACCTGCGCGTCCTACCGGGCGAGGGCGCCGAGGGCCCCGGTGCGCTCCGCGTACGTCCGCAGCCCCGCGGCCGTCCCGCCCGCCCAGCCCACATAGCCGTCCGGGCGGACCAGGAAGACTCCGGGCCCGTACGACTCCGGGGCCGGGAGCCGGTGTACCGGGTCCGGGACGCCGTCGACCGGGTCCGGGGTCAGCAGGGTCCAGTGCGGGCCCCGGAACACGTCGAACATCCGCACCCCGTCCGCGTTCCGGCCGTCAGGGGCACGGTCACCGGCTCGCACCGGCCCCGGGTTCGCCCGCGTCTCCCGCGACAGCGAGGAGTCCCGGTAGCCGAGGCCCAGTTGGACCGTCGCCTCGCCCCGCCGGACCTCGCCCCGGTGCACGCCCGTCGAGAGGTCCAGCATGGCGGCGGCGTTCGCGCGCCGCTCCTCCTCGTAGGTGTCGAGGAGCTCCTCCGGGGCGCCGCCGAGTACCGCGCCCAGTTTCCAGCCCAGGTTGTAGGCGTCCTGGACGCTGGTGTTCAGGCCCTGGCCGCCGGCCGGGGAGTGGACATGGGCCGCGTCTCCGGCCAGGAAGACCCGGCCCACGCGGAAGCGGTCGGCCAGGGCGGCGCGGGTGCGGAAGTCGGAGATCCAGCGCAGCTCGGTGACGTCCGCCGGGTCGAGCGGGGTGTACGTCGTCACCAGCCGCCGTATCCCGTCCAGGGACAGGTCGGGTTCCGTGCCCTCCGGCAGCCTCGCCGCCAGCTGGAAGTCCTCCGTGCCGGCCAGCGGGCACAGCGCCACCCCGTTGCCGTCGGCGCCGGCGAAGGTGTGCCAGTGGCCGCGGTCGAGGCCCCGCACCCGCAGGTCGGCCACCAGGAAGGGGCTGGGGTCGACCGACTCGCCCGTCATGCCGACGCCCACCGCCCGCCGTACGGTCGACCGTCCTCCGTCCGCCGCCACCACGTACCGCGCCCGGGCCGTCGTGCCGTCGGCGAAGCGGACCGTCACCCCCTCCGCGTCCTGCGCCAGGTCCGTCACACCGCGCCCGAACCCGACCCGGCCGCCCAGTTCCCGCAGCCGCGCGTACAGCACCTCCTGGGTCCGCCACTGCGCGATCATCAGCGGATCGGTGTACGGCGTGCCCTCGTCCGCCGTCACCTCGTCGAACATCGGCTCCGTCCCGAGCCGTTCGCCGTTCTTCCAGAGCAGCCGGGGCGGGTAGGGGCCGCCCGCCGCACGGATCGCGTCGCGCACCCCGAGGTCGTCGAAGACCTCCTGCGTCCGGGGCTGGATCCCCTTGCCGCGCGAGCCCGGGGACAGCTTCTCGCCCGCCTCCACGACCAGCGCGTCCACTCCGCGCCGGGCCAGGTCGATGCCGAGGGTGAGTCCGGTGGGACCGGCGCCGACAATCAGTACATCCATCGCATATCTCCTTAACGCTGTTAAGTGCCGTCGACCGCAAGGCTGCCCTTAACGCTGTTAAGGTGTCAAGTGTGAGTACGGAACGACGCGCGCCCCTGGACCGTGGACGGGTCGCCGACACGGCCCTGCGCCTGCTGAACGAGACCGGCCTGGACGGCCTGACCCTCCGGGCCATCGCCAGGGAGCTGGACGTCAAGGCCCCGGCCCTGTACTGGCACTTCAAGGACAAGCAGGCGCTGCTCGACGAGATGGCGACGGAGATGTACCGCCGGATGGTCGCGGACACGCCGCTGGACCCCGCCGGCACCTGGCGGGACCGCCTGCGCGGGACGAGCCGGGGGCTGCGTACGGCCCTCCTCGGCTACCGCGACGGCGCCAAGGTCTACAGCGGCTCACGCTTCACGGGCATCGACCACGCCCCCGCGCAGGAGGCGAGCCTGCGGGTCATGACGGAGGCCGGCTTCACCCTGGCCCAGGCGGTGGCGGCGGGCCGGACCGTGAACGCCTACACCGTCGGCTTCGTGACCGAGGAGCAGGGCGTGCAGCCCCTCCCGGGGGAGCGCCGGGAGGGCTACGACGTGGCGGAGCGCGCACGCCTGCTGGCCGATTTCCCCCTGTCGGCGGCGGCGGGCGGCGAACTCTTCGCGGACTACGACCGCCACTTCGAGGAGGGCCTGGAACTGGTGGTCGCGGGAATCGGGGCGCGGTACGGAATCGGCTGAACGGTGGACTCCGGCGGACGGCCGAACGCGAAAAGCCCGGTCCCGGGCGATGCGGTGACATCGCCCCTGGACCGGGCCCGGGGAATTCAGCAGTGGTCGGTGTTCGTCGCGTACCAGCCGCCCCATGTGTTGGTCGCGTAGTCGTCGTAGTTGCAGTAGTAGTTTCCGGCCGCCGTCACCACCTTGACGGCCTTTCCGGCGGAACTCTCGAAGAAGGCGACGAAGCTGAGGGCCTTGCCGTTGCCCGGCATTTCCTTCCAGCCGCCGGCGCCCGACCAGGTGTGCCAGATGGTTCCGGAGGGTGCGACGCCGAAGCATTCGTCGGGGCCGTACTGCCAGTCGACGTAGTTGTACCCGTAGTCGTTGACGTTTCCCGTGTAACCGAAGCAGGTGGCCGACGCGGCGGCCGCGGGCGAGGACGACATCCCCACCACGCCGAACGCCGCCAGGGACACCGCCGCGGCGGCAGCAGCCGACAAACGGAAACGTGACTTCACGGACTCTCCTTTGTTCCGACTGTTATCACTGGCTCCTTGCGGATCACACGCTACGGAGAGCTGATCACGTCGCACAAGCGGTTTCCGGCTGACCTGGATAAGCGGAACGATTACTTCTGTACAGCGGGAAGAATGCTGGAATTCAGGGTTTCGACACATTGCCGGCCGGTATGCGACGCGCATTGCGGGACAATGCCAAGGAATCCATTCCTCCGCATACCGGCCGAAAATCCGGAGGGAATCTCTCCGCCGCCCTGAAACCGCCCTAAGCCCGGTCGGCCGCCGGCGGTGCGGATTTCAGGGACCGTTTGAGCCGGGGGCCGAGGGGTTTCTCCACGAACCGGTGGATCAGCCATGCCAGGCCGAGCATCGTTGCCACCGTGCCGAGCAGGGTCGGCCACGCCGGTACCCCCCAGCCCCGGTGCAGCACCCGGATCACGAACCAGCCCAGGTGTTCGTGCACCAGATAGAAGGGGTACGTCAGCGCCCCGGCCGTGGTCAGCCAGGGCCAGGCCGCCCACCGGGTCCAGCCCGCCGCCACCGCCGCCACGGCGGCGTACGCCAGGGTGACGACCAGCATCACGGCATACGGGTTCCTGGGCGCGTCCGCGTGCCACAACCCCTGTGTGGCCATGCGCAGTCCGAGGATCCAGGAGAGCGCCACGATGCCCCAGGGGAGGGCCTGGTTGCCGAAGCGGTGGACGAGGTAGAGGGCCAGGCCGCCGATGAAGTAGGGGGCGTACCCGGGCATCACGACCAGCTCGGTCCAGGGGCCGCCGGCCGCGGTGGACAGGACGGCCGCCAGGGTCCACACCGAGCAGAACAGCACCACCCTGCGGTAGGTGACGCCCGGCAGGACGACCGTCAGCGCGAACAGGGCGTAGAAGCGGACCTCGACCCAGAGGGTCCAGCAGACACCGAGGACGCGCGGGGCGCCCAACGGCTGCTGCAGCATCGTCAGGTTGACCAGGAACTCGTCGGCCCGGACCGCGTGGACGACGGCCGGCAGGACCAGGGACGCACCGGTGACCAGCACCAGCGCGACCCAGTAGGCGGGGTAGAGGCGGGCGACGCGGGAACGGAAGAAGTCGCCGAGGGAGCGGCCCCAGCTGCTCATACAGATCACGAAGCCGCTGATGACGAAGAAGAACTCGACGCCGAGGCAGCCGTAGACGGCCGCCCGGGACAGGGTCGGGAAGACCTGGGCGGGGTTCTGGTGCCAGGACGCGGAGACGACTCCGCCGCGTCCGGCGTAGTGGTAGAGGCAGACCATCAGGGCGGCGGCGAGCCGTAGCCCGTCGAGGGCCAGGAGCCGGGTGTGCCGCCGTCCGGATGGGGCCGGTGCGACAGCGATCTTCGCAGGCGAGGGCGCCAGTGTGGGGGTCGCGAGAGACATGGTTCGAAGCGTCTACCCGGCAGTGCCCCGTTAATCATCCGATCTGTTGACCGAGTCCCCGGGACGTGGGAAGCCCAATACCGTCAGCTGGGCGAATCATAGGAAGTGCGCGGTGAACCTCCTAACCATTCTCTTACCAGTCGGGATTCGTTAACCATATGGTCGTTTTGGCTTCCTAGTTTCTCCATCCATCCCCCCCTGGCGCGGGGCACCTCAGCGCACACAGCCATTACACAAGCTTTGCTTGGCAAAATCAGGAGAGCTATGACGAGGGTCCAGAACAGGCGGGCACCAGCACGCGGAGGGGAGCTGGACGACTGCCTGCACGCCTGCGCCGTGCACAGCGGCAAAGTCGTCGGCAGCCTCGACCGTCGTCGCGCCGAACTCGCGGAGCAGCTGCGCAAGCTGCTGGTCGTGGTCGCCACCGAAGGCACCACCGCGTCCGCACCCGCCTCGGCCGGTGGTGCCACCGCTCTGCTCAAGCGCGCCGTCAAGGGCGCCGCGACCCCCTCGGGCGGTATCAACAACGACCTGCTGGACGCCCTGCTCGCCGTCGCCAACAAGGCCCTGGAGTGCGGTTACAACGACGAGTTGAACCTCGCCCTGGTGATCAGCGACACCGTCCTCGTGCACCGCAAGAACTCCCGGGCCGGCTGGCGGCTGCGCGCCCGCATCCTGGAGGGCCTCGGCGAGGAGCGCGAGGCCATCGAGGCCTACGAGCGCTACCTCGAGCTCACCACCGACGACGGCTTCGGCGTCGCCAACCGGATCAGCGGCATGCGTCGCGCGGGTGAACGCGAACGCGAACTCCTCGACCTCCTGAAGCGCCAGGTGCCCGCCGCCGCGGACCACGTCCGCGAGCCCTCCACCGCCACCTGGGCCGAGGGCCTCGCCCTCCAGGCCATCGGCGACTGGAAGGCCGCCGAGCCCCGCCTGGTCGGCGCGCTGCTCGCCCTCTCCGAGGACGAGGCGCCGGTGAACGACCGGCAGGAACTCCTCAGCCAGTACCTGGACATGCGCTTCGCCGAGGGCAACGACGCCGGTCTCGGCGAGGCCGTCGCGCTCTACGCCGAGCAGCGCCGCGTCCGGATGCGCGGCCCGGTCGCCGACCCGACCGTCGACGGCGTGCAGTGGATCAGCCTCGGCGAGTTCCGCAACCAGATCGCCGGCAAGTCCGTCTGCCTGATCGCCAACTCCGGCCGCGTGGGCGCCAGTGGCATCGGCAAGCAGATCGACGACTACGACCTGGTCGTGCGCTTCAACTCGTACAAGATCGACCCGAAGCACACCGGCGAGCGCACCGACATCCACGTCAGCATCCACAAGCACGCCTTCAACTGGGAGAAGCCGGTGACCACCCGGCTGATCTTCGGCGGCGTCTCCGGCGACTGGAAGCACTCGCTGCGCAACAAGCTGGTGCCCGGCGCCCAGAAGTTCCTCGGCGACGAGTCGCTGCGCTGGCCGATGCGCAACATCGGGCAGATCAGCACCGACACCTGGTCGGGCATCCCGACCTCCGGGTTCAACATGCTGTGGCTGCTGGACTTCCTGGACGTCAGCCCGACCCTGGACCTGATCGGCTTCGACTTCTACGAGAGCGGCGCGTACCGCGTGCAGGAGGCCATGAAGCTCGCCATCACCTCCGTGCACGAATACACCAGCGAGAAGGACTGGGTCATGCAGCGGGCCCAGAGCGTGACGGACATGAGGATCTCCCTGCGATGACGACCACCTTCACCCCGGCGGTACCGAACACCGACGCGAGCGCCCTCACCAAGAAGCGCCGGATAGCCTTCGCGTCCTACGTGGACGAGAACTACCTGCCCGGCTTCCTGGTCCTGCTGCGCAGCCTCGCCCTGTCCAACCCGGGCGTCTGCGAGGACTTCGTCGTGCTCTACGACGACCTGCGTCCGGCCTCCATCGCGAAGATCCGCGCCCTGCACCCGCGCATCGTGCTGCAGCGGGTCAACGACACGCACTACGACTCGTACGTCAAGGGCGACCAGGACAACTACCTGGTCCGCAAGGCGTACTTCATCCTCGACATCTTCCGGCTGCGGGACTACGACACCGTCATCACCCTGGACACCGACATGGTGGTCCTCGGCGGTCTCGGCGAGCTCCTGGAGCTGCGCGAGGGCCTCGCGGCCGTGCCCCAGTTCTTCTACGGGCAGCACAAGCTGAACTCCGGTCTTCTGGTGATCCAGAAGGAGTACCTGTCCGACGAGTTCTGCGCGAAGATCGACAAGACCGGCCGCAGCGGCGACTACGAGCTCGACAAGCACGACCAGGGCATCCTGAACGCCGTCCTGGACGGCGACTTCGTCCGCCTCGACGCCAAGTACAACTTCGTCAAGCGGCGGCTCTCCGGCGACCTCCCCGTCCCGGAGGACACGAAGATCCTGCACTTCACCGGGCGGCACAAGCCCTGGCAGGGCGGCGAGTCCGGCTACGCGCAGGCGGAGGACCGCTGGCGCGAGTTCGAGATGACCGACGCCGAGTTCCACGCGGCCTACTTCGCCTCCTCCGGCGGCCTCCACCACGACCTGGTCGTCCACTTCGGCGCCCCGCACGTCGCCCGCACCGGTGACGTCGAGATCGCCCGCAAGGTGGCCGCCGCGCACGTCTCCGCCGGCGACTACCAGGACGCCGTCGACGTCATGAGCAGCGTCCGCATCCCGCTGGACGAGGCCTGGCCGCACGAGGTGCTCGGGCACGCCCTGATGAGCGTCTCCCGCTACGAGGAGGCCAAGACCCAGCTGCTGCTCGCCAGTGCCGCCCCCAACCGGGCCGCCACCGCGTTCTCCCGGCTCGCCCAGATGGCCTGGGTGCACGGCGACAACACCGAGGCCCTGCGGTACGCCACCGCCGGCCTCACCGTGGACCCCACGCACCGCTCCAGCCGCCTGTGGGCGCAGCGCGCGGCCGCCGTCCCCTCCCAGGAGCAGGGCAGCGCCGAGGACCAGCTGGCGCACGTCGCGTTCTACATGGACCGGCAGGGCAACGCGGGCGACAAGCTGCTCCCGGAGACCGTCCGGCTCGGCTTCGGCCCGGACACCACCTCCCGGCGCTGGCACTCCGTGCACGCCCACCGGTACTTCGACAGGGCCGCCCTGGAGCGCGTCAACGCCCGCCGGGGTCTGGTCATCGGCGGCGGCGGTCTGTTCATCCCGGACACCATGCCCAACGGCAACAGCGCCTGGCAGTGGAACGTCCCGGACGAGCACCTGCGCGCCATCGACGTCCCGATCATGATCTACGCGGTCGGCTTCAACGCCTTCGACGGCCAGTCCTACCGGGCCCAGCGCTTCAACCAGAGCCTGCGGCTGCTGGTCGAGAAGTCCTCCTTCTTCGGCCTGCGCAACCACGGCTCCATCGCCAAGGTCCGCGGCATGCTCCCGCCGGAGCTCCAGGACAAGGTCGTCTTCCAGCCCTGCCCGACCACCGTCATGCGTCAGCTGGTGGCCGGCTGGACCGACCCGTCGTACCGCGAGGACACGGTCATGCTCAACGCGGCCTACGACCGCGCGGGGCTGCGCTTCGGCCACGACTACGGCCACTTCCTCGCCGAGATGGCCAAGGCCGTCCGCAAGATCGGCGAGCACACCGAGGTCAAGTGCGTGGCGCACTCCCTCGACGACGAGAAGATCGCCTTCGACCTGCGCCGCGAGCACGGCATCTCGCTGCCGGTCATCCCGATGTACGACTTCTCCAACGACGAGATCCGCGAGACGTACGCCAAGACCCGCCTGGTCATCGGCATGCGCGGGCACGCCGGCATGATCCCGTTCGGCGTCGGCACGCCCATCATCTCGCTGATCTCGCACCCGAAGATGGCGTACTTCCTGAACGACATCGAGCGGCCCGAGTGGGGCGTCTCGGTCCACGAGAAGGACCTCGGCGACATCCTCACCGAGCGCGCGATCGGCATCCTCGACAACCACAGCCGCACGGTCGCCGACGTCCACGACCGCCAGGAACAGCTCTGGAAGGTCACCGAGGACAACCGCGCCACGATCAAGAAGATCCTGGGCAGGTAACGCCGAAGGGGCGGGTCCGGAGATCCGGACCCGCCCCTGATCGGCGGCGCAGCCGTCGCCTGGGGGCGCGGGGAACTGCGCGACCAGCCCCAACGGCGCCGCAGACGAAACGACGCGGAACCTACTTCCGCACAACCCGCCGCAGATTGCGCGCCTTACGCGCCATCCGCCGAACCGTCGCGTTGCGCGGCAGGAACGCCAGCTGCGCGGGCACCCCACCGGGCAGCCCGAGCGAAGTCAGCCGCTTGCGCTTGAAGTAACGGATGGTGCGGTCGTTCAGATGCCTGCTCAGATAGCGCTCGGTCTCGGTGCGCAGATACGGGTAGATCTTCGGCTGCATCGCGAAGCCCACCGCACGGATCAGCTCGCCGAGCGCCTCGACGCCCATGCCGGGACGCTGCTCCTGGACGGCCTTGCGGTCGGTGAGCAGGGGCACCAGCGCGTCGACGACGGTGACCGGGACGCGGTTGCTGTTCTCGTACGGCGTGAGCTTGTCGAGGAGCGTGTCGGTGCCGATGCGGGCGGTCGGCAGGCCGTACAGCGCGGACGCGGTGAGCAGCGCGGTGGAGAAGCAGCCGACGACCAGGGCGGGACGCATCTTCTGGTACAGCACCTCGGCGAGGACCGTGGTGTCCAGGACGGTCAGGTCGACCTTGTGCTTCTCGGCCTCCTGCTCCAGGGTCCGGGCGAACCGGGCCGGGGCGGAGGGGTGCGGCTTGAACACGACCTTGGTGTGGCCGAGTTCGACGGCGCCCTGCAACATCCGGACGTGCAGGTTCTCCTCCTGCTCCGGGGTGAGGATGTCGAGCGCGGAGAGGTACTGGCCGAGCAGCAGCGCCGGTTCGTCGATGTCGGGCAACTCGTCGCCGCTGGGCGCGAGTTCGGCCAGCACTTTGGTGAACGCGGCGGTCGGGACGACCTCGCCCTCGACGCCGAACTCGGTGAGCAGCAGGGGCTTGAGGCCCGGCACCAGGTCCAGGTGCAGGACGCGGTCCACGCGGGTGCCGACCAGCGGGTCGATCTTGTTGCGGGTCGGGCCGTAGCTCATCAGGCCGTCGGCGTAGACCGTGACCGGGGCGCCGTTGAAGATCTGGGTGAGGCTGAGCGAGGGGTTGACCTGGATCGACTCGACGGCGAACTCGACGTCGTCGTCGCCCAGCCGCCACTCGTGGCGCAGGAAGCGTTCCCACAGCGGCATGTCGTCGACGCGCGGGGCCCAGCCGCCCGGGTGGAACGGGAAGATCGTCTCGTTGTACGAGATCACCTCGTCGAAGCGGTCGCGCAGCCGCTCGAAGCCGGGCGCCTCGTCCAGGCCCGGGGTGGTCTCGGGGGTCGCCGCGTTGTTGCAGACCAGCAGGATGCGCCGGTCGGCCGGGCGGAAGGCGCCGGAGTCCAGGGCGGCGGCGAGGGTGGCCGTGCCGTAGAGGGTGGACGCCTGGAAGATCTGGGTGGTCACGCGGCGGCTCCCGCGGGGGCGGGACGGCGGCGCAGCCGGCGCAGCTTGGTGGCGCGCTGGAGGTCCATGGAGTCCAGGGCGTCGTCGAGCACGTCCTGCGGCATGCGCCGCAGGGCCGCGGCACTCATTGATTTCAGCTTCTTCGCCACCGCGGGCTCGAACCTTTCGATGGATCCCAGGTGATGGGAAATGATGGCGCAATACGTGCGGACGGCCTTCGGCAGGAGATCCTTCGCGTCGGCGTCCTGTGCGGTTTCCTCGATCACCTGGTCGAACGCGCGAATGAAATCGAGCTGACGGACGTCGCCGATCTGGGTAAGTGACGTGGCCACGCCACGACGATAGAAGACGCCGAGCAGGTTCACCGCGGCGAAGGACTCGGCCTCCCGGTGCAGCTTCCAGATCCACGGCCGGTCCTCGGCCGTGCGGAGCCCGTCGGTGAAATGCACGAGACCCTTGTCCACCAGACGGCGGTGGTAGACACCCGCCCACGCGTACGCGTAGTCGACGGAGGTGGACCGGTCGGCGGGCAGGATCGCGTCGCGCGGGTTCATCACGACGTTGCGGCGGCCGATCGGCGCGCGCTGCACGAGCCGGGCCCGCGCGGTGCACTGGACATGGTCCGTGCGCACGAAGTCGCAGCCCAGCGACTCGATCGCGGCCACGAGATCGGGGTAGTAGCCCGGCGCGAGCCAGTCGTCCCCGTCCAGGAAGGTCACGTACTCGCCGCGCGCTTTGTCGATGCCGGTGTTGCGCGCGGTGGCCAGCCCTCCGTTCTTCTCGTGTCTGACATGGACCGCACCTGGCAGCTCGCGCTCGGCTCGCGCGAGAATCTCAGGTGTCCCGTCGGTCGAGCAGTCGTCGACGAGAATGAATTCGAAGTCGTCACGCGCGTTCGCGCGCAGACTCCTCAGGGTGTCGGGCGCGTATTGCTGCACGTTGTAGAACGGCACGATGACGGAGAGCTTGACCACGTGGGGGACGTTAGAGGAGCGCCCGTCGTACGTCTTGACCGCCGCCTTGATACCAGGTGAACGACATGTGGCGAGGTCGTGAACCGGGACTTTTCGAGGGGCGATCCCGAGCTGATTCGCCATTCGTCGACGTGTTGTTAACCGTTTGTTGGATTTGGGTTAGGGAGATCCTCGGAATGGCTTCCTAGCGTCTTCGACGTGCCAGCAAGTGCAACGAAGTCCCTGCGGGTGGCCGTCCTGGCGGATTCCGACACTCGGTGGAAGTGGGGGGCGCTCACCGCGAAGCGCCTGATTCCCAACGAAACCGACAGTCCGGACATCGCGCTCGACGGCTATCTCCTTCGGGGCCGTGCCACCCCCACCGCCCGCCAGCTCCAGGAGGTCGGTGTCCACGCGGACTCGCTCCGCGAGGTCACGGCCGTCGAGTTCCTGAGAGAGATGGAGCAGCAGTCGTACGACCTCCTCGTCCTCTCCCTCGTCGGCGGCGGGGTGCAGGCCATGCTGCACGGCCTGCGCAGCGCCTGGGCCGGCCGTGAGAAGCGGCCCGTCGTCGTCACCGGCTATGTCGGCGTCGTCTACGAGAAGCTCGCCGACGGCCTGCTGCTGCGGCACGGCGCGGACCTGGTCCTCGCCAACTCCCGCCAGGACGCGGACCGCTTCCGGGCGGTGTACGACGGGGTCGGCGCCGACTCCTCCTCGGTCACCGAGGTCGCGCTGCCCTTCCTCGGCGGGGAGCCGTACGAAGGTGAACACGAGCCCTACACCGTGGTGTTCGCCGCGCAGCCGTCGGTCCCCGACAGCCGCAAGGACCGTACGTACCTGCTCGACCGGCTGATCCAGCACGCCCGCAAGCACCCCGAGCGGGAGGTGCTGCTCAAGCTGCGCTCCAAGCCCGGCGAGCACACCACCCACATCGAGGAACTGCCGTACCAGAAGCTGGTCCAGGGCAAGGACGTGCCCGCCAACTTCAAGCTGGTGTACGGGCACATGGGCGAGGTGCTCGACCGCACCGACCTGCTGGTCACCATGAGCTCGACGGCCGCGCTGGAGTCCCTGCACCGCCGGATCCCGACCGTGGTCCTCACCGACCTCGGCATCCGCGAGGCGCTCGGCAACCACCACTTCGTCGGCTCCGGCTGCCTGGCCTCCTGGGACCAGCTCGACGCCGGCCACCGCCCGGCGCCCGACACCGAGTGGGTCGCCCGGCAGGGCGTCGCCGCTGGGGGTACCCCCTCTGGGGGAGGGTCCTATGAGGGGGCCTTCGACGCGGCCCGCGAACGCATCGCGAAGCTGCTCGGCCGGCCCGGCGGGCTGCCGCCGCTGCACCCCTACTACACGCCCGAGACCGCGCCCGGCTACCTGCCCGGCATCCTGGCCCGCCACCACCTCGGCCCCGACGGCGTGCCGCTGCCCGGCGCGCCCGCCGCCGACAAGGCCCCGGGCCCCGTCCGCCAGATCGTGCGCCGGGCCGCACGCGGCGCCTACCGCCACGGCGTCCAGCGGGTGGCCCCCGTGATCCGTCGAATGGGAGAGCTGTGAGCGACCGGATCCCGCGTCAGACGCAGTCAGAGCCGTCTGCGTCGTCAGTCCCCGAAGGAACAGAGCCGATGTCCCACCCCGAAGGGGCCGTTGTGCCCCGCGTCCTCGCCGTGATCCCCGCCCGGGGCGGCTCGAAGGGCGTCCCCGCGAAGAACCTCGCCCCGGTCGGCGGAGTCCCGCTGGTCGCCCGCGCGGTCCGCGAGTGCGTCGCCTCCCGCCTGGTGACCGACGTGGTCGTCTCCACCGACGACCAGGCGATCGCCGCCGCCGCCCGCTCGGCCGGCGCCGAGGTGGTGCTCCGTCCCGCCGCCATCGCCGGTGACACCGCCACCTCCGAGGCCGCCGTCCTGCACGCCATGGACGCCCACGAGGCGCTGCACGGCGCCCCGGTCGACGTCGTGCTGCTCGTGCAGTGCACCAGCCCGTTCATCGTCCGCGAGGACATCGACGGGGTGGCCGGCGCGGTCGTCGAGAACGGCGCCGACACGGCCCTCACCGTCGCCCCCTTCCACGGCTTCGTGTGGCGCGACGAGGTGCACGCCCCGGTGCCGGCGGGCGCCGACGAGGCCTCGGCCAGCGGCGGCCTCGGTGTCAACCACGACAAATCGTTCCGCCCGCGCCGGCAGGACCGCCCCCAGGACTTCCTGGAGACCGGCGCCGCCTACGCGATGCGCGCCGACGGCTTCCGCGAGCACCAGCACCGCTTCTTCGGCCACACCGAACTGGTGCGGACCGACCCCGCGCGCGTCCTGGAGATCGACGACCACCACGAGCTCGCGCGCGCCCGCGCCCTGGCCCCGCTCTTCGACGCGGACCGCCCCGGCGCCCTCCCGACCGCCGACGACGTCGACGCGGTCGTACTGGACTTCGACGGCACCCAGACCGATGACCGGGTGCTGATCGACGCCGATGGAAAGGAGTTCGTCTCCGTGCACCGCGGCGACGGACTCGGCATCGCCGCCCTGCGAAAGAGCGGGCTCAAGATGCTGGTCCTCTCCACGGAGCAGAACCCGGTCGTCGCCGCCCGGGCCCGGAAACTCCAGATCCCGGTCCTGCACGGCATCGACCGAAAGGACCTCGCACTCAAGCAGTGGTGCGAGGAGCAGGGCATCGCTCCAGAGCGCGTGCTCTATGTCGGCAACGACGTCAATGACCTCCCGTGCTTCGCCGTAGCCGGCTGGCCCGTGGCGGTCGCGAGCGCCCACGACGTCGTACGCGGCGCCGCACGCGCGGTCACCACCCTCCCCGGCGGTGACGGCGCGATCCGAGAGATCGCCAGCTGGATCCTCGGCCCCTCTCTCGACTCCCTCCCGAAGTAAGGACACCCCACAGTCATGAGCAACTCCCGCCTGCGCACGTTCGGTTCCCGTGAGGTCGGCCCCGGTCAGCCCGTCTACATCTGCGGCGAGATCGGCATCAACCACAACGGTGAGCTGGAGAACGCCTTCAAGCTGATCGACGTCGCCGCCGAGGCCGGCTGTGACGCCGTCAAGTTCCAGAAGCGCACCCCGGAGATCTGCACCCCGCGCGACCAGTGGGACATCGAGCGCGACACCCCCTGGGGCCGCATGACCTACATCGACTACCGCCACCGTGTGGAGTTCGGTGAGGACGAGTACCGCCAGATCGACGAGTACTGCAAGAGCAGGAACATCGCCTGGTTCGCCTCCCCGTGGGACACCGAGGCCGTCGCCTTCCTGGAGAAGTTCGACGTCCCCGCCCACAAGGTCGCCTCCGCCTCCCTCACGGACGACGAGCTGCTGAAGGCGCTGCGCGCCACCGGCCGTTCGGTCATCCTCTCCACGGGCATGTCGACCCCGAAGCAGATCCGCCACGCGGTCGAGGTCCTGGGCAGCGAGAACATCCTCATGTGCCACGCCACCTCCACCTACCCGGCGAAGGCCGACGAGCTCAACCTCCGCGTGATCAACACGCTGGAGAAGGAGTACCCGAACGTCCCGATCGGCTACTCCGGCCACGAGACCGGCCTGCAGACCACCCTCGCCGCGGTCGCGCTCGGGGCGACCTTCGTCGAGCGTCACATCACCCTCGACCGCGCCATGTGGGGCTCCGACCAGGCCGCCTCCGTGGAGCCGCAGGGCCTCACCCGCCTGGTCCGCGACATCCGCATCATCTCCGAGTCCCTCGGCGACGGCGTCAAGAAGGTCTACGACTCCGAGCTCGGCCCGATGAAGAAGCTGCGCCGCGTCACCGGTGTCGTCGCCGAGGCGGAGATCGCCGCGGCCGCCGGCGAGCCGGTCCAGGTCTGATCCATTTGTTACGACGACGGGACGGTCGTACGTCGATGAGCCCCCGCGCCGGGAACACCGGCCCCCACACCCTCGCGTTCGTCGAGAGTCCGGTGCAGCTGCTCAACGTGCTGGAGTGGGCGCATGTCCACGCCCTGCGCGGAGCGGCGGAGCCGGTGCCGACCGTGCCCAGCCAGGTACGGCGCTCGGTATCCGGTATATCCGCACCCGGCGCGGAACTCACGATCGTCGTCCTGTCCCCGACCGACCCCATGACCCGGGGCCAGCTGCGCCGGATGGCGGACCTGGCCCGGGACGAGGGGTACCGGGTGCGCTGGGAGGAGGCGCGGGGCGGTACGACCGCGCCCTTCCAGACGATCGGCGGCCTGGCGGGTTCCCTCCGCCGGGCCGACCGGATCGTGATGGGGGACCCGTTCTCCCGCTACGTACAACTGCTGCTGACGATCACCCGCGCCCGTGACCTGGTCGTGGTCGACGACGGCACCGCGACGATGGAGTTCGTCGCCCAGCTGGCGCGCGGCGAACGCCTGGTGCGCTGGCACCGCAAGGGCGGCCGGCCCGGAGCCCGGGACCTGCTCTTCGCGCCGGTCTCCTCCTCCGCCCGCCGCCGCCTCACCCCCAGCGCCCGCCGCCGGGTGGAGGTCTTCTCCTCCATGCCGATGACGGAGCGGCCGGAGGGCGTGACGGTCACCGCGAACGACTTCGGCTGGACCCGGGCCCGCTTCGGCCCGCCGCGCATCACCAAGGGCGCGGACATGGTCGGCACCTCGCTGGTGGAGACGGGGGTCGTGGACGGCGACCGCTACCTGGAGGCCGTCCAGACCCTCGCCAAGGCCCACGGCGCGACCCGCTACTTCGCCCACCGCCGCGAGAGCACGGAGAAGCTGCACCGCCTGGCGGCCGAGACGGGCCTGGAGATAGTCCGCCCGGACCTCCCCCTGGAGCTGATCGCCCGCCGCGGCCCCATCGGCCGTACGATCCTGAGCTTCCCCTCGACCGTCGTGCACACGCTGCCCCTCGCCCTGGTCGGCACGGGCGTCCGGGTGGCCGTCTGCGACATCGACCCGGCCTGGCTGACGGAGAACGCGTCGCCCCGGGCCCAGGGGTTCCTCTCCGGGGTCACCGGGACGGCGAAGGACGTGCACCGGCTGGCGGCGGTGACCAGCCCGGCGTAGCCGGTGGTTCTCAGGGGCACCCGGGGGCCTGATCACTCCCAGCTGGGCATGACCGCCGCGGGGTAGCGGGAGCCGGCCGCTCCGTGCGGCAGGATCTCCTGGACACGGGCCAGGTCCTCGGGTGTGAGGGTGACCTGCGCGGCGGCCACGTTCTCCGCCAGGCGGTGCGGGCTGCGGGTGCCCGGGATGGGCACGATGTCGTCGCCCTGCGCGAGCAGCCAGGCCAGCGCCAGCTGGGTGACCGTGACGCCCTTGCCCTCCGCCAGGGCGGTCAGCTCCTGGACCGCGGCGACGTTCTTCTCGTAGTTGCCGGGCAGCCAGCGCTCGTCCATGGTGCGCCGCATGTCGTCCGCGTCGTACTCGTCGGCCGGCTTGACCGCGCCGGTGAGGAAGCCGCGCCCCAGCGGGGAGTACGGCACGAAGCCGATGCCCAGCTCCCGGACCACGGGCAGGATCTCGGCCTCCACGGCCCGTTCGAACACCGAGTACTCGGTCTGGAGCACCGAGACCGGGTGCACGGCGTGGGCCCTGCGGATGGTCTCCGGGCCGGCCTCGCTCAGCCCGAGGAACCGGACCTTGCCTTCGGCGATCAGCTCGCCGACCGTGCCCGCCACGTCCTCGATGGGGACGTCGGGGTCCACCCGGTGCTGGTACAGCACGTCGATGCGGTCCGTGCCCAGGTGCCGCAGGCTGTTCTCGGTGACCTCGCGGATGTGCTCGGGGCGGCTGTCCAGGCCGCGTCCGATCCGGCTGGGGTCGGAGAGGTCGAAGCCGAACTTGGTCGCGATCAGGATCTCGTCGCGGAAGCCCTTCACCGCGCGCCCGAGGAGCTGCTCGTTGCTGCCGGTGCCCAGGCCGTACAGCTCGGCCGTGTCGAACAGGGTGACGCCGAGTTCGTGGGCCCGGTGGAGGGTGGCGATGCTGCTCTGCTCGTCCGGGGTGCCGTAGGCCATCGTCATGCCCATGGTGCCCAGACCGATCGCGCCGGCCGTGAGGCCCTGGGTGCCGAGGGCGCGCTGCGGGAGGTGTGTGGTGTGCTCTGCCATGCCGTCAACGCTAGGCACGCGGACCCCGGCGGTCATGGGCCGCCGCTCGCATACAATTGCCTGATCCTCTCAGGGACCCTTCAGGGACGGAGCGCACTGTGCTGGACCGACTCGTCGCGGCCGTCGACCGGCACTGCGTGACACCGGGCACGGACACCGCCGTACCCCGGCTCTCCCTGGCCTCCGTCGACGAGCCGGTCGAGCCCGCCCATCTGCTGTACGAACCGATGATCTGCTTCGTCGCCGCCGGCACGAAACGCACCGCCGCGGGGGAGCTGATCCGGGTCGCCCGCCCCGGCGAGATGCTCCTCACCACCATCGACCTGCCGGTCACCGCCGACCTGGAGCAGGTGCCGTACCGGTCCGCGTCCCTGCACCTCGACGGCGAGCCGCTCACCGAACTGCTGCTGGAGCTGGCCGACACGCCCCCGTCGGCCACCCCGTCGGCCGCCCCCGCGCAGGTCGCCGCCCCGATGTCCCCCGAACTCGCCGACGCGGTCACCCGCTGGGTCGAACTCCTCGACACCCCCGAGGACATCCGCCCGCTCGCCGCCCGCGTCGAGAGCGAGATCCTCTACCGGCTGCTGCGCAGCTCCCTCGGCCCCGTCCTGCGCCAGTGGTCGCTGGCCGACTCCACCGCGACCCGGGTGCGCGAGGTGGCCCGCTGGATCCGCGCCCGCTACACGGAGCCGCTCAGCATCGACGAGATCGCGGCGGTGGCGCACATGAGCCCGGCCGGCCTGCACCGGCACTTCAAGGCGGCCACCGGCATGAGCCCGCTCCGCTACCAGAAGCACCTGCGCCTCCAGGAGGCCCGCCGCCGCCTCATCGCCGGCGACGCCTCGGCGGCCCAGATCGCCCAGGCCGTCGGCTACGTCAGCCCCACCCAGTTCAACCGCGAGTACCGGTCCACATACGGCCTTCCCCCGGTCCAGGACGCGGCCCGCCTGCGCGCCCGCCTCACCCGCGCGACCCCCGCGCCGACGGGGTCGTAGCCAGCACCATCGGAGGCGGCCGTCAGACGGTGAGGCGGCGGACGGCGTCGACCAGGCCGTCGACGTCCTGCGCCGTGGTCGCGAAGGACGTGACGAGGCGGACGACTCCCGGCTCCCAGCGGTCGTGGTAGAAGGCGTAGCCCTCCGCCAGGAGCCCGTCGATGGCCTGCTGGGGCAGCCGGCAGAAGACGATGTTGGCCTCGGCCGTGCCCGGGAGGTCGATACCCGGCACGGTCTTGAGCCCCTCCTGGAGGCGGGCGGCCATGGCGTTGGCGTGGGCCGCGTTCCGCAGCCACAGGCCGTCCGTGAGATAGGCGTCCAACTGAGCCGCGTGGAAACGCGTCTTGGCGGCGAGCTGGCCGGCGCGCTTGGCGCGGAAGGCCAGTTCGGGGGTGAGGGAGCGGTCGAATACGACGATGGCGTCGGCGGTCATGGTGCCGTTCTTGGTGGCCCCGAAGGACAGCAGGTCGACACCCGCCCGCCAGGTCGTCTCGGCGGGCGTACAGCCGAGCGCGGCGACCGCGCCGGCGAACCGCGCGCCGTCCATGTGCAGGCGCAGTCCGGCCTCCTCGGCGACCGCCCCGAGAGTGCGGAGTTCGTCGAGCGAGTAGACGGCACCGCTCTCGGTGGCCTGCGTGACGCTCACCACGGACGGCTCCACGCTGTGCACGTCCCCCCGCTTGTGCCGGGCGGCCGCCCGCAGCGCACCGGGGGCGATCTTCGCGTCGTCGCCGGGCAGCGGGACGAGCTTGGCGCCCGCGGTGAAGAACTCGGGCGCACCGCACTCGTCGTTGTTGATGTGGCTGTCGCGGTGGCACAGCACACTGCCCCAGGGCGGGGTCAGGGCGGCCAGGCTCAGGGCGTTGGCGGCGGAGCCGGACGAGACGATCAGTACGTCGACGTCGCGCTCGAATATCTCGCACAGACGGCGCCGGACGTCGGCGGTGATGCCGTCCGCGCCGTAGGGCGCGGCCGGTCCGGCGGCGGCACGGGCCACGGCGTCGATGATCTCGGGGGCCGCGCCGGCGACGTTGTCGCTGGCGAAGGCATGGGCGTAGGGCGTGCTGCTGCTCGTGCTCATGGTGCGATTCCGGCTTCCGTGGTCGGTCGGTTGGCGGTCGGCTGTCGGTCGGCTGTCGGTCGGCCGGCGGTCAGCTGACGATGGGCGAGGCGATGACGACGGTGACGTCCGCCGGTTCGGTCTCGGTGCGGTAGAGGTGGGGCGCGTCTCCGGCGAAGGCGAGCAGGTCGCCCGCCCCCAGCAGACGCGGGGCGTCGGAGGGGCCGGCGGTCAGCCGGCCCGCGGCGACGAGCAGGTGCTCCACGGTGCCGGTGGCGTGCGGCACGCCCGCCAGTTCGGTGTGGGCGGGCATCCGCAGCCGCCAGATCTCCAGACTGTGGCCGCTGCTGATCCGGCGGAGCAGCTCCCGGCCGACCTCGTCCTCGGGGAGGTCGGTACCGGCCAGGAACACCGGGCCGGGGTCGGTGTCACGGGTCAGCAGGTCGGTCAGCGGGATCCTGAGCGCGATCGCGAGCGCGTCGAGCGTCTCGATCGTCGGGTTGCCCCGGCCGGCCTCCAGCTGCGACAGCGTCGCCTTGCTCAGACCGGCGCGCCGGGCCAGCTCCGACCCGCTCATCCCGCGCTGTTCACGGCGCCGGCGGATCTGCGCTCCCACCGCGGCGGCGGTGCTGCTCGTCGACTGTCCGGGCGGCGGCGTCATCGGCGCGGCCCGTGCGCGGCGGAGTACGACACCCGGATGCGGCCCCGCTTCACCTTCAGCGACAGCTCCACGTCAATGAGGTCGCCGAGGCCGCGCACATGGGTGCCGCCGCAGGGGGCCGAGTGCAGGGCGCCCAGGGACACCACGCGCCTCCCCTGCCCGTCCACCGCGGCGGTCACCGGCAGGTCCTCGGCGACGGCCGCGTCGACCGCCTTGCGCAGCTCGGCGAGCACCTCCTCCCGGCCCTCGGGCTCGGCCGGCCGGGGGTCCGGCCGCGGCGCGGTGAACTCGATGCGCGCCTGGCCGGGGAAGTGGATGTTCGCGGCCAGCTCCCACCCCTGGGCACGGCCCGCCGACTCGATCAGATGCCCGGCCGTGTGCAGCGCAGCATGCGCCAGCCGCGTCTCCAGATCGATCCGCGCCCGCACCGGCTGCCCGTCGGCGAACCCGGGCCACCCGCCCTCCTCGCCGGCGGCCACGACCACGACGAGCCCCGACGACTCGTCCCGGACGGGGACGACCTCGACGTCGTCCAGCCACCCGCGGTCGGCGGGCTGCCCACCGCCCTGCGGATGGAAGAGACAGTGCTCCACGGCGGCCCAGGACCGCCCCTCCCGTTCGCCCACGGCGATCACCCGGGTATCGGCCTGCTCCGCGTAGGTGTCCTTTAGATAGGTCCTGACCTGCATCACACACTCCATACGACTAAACGATACGTTCACTATAACGAACGCTTCGGCCGACGGCGAGTGCGTCCGCGCCCCGCCCCGCAGCCTCGGAACTACGACGACACGGGCTCCGTCACGTCGCCACGGGCGTCGAACCGCCCCCGGGCGGCCAGGATCTGCTCCGTGTGCAGGTAGGACCACTCGGCGAGGGCGTTGGTCAACCTCGCGATGTCCGCGCCGAGTTCGGTGAGCGCGTACTCGACCCGGGGCGGCACCGTGGGATACACGGCCCGGGTGACGAGACCGTCGCGCTCCAGGGCGCGCAGGGTCTGGGTGAGCATCTTCTGGGTGATGCCGTCCAGCAGACGGCGCAGCTCGCTGAAACGCATCGGCCCGTCGCTGCGCTGGAGGGCGCCGAGCACATACAGCACCCACTTGCTGGCGAGCACCTCGACGACCGTACGGGTGGGGCAGTCGCGCATCTGGGCGGCGAACCACTCGGCGTCCGTGAGCCCGTCCGCCCGCTCATTGGTATCCATGAGGAACCTGGGTACCAAAAAGGTGCCTACTTCACAACGGATACCGACTGGCAGAGGATCGACACGTGGCCACGAACCGATACCAAGACCACAAGGAAGAAGCACCATGCCCATCGACCAAGACGACAGGACCGCGATCTCCGACGTCCTGACCCGGTACACGACCGCGATCGACCTCAGGGACTGGACGCTGTACCGCACCTGCTTCACCGACGACGTCACGGCCGACTTCCCCACCGGCTCCTGGACGAACCGGGAGGACCTCGCGACCTTCATGGACGAATGGCACGCGGACCTGGGCCTGACCGTGCACCACGTCAGCAACGTCGTCGTCACCGTCGACGGCGACACGGCCACCGCCCGCTCCCACGGCAACGCCGTCCTCCAGACCGACCGGGCGCACCCCGAGAAGTTCCTGGAGCTCCACGGCTTCTACGACGACACCCTGGTACGCACCCCGGACGGCTGGCGGATCTCCCACCGCACCGCGAAGGTCGTGTCGGCGGTGACCCAGGAGTCGTCCCAGCCGGCACTCGTCTCGGCGCCGTAGACCCGGAGCGGAACGGCGTCCGGCCGATCTCCCCGGCCGGACGCCGCCGACCGCCGACGCGGACGGGGCGGAACCGCGCGGATGGCCGTGTGGATGGCCGTGTGGGTCGGGCGGGAGGCGATCTCCAGGCAGTTGTTCCCGGCGCGGGCGCGCGGGCGGCGCGCCGTCGGTCGGGTGAACGGACGTCAGCCCGGCTTGCGGGCCAGTACGAATGCGCGGGGCCACTTCTCCGGGCCCAGTGGTTCCCGGATCAGGGTTGCCGCCACCTCCATGCCCGCCTTCACGAGCATGTCGCTCACCGCGTACGCCGGGCGCCAGTGGTAGTGGAGGTCGATCTCGTGGCCGAAGCGTTCCGTGACATGGAGGCCGGACTGTTCGCCCTTCTGGAAGGCGAGGAGGACGTGGCCGCCGGGGACCAGGACGCGGTGGAAGCCGGCGAAGGTCGCCGGGAGGTGGGTGTCGGGGATGTGGATGATCGAGTAGAGGGCGAGGATGCCGCCCAGGGTCTCGTCGGGGAGGTCAAGGGACGTCATCGAGCCCCGGTGGAAGCGCAGGCCGGGGTGGCTCTCGCGGGCCAGGGCGACCATGGCGGGGGAGAGGTCGATACCGAAGGCGGGGACCCCCAGGTCGTTCAGGTGGGCGGTGATGTGGCCGGGGCCGCTGCCCAGGTCGGCCACGGGGGCGGTGCCGTTCGCCTTCACCAGCTCGGCGAAGGCACCGATCAGGGACATGTCCACAGGTCGGTCGGGAAGTCCGGGGAATTCGGCGGAGTAGTCCTTGGCGATCGTGTCGTAGGACGTACGGGTGGTTTCTATGAAGTCGGTCGTCTCCGAGTCCGTCACGGTCGCGCACGCTACCGGGCCTGTGAGCCGCGTGTGGGGAAGTCGCCGTTCCGGCACGGTCCCGTTTCGGTACGTGGACAGGACCGGCGTGATCGTCGAGAGGCGTGGTATGCGTGGAAGAGGAAACATAGGTGTTACCCAGCCACGTCCGAGGTCATGCTTCCGCGGTCAGATTTTCTTCCCCTAACGGGCTGAACTTTTGTTGATCTCGGGTCAGTTGACCGTCCGGGCGTCCTACCCTTCAGAGGGTGAACCAATTGATGTCCCTAGAGTCCGAGGCCGACCTCCCCGGGGATGTGCTCCCCGGCGTGCTCAGCGAGGAGCTGCACGCCGAACTCGTGGCCTTCCGCCGCGACTTGCACATGCACCCCGAGCTCGGCAACCAGGAGTTCCGCACCACGGCCGCGATCAAGGAACGGCTGGAGAAGGCCGGGCTGCGGCCGCGGGTCCTCGCGCTGGGGACCGGACTCATCTGTGACATCGGGCCGGTGGGGGACGGGCTGCCCATGCTCGCCCTGCGGGCCGACATCGACGGGCTGCCCATCCCGGACACCAAGACCGAGTGCGCCTACCGGTCGACCGTGCCGGACCGGGCGCATGCCTGCGGGCACGACGTGCACACGGCCGTGGTGCTCGGTGCCGGGCTGGTTCTCGCCGAGCTGCACGAGCGGGGGCTGCTGCCCCGGCCCGTGCGGCTGCTCTTCCAGCCCGCCGAGGAGGTGCTGCCCGGTGGTGCCGCCGACGCCATCGAGTGCGGGGTCCTCGACGGGGTGGGGCGGATCATCGCCGTGCACTGCGACCCCAAGGTGGACGCGGGCCGGATCGGCCTGCGCACCGGGGCCATCACCAGCGCCTGCGACCGGATCGAGGTGGCCCTCGACGGGCCCGGCGGGCACACCGCCCGGCCGCATCTGACCACCGACCTGGTCACCGCCGCCGCCCGCGTCGCCGTCGACGTGCCCGCGATCATCGGGCGGCGCGTGGACAGCCGTAGCGGACTCGCCGTGACCTGGGGGCGGATCGAGTCCGGTCACGCGCCGAACGTGATCCCGCAGCACGCCGAGCTGTCCGGGACCGTGCGCTGCCTGGACCTGGAGGCCTGGCGGCAGGCGCCGGACGTGGTGCACGCGGCGATCGACGAGGTCGCGACCCTGCACCGGGCCAAGTCCGAGATCACCTACGTGCGCGGGGTGCCGCCCGTCGTCAACGACCCGGTGATCACCGAGCTGCTGCGGGACGCGATGACCGCCCGGCGCGGTGCCGACTCCATCGAGGGCACCGAGCAGAGCCTCGGCGGCGAGGACTTCTCCTGGTACCTGGAGCAGGTGCCGGGCGCGCTGGCGCGGCTCGGCGTGCGGCCCCCCGGGGAGCGGACGGTGCGGGACCTCCACCAGGGCGACTTCGACGCCGACGAGCGGGCGATCACCGTGGGCGTGGAGCTGTTCACGGCCGCCGCCCTCATCGACGCGACCCGGTAGTCGTACCAGCGGGAGTCGTATCAGACGACTGGAGAAACGGTCAGCTTGCCGTGGGTTCGCCGCAGGGGGCGAAGGGGTGCCCGATGGGTCCCTCTTCGCCCCCTTGTGTCACCCCGCTGTAACCGGCGATCTCTCCTTGTAACCCGGAGTCGGCACGGTTCGATAACGGCCCGGAGAAACCCCGTTCCCCTCCGCTTCTACGCGCGTTACTGTGCGCCGAAATCGCCACCGCGGGTGGCCGGTTGGGGAAGCGGGCCGGTGACGGTGCCGTGGGGACGAAGGGGTACGTGCTGTGCGTTCTGTCTCTCGGAGGACGAGGTTCTCCCAAACTGCGGTGACCGTCGCCGTCATCGCCCTCGCGGCCGCAGGGTGCGGTAAGTCCAGCCAGGACACCGGTGCCACCAGCACCAACTCGTCCGGCAAGTACAACGGCAAGGGCATCGGCCTCGCCTACGACATCGGCGGCAAGGGCGACCAGTCCTTCAACGACGCCGCCTACGCCGGCTTCCAGAAGGCCGAGAAGGAGTTCGGCATCAGCGGCCGGGACATCGAGCCGCAGGACGGCGAGTCCGACGCCGACAAGGTGCAGCGCCTCGACACGCTGGCCAGGGCCGGCTACAACCCGATCATCGGGGTCGGCTACTCCTACGCGCCCGCGGTCAAGGAGGTCGCGGCCAAGTACCCCAAGATCACCTTCGGCATCATCGACGACAACGAGGTGACGGCCAAGAACGTCGTCGACATGGTCTTCGCCGCGGAGCAGTCCTCGTACCTCGCCGGTGTGGCCGCGGCGTCCGCCACCAAGAAGGACCACATCGGCTTCATCGGCGGCGTCGACGTACCGCTCATCCGCACCTTCGAGGCGGGCTTCGACCAGGGCGCCAAGTCGGTCAACCCGAAGATCAAGATCGAGTCGCAGTACCTGACCCAGACGGCCCAGGAGGGCGGCTTCTCCAGCCCCGACAAGGGCAAGGCCGCGGCGCAGGGCCAGATCGACGCCGGTGCAGACGTCATCTACCACGCGGCCGGTCTCTCGGGCCAGGGCGTGATCGAGGCCGCCGCCACCGCCAAGATCTGGGCGATCGGTGTCGACTCCGACCAGTACAGCCAGAGCGCGCTCGCCAAGTACAAGGACTACATCCTGGGCTCGGCCCTGAAGAACGTCGGCGGCGCCGTGTACGACCTCGTGAAGTCGGTCTACAACGGCAAGCCGGAGAGCGGTGTCGTCGAGGGCACCCTCAAGACCGGCGGCGTCGGCTTCGCCGACACCAACCCGAAGTACAAGGCCCTGACCAAGGTCGTCGACGCCGTCGACAAGGCCAAGCAGGACATCATCGACGGCAAGGTCACCGTCAACACCAAGTGATGCGACATATATGAGCGCCGGGTGACCGGCCGGCCCGGGTCGACGGCCGGCATCCACGTCCGTCCGGCTCCGTCGCAGTCCGTACGCCCCTTGCCTCCCGCAAGGGGCGTACTGCTGTCCCTGACGTGCTCCCTGGCCCGAAGTCCGGGGATCACGGTACGTGTCCCGTCGTGTCTCCCGTCGTGTCGGCGGCACTCCGGCGCCGGGCGCCGGAGCGGCTCACGCCTCGCCGGTCAGGCGGCGCACCTCGGTGACCAGGGTGGTGAGGGCCCGGCGTTCCGGCAGGGTGGTCTCGGGGTGCCAGAGGTCGACCAGGAGGCAGGCGCGGGGGCGGGTGCCGTGGTTCCACGCCTCGTGCTCGAAGGAGTAGTCGAACAGCAGGCACTCGCCCTCCTTCCACTGCCGTGCCTCACCGGCCACGCTGATACCGCATCCCTCGGGGATGTCGATGGCGAGGTGGAGGTTGATGCTGAAGTTCCACAGGTCGCAGTGGGGTGCGATGGCCGCGCCCGGCAGCAGCGTGGAGAAGTGGCTCTCCAGAAGCGGGCAGATCTTCTCCGTCTCGACGGCCGTCTCCTGCAGGATCCGGAAGGCCGTCGGGACCAGCGGCCCGGACTCCGGGACCAGCCCGCCCGCCCGGTACAGGTAGAGCGCCTGCCAGTCCTCCTGCCGCACCAGGTAGTGCTCGTAGTCGGAGAAGCGGCTCCGGCGCTCGGCCCAGGCCGAGGCGAGCTCCTCCTTGATCGCGGCGTGCCCGGCCTCGAAAGCCCTCACGACGGGTGCGATCTCGGGGTGCCCGTACGGGTCGTGCCAGGGCCGCTGCGAGATGCCCGGCATGATCCACTTGGCCTTCTTCTGCAAGGGGTGCCGGCCGTCCGGGTCCGGGTCGAGCATCTGGGTGACCCGGTCGATCGACCCGGCGCCGTACTCGTCCCTGATCGCCGCGAAAGCAGCTTCGATCTCCGGTGTCATCCTGTCGCTTTCCTTCCCTGAAGCAGCCTGGTTGCCAGGGGCAGCGTCGCCAAAACGGACGGGCGCGGAAAGACGCGGATTTCCGGTACCGGGGTTTTGTGTCACGCGTTTTCCGCAGGCCGTTCTCGACGGTCAAGAGCCTGTTTTCCGTGACTTCCGCGCTCTCTTCCCGCCTTGCACAGTGGACGCCGACCGCGACGTCGCCCGTCGATCCGCCGAGTGAGATGAGACAACCGCATGTCTGCTGAGGAGCGCGACCGTCTACCTCTGACGTCCCCGCAGGCCGGCATCTGGGTTGCCCAGCAGCTCAATCCCGAGAGCTGCGACTACCACATTGCCGAATACCTGGAAATCCACGGCGCGATCGACCCCGGGATTTTCCGGAAAGCCCTGCGCATCATGATCGCCGAGACCGAATGCCTGCATGTGCGCTTCGAGGAGGAGGACGGCCGGGTCTGGCAGGTTCCGCAGCGGATGCCGCCGCTGGAACTGGAGGTGGTGGACGTCAGCGGCCGTCCCGATCCCAGGGCCGCGGCCGAGGAGCACATGCGGGCGGTGCTCGCCCGGCCCACCGACCTCGCCCGCGACCCGCTCGACCGGCATGTCCTCTTCCAGGCCGGACCCGAGCGCTTCTACTGGCTCCACGCGCCCCACCACATCGTCGTCGACGGCGTCACCGGCGCCATGATGATCCGCCGGGCCGCCGAGGTGTACACCGCGCTGGTGGACGGCACCCCGATCGCCCCCTACACCGGTGTCCCGTTGCGGCAGATCGTGGCCGAGGACCAGGCCTACCGCCGGTCGGAGCAGTTCACGCGGGACCGGGCCTACTGGCTGGAGCGGACGGCGGACCTGCCGGAGACCGTCGCCTTCGGCGGCCGGACCGGTGTGGCCCCCTCGGGCCGGGTGCTGCGCCGCAGGAGCGACCTCGGGCCGGAGACCGCCGAGGCGCTGCGGGCCGTCGCCCGGCGGGCCCGGACCCGGTGGACGGTCGTGGTGCTGGCCGCGGCCGCCGCCTATCTGCACCGGATCAGCGGAGCCGAGGACCTGGTCCTGGGCCTGCCGGTGACCGGCCGCACCACCCCCGCCGCCCGCAGCGGCCGCGGCATGTTCTCCAACATCCTTCCGCTGAGGCTCACGGTCACCTCCGCCACCACGGTCGACGACCTCGTACGCCAGACCTCCAGGGCCGTGCGCGAGGGGCTGCGCCACCAGCACTACCCCGTCGACGATCTGAAGCGGGACCTCGCCCTCGCCGAAAGCGGCCGCAAGCTGTGGGACGCCGCCGTCAACGTCATGTCGTTCGACTACGACGTGACCTTCGCGGGACTCCCCGCGACCGCCCACAACCTCAGCGTCGGACCGGTCGACTACCTCTCCACCAACGTCTACGAGCGCGGCGACGGCACCGTCGGCCTCCAGTTCGAGGTGGACGCCGCCCGCTGCGACCTCGACGAACTGGCCGCACACCAGGACCGTATCGCCGACTTCTTCGGGCGCTTCGCGCGGGCCGCCGAGGACACCACCGTCGGCGGGCTCGACCTCCTCTCCCCGGCCGACCTCCGGCTGCTCATGGAGTACGGCGACGGCGGCACCGCACCCGTCCCCGCCGGCCATGGCCTGCACCGGCTCTTCGAGGAGCAGGCCCGGCGCACCCCGGACGCGGTGGCCGTCGTCTGCGACGGCGAGCAGGTGACGTACCGCGAACTGAACGCGCGGTCCGAGGAGGTCGCCCGGCGGCTGCGGCCGCTCATCGGCCCGGACCGCCCGGTCGGCGTCTGCGTGGACCGTTCCCCGGGCATGGTCACCGCCGTGCTGGCGGTCCTCAAGGCGGGCGGCTGCTACGTCCCCCTCGACCCGGGACTGCCGCCGCGCCGCCTGGAGTACATCGTCCAGGACGCCGCGATCGACACCGTGGTGAGCCGACCGCAACTGGCCGACCGGCTGCCCGCCGCCGTCCGTACCGTGGTCCCGGTCGAGCCGTCGGAGCCGTCGGCGGAGAGCGGGACGGAAGCCGGGGATCTCACCCCGGCCGCCGGTGCCGTCGTCGACCCCGCCCGCGCCGCCTACATGCTCTACAC
This sequence comes from Streptomyces sp. NPDC048277, assembly GCF_040652235.1. Lineage (NCBI taxonomy): Bacteria > Bacillati > Actinomycetota > Actinomycetes > Kitasatosporales > Streptomycetaceae > Streptomyces > Streptomyces sp. NPDC048277. Next base: position 467,081 of record NZ_JBEZLQ010000001.1, read on the forward strand.
CTCCGGCAGCACGGGACAGCCCAAGGGCGTGGTCGTCAGCCACGGCGCCGCCGTCGGCTTCACCCTGCAGAACCTCGCCGCCTGCCGCGTCGGCCCCGGTGCCCGCTTCCTCGGCTTCGCGGCGCTCACCTTCGACGTCTCCGTCCTGGAGATGTTCGGGGCGCTGCTCAGCGGCGGGACGCTGGTGCTGGCCACCGACGAGGAGCGGCTGGACATCGACGGGCTCCAGGCCCTGATGGCCGGTCAGGCGGTCACCATCGCCGACCTGCCCACCGCCCTGATGCCGCTGCTCGACCCCTCGGCCCTGCCCGCGCTCACCTTCGTCTCCACCGGCGGTGAGGCCCCGTCCGGCGACGTCGTGGACCGCTGGGCGGCCCCCGGGCGTGAGGTCTGGAACACCTACGGCCCCACCGAGACCACGGTCGTGGTGGCCATGCACCGCTGCACCGCACCCTCGCGGGGCGCGGCCCCGCCGATCGGGCGGCCCACGGTCAACCACCGGCTGTACGTGGTGGACGCCCAGCTGCGTCTGGTGCCGCCCGGGGTTCCGGGCGAACTGTGCGTCTCCGGCGACGGACTGGCACGCGGTTACCTCGGCCGCTCCGCCCTGACGGCCGACCGGTTCGTCCCCGACCCCTGGTCCGCCGCCCCCGGTACGCGGATGTACCGCACCGGCGACCTGGTCCGCTGGAACGACCAGGGAGAGCTGGAGTTCCTCGGCCGGATCGACCAGCAAGTGAAGATCAACGGTCACCGGATCGAACTGGGCGAGATCGAGGCCGAGTTGATCCGGCACCCGGCTGTCGCGCAGGCGGCCGTCCTGGTCCAGGAGCTGCCGACCGGAGGCAAGCGGCTGGTCGCCCATGTGGTCGGCGCCGACGGCGCGGAACCCGTACCCGCCACCCTGCAGGCCCACCTCACCGAGGCGCTGCCCCGCTACATGGTCCCGCACAGCTACGTGGTCCGGGCGAGCCTGCCGCTGACCACCAGCGGAAAGCTGGACCGCAAGGCCCTCGCCGCGGAACTCACCATGCCGCCCGAGCCGACCGACGACAGGGCCTCGGCACCGAGCTCCGCCGGTCCGGCTTCCGCCGTGGAGGAGGTGCTGCGCGGTCTGTTCGCGCAGGTGTTGGGGCGGGAGTCGGTGGGTGCTGGTGAGGCGTTTTTCGAGTTGGGTGGTGACAGTATCTCGGCGCTGACTCTGGTGAGTCGGGCGCGGGCGGCCGGGGTGGCGATGACGTTGCGCGATGTGTTCGCCCACCGCACCCCGGCGGCGCTGGCCCGTAAAGCCGCCGAAGCAGCGGCTGCTCCCGCCGGTCCGGCTTCCGCCGTGGAGGAGGTGCTGCGCGGTCTGTTCGCGCAGGTGTTGGGGCGGGAGTCGGTGGGTGCTGGTGAGGCGTTTTTCGAGTTGGGTGGTGACAGTATCTCGGCGCTGACTCTGGTGAGTCGGGCGCGGGCGGCCGGGCTGGCGATGACGTTGCGCGATGTGTTCGCCCACCGCACCCCGGCGGCGCTGGCCCGCAACACCGCCGAGGCGGCGGCACCGGCCGACGAGGCGGATCCCGCCACCGACGCGGCCCCCGACGTTCCCCTCACCCCGATCATGCACTGGCTGCTGGCCACCCCCTCACCCGTGGACCGCTTCAGCCAGTCGGTGCTCGTGCAGACCCCCGCCGACGCCGACCCGGACCGCCTGACGGCCGCCCTGCAAGCACTCGTCGACCACCACGAGATGCTGCGCCTGCGCACCGCGACGACCGCGGACGCCCGCCCCGCCTGCCGCATCCAGCCCCGGGTACCGGTGGCGGCCCATCTCACCCGCGTCGACCTGGCCGGCCTCGATGAAGAAGCCCGCCGCGCGGCCGTGGCGGAGGAGACCGAGGCCGCGCCCGGACGGCTGGATCCCGCGGCCGGAACGGTGCTGCAGGCCGTCTGGTTCGACCTCGGCCGTGACCGGCCGGGCCGGCTTCTGCTCTGCCTGCACCACCTGGTCGTCGACGGTGTCTCCTGGCGTGTGCTGCTGGCGGATCTGGCGGAGGCCTGGGCGGCGGTGTCCGCCGGCGTGCCGGTCCGGCTCCAGCCGGTCGGGACCTCCTTCCCCGCCTGGGCCCGGCGCCTGTCCGCACTGGCCCTCGACCCGGCCACCACCGCACAGCTTCCGCTCTGGCGCGACATCCTCGCCCCTGCCGACGCCACCCCCGCCCCGCTGACCGACCGGGTGCCCGATTCCGCACGCGACACCGCGGCCACCACCCGCACCCTGACCGTCACCCTTCCCGACGAGGTCGTCCAACCGCTCCTGACCACCACCCCCACGACCCTGCGCACCGGCCCCGACGGGCTGATGCTCGCGGCCCTGGCTCTGGCCGCGCACCGCGGGCGGCAGCGCTCCGACGGCCCGGCGGCCGAGATCGCCTCCCTCCTGGTGGACCTGGAGGGCCACGGCCGCGACGCCGACCCGGCCGGCAGCCTCGACCTCTCCCGCACCGTCGGCTGGTTCACCACCCAGTACCCGGCACGGCTCGACCTGCGGGGGCTCGACCTGACCGCGGCCTGGCGCGGCGGCCCCGCGCTGGCCGACCTCGCCCGCCGGGTACGGGACAACCTCGCGGCCCTGCCCGACGGCGCCGGCTACGGCCTGCTGCGCCACCTCAACCCGGCAGCCGGCACCGAACTGGCCCGACTGCCGCAGCCGCCCATCCTCTTCAACTACCTCGGCCGGTTCCCCGCCGCCGACGCCGGCCCGTGGCACCCGGCGCCCGGGGACGGCGCCCTCAGGGCCGACACCCCGCCGGACATGCCGGCCGAACACTGCCTGCAGATCGACGTCCTGGTGCGCGAGGAGTCCGGTGCCACCAAACTGACCGCGCAGTGGACCTGGCCGCAGGCGCTGCTCTCCGAGACGGAGGCCGCCGCCTTCGCCGACGACTGGGCCCAGGCCCTGAGGCTGCTCGCGGCCTGCTCCGCCGAGGCCGAGGCGCCCCGGCTCACCTCGGGCGACTGCCCCCTCGTGGGGCTGGACCAGATCGGGTTGGACCGGCTCGCGGACGCCCACCCCGGCCTGACCGACGTCCTCCCGCTCTCGCCGCTCCAGGAAGGCCTGTTCTTCCACGCCTCGTACGACGAGCAGACCGTCGACGCCTACACCGGGCAGCTCATCCTCGACCTGCGGGGCCCGCTGGACGTGCCGGCCCTCCGGGAGTCGCTGCGCACCCTGCTGCGACGCCACGACGCCCTGCGGGCGGGCTTCACCGACCACGGCCTGACCGAACCCGTCCAGGTCGTCCTCGCCGGGGCGGACACCCCCCTCGACGTCACGGACCTGTCCGGTCTCGGGGACGAGGAACGGCAGGAGGCTCTGGACCGCCTGCTCGGCGAGGACCGGGTGCGCCGCTTCGACCTCGCCCGGCCGCCACTGGTGCGCTTCACGCTCGTCCGGCTGGGGGAGACCGAACACCGCCTGGTGATGACCAACCATCACATCCTCTGGGACGGCTGGTCCGCCGCGGTCCTGCTGAAGGAACTCCTCGCCGCATACGCCTCCCGCGCCGGGCACACCCCGTGGACGCCGGAGCCGGCCGCGCCCTTCCGGTCGTACCTGGCCTGGCACGCCCGCCAGGACCGCGCCGCCGCGGCCGCCGCCTGGCAGCGGGCCCTGGACGGACTGGAGGAACCGACCCTCCTGGCGAGCACCGAACTCAACCGCGTCGGCGTCCTGCCCGAGCGCATCCCCGTCGAGCTGGACGCCGGCCTCACCGCGCGCCTCGCCGCCCGCGCCCGGTCCGCCGGAGTGACGCTGAGCAGCGTCGTCCAGGGCTGCTGGGCGATCCTGCTGGGCCGGTTCACCGGCCGCGACGACGTGGTGTTCGGCGGGACGGTCTCCGGGCGCACGCCCGACCTCCCGGGGATCGAGAGCATGGTCGGCCTGCTGATCAACACGCTCCCGGTGCGCTTCCGGATCAGGGAGCACGAACCGCTGATCGAGGCCCTGGCACGGTTCCAGGACGAGCAGACCCCGCTCCTCGACCACCAGCACCTCGGCCTGGCCGACATCCAGCGCCAGGCGGGACTGGGCACCCTCTTCGACACGGCCGTGGCTTTCGAGAACTACCCGGTCGACGAGGAGAGCCTCAGCAGCGCGGCCGCGGGGCTGACGCTCGCCGGCGTCCACGGCACGGACGCCACCCACTACACCGTCAACCTCGTCGTCCTGCCCGGCGAGCGGCTGTGCCTCAACCTGGACCACCGGCCCGACGTACTGGACACGTCCACCGCACAGGGCATGGCCGACGCGCTGAGGCGGCTGCTCACCGCGGCGGCCGAACAGCCCGGCCTCCCGGTCGGCGCGGTCGAGCTGCTGTCCGACGAGGAGCGCCACCGCATCCTGCGGGAGTGGAACGATACCGCCCACCCCGTTCCCGAGGGCACCCTGGTGGACCTCTTCGAGCGGCAGGCCGCCGGCAGTCCGCACCGGACCGCCACCGTCTTCGAGGAGGAGGCGCTCACCTACCGCGAGCTCGACGCCCGCGCCGACCGGCTCGCCGCGCGGCTGCGGGCCCGGGGCGCCGGCCCGGAGCAGATCGTGGCCGTGGCCCTGCACCGGTCCACCGAGATGGTGGTCGCGCTGCTGGCCGTCCTGAAGTCGGGCGCCGCCTATCTGCCGGTGGACCCCGGACTGCCCGCCGACCGCGTCGCCTACATGCTGGGCGACGCCGCCCCCGCCCTGCTGATCACCGAGGGCGCCACGGCCGCCGTACTCCCGGACGGACCGGCGGTCCCCCGCCTGCTGCTCGACGAGCCGGACTACGCGGACTACGCGGACGACGCGGATCGCGCGGACGACGCGGACGACGCGGGCCATGCGGATCACGCGGATCACGCGGATCACGCGGGCCATGCGGATCACGCGGGCCATGCGGATCACGCGGGCCATGCGGATCACGCGGGCCATGCGGATCACGCGGGCCATGCGGATCACGCGGGCCATGCGGATC
>NZ_JBEZLQ010000001.1:472170-629675 GCF_040652235.1 Streptomyces sp. NPDC048277
GATCACGCGGGCCATGCAGATCACGCGGGCCATGCGGGCCATGCGGGCCATGCGGACCATGCGGATCACGCGGATCACGCGGACCATGCGGACCATGCGGATCACGCGGATCACGCGGACGACGCAGACCACCCGGACCGCGCGGATCACGCGGACCATGCGGACGACGCAGACCACCCGGACCGCGCGGACCACCCGGACCACGCGAACGACGCGGATCGCGCGGACCGCACATCGGCCGGACCGGCCCGTCCGGCCGGCTCTCACCCCGCCTACGTCATCTACACCTCCGGCTCCACCGGCCGCCCCAAGGGCGTCGTCGTCACGCACGACGCCATCGTCAACCGCCTGGCCTGGATGCAGGCCGCCTACCGGCTGGACCACACCGACCGGGTGCTGCAGAAGACGCCGTTCGGCTTCGACGTCTCCGTCTGGGAGTTCTTCTGGCCGCTGCTGGAGGGCGCCGCCCTGGTCGTGGCGAGGCCGGAGGGGCACAAGGACCCCGCCTATCTGGCCCGCACCATCCAGGAACAGCGGATCACCACCGTCCACTTCGTGCCCTCGATGCTCGCCTCCTTCCTGGAGGAGCCCTCTGCGGCCGGCTGCCGTTCGCTGCGCCGGGTGGTGTGCAGCGGCGAGGCGCTGTCCGAGCAGGTGCAGAACCGCTTCCACGAGGTGCTCGACGTACCGCTGCACAACCTGTACGGCCCCACCGAGGCCGCCGTCGACGTGACCTTCTGGGAGTGCCGCCCCGGCCCCGGCCCGGTCCCCATCGGCCGGCCCATCTGGAACACCCGCCTGTACATCCTCGACGCGGCGCTGCGCCCGGTGCCGGTGGGCGTCGCCGGCGAGCTGTACCTCGCCGGGACGGGCCTGGCCCGCGGCTACCTCAACCGCCCCGCGCTGACCGCGGAGCGCTTCCTCACGGATCCGTTCGGACCGGCCGGTGCCCGGATGTACCGCACCGGGGACCTCGCCCGTTGGCGTCCCGACGGTGTGGTGGAGTACCTCGGACGGGCCGACGATCAGGTGAAGATCCACGGTTTCCGGATCGAGCTGGGTGAGATCGACGCGGTTCTGGCCCGGGTGCCGGGTGTCGCCCGCAGTGCGGTGGTGGTGCGGGAGGAGGGTCCGGGGGAGCGCAGGCTGGTCGGTTACGTCGTTCCGGAGCCCGGTGTGGAGTGCGTGCCGGACGTCGTGCGCGAGGCGCTGGCCGTCACGCTGCCCGAGTACATGGTCCCGGCCGTGGTCGTGGTCGACGACCTGCCGCTCACCCCCAACGGCAAGCTCGACCGCAGGGCCCTGCCCGCCCCCTCGGTCTCCGCCGCCGTCTGCGCCCCGCCCGCCACCGAGACCGAGGAACTCGTCGCCGACCTGTGGGCCGAGATCCTCGACGTCCCCGCGATCGGACGCCACGACAGCTTCTTCCGCCTGGGCGGCCACTCGCTCAGCGCCACCCGGGTGATGGCCCGGCTCCGCCACTCCCTGGGACTGGAACTGCCCCTGCACACCCTGTTCGACCACCCCACCGTCGCCGGGCTGGCCGGCGCCGTAGAAGCCGCACTGCTGGAGGACCTCTTCCGCACCGGCAGCGAGCGGCCCCACATCCACCAGGGAGAGATCGCGTGACCATCGAGGACAGCCGACCGATCGAGGCGTCCGCGGCGGACCGGCTGGCGGCCGCCCGGGACCTGCTCCGGCGCCGCGTCCGGGCCGCCCGCGACCAGCGGACCGACCGCCCCGCCTCCGTCATCCCCGCGAGCCCGGCCGAATCCGTCGCGTCCTTCGCCCAGGAACGGCTCTGGCTCACCGACCGCATCCTCGGCGACACCGCCGGCTATGCGGTGCCCGAACTGCTGCGGCTGCGCGGCCCGCTGGACACCGACCGGCTGCGGCACGCCCTGACCGCCGTCGTACGGCGCCACGAACCGCTGCGCACCGTCTTCGAGGAGTACGACGGCACCGCCCGCCCCGTGCTCCTGCCACCCGGCGACGTGCCGCTGCCGGTCCGGGACCTGCGCGGCGCGGACGACGCCGACCGCGAACGCCGCGCCGTGGAACTGGCCGTCGAGGACGCCCGCAAGCCCTTCGACCTGGCCGCGGGGCCGCTGGTGCGGGCCCTGCTCGTCCGGCTCGCCGACGACGACCACCTGTTCCTGCTGACGGTCCATCACATCGCCACCGACGGCTGGTCGATGACCCTGCTGTGGAAGGAGCTCGCGGCCGCCTACCGCGCCCCGGCCCCCGGAGCCGAGCTGCTGCCCGCGCTGCCGGTCGCCTACCGGGACTGGGCCCACTGGCAGCGGCAGCGCTTCGAGCGCGGCGAACTGGACGGCTCCCTGCGGCACTGGGAGGAGCGGCTGAGCGGCCTGGCCCCGCTGGAACTGCCCACCGACCGCCCGCGCCCCGCCGCCCGCAGCGGCCGCGGGCAGACCGTGGAATTCACCCTCACTCCCGAACTGACCACCCGGCTACGGCACTTGGCGCGTGCCGCGGACGCCACCGTCTTCATGGCACTGACGGCCGGCCTCCAAGCGCTGCTGGCCCGCTGGAGCGGCCAGGCCGACGTTGCCGTCGGCACCCCGGTGGCGGGCCGCGACCGGGTCGAACTGGAGCCGCTGATCGGCTTCTTCGTCAACACCGTGGTGCTGCGCACCGAGATCACCTCCGCCCTCACCTTCCGCGACCTGCTGGAGCGGGTGCGCCGGGTCACGGTCGACGCCTACGACCACCAGGAGGTGCCGTTCGACCGCCTGGTGCAGCGCCTGCGTCCGGAGCGGACGCCGGCCCGCAACCCGCTGGTGCAGGTCATGATCGCCGCCGCTGAGGACGAGACCGGGGGCTTCGGGCTGCCCGGTGTCTCGGTGGAGCGGGTCCACGCCGACTTCGGCGGGGCCCAGTTCGACCTGAGCGTCTTCGTCACCGAGCGCCCGGACCGCTGCACCGGCTCACTGGTCTTCGACACCGACCTGTTCGACCGCGCCACCGCCGAACGCCTGGTCGCCCACTACGTCCGCCTGCTGGAGAGCGCCGCCGCCGAGCCCGGCCGGCCGCTGGGCGAGCTGGACCTGCTCGGCCTCGCCGAACGGCTGCAACTGGAGCGCTGGCAGGGCCCGGAGCGGGAGCTGTCCACGGCGACCCTCCCCGAGCTGTTCGCCCAGCAGGCCGCGCGAACCCCGGACACCGCCGCCGTGATCTGCGGGGACACCACCCTCAGCTACGCCGAACTCGACCGGCGCGCCGACGCTCTGGCCCGCCGGCTGGCGGCGGCCGGAGTGGGCCCGGAGAGCGCGGTGGGCCTGCTGATGGAGCGGTCCGCCGACCTGGTGACGGCCATTCTGGCGGTCCTGAAGGCCGGCGGCTGCTATGTGCCGCTGAACACCCGCTACCCCGTGCAGCGTTCACACTGGATCCTGGAGCGGACCGGGGCCGTCGTGCTGCTCGCCGACCCGGCCACGCTGACCGACCCCGCCGTCACCGGCTCCCCGGTGCCGGTCCTGGACGTCACCGGCGACCACCGCGACGCCCCGTCGGCCGCGCCCCGGGCCCCGCGCAGCCCCGACCAGGCCGCCTATGTGATGTTCACCTCCGGCTCCACGGGCGAGCCGAAGGGCGTCGTCGTCACCCACGGCAATGTGGCCGCCCTCGCCCTGGACCAGTCCTTCGGTGACGGCCACCGGCGGGTGCTGGCCCACTCGCCGCACTCCTTCGACGCCTCCACCTACGAACTGTGGGTGCCGCTGCTCTCCGGCGGCCAGGTCGTCGTGGCCCCGCCCGGACAGCTGGACACCGCCACCCTCGCACGCCTCGTCACCGAGCACGGGGTGACCTCCCTGTTCATCACCACCTCGCTGTTCAACCTGGTGGTCGAGGAGTGCCCGGAGGCCCTGTCCGGGGTGCGGGAGGTGTGGACCGGAGGCGAGGCCGCGTCGGTCACCGCCTTCCGGCGCGCCCAGGACGCGGCCCCCGGCACGGTTCTCACCAACGTCTACGGGCCCACCGAGACCACCACCTTCGCCACCCGCCACCGGCTGACCCCACCGGCACGCGTCGACGGCCCGCTGCCGATCGGCGGCCCGATGGACAACACGCGGCTGTACATCCTGGACGACACGCTGCGCCAGGTCCCGGTGGGAGTGCAGGGAGAGCTGTTCATCGGCGGCAGCGGCCTGGCCCGTGGCTACCTGGACCGGCCCGCGCTGACCGCCGAACGTTTCCTCCCGGACCCCTTCGGCGCTCCCGGTGCCCGGATGTACCGCACCGGGGACCTCGCCCGTTGGCGTCCCGACGGTGTGGTGGAGTATCTCGGCCGGGCCGATGACCAGGTGAAGATCCACGGTTTCCGGATCGAGCTGGGTGAGATCGACGCGGTGCTGGCCCGGGTGCCGGGTGTCGCCCGCAGTGCGGTGGTGGTGCGGGAGGAGGGTCCGGGGGAGCGCAGGCTGGTCGGTTACGCCGTTCCGGAGCCCGGTGTGGAGTGCGTGCCGGACGTCGTACGCGAGGCGCTGGCGGTCACGCTGCCCGAGTACATGGTCCCGGCCGTGGTCGTGGTCGACGACCTGCCGCTCACCCCCAACGGCAAGCTCGACCAGCGCGCGCTCCCGGCGCCGGCGGACGGCGCCCCGCGCGACTACACCGCCCCGGCCACCCCGACCGAGGAGACCGTCGCCGCCGTGTGGACGGAGGTGCTGGGTGCCGAACGGGTCGGCCGCGACGACGACTTCTTCGCCCTCGGCGGCCACTCCCTGCGCGCCACCCGCGCGGTGTCCCGGCTGAGCGGACGCCTCGGCACCGAGATCCCGCTGAGGACGCTGTTCGAACACCCCGTCCTGCACCGGTTCGCCGCCGCCGTCGACACCCGCACCGCCCCGGCGGCCGCGGACGTCATCGCCCGCCGCCCCGAGGGCCCGGCGGCGCCGCTGTCCTACGCCCAGCGGCGGCTGTGGTTCCTGGACCAGCTCCAGCCCGGACGGCCCGACTACAACATCCCCGTCGTGGCCCGGCTCGACGGCCCCCTCGACGCGGCGGCCCTGGCGGACGCCCTGGGCCTGGTGGTCCGCCGGCACGAGGTGCTGCGGTCCCGGATCACCGTGGAAGACGGACACCCGGTCCAGCTCGTCGAGCCCGCCGAGGTCCTCACCACCGAACTCACCGACCTCTCCGCACTGCCGGCGGACCGGGCCGAGGCGGAGGCGCTGGACCTCGCCCGCGCCGACGCCGCCACCCCCTTCGACCTGACCGGCGCGACGCTGCTGCGGGCCCGGATCGTCCGCACCGCCGAGGACGCCCATCTGCTGGTCCTGGTCCTCCACCACACGGTCGGCGACGGATGGTCCATGCCCGTCCTGTGGCGGGAACTGTCCGCCGGATACGCCGCACTCGTCCGCGGCACCACCCTCGACCTCCCCGAACTCCCCATCCAGTACGCGGACTTCGCCCACTGGCAGCAGCAGCGGATGGACACGGACGGCTTCGCCGCGGAGCTGGACCACTGGCGGGCGCGGCTCGCCGGTACGACCCCGCTGCAGCTGCCGGCCGACCGGCCGCGCCCCCGCGTGCGCTCAGGTGCCGGTGACAGCCTCACCTTCCACCTGCCCGCCGACCTGCGCGACCGCCTGACCGCACTCGGCCAGGAGCACGGCGGCACCCTCTTCATGGTGCTGCTGGCCGGTTTCAAGGCCCTGCTGGCCCGCTGGAGCGGCCAGACCGACGTGGCGGTCGGCACCCCCATCGCCGGCCGCGCCCGGATCGAACTGGAGCCGCTGATCGGCTTCTTCGTCAACACCCTCGTCCTGCGCTCCGACCTGTCCGGCGACCCGTCCTTCCAGGACCTGGTGGCCCGGGTCAGGGACACCGCCCTGGCCGCCTACGACCACCAGGACCTCCCCTTCGACCGGCTGGTCGAGGAACTGCGACCGGACCGCGACCTCAGCCGCAACCCGTTGTTCGACGTGCTCTTCCAGCTCCACCCCGAGCAGCTCGACTCCCTCCCGCTGGACGGCGTGTCGGTGCGGACCGTGGACGTGGACAACGGCACCGCCAAGTTCGACCTCAGCCTCGCCCTCACCGACCTGCCGGACGGTCTGCTCGGCACCCTGCAGTACGCCACCGACCTCTTCGACCGGGCCACCGTCGAGCGCTTCGCCGAGCACTACGTACGACTGCTGCGCGACGCCCTGGCCGACCCCGGCCGCCGGCTGTCCCGCCTGAACCTGCTCACCCCCGAGGAGCGGCTGGCCCTGTACGCCCCGCCCGCGCCCCCGCAGGCGTCCGCCGGCCGACTGCACGGACTGGTCGAGGAGCAGGCCCGCCGCAACCCCGACGCGGTCGCGGTGACGTACGGCTCCGAACACCTCTCCTACGCCGAGCTCAACCGGCGCGCCAACCGCCTGGCCCGGCACATCGGGGAACGCGGAGCCGGCCGGGGCGACACCGTGGCGGTGATGCTCCCGCGCTCCGCGGAGACGGTCGTCGCCGTGCTCGCGGTCCTCAAGGCGGGCGCCGCCTATGTGCCGGTGGACCCGACGCACCCGGCCGACCGGATCCGGACCGTCCTCGAAGACAGCGGGGCCGCACTCGTCCTCGTCCAGGGCGACCGGGCCGCCGTACCCGAGCGGACGCCCGTGCTCGACCTCGACCGGGAACGGGGCCGCACCGAGACCCACGCGGACGGCGACCTGCGGCTGCCGACCGGCCCGGACGATCTCGCGTACGTCATCTACACCTCCGGCTCCACCGGCAGGCCCAAGGGCGTGGCGGTCCGGCACGGCGGCATCACCGGCTACCTCGCGTATCTCACCGGCACCTTCGCCCTGGACGAGCGGGACGTGGTCCTCGCCCGCACCGCCCTCACCTTCGATCCCTCGGTCCGTGACCTGTTCGCGCCCCTGAGCACCGGTGCCCGCGTGGTCGTGGCCTCCGACGACGACGCCAGGGACCCCGCGGCGCTGCTCACCCTGATGGAGGAACAGCGCGTCACCGCGGTCCTGTCCGTCGTGCCCTCGATGCTCGGCGAACTCGCCGCCGCCGCGACCGGCCCGCTCCGCGCCCCGCTGCGCCTGGTGATGACCACCGGCGAGGCCCTCACCGCGGACCGCGCCCGCGACGTCCGCCGCCTGGGCGAAGGGATCCGGCTGGTCAACCAGTACGGGCCCACCGAGTGCACCAACACGTCGACCTACCATGTGGTGACCGACGAGGACATCGACAGCGGCCGCATCCCCATCGGCCGTCCGATCCCCGGCGCCCGCTGCCTGGTCCTCGGCGAACACCTCGAACCGGTGCCGACCGGCGCGGTCGGCGAACTGTTCATCGCCGGACCGGGCGTGGCCCGCGGCTACCTCGGCGACCCGGCCCGCACCGCCGCGGCCTACCTCCCCGACCCCTACGGCCCCGCCGGCAGCCGGATGTACCGCACCGGCGACCTGGTGCGCCGCCGCGCCGACGGCATCCTGGAGTTCCACGGCCGGCGCGACAACCAGGTGAAGGTCCGCGGCCACCGCGTCGAACTGGGCGAGGTGGAGGCGGCCATGCTCCGCCACCCCGGCGTGGCCCGGGCCGTCGCGGCGGCCCACGGACAGGGCGCCGACCGGGAACTCGTCGGCTACGTCGTGTGGACCGACACCGGCGAGCGCACCGCCCTGCTCGACTTCCTGCGCACCGCCCTGCCCGAGGCCGTCGTGCCCTCCGTCCTCGTCGAACTGGACGCCCTGCCCCTGCTGTCCAACGGCAAGGTCAACCGGGCTGCTCTGCCCGCCCCGGAGGGCGAACGGCTGCACCGCGCGTACACCGCGCCGCGTACCGGACTGGAGCGCGCCGTGGCCGACGTGTGGGCCGAGGTGCTCGACTGCGGCCGGGTCGGCGCGCACGACCACTTCTTCGAACTCGGCGGCCACTCTCTGAAGGCAGCCCGGATGGTCTCCCGCCTGCGGGAGGTCCTGGGACGCGAGATCTCGCTGCAACTGCTGTTCCAGCGCCCGGTGATGGCGGACTTCGCCCGCGCCCTGGAGGGTGCCGACCGGGCCGCCTCCGGGATCGAGCCGCTGCCCGAAGGACCGGCACCCCTCTCCTTCGGACAGCAGCGGCTGTGGCTGCTCGACCAGATCCAGCCGGGGCGCCCCGACTACAACATGCCGACCGCCGTGCGGTTCACCGGCCCACTGGACCAGGACGCCGCACTGGCCGCCCTGCGCGGCGTGGTCGAGCGGCACACGGTGCTGCGGTCCCGGATCGCGCTCGGCGACGACGGCCCCCGCCAGCGGACCGAGCCGGCCGGCGTGTTCGCACCGGAACTGGTCGACCTGTCGGACCTGGGCCGCGACCAGGCCGAGGCCCGCGCCCGGGAACTGGCCGAGGCCGACGCCGCCCTCCCGTTCGACCTGGCCCGAGCACCCCTGCTGCGCGCCCGTCTGATCCGGCTCGCGGCCGAGGAGCATCTGCTCGTCGTGGTCGTGCACCATCTCGTCTTCGACGGCTGGTCGGCCGGGGTCTTCTGGTCGGAGTTCCACGCCGGCTACCGGGCGGCACTGGCCCAGGGCCCCGCCCCCACCCCGCCGCCCATCGGCTACCGGGACTTCGCGGCCTGGCAGCGCGAGCGGCTCACCGGCGCGCTGCTGGACGGTCAGCTGGCGTACTGGCGCGAGCGGCTCACCGGGACGGCCTCGCTGGAGCTGCCCACCGACCACCCCCGGCCGGCGACCCCGTCGGGACGCGGCGACCACGTCGACTTCGCCCTCCCCGCGGCGCTCCTCGCGGACCTGCGTGCCGTAGGGCAGCGGGGGAACGCCACGCTGTTCATGGTGCTGCTGGCGGGCTTCCAGGCACTGCTGGCCCGCTGGTCGGGCAGCACGGACATCGCCGTCGGCGCGCCCATCGCCGGCCGCGACCGCGCGGAACTGGAGCCCCTGATCGGCTTCTTCGTCAACACGCTGGTGCTGCGCACCGACCTCTCCGGCGACCCCGCCTTCGAGGAACTCGTGGCACGGGCCAGGGAGACCGCACTGGGGGCCTACGCCCACCAGGACGTCCCGTTCGAACGGCTCGTGGAGCAGGTGCAGCCGGAGCGGGACCTCAGCCGCCACCCGCTGTTCCAGGTGATGCTGGTGCTCAATGACGAGACCGCGCCGCCGCCCGGGTTCCCCGGCCTGGCAGCCGAGCCCGTGGCGCTCAGCAACGGCGGCTCCAAGTTCGACCTGTCGCTGTATCTGACGGAGGACGCCGAGGGGCTGCACGGCCACGCCGTGTTCGCCACGGACCTCTTCGACCGGCGGACCGTCGTACGGATGATGCGGTCCTTCGAGCGGCTGCTCGAAGCCGCCGTGGCCGCACCGGACCGTCCGTTCGGCGAACTGGAACTGCTGGACACGGCGGAACACGACCACCTCGTGCACACCCTGAACGACACGGCCGTACCGCTGCCGGACGAGACCGTCCACGGGCTGATCGCCCGCCGGACGGCCCTTACCCCGGACGCGGTGGCCGTCCGCGACGAACGACGCAGCCTGACCTACGCCGAACTGGACGAGCGGGCGGAACGCCTGGCGGCCGCACTGCGCTCGCGGGGCGTCGGCCCGGAGACGCGCGTCGCCGTGTCCGTGGAGCGCTCGGTTGACCTGCCGGTGTCCTTGCTGGGCGTCCTGAAGGCCGGCGCGGCGTACGTGCCCGTCGACACCGCCTACCCGCGCGAGCGGGTCGAGCTGATGGTCGCCGACAGCGGTGCGCGCGTGCTGCTCACCAGCGGCGACGACCAGATCGGAGCGCGGCTGCCGGCCGGCGTGCAGACCCTGCGGGTCGACCACGCGCTGACGGAGCCAAGGCAGCCGTCCGGTCCCGCGCCCGCGGGATCCGCCGAGGCGCTCGCCTACGTCATCTACACCTCCGGCTCGACCGGCCGCCCCAAGGGCGTCATGGTGCCGCACCGAGGCGTCGTCAACTTCGCCCTCGACATGATCCGCCGGCTGGAGATCACCGAGGAGGACGTCGTCGCCGCGGTGACCACCGCCTCCTTCGACATCGCCGTCATGGAACTGCTGGTGCCGCTCGTGAGAGGAGCCACCGTCCACATCGTCACCAGGGAAACCGCCCGGGACGGCAGCAGACTCGCCAAGCAGCTGGACCGGGCCGGGGCCACCCTCGTCCAGGCCACCCCGGCCACCTGGCACCTCCTCATGCAGGCCGGCTGGCGCAACCCGCTCGTCCGGGCGCTGTGCGGCGGCGAGGCGCTGCCCCCCGTCCTCGCCGAACGCCTGATCGCCGCCGTCGGCAGCGTGTGGAACGTCTACGGACCCACCGAGACCACCATCTGGTCCACCACCCACCGGCTGGGCGACACGGCCCCGGGCCGCCCCGTGCCGATCGGCCGGCCCCTCGCCAACACCCGGGTGCACGTCCTGGACGAACGGCTGCGGGCGCTGCCGGCCGGCGTCTACGGCGAGCTGTACATCGCCGGCGACGGCGTCGTGCGGGGCTACGCCGACCGGCCCGGGCTCACCGCCGAGCGCTTCCTGCCCGATCCGTTCGCGGCACCCGGCAGCCGGATGTACCGCACCGGGGACCTGGTCCGGCGCCTGCCCGACGGCACCCTGGAGTACCTCGGCCGGGGCGACGGACAGGTCAAGGTGCGCGGCCATCGCATCGAACTCGGTGAGATCGAGACCGCGCTGGCCCGCCACCCCGACGTCGCCGAGGCCGCCGTCGCGGTCCGCGGCACCGGAGTGGACGCGATCCTGGTCGGCTACGTGGTGTGGGACGGCCCCACCGGCGACGCGGTGGCGCTGCGCGAGACACTGCGGGAGTCCCTGCCGGACTTCATGGTGCCCTCGGTGCTGGCGGAGCTGGACACGCTGCCGCTCACCCCCAACGGCAAGCTCGACCGCAAGGCACTGCCGGCGGTGGACCCGGCCCGCGCGCGGCAGGATCTGCTGCTGCCCCGCGACGCGCTGGAAGTGCGGATGGCCCGCATCTGGGAACAGGTCCTCGACGTACGGCCGCTGGGCGTGCGGGACGACTTCTTCGCGCTCGGCGGGCACTCCCTGAAGGCGTTCGAACTGATCGCCGCCGTCCGCCAGGACCTGGGCGTCGAACTGCCGCTCAACCTGCTCTTCCGCAAGCCCACCGTGGAACTGCTCTGCGAGGCGCTGCCGGACGCCGGTGCGACCGCCGACCGGCTGGTGGTGCCCCTCGCCGACGGCGACCCGCAGCGGCCACCGCTCTTCCTGCTCCACCCGCGCGGCGGCGACGCCTGCTGCTATCTGCCGCTCGCCCGGGCCCTGGGCGGCACACGGCGGGTCTACGGCGTGGAGGCGGTCGGCTACAACACCGCCGAGACACCGCTGCGGCGGGTGGAGGACATGGCGGAGCGGTACCTGGCGGAGATGCGCCGGATCGCACCGCACGGCCCGTACCTGATCGCCGGCTGGTCCTTCGGCGGGGCGGTGGGATACGAGATCGCCACCCGGCTGGAGGCGGCGGGCGAGACGGTCGCCTTCTTCGGCGCCATCGACACCGCCGCCCCCGGCGAGGAGCGTCGCCGGACCGGCGCGGACGACGAGCCGGACATCGTCCGTTACGGCATCGCGGCCGGTCTGGACGCCACGGAGATCCGCGGGCTGGACGAGGAGTCCCTCGTCGCGGCACTGGTCCACCGGGGGCACGAGCAGGGCAGCCTGCCCCGCCGGGCCCGGACCGACGCCCTGCGGCGGATGCTGCAGGTGGCCGATGCCAACGGCGAGGCGTCGGCGGCCTACCGCCCCGGCGCCGTCCTGCGGGCCGATGTCCGGCTGTTCACGGTCGCCGAGCGGCACGCGGAGCTGGACACCCCACTGGTCGATCCCGCGGCCTGGATCCCGCACACCCGGGGGCGCGTCCACGCGGTCCCCGTGCCGGGCAACCACCACAACCTGCTCGACGACCCGCACGGGGCCGTCCTCGCGGAGCGGCTCTCCGCCGCCCTGGAGCAGGCCGTCTCCCCCTGAACACGGTGTCC
The DNA here is from genome assembly GCF_040652235.1 of Streptomyces sp. NPDC048277. Classification (NCBI taxonomy): domain Bacteria; kingdom Bacillati; phylum Actinomycetota; class Actinomycetes; order Kitasatosporales; family Streptomycetaceae; genus Streptomyces; species Streptomyces sp. NPDC048277. The sequence continues at coordinate 484,154 of NZ_JBEZLQ010000001.1, forward strand.
GGCCCGGCTGGGCCGGACACCCCGCAACACCACCCACCCGATGGAAACCCAGCACCGAAGGAGCACGTCATGAACGGCATCGCGACGCAGGAATGGACCGTGGTCGTCAACGACGAGGAGCAGTACTCCCTCTGGGCGGGCGACCGGGACATCCCGGCCGGCTGGCACGAGAGCGGGGTGCGCGGCACCAAGGAGGAGTGCCTGTCCCACATCGACCAGGTGTGGACCGACATGCGCCCCCTCAGCCTGCGGCTGGCGATGGACGCCACCCGCTGACCCCTCCGCACCCCACCACCGGCTCCGTGCCCGGCGCCCTGTGCCGGGCACGGAGCCCTTTCCCAGGAGTTCGACGTCCATGAACAGACGTGTGCCACTGTTGACGCTTGTCGTGGTGTCCGCCGTCTCGTCGGTGGGAACCGCCGCGAGCCTGCTCGCCATCCCGTGGTTCGTCCTGCAGAGCACCGGAAGCGGCACCAGCACCGGGGGAGTCGCGGCAGCCGAGACCATCGGCCTGCTGTGCTCCGCCGTCCTCGCCGGTCCTGCCGTGGACCGGCTGCCCGCCCGCACCGCGAGCGTCGCCGCGGACCTGATGACCGCCATGGCCATAGGTCTCGTCCCCCTTCTCCACACGACCGTCGGCCTGCCCCTGCCGGCGCTGGCCGCCCTGGCCCTGCTCGCCGGCGCCGCCCGCGGTCCCGCCGACACGGCCAAGCAGGTGCTGCTGATCGCCGCGATGCGACGAGCGGAGACACCCGTCGAGCGCGGCACCAGCGCCATGGAGGGCGCCCGGCGCATCGGCACCATGGCCGGTGCCCCGCTGGCGGGCCTGCTGGTCGCGTCGGTCGGCCCGGTGCCCACGCTGCTGGCCGACGCGGCCGCCCTGCTGCTCGCCGCGGTCCTCGTCCGCGCCCTCGTACCGGGCGAACCCCCCGCGCCCGCCACCGACGACGGCTCCTACGCGGACCGGCTCCGGGACGGCTTCACCGCCCTGCGCGCCGACCGGCTGATGCGGGCCATGGTGGCTGTACTGATGGTCACCAACACCCTGGACAGCGGCCTCAACGCGGTCCTGTACCCCGCCTACGGCACCCGGGTGCTGCACAGCAGCTCACTGCTCGGCGCGATGATGACCGCGATCGGACTCGGCGCACTCCTGGGGACCGCTCTGCACGGCTGGTTCGGGCACCGCCTGCCCCGCCGAGCCGTCTTCAGCGGCTGCTTCGTGCTGCTCGGCGCACTCCGCTGCGCCCTGCTCGCCCAGCAGCCGTCCACCGCGGTCCTGCTGACGGGCCTGGTGCTCTCGGGCATCGGATCGGGCGTCGTCGGTCCGCTCATGATGTCGGTCGCCTACGAGAGGGTGCCGGAGCGGGTGCGCGGCCGGGTGCTCGGGCTGGTGGTCGCCTGCGCGCTGGCCGCCACCCCGCTGGGCGCTCTCGGCGCCGGACTGCTCCTCGACCGGCTGGATCTGACGACTGCGCTGCAGCTGTTCGGCGGGGTCTATCTGTCGATCGCCCTGGCACCGCTGGCGTTCACGGTGTGGCGGGAACTGGACCCGCCCCGGCTGCCCGCCCGAGCACGGGAAGCCGGGGCGCGGGTGTGACCGGTGTCCACCAGGGACGGCTCCGTCGCGGCGGCCCGGTCGTGCGCCGTTGTCGAGGGGGTGTCACCAGACCAGGGGGTGCAGGGCCAGCACCTGGAGCGTGCACGGTGTGTGCACGGCGTCGAGGGTGTACACGAAGCCGCGCGGCACGTAGAGCACCTCTCCGACCCGCAGTCTCAGCTCCAGCGCGTGCTCCAGGACGGCCGAGCCCAGACCCGGGACCGACGGCTCGACCCGGCCGCCGCAGCTGCCCTTCACCGGCAGCAGCATCAGGTCGGTCTCGGCCGTGTTGCCGTCACTGCTCCCGCCCACCGGCAGCTCCACAAAGGAACTGGTGACCTCGGAGCCCAGCAGGGCACCCAGGGCGGAGGTCAGCTCGGGCAGCTCCCGGCCCGCTCCCGCCACCACCGCGTCGATGCCGTCCGGCCACACCAGGGCCGGACTCCTGTCGCGGTGGACCGACAGACACAGCGCCAGATCCCTCACGAAGTGACCCAGGTCGGCTTCCGCCCCTGCCGAGGCCGGTTCAAAGTCCACGTCCCGCTCACGCTCCCCGTCACACCGGCCCTCCTCTCCCGGCGTGCCGTGGTCCGGGGCCGGCCGCCGGCCACGCGTCCGGCCCGCATGCGCGGCGGATCTGCGTCCGGGGGGAGCAGGTACCGGCGTGCGACGCACCCACGCGTGGACGACCCGTCCCTCGCGCACGGAACATCCGGAACACGAGGTGCCCCGCTGTTCTTCCGTCACATGACCGCAAGGACCGGTGTCGCCGTCGAACGGGCACCCTGCCTGCGGAGTCGCAGTAACTCTCGTGCACGGGACGGTGCTCGGGAAGTCCCGGGTTCACGGTACCGCCCGGGTAGCGGCGGATGTCCGAAAGGGCAGTCACGTGAACCCGGGACAGGGATACCGGGCCGATTCAGCCGATGCGGCCGCTGTCCGCCGCGTCGTCGCCGAGCAGCCCGTGGCGGGCCGCCAGGACACCGGCCTGGAAACGGCTCTCGGCCCCCAGCGTCTCCATGATGTCGGCGATGTGCTTCCGGGCCGTCCTCAGGGACATGCCGAGGCGGCGCGCGATGGTCTCGTCCTTCATCCCGGCCGCCAGCAGCCGCACGATGGTCTGGTCGATGTCCTTGGAGACGGCCTCCAGACCGTCCGCCGCCGCGTCCGAGAACGGCTCCGCGTGGACCCAGTACTGCTCGAACACCTCGCACAGGAAATGCGCGACCGAAGGTTCGCGGATGACGACCGCACCCCATCCGCCGCCCTGATCCGGGATGAAGGCCACCCGGCGGTCGAAGACGATCAGACGGCCGAACAGCTCGTGCGCGGTCCGGTACTCGGCGCCGAGGCCGGACACCATGGCGACGTAGGCCTGACTGGGCCCGTTGAAACGGGCGGTGTGGTGGTACAGGGTGCGCATCCGCACCCCCCGGGAGAGCACCTCCATGTCCCGGGCCAGTGCCTCCTCGAGGGCGGCCGGCACCCGGTTGCCGCCGGGCTGGCTGGTCAGTATCTCCTCGGTGCACTCCGCGGAGGCCCGGTTGAGGGCGGCGCGTACCTCCTTCAGACCGGGGATCACCTCCAGGTCCACGGACACCCGGCGCAGACTGTCGAGGTAGTGGGCGCGCAGACCGGCGAACTCGTCACGTATGCGGTGCAGTTCGGCCTGCTGGACGCGGATCGACGTCTCCAGCGAGTTCGTCATGACCGCGGCCACGAGGTCCGGATCGACCGGACGCAGCCTGGCCGGATCGTCCACGTCCGCCTTTAACAGGCCCAGTTCGGTCAGAGCCGCGACGGCCGCGTCGACGTCGTCCCGGCCCAGATCCAGCTCCCGCGCCGCGCGGTCCGGGTCGAGGCGCTCGTTCCTGACGATCCATCGGTAGAGGGCGACCTCCCGGTGCCCGGGCCCCGCGGACGGTCCAACCATGCTGCTTTCATCCGCTTTGAACATTTCGTCCCCTGTTCGTCTTGCTGCGGGGCAGCTTGGTGAATGGCCGGCTCCATGGCCCGCACGTCACTTGCAGGCGAGTCTGGAAGCACCGGAAGGCGCGCAAACCGCGCATGCCGGCTCCCTTCCCGGAAGCACCGAAAGAATGAGGAGTGTCTCCATGAAGTCCCTCAACCTGGCCGCCGTCGCCGCTCTCGCCGCCGTGGCCCTCGGCTCCGTCGCCCCGTACGCCCCCATGGGTTCTGCGATCATGGCGACGGTCTCCGGGAGCGGGGTGACCACCGACGACACCGGCTGGGGCGGACGGGTCATCGCCGGAAGCACGACGAACGGCGACACCGGCTGGGGTGGACGGGTCATTGCCATCGACAGCGCCGACATCTGATCAGGCTCCGCACACCGCCCTCGTCGCCCGGCCGGGCGATCACTGTTCGGCATGTGCTTCCCCCGTGTCGTATGTCGAACATGTGCCGCACCCTAACCCGCTCCGCCATGTTCATGGCGGCGGCGCGAGGAGGACGGCGACGACGTCCGGCGGCCGGCCCGAGGCCGGGTCCGTCACGACCGACGGGAACGGCTCCGCCGAGGCGGAGTGCCGGGCCCTTCCCACGAGGTGTTCAATCCGCATGAAAGGCACGCTCGTGAGCTTGAGCTCCACCGAGGTACTCGATCTGCTGAGTACGCGCGAAATCGAGGTGCTGGGTCACCTCGCCGAAGGACACACCTACTCCTCCATCGCCCGGCGCATGCATCTCAGCCCGCACACCGTCGACACGTATCTGCGCAGGATCCGGGGAAAGGCGGGGGTCAGCAACCGGGCGCACCTCATGATCCTCGCACTCCAGGTCACCCGGCGCGACGAACCATGGCCGAAGGGAACCTGACAAGACGGTGGTCGGGGAACGGTGGACGGCGGGGCGGGGCACTCTGCCGGTGCCCTCCGCCGGCCCCGCGACCCGGAGGGGGCCGGGAGAGTTCACCGGCCGGATGATCCGCGCCACCCCGCACGGGCACCCGCGGTCGGCCTCTTGAGGTGCACTCATCCCCGGCGTGAACGCCGGGGCCTTCCGCAAGGGCCGGGGCGACCGGGGCCGTGACTGTGGCCACAGCTGGATAACGGACCGGACATTGGGGGTTTTCCGTCTGGTCTACGCGCGTTACGCTGCCGCGGAACCAGCACCTGGTATGGGTGCTTGCACGAAGGAGTCTCGTTCCATGCGCCGGGTGTCCCGAATCGCCGTTGCGGGCGTTGCAACCGCAGCCCTTGCCGTCACCGTTTCAGCGTGCGGCAGCTCGTCCAGTTCGTCCACCGGCAAGGGGGGCGCGTCCAAGGGCGTCGGTCTCGCGTACGACGTCGGCGGCAAGGGCGACCAGTCCTTCAACGACGCCGCCTACGCCGGCTTCCAGAAGGCCGACAAGGAGTTCGGCGTCGCCGGTCGGGACATCGAGCCGCAGGACGGCGAGTCGGACGCGGACAAGGTGCAGCGCCTGGAGACCCTGGCCAAGTCCGGGTACAACCCGGTCATAGGCGTCGGCTTCGCCTACGCGCCCGCCGTCAAGGAGGCCGCCGCGAAGTTCCCGAAGGTCACCTTCGGCATCATCGACGACAACCAGGACCAGGCGAGCAACGTCGCGGACATGGTCTTCCACGAGGAGCAGTCCTCGTACCTGGCCGGCGTCACCGCCGCGCTGACCACCAAGTCGAACACCGTGGGCTTCATCGGCGGCGTGGACGTCCCGCTGATCCACAAGTTCGAGGCGGGCTTCGAGCAGGGCGTCAAGGACACCAAGAAGAACGTCACGGTCAAGGCCCAGTACCTGACCCAGACCGCCCAGGAGGGCGGCTTCTCCAGCCCCGACAAGGGCGAGGCCGCCGCCGAGGGCCAGATCGGCGCCGGCGCCGACGTCGTCTACGCCGCCGCCGGCCTCTCCGGCCAGGGCGTCATCAAGGCCGCCGCCGCGCACAAGGTGTGGGCGATCGGCGTCGACTCCGACCAGTACAGCCAGGCCGCGCTGTCGAAGTACAAGAACTACATCCTGACCTCGGCCCTCAAGAACGTCGAGGGCGCGGTCTACGACCTGGCCAAGTCCGTCATCAAGGACAAGAAGCCGCTGTCCGGCGAGATCCGCGGCTCCCTGACCAACGGCGGCGTCGGCCTGGCCGACTCCAACCCGGTCTTCAAGAACAACGCCACCCTGCAGGCCGCGCTCAAGAAGGCCGAGGCCGGCATCAAGGACGGCTCCATCACGGTCAAGACTTCTTGATCCGGAGCCCTCGGGTCGCTCGGCCCATGGCCAAAAGAACGCCGTAATGACAGCGTTACGGCCACGGAACGGGGTGCGGGGAGGATGACCTTCCCCGCGCCCCCTGCCGTAGATCCGGCATCACAGGACGATCTACGGCGGGGGGACACACCCCGTTCGCGCGGCAGAATGCTCGGAACGGATCGAGAGCCGAAAAAGCTCGGTCAGGTCCGGGCACTATTTAAAGCAGGGGCGCTACGCGCGTAGATGGCCCCTTTCCCTCCCGAGGAGAGTGCGCCATCGACGCGTCCAGCAGCCCTCCGCTCACCGCAGAGACGACAGCCGCGGTCGAGCTGGCGGGGATCACCAAGCGATTCCCCGGTGTCGTGGCCAACCACGACATCCACCTGTCCGTCCGCAAGGGCACCGTCCACGCCCTCGTCGGGGAGAACGGCGCCGGCAAGTCGACCCTGATGAAGATCCTCTACGGCATGCAGAAGCCGGACGAGGGCACCATCGCGATCGACGGCGAGCAGGTCTCCTTCTCGTCCCCGGCCGACGCCATCGCGCGCGGCATCGGCATGGTCCACCAGCACTTCATGCTGGCCGACAACCTGACCGTCCTCGAGAACGTCGTGCTCGGCAGCGAGAAGCTGTACGGCATCGGCGGCAACGCGAAGAAGAAGATCCGCGAGATCTCCGACCGCTACGGGCTCGGCATCCACCCGGACGCGCTCGTCGAGGACCTCGGCGTCGCCGACCGGCAGCGCGTGGAGATCCTCAAGGTCCTCTACCGCGGCGCCAAGACCCTGATCCTCGACGAGCCCACCGCCGTCCTCGTCCCGCAGGAGGTCGACGCACTCTTCGACAACCTGCGCGAGCTGAAGTCCGAGGGCCTGTCGGTCATCTTCATCTCCCACAAGCTCGGCGAGGTGCTGTCCGTCGCCGACGACATCACCGTCATCCGCCGCGGTACGACGGTGGGCACGGCGATCCCGTCCGAGACCACCCCGCGCCAGCTCGCCGAGCTGATGGTCGGCAGCGAGCTGCCCACCCCGGAGACCGCCGAGTCCACGGTCACCGACAGGGCCGTCGTCACGGTGAAGAACCTCACCGTCTACGCCGGCGGCGGCATCGCCTCCCTCGGCGAGGTCGGCGCGCAGCCCGAGACCGCGACCGCCGGTTCGGCCGGCGCCTCGGCGGGCGCCGACGTGCTCACCGAGGCCACCACCCCCGGCGCCGCCAAGCGCGTCCTCGACGACGTCACCTTCACCATCCACGCCGGCGAGGTCATGGGCATCGCCGGTGTCGAGGGCAACGGCCAGACCGAGCTGATCGACGCGCTGATCGGCACCAAGCACGCCGACTCCGGCACGATCGAGTTCCTCGGCGAGGACGTCACCGGCTGGGGGACCCGCAAGCGCCGCGAGTCCGGCGTCGGCTACATCCCCGAGGACCGCCACCGCCAGGGCCTGCTCCTGGAGTCCCCGCTCTGGGAGAACCGCATCCTCGGCCATGTCACCGAGAAGCCCAACGCCAAGGGCTTCTGGCTGGACATCAAGGGCGCCCAGGCCGACACCCGCCGGATCGTCGAGGAGTACGACGTCCGCACCCCCGGCATCGACGTCACCGCCGCCTCCCTCTCCGGCGGCAACCAGCAGAAGCTGATCGTCGGCCGCGAGATGAGCCACAGCCCCAAGTTCCTGATCGCCGCCCACCCCACCCGCGGGGTGGACGTCGGCGCCCAGGCGCAGATCTGGGACCGCATCCGCGAGGCCCGCCGCGAGGGCCTGGCCGTGCTGCTGATCTCCGCCGACCTCGACGAGCTGATCGGCCTGTCGGACACCCTGCGGGTGATCTTCGACGGAAAGCTGGTCGCGGACGCCGACCCGGCCACCATCACGCCCGAGGAACTGGGCTCGGCCATGACAGGTGCCGCCACCGGCCACCTGGAGCATCACGATTCCGACGGTGTGTCCGGGGAGGACCAGGACCGATGAAGAAGTTCGACAAGGAGCGCGTGCTCCTCGCGGTGGCCGGCCCGGTCATCGCGCTCGTCCTGGCGGTCGCGCTCACCTCGATCGTGCTGCTGGCCTCGAACCGCAACCCGTTCGAGCCCTACGTGCTGATGCTCCAGCAGCTGCCGTACTCGGACATCCAGGTCCTGATCATCAACCAGGCGGCGATGTACTACATCGCGGCCATCGCGGTCGCCCTCGGCTTCCGGATGAACCTGTTCAACATCGGCGTCGACGGCCAGTACCGCCTCGCCGCCGTGATGACGGCCGTGGTCGGCGCCAACATCGGCCTGCCCGCCTTCCTGCAGATCCCGATGCTGCTCCTGGTCGCCATGTTCACCGGCGCCTTCTGGGCCGGCATCGCGGGCGTCCTCAAGGTCACCCGGGGGGTCAGCGAGGTCGTCGCCACGATCATGCTGAACGCCATCGCCACCAGCCTCATCGGCTACATCACCCTCTCCAACGTGTGGGGCGTCCAGGTCGGCAACAACATGACGACCGGCGTGATGAAGAAGTCCGGCTGGTTCCCCGGCATCAACCTGGGCTCCGACGTCGGCGACATCTACGGCATGGTCTTCGTCGCCATCGCCCTCGGCATCGGCTACTGGATCGTCCTCAACCGCACCCGCTTCGGCTTCGACCTGCGCGCCACCGGCGCCTCCGAGTCCGCCGCGGCCGCCTCCGGCGTCGACGCCAAGCGCATGGTCCTCGTCTCCATGCTGATCTCCGGCGCCGTCTCCGGCCTCGCGGGCCTCCCGCTGCTGCTCGGCGACTCGCACACCTACAGCCTCGACTTCCCGGCCGGCCTCGGCTTCACCGCCATCGGCATCGCCCTGCTCGGCCGCAACAACCCCGGCGGCATCGCCTTCGCCGCCCTCCTGTGGGCCTTCCTCGACAAGGCCTCCCCTGCCCTCGACTACGCGACCCCGGTCGCGTACGAGAAGGAGATCGCCACGATCATGCAGGGCCTGATCGTCTTCTCCGTCGTCATCTCCTACGAAGCCGTACGCCAGTGGGGCCTGCGCCGCCAGCAGCGCCAGGTCGGCGCGGAGCTCGCCGCGGCCGCCGCCCAGAACACCAAGAAGGAGGTGGCGGCCTGATGTCCACCGCGACCATCGCCAAGCCGCAGGCGAAGCAGCCCGGCAAGGGCGGCCGCCGAATGTCGCTCCCGGTACTCCTGCTGGTCATCGCCGGCGTACTGATCCTCACCTCCGCCGTGCGCCTGATCACCGGCGCCGACGGCATCACCTCGACCGGCCAGATGTCCACCGCGCTGCGCCTCGCCGTGCCGATCGGCCTCGCCGGTCTCGGCGGTCTGTGGGCCGAGCGCGCGGGCGTCGTCAACATCGGCCTCGAAGGCATGATGATCCTCGGCACCTGGTTCGGCGCCTGGGCCGGCTACCAGTGGGGCCCCTGGGTCGGCGTCGTCTTCGGCATCCTCGGCGGTGCGCTCGGCGCCCTGCTGCACGCCGTCGCCACCGTCACCTTCAACGTCAACCACATCGTCTCCGGTGTGGCCCTGAACATCCTCGCCCTGGGCGCCACCCGCTACCTCTCGAAGTTCACCTTCGAGACCGCGGAGGGCGGCTCCTCCAAGCAGTCCCCGCCGATCGACTCACTGGGCACCTTCAGCGTCCCGGGCCTGTCCGACTGGCTGAACACGCTGAACGAGAAGCACTGGTTCCTGATCTCGGACATCGCGGGCCTGGTCGGCGGTCTGCTGACCGACCTCTCCCCGCTGACGGTCGTCGCCGTCGCGCTCGTCCCGATCACGTGGTGGGTCCTGTGGCGCACCGCCTTCGGCCTGCGCCTGCGCTCCTGCGGCGAGAACCCGGTCGCCGCCGAGTCCCTCGGCGTCAACGTCTACAAGTACAAGTACATCGCGGTGATCATCAGCGGCGGCTTCGCCGGCCTCGGCGGCGCCTTCCTCTCCATCGTCGCCTCCAACGTGTACCTGGACGGCCAGACCGCCGGCCGCGGTTACATCGGTCTCGCCGCGATGATCTTCGGCAACTGGATGCCGGGCGGCCTCGCCCTCGGCGCCGGCCTGTTCGGCTACACCGACAGCCTCAACCTGCGCGGCGGTACGGTGAACGTCCACGCGCTGATCCTGCTGATCGCGATCCTGCTGGTGTTCGGCGCCGCCTACCTGGCCTGGCGCAAGAAGTACGTCCCGGCCGCCATCACCATCGTCATCTCGGTCCTGATGTTCATCTGGTACGCCACCACCAACGAGGTCCCGCGCCAGCTCGTGACCGCGACCCCGTACATCGTGACCCTGCTCGTGCTCTCGCTGTCCGCGCAGTCCCTGCGGATGCCGAAGGCCGACGGTCTGCCGTACCGGAAGGGACAGGGCAAGTGACCACCGCGGCCGCCGACTTCGACTGGGAGACCCTGCGCGCACAGGCCCGCGAGGCGATGTCCCACGCCTACGCGCCCTACTCCGGCTTCCCGGTCGGGGTCGCGGCCCTGGTCGACGACGGCCGCACGGTCTCCGGCTGCAACGTGGAGAACGCGTCGTACGGCCTGGGCCTGTGCGCCGAGTGCGGACTGGTCTCCGAACTCCAGCGCACCGGCGGCGGCCGCCTCACGCACTTCACCTGCGTGGACGGCACGGGCGGGCTCCTCGTCCCGTGCGGCCGCTGCCGCCAGCTCCTCTACGAGTTCGGCGGCCCGGACCTCCTCCTGGACACACCGGAAGGCGTCCTGCCGCTCTCCGAGATGCTCCCCCAGGCCTTCGGCCCGGCCCATCTCACCAAGTAATCCCGTACGGCCCCTCCCCGCCCGTCGCCCGTCGGCAGCCGCCCGGAGGGGCCGTACGCTTCGCACCACTTTGAAGGGAACGTCATGGCCATGGACGCCATCTCCGTCATCCGCACCAAGCGGGACCGCGGTGAGCTCGCCGACGAGCAGATCGACTGGGTCATCGACGCGTACACGCGCGGCGAGGTCGCCGACGAGCAGATGTCGTCGCTCGCGATGGCCATCCTCCTGAACGGCATGAACCGCCGCGAGATCGCCCGCTGGACCGCCGCGATGATCGCCTCCGGCGAGCGCATGGACTTCTCCACGCTGTCCCGCCCGACCGCCGACAAGCACTCCACCGGCGGCGTCGGCGACAAGATCACCCTCCCGCTGGCGCCCCTCGTGGCGGCCTGCGGCGCGGCCGTCCCCCAGCTCTCCGGACGCGGCCTCGGCCACACCGGCGGCACCCTCGACAAGCTGGAGTCGATCCCCGGCTGGCGCGCCCTGCTCTCCAACGAGGAGATGCTGCACGTCCTCGACACCACCGGCGCGGTGATCTGCGCGGCGGGCGACGGCCTGGCCCCGGCCGACAAGAAGCTCTACGCGCTCCGCGACGTCACCGGCACGGTCGAGGCGATCCCGCTGATCGCCTCCTCGATCATGTCGAAGAAGATCGCCGAGGGCACCGGCTCCCTGGTCCTGGACGTGAAGGTCGGCACCGGCGCCTTCATGAAGACCATCGAGGACGCGCGCGAGCTGGCGTCGACCATGGTGGGCCTCGGCACCGACCACGGCGTGAAGACGGTCGCGCTCCTCACCGACATGTCCACCCCCCTCGGCCTCACGGCGGGCAACGCCCTGGAGGTCCGCGAGTCGGTGGAGGTCCTGGCGGGCGGCGGTCCGGCGGACGTCGTCGAGCTGACCATCGCCCTGGCCCGCGAGATGCTCGACGCGGCCGGCGTGAAGGACGCGGACCCGGCGAAGGCCCTGGCCGACGGCTCGGCGATGGACGTCTGGCGCCGGATGATCGCGGCCCAGGGCGGCGACCCGGACGCGGAGCTGCCGGTGGCGCGCGAGCAGCACGTGATCACGGCTCCCTCGTCCGGTGTCCTGACCCGCCTGGACGCGTACGACATCGGCGTCGCCGCCTGGCGGCTCGGCGCCGGCCGCGCCCGCAAGGAGGACCCGGTGCAGGCGGGGGCGGGCGTCGAACTGCACGCCAAGCCCGGCGACACGGTCACCGCGGGCCAGCCCCTCCTCACCCTCCACACGGACACCCCGGAGCGCTTCGAGTACGCGCTCCAGTCGGTCGAGGGGTCGTACGACATCGCGGCGGCGGGCACGGCCTTCACCGCGTCGCCGGTCGTGCTGGAGCGCATCGCCTGACGAGGGTCCGGTGCGGCGCTGCTGGGGTGTCACCCCAGCAGCGCCGCCACGACCACCAGCACCGGCACCGACAGCACCGTCGACAGCAGGATCGAGTCCCGGGCCAGTTCCTCGCCGACCCGGTAGGTGCTGGCGTACGTGTACAGGTTCTGCGCGGCCGGGAGCGCCGACGTCACCGTCACGTCGAGCAGGGGCGCCCCGTGCAGGTCGAAGACGGCCGATGCCAGGGCCCAGGCGACCAGCGGCTGGCCCACCGACTTCAGCGCGACGGACAGGAACACCGGTCCGCGTTCGCGGCCCCGGCCGGGGAGCGTGCTGCCCCGCAGGGAGATCCCGAAGGCGAGCAGGACGGCCGGCACGGACATGTTGCCGATCAGGGTGAGGGGATCCATCACCGGGCCGGGCACATGGATCCCGAGCCCCGAGACCGCGACGCCGGACAGTGAGCCCACGGCGATCGGGTTGCGGAGCGGGGTGAGCAGGCGGTGCCACCACGGGCCCTTCCTGCCCCCGCCCGACAGGTCGAGGATCGTCAGGGCGACCGGGGTGAGGACGACGACCTGGAAGAGCAGCACCGGTGCCACCAGGGACGCGTCGCCCAGGACGTACACCGCGATCGGGATGCCGAGGTTGCCGGAGTTGACGTAACTGGAGCACAGGGCACCGATCGTCGTACGGCCCACGCCCCAGTGGCGCCCGACACCCACCGCCACGAACGCGCCCGCCGCCGCTGCCGTGCTCAGGGCCGTCACCAGGAGGCGGCTGGAGAAGATCACCGCGAGGTCGGCCCTGGCGAGGGTGGTGAAGAGCAGCGCCGGGGAGGCGACGTGGAAGGCGAGCTTGGTGAGCACCTCGCGGCCGTTCATGCCCAGGTGGCCGCCGCGGCCGAGGGCGTAGCCGACGGCGATGACGATCGCGATGACCGCGAAGCCGCTCAACACCCCCTGCACGGGACCCCCTTACGGGGGAGGAGACCGCGGGTTGTCCGGGGCGGTGCTGATCCGTGAGGCGATCCGTGGGGCATGCACCTAACCCTCGGGTCCGGTCAGTCGCAGGTCAACGTTGTGACCCTTGTGATCTTCGCGACCGTACGCGGACGCGTCGCCCTTACCGATGAGTTGCCGGACCATCGGCGGTCTACCGGTTCGTGGATGCCGTGCCCCCCGCCGTACTCATGCTGTCCGGCCCCGTCGCCAGGGACGAGGTGCCGGGGCTCTGCGACGACGTGCGTGAGCTGCTCGGGGCGGGCGTGGCCCGGGTCGTCGTCTGCGACGTGGGCGGTCTCGGGCCGCCGGGGCTCGGCACCGTCGACCTGCTGGCCCGGCTGGAGCTGGCGGCCCGCCGGGCCGGCGGTGGGATCCGGCTGCGGGACCCCGACCCGGCCCTACGCTCCCTCCTCCGTTTCGTCGGCCTTCGCCTCCAGGTGGAGGGGGAGGCCGAAGAGCGGGAACCAGCGCTTGGTGTCGAGGAAGAAGTGGAACCCGGTCAGCCGTCCGTCTGAGATCTCCAGGACCTGGATCGACCAGGGGCTCCAGCCGCCGGTGTCCGGGTCGGGCTTGTACTGGGCGAACCCGGGCAGGCCGTTGACCTGGACCGGGAACAGCCGCGAGCCCTCGCAGGCCGAGCCGATGGTGGTCATGAAGCCGGTGATGTCGTCGTGGCCGGTGAGCCACAGGTCGAACGGCGGCATCGTCATGATGGCGTCCTCGTGGAGGAGCGCCGTGAGCGCGGCCATGTCGTAGCCCTCGAAGGCCGCGACATAGCGCTCCAGGAGCTTCCGCTGCTCCTCGTCGAGCGGGTCGGAGACCTCGGCGCCGGCCCCCGACTGCCGCTGCTCGGCGAGCGTGGCGCGGGCCCGCTGCAACGCGCTGTTGACCGACGCGACCGAGGTGCCGAGCAGCTCGGCGACCTCGGTCGCCTTCCAGGCCAGCACCTCGCGCAGGATCAGCACCACCCGCTGCTTGGGCGGCAGCTGCTGCAGGGCGGCCATGAAGGCGAGCCGGATGGATTCCTTGGCCACGGCCGCCTCCGCCGGGTCGTCCACGGTCGGCAGCACGCGCGCGTCCGGCACCGGCTCCAGCCAGGTGTTGTCGGGCCGGGGCGACAGCGCCGCCTGGGCCAGCGGCGTCGACTCGCTGAGGTCCATCGGGCGGGCGCGCTTGCTGCCCGCGTTCAGCATGTCCAGGCACACGTTCGTCGCGATCCGGTACAGCCACGACCGCAGGCTGGAGCGGCCCTCGAAGGTGGCGTAGCTCCGCCAGGCCCGCACCAGCGTGTCCTGCACGGCGTCCTCGGCCTCGAACGAGGAACCGAGCATGCGGTAGCAGTAGCCGGTCAGCTCGGTCCGGTGCTTCTCCAGTGCGACGTCCAGCTCCGCCGTCGCCGTGCCGTCGGTCATCTTCCGTCCACCCACCCCTGTGGCCGTTCCTGTTCGCGCACCTTTGCGCTCCAGCACTTGAAAGCTAGCGCAGGGGACTGACAAAGGCGCCCGGAGTTCGGAAACGTCCAGGTGGGACGGGGATGCGCCCACGAACTCGGGTGGTGCGGTCCGTGGGCGGGTGCGGCGCCGTCGTGGCTTGTCGCGCAGTTCCCCGCGCCCCTGGCGGGGCGCTTCAGTGGGCGTTGGCCAGGGTCTGCCTGCGGGCTGCCATCGAGCCCAGGACCGTGATCGTCACCACGCCCAGGATCGCGAGCAGTCCCACCCCGACCGTGCCGGACCAGCCGCTCGCGTGGAAGGCCATCGCACCGACCGTGCTGCCCGCGCTGGAGCCGATGTAGTACGCGGACTGGTAGAGGGCCGAGGCCTGGGCCCGGCCGTGGGTCGCCGTCTTGCTGACCGCCGAGGAGGCCACCGCGTGGCCCGCGAAGAAGCCCGCGGTGATCAGGACGAGGCCCAGCAGGACCAGGGGGAGCGAGTCGGCCAGGGAGAGGAGGAGACCGGCGGCCGTCGTGCCGCCGCCCAGGTACAGGGCCCCACGGCGGCCCAGCCGGCCCACGAGCCGGCCCGCCGTCGACGCCGACACCGTGCCGACCAGGTACACCAGGAAGATCGAGCCGATGATGCCCTGGGGGAGCGAGAAGGGCTCCTCGGTCAGGCGGTAGCCGATCACCGTGTAGACACCGCCGAAGACGGTCATGAACAGCGCGCCGATCGCGTACAGGCGGCGCAGCAGCGGGTCGGCCAGGTGGTCGCGGACCGTGCCGAGCAGCCGGCGCGGGTGCAGCGAGCCCGCCTTGAAGTGCCGCGGGGCGGGGAGCAGCAGCCGGAAGGCCACCGCGCAGCCGACGGCGATCACCCCGATGGCCGCCACGGCCACCCGCCAGCCCCACTCCTGCGCGACCCAGCCGGTGATGACCCGGCCGCTCATCCCGCCGACACTGTTGCCCGCGACGAACAGACCGATCGCCGTGACCAGCGCCTTCGGACGGACCTCCTCCGCCAGATACGCGGTCGCCGACGCAGGCAGACCGGCCAGCGCCGCACCCTGGACGCCGCGCAGCACCACCAGCACGCCCAGGGAGGGCGCGAACGGGACCAGCAGTCCGACGGTCACCGCCACCGCCAGCGAGGCGGTCATGACCGTACGGCGTCCGAAGCGCTCGGAGAGCGCGCTCATGGGGAGCACGAACAGCGCCAGGCCGCCGGTCGCCGCCGCCACCGTCCAGCTCGCGTCGCTCGCGCTCACCCCGAAGCCGTCCGAGATCAGCGGCAGCAGGGCCTGCGTGGAGTAGAGGAGGGCGAAGGTCGCGACACCGGCGAGGAAGAGGGCGAAGCTCATCCGGCGGTAGCCGGGGCCGCCCGGGGTCAGCCGGGAGTCGGAGGCGGGGACGGTCGTGACGGCGTCCAGGGTGGTGGACGCCCCGGTACTGGCGGGAGACATGCTTCGAACGTACGGACCCCGCCTTCATCCGTCCAATGCATGGAATCGTCATAATCGTTCCCGTGATGCATCAACAGAGGTCAGCCGAGCGCCTGTCACCGTCCAGTGACACAGAAGACATGACGATGTTGCTGGCTCCACGCCTCGCGTACTTCGCCGGGGTGGCCCGCACGGAGCATGTGACCAGGGCCGCGCTGGAGCTCAACGTCCCCCAGTCCACCCTCTCGCGCGCGATGGCCCGCCTGGAGCAGGACCTCGGCGTCGACCTCTTCACCCGCCACGGCCGCACCGTCTCCCTGACCCCCGCGGGCCGCACCTTCCTCACCTCGGTCGAGCGCGCCCTCGCCGAGGTCCGGCGCGCCGCCGACGAGGTACGCGCCGACGCCGACCCCACCACCGGCAAGGTCGCCTTCGGCTTCCTGCACACGATGGGCGTGGAGACCGTCCCCGGCCTCCTCCAGGCCTTCCGCGCCGACCACCCCCGCATCCGCTTCAGCCTCGTCCAGAACTACGGCGAGGCGATGATCGAGAAACTCCGGGCGGGGGAACTGGACCTGTGCCTGACGTCCCCGGTGCCGGACGCGCCCGACCTGGTGGCCCGCCGACTGGACGAACAGAAGCTCCGGCTGGTGGTCCCCGTCGACCACCCGCTGGCCGCCCGCAAACGCATCCGCCTGGCCGAGGCCGCCGACGAGACCTTCGTGACCCTGGAACCCGGCTACGGCCTCCGCCGCATCACCGACGACCTGTGCAAGGAGGCGGGCTTCAGGCCGCGCATCGCCTTCGAGGGGGAGGAGGCGGAGACCTTGCGGGGCCTGGTGGCGGCGGGGCTGGGGGTTGCCCTGCTACCCCCACCGGCCTTTCCTCGCCCGGGGGTTGCGGAGTTGACGGTCACAGCGCCACGGGCGGCAAGAGAGATCGGGGTCGCATGGCTGGACGGCCACCCGGACACCCCACCAGTGGCAGCCTTCAAGAAGTTCTTGCTGTCGAGAAAGGGCAACCTGCTCCCCACCTAGGGACAGCGCCCCTTCAGGGGCGCTGGGGGTACCCCCGGCCGAAGGCTGGGGGAGGAACTGCGCGACCAGCCACAACGCACCCGCACCCCGAAACCGATCATCAGCCCCTACGGAGCGACCGGCCGAAGCCTGCGGCAAGTGGCATCCGCAACCCGATCGGCGGCGGCGCAGCCAACGCATCCTCCACCGGCCGCGACACCGCATGCCCGTACAACGCCCCCATCACGAAGTCCGAGGCCAGCGCGAGCACTTCGTCCCGGTGCTGATGCAACCCGTGTCCGTCGGAGTGCACCTCGAACCGGCACACCTCCCGGTTCGCCTTCTTCGCCCGCGCCGCCAGCCGGAACGACAGCTCCGGATCGGTCCGTTCGTCGTTCGTGCCGTGCACGACCAGCACCCGCCGCCCCGCCAGCTGCCGAACCGGTTCCTCGGGCACCGCCACATCCGCCTCCGGCAGCCAAGGGGCGACGGAGACGACGCAGTTGACGGCCTCGTGGCCCGCCGCGTGCAGCGCGGCCCGGCCGCCCATGCCGACGCCCAGCAGACACACCGGCACATCCCCGTACCGGCGTACCACCTCGTCGGCCGCCCAGCTCGCGTCCCCGGCGGGGTGCGCCTCGCTGCCGTTCCAGCCGCGATAGCGGTAGTGGACGAGGTGCGCGGCCAGTCCCTCGCCGCGGCCGTCCCGGGCGAGCCGGCGGCCGAGCGCGCGGACGAGACCCGTCGCCCATACGGGGGACGGTCTGCGCTCGGAGACCTCCTCGCCGCCCGGGAGCAGCAGGACCGCCCCGGTCGCCGTCGTCGGCTCCTGGCCGACTGCCCTGCCCAGTCTGGCCGTTCGGACCGGCGTCGCTTGCTGTGCCATGACAGAACAGTGTCAGAAGAAGCGGTATACGCCACCGGTCCGTGCGGTCACCGTTACGTATCGGCGCCTGGGCAAACAGCGTGACTCCGAGCGATCTACGCGCGTAGGAGTTAGAGTGCGAAAATGACGAGCCAGAGCACCGAGAACATCCCGACGCCGGACCAGATCCGCCGGGCACCGAAGGTTCTGCTGCACGACCACCTGGACGGCGGCCTGCGTCCCGGCACCGTCGCCGACCTGGCCCGGGAGAGCGGGTACGCCCAGCTCCCCGAGACCGACCCGGACAAACTCGGCATCTGGTTCCGCGAGGCCGCCGACTCCGGCTCGCTGGAGCGGTATCTGGAGACGTTCTCGCACACCGTCGGCGTGATGCAGACCCGGGACGCGCTGATCCGGGTGGCCCGCGAGTGCGCCGAGGACCTCGCCGAGGACGGCGTCGTCTACGCCGAGGTGCGCTACGCGCCCGAGCAGCACCTCGAACAGGGCCTGTCCCTCGAAGAGGTCGTCGAGGCCGTCAACGAGGGCTTCCGGCAGGGCGAGGCCCTCGCCCGGGAGAGCGGCCACCGGATCCGGGTGGGCGCCCTGCTCACCGCCATGCGGCACGCGGCCCGCTCCCTGGAGATCGCCGAACTCGCCAACCGCTACCGGGACCTGGGTGTCGTCGGCTTCGACATCGCCGGCGCCGAGGCCGGCTACCCGCCCACCCGGCACCTCGACGCCTTCGAGTACCTCAAGCGCGAGAACAACCACTTCACCATCCACGCAGGCGAGGCCTTCGGGCTGCCGTCCATCTGGCAGGCCCTCCAGTGGTGCGGCGCCGACCGGCTCGGGCACGGGGTGCGGATCATCGACGACATCCAGATCCACGAGGACGGCACGGTCAAGCTCGGCCGGCTGGCGTCGTACGTCCGCGACAAGCGGATCCCGCTGGAGCTGTGCCCCAGCTCCAACCTCCAGACGGGGGCCGCCGACTCGTACACCGGGCACCCCATCGGGCTGCTGCGCCGGCTGCACTTCCGGGCCACGGTGAACACGGACAACCGGCTGATGTCCGGGACCAGCATGAGCCGGGAATTCGAGCATCTCGTCGAGGCGTTCGGTTACACGCTCGACGACCTGCAGTGGTTCTCCGTCAATGCGATGAAATCAGCGTTCATTCCTTTCGATGAACGGCTGGCCATGATCAATGACGTCGTCAAGCCGGGTTATGCGGAGCTGAAATCCGAATGGCTGTTCCGGCAGACCGCCTCCACCAGCGGTTCTGTCGATCAGGAGGGCTGATTCGGCGTCCGGACGGGGCGCGGAATGCGGACGGGCGTTCACAATTCGTCCGCATTTCGGTGTTTGCGGCGGGCGGTCCGCCGTGTTTACGGTCGTGGACCGCTCAGCGTGTTATCGATCCCCGTCACCGCATTCCAAGGACGCATCAACGATGAAGCAGTCTGCTGCCAAGACCCTCGGTGTCGCCGCCCTCGGTGCCGCCTTCGCCGCCGCCGGCGCGGGCGCGGCCAACGCGGCCCCGGCCGTCCCGGACGCCACGCAGGCCCTGGGCACCGTCACCAAGACGCTGCCGGCCGAGAACGTCTCCAAGGCCCTGCCGGGTGCCGGTGAGGCCGTCCAGCAGGGGCAGTCCGCCGTCGGTGCCGGTCTTGCCGCCGCCCAGCCCGCCGTCGGGCAGCTCCTCGCCGCCGGCCCGACCAAGCCCGTCGCCGGCCTGCTCGGCGGCCTGCCGATCCAGGGCCTGCCCACGCACGGCCTGCCGGTCAACGGGATCCCGCTCGGCTGACCCCCCGCCCGAGCAACGCCGTTGGGGCGCCCCGGATCCGACCGGGGCGCCCCAACGGCGTTGTCGTACCGGGGAACTACCAGGCCGAGGCCTTCTCCTCCGAGGGGAGGAGGATCCACAGCGCTATGTAGAGCAGGAACTGCGGGCCCGGCAGCAGACAGGACAGCAGGAAGATCACCCGCATCGTCGTCGCGGACGTACCGAAGCGCCGGGCCAGCGCGGCGCACACTCCGCCGATCATGCGGCCATGGGTGGGGCGGGCGAGGCTGGACATCTGCGGCTCCTTCATGAGCGTCCGGTGCGAGGCGGCCCATGCGGCCCCTCATCTGCCCTCCACGCTACGGTGACGAACCGGGGCGAAGCGTCGCTCTACGGGGCGATCCCGACCCTGGGAATCGTCGGGGTACGACCCTGAGCCGCCTCCTCCTGCGGTACGGCCGTACGCCCCACCCGCTCCCCCCTGCGGCGCAGCCAGGACCGGCCCGCCGGCACCACGGCGAGATGGGCCAGCACCACACCGGTCGTGTTCAGCAGGATCGAGTCGACGTCCACCACCCGGCCGGGCACCCCCGTCTGCAGCAGGGCGATGCCCAGCGAGATCAGGGCGCCCGCGGTGGCCGTACGGATCAGGGAGCCGAGCGGGGAGGCGTCGAGTCTGCCGTGGACCATCGGCAGCAGCACGCCCAGCGGGGCGAGCAGCGCGAGCCCCTCCCCGATCCGGTGCGCCGCCTCGCGCCAGCCCAGCGCCAGGTCGGCGCGGATCCCGGCGAACGGGTGCAGGTTGGCGGGCATCACCCAGGGCACGTCCAGCGGCCGCAGCATCAGCCAGGCGACGAACGCGAGATGTGCGACAAGGAGGACACCCCCTGTCACACGGACGCGGATCGCGGCGCTGCCGCCGATGGAGCCTTGACGCTGCACGCCCCCGTAGACGCGCCCGCGCACACGATCGGTTCCGGATAGAGGAGTGAGGCCTCAAACACACGCCACGCAAGGCGCCCCGTCAGGGGCGCGGGGAACTGCGCGACCAGCCCCCACCGGCTCGCACTCGCCGCACAACCCAAGGTGGCACCCCATGAGGCGCCCAAACACCCCTCACCCGGAAGCAACCTCGGTGGACGGCGGCCGGTTCCCACTCGGAGAGTTCCGCACGGAATCCGTGCACTCGTACCGCCGCAACGACTCCGTCCCCGGCCCGCCCAGGATCACCGACCCGTCCCCCTCCGCCGCCGCCGAGTCGGACAGCGTGCAGACGATCTGGGCCAGCGCGTACGACGTCAGCTGCGGCGGCGACGTGCTCAGCCGCAGCGTGTCGTCGGGGTCCCCGGCCCGCGGCCCGACGACGCTCATCCCGCCCCGCACGTACGTCGTGTAACCGGCCTCCTTCTCGGCGGCCGACGGCGACTCGGCGAGCTGGTCCAGCAGCCCCTGCGCGACGATCACCCGGCGTTGCGCGTCCGCCGTACCGTCCGGCACCCGCACCTCCCGGTCGACGGTCACCAGCGAGGAGCCGCACAGCAGGAACACCTGCACCGGCACCCCCCGCGCGTCCTGCGCCGACAGATCCGGCTGGGTCATCGAGCACGGCACCCGCGAGGGCGCCCCGCCGAAGTCGGTCGGCACCTCGGTCGCCCGGATCCCGCACCCGGCGAGCGCGAGCCCGAGCCCGGCTACCGCCAGCAGCCGGCCGCCCCGCCGCCGTACGGCCGGTCGTAGGGCCGGAAGTCTCCGTACCTGCATCACGCGTCCTTCGCCCCGCCGTCCTTGGTCTCCTCGGCCAGTTCCGAGGCGTCCCGGGGCAGCCGGAGCGTGAACACCGCACCGCCCTCGGGGGAGTTGGCGGCGGTGATCGAGCCGCCGTGGATACGGGCGTTCTCCGTCGCGATGGACAGGCCCAGGCCACTGCCCTCGGAGCGCGGCCGGGAGGCGCTGGCCTTGTAGAACCGGTCGAACACGTGCGGCAGGACGTCCTCGGGGATGCCAGGACCGTGGTCGCGCACGGCGATGACCAGGTCGTCGCCGTCGATGCGCACGGAGACGCGCACCGGCGAACCGCCGTGCTTGAGCGCGTTGCCGATGAGGTTGGCGAGGATCACGTCGAGGCGGCGCGGGTCGAGGCGGGCGTGGATGCCGCGCTCGGCGTCCAGGTCCACCGCGTCCAGCCAGGCGCGGGCGTCGATGCAGGCGGTGATCTGGTCGGCGAGGTCGACGTCGTCGAGGACCAGCCGTGCCGTACCGGCGTCGAAGCGGGTGACCTCCATGAGGTTCTCGACGAGGTCGTTGAGGCGGCGCGTCTCGCTGACGACCAGCCGGACCGCGGGCTCGATCATCGGGTCCATCGACCCCGACTCCGCCTCCAGCTCCTCCTCCAGGATCTCCGTCACGGCGGTGATCGCGGTGAGCGGGGTCCGCAGCTCATGGCTCATGTCGGCGACGAACCGCCGGGACGCCTCGTCCCGCGCGGCCATGTCGTCGACCCGTTTCTCCAGCGCCTCGGCCGCGTCGTTGAACGTCCGTGAGAGATCGGCGAGTTCGTCGGTCCCGGAGACCCTCAGCCGGGTGTCCAGCTTGCCCTCGCCGAGCCGCCGGGCGGCGACTCCGAGGCGGTGCACGGGCTTCAGCACGGTCGTGGCGGCGGCCTGCGCCAGCAGCGCGGAGCCGATCAGCGCCAGTCCGGTCGCGATCCCCAGCGACCAGGCCAGCGAGTTGAGGTCCTTCGCCTCCGGCTCCAGGGACTTCATCATGTAGCCGGTCGGCCCGCCGCCGATCAGCCGCGTCCCGGCGACCAGATACGGCGTCCCGTGGTCGACGACCCGCTGCCAGTACAGGTGGTACGCCGAGGTGTTGCTCTCGGTCACCTTCTGCTGTCTGTCGACGGCCTTGCGCAGGGAGGTCGGCACGTCGTCGAGCGCGAACCCGCTGAGCCCGCCCGAATTGCCGTACACCGTCTTGCCGTTGGTGTCCTCGCCGACCAGCAGCACACTGAAGCGCTGACTGCTGCCGGCCATCTGCCAGGCCGTGCGCTGGAGTTCGTCCTGGGTGGGATGGACGGGCAGCGCGCCGGCCCGGTTCTGCATCTCCTGCTGGAAGTCGCGCAGCACCGCGTCCTGGGTACGGGTGAGCACGGCCTCGCGGTTGAGCCAGTACGCGATGCCGGACGCGGACACGGCGGCGGTGAGCGCCACCAGGCCGAAGACGACGACAAGACGCAGCCGCAGACTGGTGAAGCGCAGCCGGGACACGGCTCCCATGCGATCCGAGGCCCAGCCCCGGAAACCCTCTTGCCGGTCCGTCACTGAGGGGCGTCCAGGCGGTAGCCGACACCACGCACGGTACGGATCAGGGTCGGGGACGAGGGCACGTCCTCCACCTTGGCGCGCAGCCGCTGCACACACGCGTCCACCAGCCGGGAGTCACCGAGGTAGTCGTGCTCCCAGACCAGCCGCAGCAGCTGCTGGCGGGACAGCGCCTGCCCCGGCCGCCGGCTCAGTTCGAGCAGCAGCCGCAGCTCCGTCGGCGTGAGCTGCAGATCCTCGCCGTTCTTCGTCACGGTCATCGCGGAACGGTCGATGACGACGTTGCCGAACGTCGCCGAGTCGGTGGACTCCCGCTCCCCGCGCCGCAGCACGGCCCGGATCCGGGCGTCGAGCACCCGGCCCTGGACCGGCTTGACGACATAGTCGTCGGCCCCGGACTCCAGGCCCACCACCACGTCGATGTCATCACTGCGCGCGGTCAGCAGAATGATCGGCAACTGGTCCGTGCGCCGGATGCGCCGGCACACCTCGAACCCGTCGATGCCGGGCAGCATGACGTCGAGGACGATCAGATCGGGCCGCTGCTCGCGCAACAGCTTCAGACCGTCCTCACCGGTCGCAGCGGTGGCCACCCGGTGTCCCTGGCGGGTCAGAGAGAGCTCCAGGGCCGTGCGGATGGCGTCGTCGTCCTCGATCAGCAACAGGGAAGGCACGGGCTCATTCTGGCCCATGCGGGGGCTGTCGTACGACCTGTGCGGCTCGGAGCTGTCCGTAAACCTCCATAGCGCCACGACCTGTGCATCCGCTGTCGACTCTCTGTACCGGACCCCTGTGACAGGTCTGTGACAGTCGGCGGATACGGCCGTGAAGGTGGCCCGGCAGAGTTCTCGTCACAGGCAAGCGAGCGAGCGGAACAGAGCGAGCGACACGGAGCCTGGGCAAGCCGAACTACCGGAAGTCCACGACGGGGGGCGCGAGATGAACACGCTGATCAGCCACAGCACCAGCGCAGTGATCACGCGTCTGCACGACGTGCACCGGGGTTCCGAGAAGTCCGGTGCCGTGAACGGGCGGGGGTGCGCTCGCGGCACCGGACGTCAGCACACCGGTTACATGACGGTGGTTGACGGCTTCACGGGGGAAGCGCACGGGGGAACCGGGGGATCCGCATACGGGGAGGACACGGGGGAGCGCCGCTCGCTGACCGAGGCGGAGTTCACCGCCTACGTCCAGGAGCGCCGCGCCTCCCTGTACGCGACCGCCTACCACCTGACCGGCGACCGCTACGAGGCCGAGGACCTGCTGCAGAGCGCGCTGTTCTCGACGTACAAGGCGTGGGACCGGATCAGCGACAAGGCGGCCGTCGGCGGCTACCTGCGCCGGACCATGACCAACCTGCACATCAGCGCCTGGCGGCGCCGCAAGCTCAACGAGTACCCGACCGAGGAACTGCCGGAGACGCCCGGCGACACGGACGCGATGAGCGGCACGGAGCTGCGCGCGGTCCTGTGGCAGGCGCTCGCCCGGCTCCCCGAACTCCAGCGCACCATGCTGGTCCTGCGCTACTACGAGGGCCGCACGGACCCGGAGATCGCGGAGATCCTCGACATCAGTGTCGGCACGGTGAAGTCCAGCATCTGGCGGTCGCTCCGCCGGCTGCGCGAGGACGAGGTCCTCAGCTTCGGCCGTGACGAGGAGAACGCCTTCGGGGAGCTCGTCGCCTGAAGGTAAGGGGATCCGGGGGGATCCTGACGGGGGAAACCGGGGGAAACGGGGGACCTGGGGGAGGGTCCGGGGGGACTCACGGGGGAAAACGGGTCCGGGGGGACCTGGGGGAAAGCACGGGGGAGCTCCGCCACGGGGGACACGGGGGTGTTCGGCGGAGCAACGGGGGAGCGGGACTGGAGGGCCGGGGGGTCCATCCAGTCCCGCTTTATTTCTGCGCCTTCCGGCTTTCTTCCGCTTTCTTCTGCTTCTTTCTGCTTCCTTGCTACGGCTGTTACGCCGGTGCCTGTGTCCGGTCCCGGGTCTGCCGGCCCACCGCGGCCGCCGCCATCCGGCCCAGCGCCTCGTCCCGGTCGCACGGATGCGCGCCCAGGGACACCTGGCGGCTCACGATCGTGCGCTCGGCCCGCATCAGCCGCCAGCCGCGGCGCAGCAGGAACGGCACCGACTTGCGGCCCTCCTTGAGGTCGCGCAGGAAACGGCGCCGGAAGGTCTTCACCGGGCCCCGGCTCAGACAGAGCGCGTCGGCCAGGAGCCCCAGCTCGCGGCAGCGCTCCACGATCTCGGCGGCGAAGATGCCCTCCGCGATGAACAGCGGGGCGCGGCCGATGTGCAGCGTCTCCTCGCCGGTACGGGCGCTCAGCGATATGTCGTACACCGGTACGGGCGCCGAGCCCGTGGCGCACAGCCGGCCGATGGCCGCGACCGCGACCTCCGCGTCCCAGGACTCCGGGTGGTCCCAGTCGATGTCCGAACTCCCCGCCACCAGCGGCAGGGTCGGGTCGACGCCCTCCTTGTAGAAGTCGTCGAGGCGCAGGACGGGAAGCCCGGAACGGGCTGCGACGAGTGACTTGCCCGAGCCCGAGGGGCCGCACAGCAGCACGACACGGGCGGAGGACGGAGGATGAATGCTCACGGAACACCAGTTTGACGCATGGTGGGCCTCCTGCCGACCCCGCGGGTCGGCTTTGGAGCGTGAGTCACACCTCAACTACCCTGTGTGCCGTTCTCATTACCCTGCGCACCAGAAGGTGGCACCAGCGATGTCCCGACACGCGTCCTCCCCGAATCCGACGGCCCAACGCGCGCTGTTCGCCCTCGCGACCGCCGGAGTGGCGCTGGGAGCGGGCGCCGCGACAGCCGCGGCGGACACCCAGCCCGTGCTGGACGTGGTGCGCACCCGGCCCACCTCGCTCGGCCGGATCGACCCGCAGGCGGGCATGCAGGCGCTGGGCGGTGTACTGCCGTATGTCACGGGGCCGGTGGCGGGCCTCAAGCCCAACCCCCTTGCGGGGACGGGCGTGGACCCGCTGGACAACGGCGTCGGAACCCAGCTGGCCGACTTCAAGCCGCTGACGTCGAAGATGCTGACGGGACCGCTGGCACAGGCGCCGTCGATCGGGTCGCTTCCGGTGGTGGGACAGATCCTCGGAGGCGCCGGGAGCTGAGCGCCCCGCAAGGGGCGCTGGGGGAGGAACTGCGCGACCAGCCACGAACGGCCCGCAGTTCCCCACTCGCAGGGGCCAACCAGGTCAGTACGACGAACCGGACGCTCCCAGCGCCCCCGTCGGGTGCCACACCGTCTTCGTCTCCAGGAACGCCGTCAGCCGCTCGGTCCCCGGAGTCCCGGAGTAATCCACAGCCTGTGGACGCAGCACGCGCTTCAGGTTGTCGGCCGCCGCGACCTCCAGCTCCTTCGCCAGCACCTCGTCCGCCCCCGCCAGGTCGATCGCGTTGACGTCCTGGTGGGCGGCGAGGGGCGCCGCGATCTCCGCCGTACGGCCGGAGAGGACGTTGACGACTCCGCCGGGCACGTCGGAGGTGGCGAGGACCTCGGCGAGGGAGAGCGCCGGGAGCGGGGACTTCTCGCTCGCGACGACGACCGCCGTGTTGCCGGTCGCGATCACGGGCGCGAGCACCGACACCAGGCCCAGGAACGACGACTCCTGCGGGGCCAGGACGGCCACCACGCCCGTCGGCTCGGGGGAGGAGAGGTTGAAGAACGGGCCCGCGACCGGGTTGCCGCCGCCGACCACCTGGGCGATCTTGTCGGTCCAGCCCGCGTACCAGACCCAGCGGTCGATCGTCGCGTCGACGACAGCGGCCGCCTTGGACTTGCCGAGGCCCTCCGCGTCGGCGACCTCGCGCACGAACTGGTCCCGGCGGCCCTCCAGCATCTCCGCGACGCGGTAGAGGACCTGGCCCCGGTTGTAGGCCGTGGCGCCGGACCAGCCGCCGAACGCCTTGCGCGCGGCGACGACCGCGTCCCGGGCGTCCTTGCGGCTGGACTGCGGTGCGTTGGCCAGCCAGTTGCCCTTCGAGTCCGTCACCTCGTACACCCGGCCGCTCTCGGAACGCGGGAACTTCCCGCCGACGTACAGCTTGTAGGTCTTCAACACACTGAGTCGGTCAGACATCGAGGTACGCCTCCAGGCCGTGGCGACCGCCCTCGCGGCCGAAGCCCGACTCCTTGTAACCGCCGAACGGCGACGTCGGGTCGAACTTGTTGAACGTGTTGGACCAGACGACACCCGCGCGCAGCTTGTTGGCCACGGCGAGGATCCTCGATCCCTTCTCGGTCCAGATGCCCGCCGAGAGGCCGTACTGGGTGTTGTTGGCCTTGGCGACGGCCTCGTCGGGCGTACGGAAGGTCAGGACGGACAGGACCGGACCGAAGATCTCGTCCCGCGCGATCGTGTGCGCCTGGGTGACGTTCGTGAAGAGCGTCGGGGCGAACCAGTAGCCGGCGGACGGGAGTTCGCAGGCCGGGGACCAGCGCTCGGCGCCCTCCGCCGCGCCCTGGTCGGCGAGCGCGGTGATCCGGGCCAGCTGCTCGGCGGAGTTGATCGCGCCGAGGTCCGTGTTCTTGTCCAGCGGGTCGCCGAGGCGGAGCGTCGACAGACGGCGCTTCAACGACTCCAGCAGCTCGTCGTGGATCGACTCCTGGACGAGGAGGCGGGAGCCCGCGCAGCAGACCTGGCCCTGGTTGAAGAAGATCCCGGTGACGATCCCCTCCACCGCCTGGTCGATGGGGGCGTCGTCGAAGACGATGTTGGCGCCCTTGCCGCCCAGTTCGAGGGTGAGCTTCTTGCGGGTGCCCGCGACGGTCCGCGCGATCTCCTTGCCGACGGCGGTGGAGCCGGTGAAGGCGACCTTGTTCACGTCGGGGTGGGCGACCAGCGCGGCGCCCGCGTCGCCGTAGCCGGGAAGGATGTTGACGACGCCCTTCGGGAGACCCGCCTGGCGGCAGATGTCCGCGAAGAACAACGCCGACAGCGGGGTGGTCTCCGCCGGCTTGAGTACGACGGTGTTGCCCGTCGCCAGCGCCGGGGCGATCTTCCAGGCCAGCATCAGGAGGGGGAAGTTCCAGGGGATGACCTGGCCGGCGACCCCGAGGGGGCGCGGGTCCGCGCCGTAGCCGGCGTGGTCGAGCTTGTCGGCCCAGCCCGCGTAGTAGAAGAAGTGCGCGGCGACCAGGGGGAGGTCCGCGTCGCGGGTCTCCCTGATCGGCTTGCCGTTGTCGAGGGTTTCGAGGACGGCCAGCTCGCGGCTGCGCTCCTGGATGATCCGGGCGATACGGAACAGGTACTTGGCCCGCTCGGCGCCCGGCAGCGCCGACCACTTCTCGAAGGCCTTGCGGGCGGCCTTCACGGCACGCTCGACGTCCTCGGCACCGGCCCGGGCCACCTCGGAGAGAACCTCTTCGGTGGAGGGGCTGACCGTCTTGAAGACCTTGCCGTCGGCCGCGTCCGTGAACTCGCCGTCGATGAAGAGGCCGTAGGAGGGCGCGATGTCGACGACGGAGCGGGACTCGGGCGCCGGTGCGTACTCGAATGCGGTGGTCATCTTTTCCTTGGCCATGGTGATCAGTCCACCGTCACGTAGTCGGGGCCGGAGTAGCGGCCGGTGGCCAGCTTCTGACGCTGCATCAGCAGGTCGTTCAGGAGCGAGGAGGCGCCGAAGCGGAACCAGTGGTTGTCCAGCCAGTCCGCACCCGCGGTCTCGTTCACGAGGACCAGGAACTTGATCGCGTCCTTGCTGGTCCGGATGCCGCCGGCGGGCTTCACGCCGACCTGGACGCCGGTCTGGGCGCGGAAGTCGCGCACCGCCTCCAGCATCAGGAGGGTGTTCGCGGGGGTGGCGTTGACGGCGACCTTGCCGGTGGACGTCTTGATGAAGTCGGCGCCCGCGAGCATGCCGAGCCAGGAGGCGCGGCGGATGTTGTCGTACGTCGACAGCTCGCCGGTCTCGAAGATGACCTTGAGCCGGGCCGCGGTCCCGCAGGCTTCGCGTACGGCGGTGATCTCGTCGTACACCTTCAGGTACTTGCCCGCGAGGAACGCGCCGCGGTCGATGACCATGTCGATCTCGTCGGCGCCCGCGCCGACGGCGTCGCGCACGTCGGCCAGCTTCACGTCCAGCGCGGCGCGGCCGGCCGGGAAGGCGGTGGCGACGGAGGCGACCTTGACGGACGAGCCGGCGACGGCCTCCTTGGCGACGGCCACCATGTCGGGGTAGACGCAGACGGCGGCCGTGGCGGGGGTCGTACGGTCCGTCGGGTCCGGGTGGACCGCCTTGGCGCCGAGCGCCCGGACCTTGCCCGGGGTGTCCGCGCCTTCCAGCGTCGTCAGGTCGACCATCGAGATGGCGAGGTCGATGGCGTACGCCTTCGCGGTGGTCTTGATGGAACGGGTGCCGAGCGAGGCGGCACGCGCCTCCAGGCCGACCGCGTCGACGCCGGGCAGCCCGTGGAGGAAGCGGCGCAGCGTGCTGTCGGACGCGGTGACGTCAGCAAGTGCGTGGGGTGCGGTGGTGGGCATGGTCACCAGCCGAGCATATCTACGCGCGTAGCGGCTGTACACCCCGAGGGAACGGTTCTTCCTCGGAGCCGCACCCGCGCACCGGGCGCACACCCCACGGCGCCCGGGCGCACGGCTGAGGCAGAATCGGCCCTATGACCTCGCCCCTCGTCAAGGACCGCATCTACCGCTCGCCCCAGGCGCTGATCGGCGGCGTCCTGCTGCTCGCCATCGTCGGCTGGCTGGGCATCGACGCGCTGATCAAGGGGCACGGCCACACGCCCTGGCTCGCTCTCGCCGCGCTGATCCTCGTCGTGCCGCTGATCGTCGGCTTCACCCTGCGCCCGGCGGTGTTCGCGGGCGAGGACCGGCTGCGGGTGCGCAATCCGTTCCGGGTGATCACGGTGCCGTGGGGGGAGGTCGCCTCCCTGCGCTCCGGCTACTCCAACGAGGTGATCACCAAGTCCGGCGCGAAGTACCAGCTGTGGGCCATCCCCGTGTCCCTGCGGGGCCGCAAGAAGGCGGCGCGCAGGAAGGCGAAGGCGGAGGCGGACGCGCGGCGCGGGTCGGCCGGGTCGGCCGGGTCGGCCGGGCGCGGGCTCGGCGGGTTCGGTGGCGGGATCGGCGGGATCGGCGGTGGGTTCGGCGGGATCGGCGGTGGGTTCGGGGGCGGATTCGGGGGGCCGCGGGACATCGACGACGCGACCGGGCCGGTGCGCGCGGAGACCGACAAGGTCATGGACGACCTGCGGGAGATGCTGGAGAACAGGGGCGGGGCGGAGGCCGCGCAGGGCGAGGTGACCGTGCGATGGGCGTACGAGGTGGCTGCGCCGGCGGTGGCGGGGGCGGTGCTGCTGGCGATTCTGCTGGCGGTGGGGTAGCGGGGGTGGGAGCGCCGTTGGGGGTGCGGGTCGTCGCCGGGTGCGGGTGGGTCGTGGCTGGTCGCGCCCACGCGGGCTCGCCCTTCGCGTCGGTCGTTCAGTCGTCCGGCTTGATCTTCTTCATCGTCAGGTGGGACTCGACGCGCAGGATGCCGGGGAGGCCGGTGAGCTTGCCGGTGAGGAAGGCGTTGTACGCCGCGTGGTCGGCGACGGCGACGCGCAGGAAGTAGTCGGGGCGGCCGAACATCCGGCGGAACTCGATGACCTCGTCGTAGGAGGCCAGCGTCTCCTCCAGGGTCTCGATGGTCTTCAGGTCGGTGGCGTAGACCTCGATGTCGATCATGACTTCCAGGCCCCGGCCGACGGCCTCCGGGTTGATGACGGCGTGGTAGCCCGTGATGACACCGGAGTCCTCCAGCCGCTTCAGCCGGCGCAGACACGGCGGCGGGGTCAGCCCGACCCGCTTGGCCAGCTCGACGTTGGTCAGGCGGCCGTCCTGGCGCAGATGAAACAAGATTTCCCTGTCGATCGCATCCAGGTGCACTTCATTGCTCATATGGTCAGGCTACGGGAATTATTGGAAACCATATGTGGCGACAATCCTCCTAAAATTTCAGCATGCGTACGGTTTCGGTCGCCGCGGGCGATCCCCCGCGTCCCGCCCCCGCCCCCGCCCCCTCGCCTTCGACCTCGCCCCGGCCGGAGGCCCTCGCGGCGCTCAAGGACTCCGCCTCCGTAGGGCTCGGCCTGCTTCCGCTCGGGCTCGCCTTCGGGGTGGTCATCAGCCACGCCGGTCTGCCCTGGTGGTGCGCGACCCTGTTCACCGCCGTCATCTACGCCGGCTCGTTCGAGTTCCTGCTCGTGAACCTGGCCGTCGCGGTCACCCCGCTGGCGACGGTCGCGCTGACGGCCTTCCTGGTCAACGTCCGGCATGTGTTCTACGCGCTGTCCTTCCCCCTGCACCGGGTACGGGGGCGACTCGCCAGGACCTACAGCACCTTCGCGCTGACCGACGAGGCGTACGCCCTGACCACCGGTGACCAGGCCCGGTCCTGGACCGGCGCCCGGATCGTGTGGCTGCAGCTGTTCATGCAGCTGTACTGGGTCGCCGGCGCCACCGCCGGGGCCCTGCTCGGGTCGGTGGTGCCCGACAGCGTCACCGGCCTGGACTTCGCGATGACCGCGCTGTTCGCCGTCCTGGCCCTGGACGCCGTCCGGGAGCGGCGCGACGACCTGCCCACCCCGGTCCTCGCGCTGCTCAGCGCCCTGGTGGCCAGGCTCGTCCTGCCCGGCCAGATGCTGCTCGTCGCGTTCACCCTGTTCACCGCCGCGCTGCTGGTCCGGAGCCGCAAGGAGGAGTCCCGTGCCTGACACCCGCTACCTGCTCCTGGCCGTCGCCGTCTCGGCCGCGGTCACCTGGGCGCTGCGCGCCCTGCCCTTCACCGTCCTGGCCTCGCTGCGGGCCAGCAGGACCGTGCGCTATCTCGGCGCCCGCATGCCCGCCGGCGTCATGGTGATCCTCTTCGTCTACTGCCTGCGCGACCTGCCGCTGACCGAGCCCCGTGTCACCGCGCCGCTGGCCGCCCTGGCGGTCACCGTCGGCCTGCATCTGTGGCGCCGCAACGCCCTGCTGAGCATCATCGGCGGCACCGTCGTGAGCGTGGCCCTGGCCAGCACGCTCTTCGCGCCCTGACCCCTGATGAGGTCACGCTCGGGTGCGTGACAGCGAAGCGGCCGACGCACTTGCTCTCCGGTGATGCCGTCAAGGACACGAGGCGCCATCACACCCCTACCGCAGTGACGACGGCGATGTTCGCTCGTGAGGCTTGTTCTACTGCCTGATTGCCAAGTTTTGCTTGCCAGCTCCCCTTACCGGCGATTCACTTGCACAAAACCCGGTGAAAATAGCGTCTGGGAGGAGGTGCTCATGCTCTTGAACTTCAGGGTGGCCAACCACCGGTCGATCCGCGACGAACTGGAGTGGCAGCTTCAACCGGTGTACGCGGACGAGCGTCCACCGGGCGCGGGGTGGGAGGCGGTACCGGTCGCGGGCATCTTCGGCTCGAACGCGGCAGGCAAGTCGAACGTGGTGGACGCGCTGCGCTACACGGCGGAGATGGTGAACCGTTCGCACCTCCTGGCCGAAGACGGCGAGGGCGTGAGCAGGCAGCCTTTCCTGGCGGATGTCGTGGACACGGACTCGTCCTGGTACGTCGCCGATCTTCTGCTGAGCGGTGTGCGGTACGTCTACGGCTTCGAGGTGGACGACGAGTGCGTCGTCGGCGAGTGGCTGTACGCGTACCCGGAGGGGCGCAAGCGGGTGGTCTTCGAGCGGGAGGGGGACGGCTTCCGCGTCGGTAGTTCACAGGACAAGCAAAAGGAACTGCGCACGGTCGCGGACGTTACGGCCCCCAACGCGTTGTTCCTCTCCATGGCGGGGCGTTCCAGAGCGGTCATCGATGTGGTCAGTCCGGTCTACGGCTGGTTCCGCTTCGACCTGGCGTTCGGCGGGGCCACGGTGCCGGGCTTCCGCCCCCGCTCCCTGTGGCTGAGAGAACTCGCACACCGGCTGAACGCCCGGGGTGAACCACCTCATCTGCGCGAGCTGCTGCGCGTGGCGGACCTGGGCATCGAGGACTACCGGGTTGTGAGCGCCGAGGAGGAGGTTTCCGGGGCCAGGGCCGCAGTCGCGGTCACCGACAAGGAGACGCTTGCCGACACGCTGAGAACCCGTTCCCGCACGCGCCATGAGCTGCTGTTCAAGCACACCGGCAGGAACGGCGTCTTCGAAGTTCCGCTGAGTGCGGAGTCCGCCGGTACCCAGGCACTGGTGGATTACGCGTTCACGCTGGAAGGGGTGGCCCGTCGCGGCGGCACCCTGGTGGTGGACGAACTGGGCAGCAGCCTGCACCCGAGGCTCAGCGCGTTTCTCGTCGGCCTCTTCCAGGACCCCGCACGCAACCCGAAGGGTGCCCAACTGCTGTTCACCAGCCACGACGTGAGCCTGCTGGGGCGCAGAGCCGGCCAGGACATCCTGAAGCGGGACCACATCTGGTTCGTGACGAAGAACGAGTTCGGGGAGAGTTCGCTCTATCCGCTGTCCGACTTCCATCCGCGCCAGGAGGAGAACAGGGAGCGACGCTATCTGAGCGGGAGTTACGGCGCGGTGCCCATGATCGACGACACGTTCACGCTGGCGATCGCCGGGCGGGGGGAAACGGGTGGCGAGGGATCCGAAGAGGGACGGCCGGAGAGCTCCGAGGCGTGAGTCCACACTGCGCCGCAGAGGGCCGTACAGGGAGGCGTTACCGTCCGTTCTTGTGGTGTGCGGGGCCCGGAACAGTGAACCGGAGTACATGAAAGGCCTGTTGAGAGCGGTCGACAACCGCGCGGTCGATGTGACGGTCAAGGTCTGCCCACAGGATCCGGTGTCCGTGGTCCGGCATGCTGCCGGTGAACGCGACCGGGCAGGTGATCACTACGCCCGCGCCTGGTGCGTCCTCGACGTGGACGATTTCGCGCACCTCGACGAGGCGCTGCGGCTGGCGCGTGACGAGGACATCGAGATCGCCCTGTCCAACCCGTGCTTCGAGTTGTGGCTGCTGCTCCACTTCGGCGACCGCAGGGCCCCGGTAGACGGATTTCAGCAGGCGAAACGGCTTCTCCTGCCGCACCAACCGGCCTACCGGAAGGCAACGGGCGGGCTCGACTTCACCCCTTACCGGGAGACGTGGCCAGGGGCGGTGAACAGAGCACAGGCGTTGGCGAAGCCGGGCGAGGAGCACAAGAGGAATCCGTCGACCGGCATGTGGCGCCTGCTGCGCCAGATTGTGCCCGCGCACCGGCAGACGTGACCGGCGAGTCCAGGAGAACGAGGCCCGCTCGTGGTTCCCGGCAGTACGTTGTCCCGATGACCGAGTCCCCGCTGCCCGGCGGCGTCGTGCTCGATGCCGGCGAACTGGCCGCCCGCTGGACGGACGCCTGGCGGCCGGAACAGGTCGCGGAGCGCCTGGAGGGGGTCGGCGTGCCCTGGTGCGTGGTGGCGGGGTGGGCGCTGGACCTGTTCCGCGGAGGGCAGTCGCGGCCCCACGGCGATCTGGAGATCGCGGTGCCCGCGGCGGGGTTCGCGGAGGTGAGGGAACGCTTCCCGGAGTACGTGTTCGACGCGGTGGGGTCGGGACGGATCTGGGCGGGGGCGGGAGCCGGGGAGCTCGCGGCCACCCACCAGACCTGGCTGCGGGATCCGGCGAGCGGGCGGTTCCTCTTCGACGTCTTCCGCGAGCCGCACGAGGGCGGGACCTGGATCTGCCGACGGGACGGGAGCCTGCGGCTGCCGTACGACGCGATCATCGAACGGACGGCGGACGGCATCCCCTACCTGGTGCCGGAGCTGGTGCTGCTGTTCAAGGCGAAGGAGGCGCGGCCCAAGGACCACGCCGACTTCGACGGGGTCCTGCCGCTGCTGAGCCGGACCCGGCGCGAGGCTCTCGGCGGGTGGCTGGCGCGCGTGCATCCCGGACATCCCTGGCTGGCGGGACTGGAGCGACCGGCGGGGCGATGACGACGGGTTCGCCTCCCACCGGGGGCCGTGCCCCAATTGGCAACGTTGTCCTGGTCCGTGTGGGAGCGCTTTCCCTGTGTCTTGCCTACGGGTTACCTAGGGGATACCTCTACATGAAGCGTGCCCTCGGCAGTCAGTTTTGTCCGGGCGCCGTCACCCGCGTCTCAGTAGATTGCTCCTGCCGCCCCAGAGCGCCGTACCTGCGGATTTTACTTTCGATTTGGGCGGCGGGGGTGGGGACATGGAGCGGTCCGAGAGGGCGGCAAGACCTGCCGCTGGGGCGACGGGCATGAGATGTCAGGTGGACATCGACGGTCAGGGAAGGTTCGGCTGGCGTTTAGTGGCGCCCAACGGGCGGTCGGTGGCGGTGTCGCTCACCTCGCACGACACGCACGCCCGATGCCGCGCGGCCTTCCATCGCATGTGCACGCTGCACGCCCGTACCGGGGGCGGGGTGCAGCACAGTTCCGACGGCGGTGGCTGGGTGTGGCTGGTCTGGGACGACTCCGGACGCCATCTGGCCGGCTCGGCACGGACGTACGAGAGGCATGCCACCTGCCGTGCCTCCTACGACCGGTTCCGCGGGATGCTCGGCGAACTCGCTTACGCAGGGCCCGAGTTATGGGGTGAGACCTGAGCGGCCCGGGGTAACCGAAGTTGCCCCCCGGGAACCCCTTGTTCACCTTTCGGGATGGGCATGTCAACCGATGGCACGGAGTGTCTGGATCGTGCCCTCGCTGAGAAGAACCAGACAGCCGCAGCCCGTGATCGCGGGCGTCGGCGCCACCGACGCCGGCGATCCCGGCGGCATCGACGTCCGAAGACGCCTGTACGCCGATCCCGGCCTGCCCGACCGGGTGTTCCGCACGGTGCTGCGCTCCGGCGGCGGCCTCGTGCTGGCCGTGATGCTGCTCGTCGGCGGTTTCCTCCTCTACCGGGCGTGGCTGGCGCTGGACCGGGCCGGCTGGTCGTTCCTGACCACCGCCGAATGGGAGCCGGGCAGCGGGAAGTTCGGCATCGCGGCCGTCCTCGTCGGGACCGTCCTGATCGCGGTCGTCGCGGTGCTGGTGGCGGTGCCGCTCGCCACCGGCGCCGCGCTGTACATCTCCGAGTACGCCTCGCCGCGGCTGCGCCGGACGCTGATCAGCGTCGTCGACCTGATGGCCGCGGTGCCCTCCGTGGTCTACGGCCTGTGGGGCGTGTTCTTCCTCCAGGACAAGGTCCTGCCCATCGCCCGCTTCATCGCCACGTACTTCGGCTGGATCCCCGTCTTCGACGTGCAGGGCGCCGACCCGAACGACCCGCTCGCGCCCGAGAGCATCTACACGTCCTCGACGTTCATCGCGGGGCTCGTCGTCGGCATGATGATCGCGCCCATCATCTGCTCGATCATGCGCGAGGTCTTCTCGCAGGCCCCCGCGGGTGAGCGCGAGGGCGCCTACGCGCTCGGCGCCACCCGCTGGGGCATGATCCGCAGCGTGGTGCTGCCCTTCGGGCGCGGCGGGATGATCGGCGGCACGATGCTCGGACTCGGCCGCGCCCTGGGCGAGACGATCGCCATCTTCATGATCATCTCGGTGACCTTCCAGGTCCAGTGGCACGTCCTGCAGTCCGGCACCAGCTCGGTCTCCTCGCTGATCGCCCTGCGGTACGGCGAGGCGAGCGAGTTCAGCATGTCCGCGCTGATGGCGGCCGGTTTCTCGCTGTTCGTCATGACGCTGATCGTCAACTTCGCGGCCTCCTCCATCGTCGCCCGCTCCCGCTCGGGCGCGGCGAGCGACGCCTGATGGGCCGGCGCCCCTCTTCCCCGGTATCGCCAACCCCCCCCACGGCGCCCGCAGTCCCGTACGCCACACAGGAATGAGCGACCATGACCGTTGCCCCTGAAGCGCCCGGCGCGCGTCAGGCGACCGGACGCCCGGGCACCACGCTGCCGGGCCCGGCCCGCGGCGCCGACCCGGCCGGTGAGCGCCGCCGCGCCCTGACGCAGCTGCACGCCACCGACGTGTACGCCATGGTCGGTGCCGCCGGCTCCGCGCTGTCGCTGACCTGGCTGCTGTTCCACTGGCTGCTGCCGTTCAACGGCGCCGTCGGCTTCGTCGTCATCGCGTACGGCCTCTTCCTGCTGATCTACGCGCTGCTGGTCTCCCTCGACGAGGACGGGCCGGCGATCGTCGACCGGATCGCGGCGGCGATCGTGCGGTCGATGGGCCTGCTGCTCGTGGTGATCCTCGCGTTCGTCGTGTTCTACGCGCTCATCCAGGGCCGCAAGGCGCTGGTGCACCTGAACTTCTTCACCCAGAGCATGGAACTGGCCGGCCCGCTGGAGCCGCTCAGCGTCGGCGGCGCCCTGCACGCGGCGGCCGGCACCCTGATCATGATCACGATCGCGCTGCTGATCACCGTCCCGGCCGGGCTGGTCTGCGCGGTGTTCCTCAACGAAGTGCCCGGCGCCTACGCCCGGTTCGTGCGGACCATCGTCGAGGCGATGACGGCGTTGCCGTCGGTCGTCGCCGGTCTGTTCGTCTACGCGACCGTGATCCTGGGGCTGGGCCTGGACCAGTCCGGGCTCGCCGCCGGTCTCGCCCTCTCGGTGATGATGCTGCCGATCATCATCAGGGCCGCCGACGTCGTCATCCGGCTGGTCCCCGGCACCCTGCGCGAGGCCAGCTACGCGATGGGCACGAGCCGCTGGCGCACGGTCTGGCACGTGGTCCTGCCGACCTGCCGTTCGGGGCTGACGACCGCCGTGATCCTCGGCACCGCGCGCGGCATCGGCGAGACCTCCCCGGTCCTGCTGACCGCGGGCTTCACCAACGAGCTCAACCTCAACCCCTTCCACGACCCGATGGTCTCGCTGCCGCTGGTCACCTTCGAGTTCGTCAAGTCGCCCGAGCCGAACATGATCTCGCGCGGCTTCGGTACGGCCGCCCTGCTCATGGCGCTGGTGCTGCTGCTGTTCGTCGCCGCCCGCATCGCCGGCGGCCGCGGGCCCGGTCATTTGACGCGCCGTCAGGAGCATCGGCGCGTCCTCGCGTCGCGACGCGACGCGCGTCGATTCGCCGAACGCCCGGCCGCCGACCCCGTCAACATCCCCACCGAAACCGGGAGTTCGTCGTGAAACCCGCCACTCGCTTCCGTCTGGCGGCCACCGTGCTGTCATTGCTGTGCGCCTTTCTCGCCGTCCAGACGCCCTCCGCCGCAGCGGCCTCCTACGCCAAGATCACCGGCTCCGGTTCGACCTGGAGCTCCAACGCCGTCCAGCAGTGGGTCCGCAACGTCAAGGCCAACTACGGCATGACGGTCAACTTCACGGCCAACGGCTCCTCCCAGGGCCGTGAGCAGTTCAAGAACGGCACCGTCGACTTCGCGGTCTCCGAGATCCCCTACGGCCTCAAGGAACAGGGCGTCACGGACACCCCGCCGAGCCGCGGCTACGCCTATATGCCGATCGTGGCCGGCGGTACGTCGTTCATGTACAACCTCAAGATCAACGGCAAGATGGTGACCAACCTCCGGCTGTCCGGCGAGGTCGTCACCAAGATCTTCACCGGGAGGATCACCCGCTGGAACGACCCCGCGATCGCCGCCGACAACCCGGGCCTGACCATGCCGGCCCGTGCGATCGTCCCGGTCGTCCGCTCCGACGGCTCCGGCACCAGCGCCCAGTTCACCATGTGGATGTCGAAGCAGTACGGCTCCCTGTGGGCCGACTACTGCTCGCGCACCGGCCGCGGCAGCGGCAACTGCGGCATGACCTCCAACTACCCGCTGCTCAGCGGCTCCACGATGGTCGCCAAGTCCGGCTCGCTCGGCGTCTCCGGCCATGTCCGCCAGCCCTCCGGCGAAGGCGCCATCACCTACGTCGAGTACTCCTACGCCAAGAACACCGGCTTCCCGGTGGCCAAGATCCTCAACAAGGACGGCTACTACGTCGAGCCGACCGCGGCGAGCGTCGCGGTGGCCCTGACCAAGGCCGAGATCAACGAGAACAAGTCGTCCGTCGACTACCTCACCCAGATCCTCGACGGCGTCTACGACAACGCCGACGCCCGCACCTACCCGCTGTCCAGCTACAGCTACATGATCCTGCCGACGAAGGTGGAGGCCGGCTTCACCGCGGCCAAGGGCAACTCGCTGGGCACGTTCGGCCGTTACTTCCTCTGCGACGGCCAGCAGCAGGCGGACGACCTGGGCTACTCGCCGCTGCCGAAGAACCTGGTCCAGGCGGGCTTCGACCAGCTCCTCAAGGTCCCGGGCGCGCCCACGAGCACCATCAACATCAACACCTGCCGCAACCCCACCTTCTCCGGCGGGACCAACACCCTGATCAAGAACGCGCCGTACCCCAAGTCCTGTGACAAGAAGGGGCCGACGCAGTGCACCACCGGCACGGCCGGTGCCGCCGGCACGGACACGCCGGTGAAGCAGAGCGCGTCGGGCGGCAGCACCTCGGGCGGCTCCGGCTCGTCGACCGGGGGCTCGTCCTCCGGCGGCTCCTCCGCCACGGGCGGCAGCGGTACCGGTACCGGCACCAACGGCGGCGGGACCTCCGCCACCACCGCCGGCACCTCCTCCGGCACCTCGGGAGGCACCGTCGATCCCGACACCGGCGAGGTGGTCAGCGGCGACGGCGCGAGCACCGGCGACACGAACGTCGTCGCCAACCCCGTGAGCCTCGCCACCGACAACGCCCTAGGGATGCGCGGCGCCCTGATGGCCCTGTCCGCCGTACTGCTCGTCGCGGTGGTCGTCGGGCCACCGCTCACCGCGCGGCTGCTCGCGGCACGTTCGCGCCGTAAGGGAGAGCTGTGATGAGACGGTTGACGCTACGGATGTCCCCCGGCCGGCGCCGGGTGACCGCGGGGGTGGGGTGCCTGCTGTCCGCGGTGGTGCTGGCGGTGCTGCCGCTGCCCAGGGGGGCGGATCAGGCGCAGGCGGCCACCGCCGAGAGTTCGGCGGTGACCGAGAGCGGGGCGAAGGCGGCGGACGGCGACGACTTCTCCGCCCTCAAGGTCACCGTGCACCAGACGAAGAACCTGTCCGGGCAGGCCGTGCGGGTGACATGGACGGGCGGTACGCCCGCCGGCGCGCGCACCGACTCGAACTTCCTGGCCATCATGCAGTGCTGGGGGGACGCGGCGTCCGGGCCGGAGCGTACGCAGTGCGAGTTCGGCGCGTCGTCGGCCGCGCAGTCGGGCAGCAGCCGGTCCGTGTTCCTGGCCGGAAACGGTTCCGTGGGCGACCCCCTGGAGACCGAGTCCGGGACCCCGGTCGACAAGAACGGCCAGCACTTCGTGCCGTTCCGGCCGGTGGCGGGACAGGGGGACGCCACCACGAGCGGCACTGACACCACGTACTTCACGGGCGGGGACACGAACGCCCTTCCCTACCTGCCGAACGACGCTTCGGGCGGCGGCGACGTCAGCTTCGAACTGAAGTCGTCCATCGAGCAGCCCGCCATGGGCTGCGGTGCCCGCAAGACGTCGTCCGGCGAGATCCAGCCGTGCTGGCTGGTGGTGGTTCCCCGCGGCATCCACGACCCCGACGGGACCACGCACGTCGGGGGCAACCAGGTCTCCTCCTCGATCAGCCAGACGAACTGGGACCAGCGCATCGTCTTCAAACTCGGCTTCCAGTCCGTCACGGACAACTGCGACCCGGACAAGCCCGAGCGCGGAATCATGGGGTCCGAACTGGCCACCGACGCGATCACGTCGTGGCAGAGCGCGCTGTGCGAGACCGGCAGCTATCGGTTCAGCTTCACCCAGTCCGGCGAGGACCAGGCCCGGTCCGCCGTGACCTCGGGCGACTCGGTGGCGGGGCTCGCCATGACGGTGGACCCCGTCGAGCCGGTCGACGGGGCGGCTCAAGTGGTCCATGCCCCGGTCGCGATCACGGGCCTGACGATCGGCTTCGTCTGGATGTACGACACCGCGGACAACAGCAGCCTGCCGGTGACGGAACTCAAGCTCAACCAGCGGCTGCTGGCCAAGGTGCTCACCCAGTCCTACCCCTACAGTCTGGTCCAGCCGCTGGACGGCGTTCCCACCTACCTGTCGGGCAATCCGCTTTCCCTCGTCAAGGACCCCGAATTCCTCAAGCTGAATCCCGAACTCAAGGATCAGGCAGCAGGTAACGCCCCACTGGGGCTGGCCCTCGCCCTGGCCAACTCCGATTCGGCTCGCCTGGTGTGGAAGTACATCCTGGCGAACAACGACGCAAAGGAATTCATCGAAGGAAAAGCGGACCCGTGGGGAATGAAGGTCAACCCGGCGTACAAGGACGGGGTGATATCGGATTCCCTGGACTTCTTCCCCAAGGCGGATCTGACGCCGGTGACCACCGACTGCGGCGGGGGCACCACCCTCACGGTGTCCTACACCGGGCAGGACGTCGTTCCCTACGTCAACGACATGCACGACGGAGCGCTGAAGATACGCCGTGGTGACATCGGCAACGCGTACGGGTGCGACGTCGTGGACGGTGTCCCGAAGGTGAAGTCGCTGGGCCGTCCGATCCTGACGAAGCAGCGCCAGTTCGGCATCGTCGACAACGCCTCCGCGATGCGTTACCTGCTGGGCGCCGCCGCCCTGCCGAACGCCGACGGGGACTACGTCCAGCCGACCAACGCGTCCCTGCTCAAGGCGGTCTCCGAGATGCCCGACTCGGACGTGGCCGGCGTCAAG
Source organism: Streptomyces sp. NPDC048277 (assembly GCF_040652235.1). Lineage (NCBI taxonomy): Bacteria > Bacillati > Actinomycetota > Actinomycetes > Kitasatosporales > Streptomycetaceae > Streptomyces > Streptomyces sp. NPDC048277. The sequence goes on from NZ_JBEZLQ010000001.1 coordinate 525,561, forward strand.
GCGCCCGACCCCGGGAAGATGAAGGACGGCGCCTATCCGCTGACCGCCGTGGTCTACGCGGCGTCCTCACTGGACCAGGCCAAGGACGCCCGGCAGGACTTCGCCAGGGTGATGCGCTACGCGGCGGGCGCCGGGCAGACCCAGGGCACGGCGAAGGGGCAACTGCCGTACGGCTACGCGCCGCTGCCCACGGCTCTGCGGAAGCAGGCGGAGCAGGCGGCCGACAAGCTGGAGAAGGGCGCACCGGACGCCGACCAGTCGTCCGGCGGTACGTCCGGCGGCGGCGACGACCTGAGCGGCACCGGCAGCGGCGGCGCGTCGGGCGGCGGAGCGAGCGGCGGCACCGGCGGCGACTCCGCCGGAGCCTCGGGTGCGGCCGCCGGTGGCACCGGTGCGTCGGACACCCCCCGGCCCTCCACCGTCCCGACCGAGACCGACCCGGCCAAGCAGAACGTGGCCCAGTCCGGCGGCTACACCCCGTCGGAGGTGCTCGGGCTGATCCGCTGGGTGCTGCTCGGAGTTCTCATAGCCGGCGGAGTGGCCGCCCTCGCGGGGCCGGTCATGCTGCGGCTGTCGGTGCGCAAGGTGGCCCACGGAGGAGGAACCGAATGAACGTCAGGTCCCGCCTGCGCGGGGGCGCCGGTGTCGGCGCCGACACGACCCAGGACGTCATGAACGCCCTGGGCAACGAGATCAGGAACAGCACCGGCGAGGTCATCGCCTCGTGGAACGCCACCGGCCCCAGCTGGATCACGACCAAGCCGACCGGCAGCTGCACGTTCACCCGCCCCGACGGCTCCAACGCCGGCATCACCGCGTTGAACACCGCCCTGGACGGCAACACCGGCTGTGTGGACTTCGCCCGCTCCACGCGCGGTCCGGTCGACTTCTCCACCACGGACCTCACGTTCATCCCGTACGCCAAGGACGCGTTGTCCTGGGCGAAACGCTGGGACAGTCCGCTGCCCGACGACCTGACGACCGCGCAGCTCCATGACATCTACGCCTGCACTCTGACCTCGCTGAACGGTGTTCCGCTCACCCCGCACCTGCCGCTGGGCGCCGCCGAGGAGGCCAGGTTCCTCGCCTTCATCGCCGTGGCGACACCGGGTCCCTGTGTCACGACGGGCCCCTACCTCCAGGAGAACGACGGCACGGCCCTGGTCGGCGCGGGCGACATCATGCCGTACTCCACGGCCCAGTACGTCGCCCAGGAGACCCTCGTCGTCGACGACCGCCGCGGCGACTCCGTGCTCGGCAAGGTCAACGGCTTCGCGCCGTCGGACGGCGAGTTCACCACGAACTGGTACTTCCCCTTCCTGTACGACGTCTACAACGTCGTCCCGACCGCCGAACTGTCGGATCCCGTGTTCGCGGCCACCTTCGTGGGTCCCGCCTCGGCGGTCTGCGCGAACACCGAGCTGATCAGCGAGTACTCCTTCCTCACCATCGGCACCGACTGCGGCAGGACCGATCTCAAGGGCGAGAAGTGATCGCCACCCCATAATCAACGGATTCCGATTACCGGGGTGCATTCCGGCCCCGGGGAATCCGCGCACCACCTGGTGAACTCCCTTGGATTCACCTAGGAAACGGACTCGTAACCTGAAGACCGGCTGCAATTAGTGGTCGCCGGTGCGAGTCTGCGGAATTGTTCTGCGTGGCCGGCCGACGGGTCGGTGGTGAAAAAAGAATCCGGATTTTCTTGCACGTCCATTGCTCGATCCGTTTCACGGAGGGGAAATCAAGTGAACGTCAAGTCCCGCGTGCGTATCGGTGCCGGTATCGGTGCGGTTGCCCTGGGCCTCGGTGTCCTGGCCGCCCCCGCTTACGCGGACCCCACCTCGGCCACCGACTACCGTCAGCTCGCCGGTGTCGGCTCGGACACGACCCAGGACGTCATGAACGCCCTGGGCGAAACGATCACGAACAGCAGCGGCAAGGTCATCGCCTCGTGGAACGCCACCGGCTCCTCCCCGATCACGACCAAGGCCACCGGCAGCTGCTCGATCACCCGCCCCGACGGCTCCGGCGCCGGCATCACCGCGCTGAACACCGCCCTGGACGGCAACACCGGCTGTGTGGACTTCGCCCGCTCCTCGCGTGGTCCGAACGACACCTCCACCTCGGACCTGACCTTCATCCCGTACGCCAAGGACGCGGTGGCCTGGGTGAAGCAGGACGGCAGCGCCCTTCCCGACAACCTGACGACCGCCCAGCTCAAGGCGATCTACGAGTGCACCCTGACCTCGCTCAACGGTGTCACGCTCACCCCGATCCTGCCGCAGTCGGCCTCGGGCACCCGCGCCTTCTTCCTCAGCTCCATCGGCGTGACGACCCCCGGTTCCTGCGTCACCTCGGACTCCACCATCCAGGAGAACGACGGCTCGGTCATCGACAGCGCCGGTGACATCTTCCCGTACTCCGTGGCCCAGTACACCGCCCAGGAGACCCTCGTCGTCGACGACCGCCGCGGCGACGCCGTGCTCGGCTCCGTGGACGGCCAGGGCGCGCGCAACAGCGACCTCTCGCTGAACGCGTCCTTCCCCTACCTGCGCAACGTCTACAACGTCGTCCCGACCGCCAAGCTGTCCAACTCGCTGATCGCGGACACCTTCGTGGGCACCGGCTCGAAGGTCTGCTCGAACACCGCCGTCATCACCTCCTACGGCTTCGGCTCCCTCGGCAGCGCCTGCGGCAGCACGACCCTCACCGGCGAGAAGTGATCGCCACCTCGTAACCGCTCAACGGCCGGGCACCTCAAGGGTGCCCGGCCCAGCGGCGTTTCCGTTATCGACCGAAACCCCTTGGGGGGACCACGAAATGAACCTGCGACCCGCTGAACTCAGGTCGCCCGTCGCGCTGTTGACCTCGTTCGCTCTGCTGTGCGCCGCCCTGGCCGGGGTCCTCGCCTTCGCGGGACGGGCCAGCGCGACGACCGATCTGGGCAAGTTCACGGTCAGCCCGGCCACGGGAAACATCGCGGACGTCCCCATGACCACGTCCGTCACCACGAGCACCGGCTGCAACGCGACCACCGCGCAGACACTCGTGCTCCGGCTGGTGAACCCGATCACCCCGACACTGACCCAGCCCCTCGCCCAGTCTTCGACGAAGACCGGTGTCGGCGCGGACCCGTTCACCGTGGCCCTCCAGGCGACAGCGGCCAAGCCCAGCCTCCAGTCGGCACTGACGGCGTCAGGGGTCACCGCTCCCTACGACGGCACGTACACCGTGCTTCTGACGTGCGGCACCAGCACCACCGCCGACCGTTTCCTCGCCAAGGTCCGGGTCACCGGCGACACCTGGACGCTGCTCGAACAGCAGGCCACGACGCTCACGGCGAGCGCGGCCTCCGACGTCGCCGTGGGCGGCGACCTCAAGCTCACCGCCTCGGTGTCGCCCACGGCGGCGGCCGGTTCGGTGGAGTTCAAGAACGGCGACACCTCGCTCGGCACGGCACAGGTCACGAACGGCACGGCCGAACTCACGGTCAAGGCGCCCGCGGTCGCCGGCCCCATGGCCTTCAGCGCCGTGTTCACCCCCACCGACACCGACGCCTACTCCGGCGCCGAGGCCAGCGGGAGCGCGACCATCGACTACGTCGTCTCCGCCAAGGACTCCGACGGAAACGCACTCGCCGACAAGCCCACCCTGCACCTGGGCCAGGTTGTGAAGGTGACGGCCAAGGGCTTCGCCGCAGGGGCCACGGCACAGGTCAGCGTGTCCGGCTCCAGCGCGACCTTCGCCGATGTGACCGCGAACGCCGACGGCACCGTCGCCGACTACTCGTTCACCGTGCCCAACGCCCTCAGCAACGACACGCACAGCCTGTTCTTCACGGTCTCCGGCTCGCGCGCGGAGTTCCCCTTCGTCAGCACCGACGAGGTCTCCTCCAGCCCCAGCCCCACCGAGGACCCCGACCTCACCGTCACCGACGCGGACGGCAACACCCTCGACACCGACCCCAGCCTCGAACCCGGCCAGAAGGTGAAGATCACCGCCCGCGGCTACACCGCGAGCGCCGCGGTCAAGGTCACCCTCGCCGACAGCGACACGAAGTTCGACGACGCCAAGGCGAACTCCTCCGGCACCGTGGAGAACTACGCGTTCACGGTCCCGAAGGGCATCGCGGACGGCGACCACACGCTGACCCTCGCCGAGGACAAGACCGACGGGCACAGCGTGGACTTCGCGTTCACGACCGGCTCCGGCGACTCCAGCGGGTCCCCCTCGCCCAGCACGTCCGCCTCGGACACCGGCGGCACGGGCACGGGCGGTACCGGCAGCGGCGGTTCGGACACCGGCGGTTCCTCCGGCGGCGGCAGCAGCGGCGGCTCCGGCTCCGGCACCGGCGGCTCCATGGCCTCCACCGGCGCCCAGATCGGCGCGATCGGCCTGGCCTCCCTCGCGTTCCTCTCCGCAGGCGGCGCGCTCGTACTCCACATGCGCCGCAAGGGCCTGCTGACCTTCGGGGGCGACACACCGCAGCACCGCTGACCGACGGGCCGACGGGGCTACGGGTCGGCCTGGGGGCGCACGCCTACGTGTCCCCGGGCCCGGCCCGTCCACCGTAGGAAGCCCTGGGTCGTCGTAGTCGTACGCAGCCGTAGAGAACCCTCCGTTCCGAGGAGCGCACCCCGTGACCACGCTCGCCCCGCCGCCGGCCGGTGCGTCGGCGCCCGCCGACGGCCCGCCCGTTCCGCCACCGCCCCCGCCGACCACCGAGCCGCGCCGGGAGACCCCGCGGCCTCCCGCCCGCCCCGGGCTCGCACTCGCCGGGGCGGCCCTGTGCGTTCTCGCCGCCGTGCTCCTCGGCTTCGCCGCGAACCTCACCGTCGTCGGCCACCTCCAGCACGCCCGCGACCAGCGGACCGCCTACGCCGAGCTCCGCAAGGAACTCGCCCTGGGCACCGCCCCCGTGGGCCAGCGGGACTACGAGGGCAACCTGCTGAAGACGGGCGCGCCCGTCGCCCTGCTGCGCATCCCCGCCCTCGGCTTCAAGGAGGTCGTCGCCGAGGGCACCACCTCCGAGGTGCTGATGGCGGGGCCGGGACACCGCCGGGACACCCCGCTGCCCGGCCAGGCCGGGACCGCCGTCGTCATGGGCCGCCAGTGGGGATACGGCAGCCCCTTCCACGACCTGCACCTGCTCCCCGTCGGCAGCCGCATCGAGATCACCACCGGCCAGGGCAAGGCGGTCTACGAGGTCACCGGCATCCGCCGGGCCGGCGACGAACTGCCCGCGCCGGTCGCCGAGGGACAGGGACGGCTCACCCTCATCACCGCGACCGGAGCCCCGTACACCCCGAGCGGAGTGCTCCGGGTCGACGCCAAGCTGGTCACGGCCGTGCAGCCCAACCCGCCCCGCGATCTGCGGGCCGGCTGGATCGCCGGCTCCGAACAGGCCCTCGGCACCGACCCCGGTGCCTGGCTCGGCGTCTTCCTGTGGACCCAGGGACTGCTGCTCGCCTCGCTGCTCGCGGTGGCCTCCTTCCGCGTCTGGGGCCGCTGGCAGACCTGGATCTGCGCGGGCCCGCTGCTGCTCGCGCTCGGCCTCGCCGACTCCCAGTCCCTCACGGCACTGCTGCCGAACCTGCTCTGAACCACCGGCCTCCGCACGGAAGTTGACCAACCGAATGTCCGAGAACCCCGACCTCGTCGACACCGTCCTCCAGCCGCCCGTCGAGGACGGCCGGGGCGGCGGCCTCGCCACCGCCCCAGCCGTCAGCAGCGCCGCCCCCCGGTTCGGGGACGGCCCCGCCACCCTGCGCGCCGACTCCGTCTCCGCCTGGTTCGGCGACCACAAGGTCCTCGACCGGGTCTCGCTCACCATGCCCGCGCGCCAGGTCTCCGCGCTCATCGGCCCCTCCGGCTGCGGCAAGTCGACCTTCCTGCGCATCCTCAACCGGATGCACGAGCTGATCGGCTCGGCCTCGCTGGCCGGCCGGGTGCTGCTCGACGAGGTCGACATCTACGACCGCGGCCGGCGCATCACCCACGCCCGCCGTGAGATCGGCATGGTCTTCCAGAAGCCCAACCCCTTCCCGGCCATGTCGATCTACGACAACGTCGTCGCCGGCCTCAAGCTCAACGCCATCAAGGTCGGCCGCGACGGCAAGGACGACCTCGTCGAGGAGTGCCTCACCAAGGCAGGCCTGTGGAAGGAGGTCCGGGACCGGCTCCGCCAGCCCGGCGGGGCGCTGTCGGGCGGTCAGCAGCAGCGGCTGTGCATCGCCCGCTCGCTCGCGGTACGGCCGCGGGTGCTGCTGATGGACGAGCCGTGCTCGGCGCTCGACCCGACGTCGACCCGCCGTATCGAGGAGACCATCCACGACCTCAAGGACGAGGTCACGATCGTCATCGTCACCCACAACATGCAGCAGGCCGCCCGCGTCTCCGACAACTGCGCCTTCTTCCTCGCCTCGCACGGCACGCCCGGCGTGATCGTCGAGCACGGGGACACGCACGCGATGTTCAACTCGCCCCAGGACGAGAGGACCTCGGACTACGTGAACGGGCGTTTCGGGTGACGGGGAGGGGGGCGGCCAGGTCCAGGCCCAGGTTCGGCCGGGCCGCCGGGGCGGTCGTGGCGGTGGTGCTGCTCGCCGGGTGCGGGGCGGGGGCCGGGACGGGGGTGGGGACGGGGACGCGGGGCATGGACGCCGCCGACCGGATGCCTACCGCTTCGGAGGTTCCGACGGCTTCGGCCGCTTCGGTGTCGGTGGCGCAGCCGGTTCCTTCGGCGTCCGCACCGGCCTCCCTCGCGCCGCCGGTGCGGCGTACGGCCCGGCCCTCCGCGAGCGCGAGCGGTCCGGTGCGCGGGCCGGACCTGACCCGTCGGGTGCCGCTCGTCTCGTCCCGTGCGCCGACCGCCACCGCCGTGGCGCCGACGGCCGCCCCGTCCGCGACCCGGCGGCCCACGGGCACCGTCATCCGGATCGGCACCTGGTCCGCGGGCGTGATCCGCGGCGGGCAGGACGAGGTCGACGCCTGCAAGGACGCCGTGCAGTGGGCGGGACCCATGATCGGCACCGAGGACGGGTACGAGATGCGGACCGTCGTGATCGTCGGTCACGACTACTGCGGCTTCGACCTGTTCGCCACGCTCCGCGTCGGCACCAGGGTCACGATCAGCACACCGCGCGGCACCTGGACCTACACGGTGTACGCCAACTACGTCACTCCCGGACGCGGCGCCCCCGCCGCCGGGCTCTACTGGGGCGACCTCACCCTCCAGTCCTGCGTGGGACCGGACACCGGGTTCAGCTACCTGGTCCGCGACTAGCGCGGATCACGGTGCGCTCGGCCACACCAGCAGCATGTACGCCCCGAAGTACGCCGACCCGGCCACCGCCGTCGTCAGCACGAGCACCCGCAGTCGTCCCGAGGCGCGGGCGAGGTGGTGGGCGACCGGCAGCAGCAGCGGGAAGCCGGGGAGGAGGAAGCGGGCGCGCGGGAAGTAGACGCCTCCGCTGGCCAGGACGATCAGCAGGAGGACCCCGGTGAACACCAGCAGCGGCAGCGGCTGCCGGTCCCACAGCGCGCAGCCGAACAGCACCACCGACACCAGCATCGTCAGACTCACCACGACCAGGAACAGCTCCGGCCGCGAGACCTGCCCGAACAGGTGCCGCAGCCAGCGCACGGTCTCCGCCCCGCCGTCCACCTCGTTGTGCCACATCCGCTGGACGGCGAAATAGCCGTCCCAGCGGCCGAGTCTGAGCCCCACCCAGCCGACGTACGCGCACCAGCCGAGGGGGGCCAGGACGGCCGCCGACAGGGCGCGCGCCGAGAAGCGGGAGCGCAGCGAGAGCAGCGCGGTCACCGTGACGGCCGCGGCCAGCGCGATGCCCGTCGGCCGGGTCAGCCCCGCGAGGACCGAGCCCGTGGCCGCCCACAGCCAGCGTTCGTCGAGCACCGCGTACAGCGTCCACGCGGCGAGCGCCGTGAACAGTGACTCGGTGTAGCCCATCCACTCGACCAGGCCCACCGGAAACGCCGCCCACAGCACGGTGAGCAGCACCCCGACCCGCCGGCCGCCGATCCGGTCGCCGACGGCGAACACGCCCCAGGCCGCGAGGAGCGACGCGAACAGCGCGATGCCCAGGCCGGTGCTGGCCCGGGTGCCCGGGGTCACGACGGCGACCGCCTTGACCAGCAGCGGGTACAGCGGGAAGAACGCCAGGTTGTTGTGGTCGTACGCGATGCCCAGCTCGTGCGCGTACCCGTGGTCGGCGATCCCGAGATACCAGCGGGAGTCCCACTGCGTCGCCAGCATCGGCCACACCCCGTGATGGCGGCGGTGCGCCCACACGGCGAAGAACGCCAGCCCCGCGAGCCGTACGGCGAGATACGCGGCGAGTGCCGGGGCCGCGCGGCGCAGGGCGTGCCGGGAAACGGTCGCCGTGGGGTGGTGGGGTCGTCGGGTGCCCGGGATGTGCCCGCGGGGGGCGGTGTCGGGGGCGGTCGAGGACACGGCGGCGGCTCCAGTACGACGGCTGCGGCGGGCGGTACCGGTTCACCGTTCCCCGGGAGCCGGGGCGGGGTGCGGTGGGTGGGGCGGTCGCCGCCGCGAAATCACCCGTAGGGGTGTCGTGGGGGGTGCCGTAGGGGTGTCCCTGGACGGAGGGGCACCCCTGCGGGTCAGATGCCGGCCGCCGCCGACAGGTCGCGCTTGATCGCGGCCAGGGTCTCGGCCGCCCTGGCCCGGGCCGCCGGGAGGTCGGCGTGCGTGGCCACCGGGACCACCACCTCCAGGTAGCACTTCAGCTTGGGCTCGGTGCCGCTGGGGCGGACGATGACCCGGGCGCCGGTGAGGGTGTAGCGGAGGCCGTCGGTGGGGGGCAGTGTGTCGGTGCCCTGCGTGAGGTCCTCGGCCCTGGTGACGGGGAGGCCCGCGAGTTCGGTGGGGGGCTGCTCGCGGAGGCGGCGCATCGCGGCCGCGATGACCGAGAGGTCCTGGACGCGGACCGAGAGCTGGTCGGTGGCGTGCAGGCCGTGTTCCACGGCCAGGTCGTCGAGGAGGTCGAGGAGGGTGCGGCCCTCCTCCTTGAGGACCGAGGCCAGTTCGGTGATCAGGAGGGCCGCGGTGATGCCGTCCTTGTCGCGTACGCCGTCGGGGTCGACGCAGTAGCCGAGGGCCTCCTCGTAGCCGTAGCGCAGGCCGTCGACGCGGGCGATCCACTTGAAGCCGGTGAGGGTCTCCTCGTAGGGGAGGCCCGCCTTCTCGGCGATGCGGCCGAGGAGGGAGGAGGAGACGATCGACTCCGCGAACACGCCGGTCGCGCCGCGGCGGACCAGATGGGCGGCGAGGAGGGAGCCGACCTCGTCGCCGCGGAGCATGCGCCATGCGCCGTCGTCCTTGACGGCCGCGGCACAGCGGTCGGCGTCCGGGTCGTTGGCGATGATCAGGTCGGGGTCCGTCTCGCGGGCCTTCGCGAAGGAGAGGTCCATCGCGCCGGGCTCTTCCGGGTTGGGGAAGGCGACGGTCGGGAAGTCCGGGTCCGGGTCGGCCTGTTCGGTGACGAGCACGGGGGCGGGGAAGCCGGCCCGGGCGAAGGCGGCGAGGAGGGTGTCCCTGCCGACGCCGTGCATGGCCGTGTAGACGGTGCGGGCGGTGCGGGGGGAGGTGGGGGACAGGACGGCGTCCGTGCGGGCCAGGTAGGCCTCCAGGACCGTGTCGTCGAGGGTTTCCCAGCCGGTGTCGGGGCGGGGGACGTCGTGGAGGGTGGTGATCGCCTGGATTTCGGCGGCGATCCCGGTGTCCGCGGGGGGCACGATCTGGGAGCCGTCGCCCAGGTAGACCTTGTAGCCGTTGTCGCGGGGCGGGTTGTGGCTGGCGGTGACCTCCACGCCGGCCACCGCGTTCAGGTGCCGTATGGCGAACGCCAGGACGGGGGTGGGGAGGGGGCGGGGGAGTACGACGGCGCGGAGGCCGGCGCCGGTCATGACGGCCGCCGTGTCGCGGGCGAAGTCGGTGGACTTGTGGCGGGCGTCGTAGCCGATCACCACGGTGCCGGTGCCCTGGCCCTGCTTCTTCAGGTACGCGGCGAGACCGGCCGCGGCGCGGATCACCACGGAGCGGTTCATGCGCATCGGGCCGGCGCCGAGTTCACCGCGCAGGCCGGCGGTGCCGAACTGGAGGGTGCCGCTGAAGCGGGCCTCCAGTTCGGTGATGTCACCGGCCTCGATGAGCTTGGCCAGCTCGTCGCGGGTGTCCGGGTCCGGGTCCTCGGCGAGCCAGGTCCTGGCCCGGGCGATGAGATCGTCGTGCACGGTCGTGGTCCAACCTCTCGTGGTGTGCCTGCGGCGCATCCGCGGCTCCGGTGGGGGTGCGCGCAGCGCCTGCGGTTCGTCGTGGGTCGGGGCCGGGGAGGGGAGTCTCCGTCCTCGGACCGGCGGTGGTGCATCTCGGATCGTGCGGGGCGTCGGACGCCGGCCGCTGCGGGCGGAAACTCCCCTCCCCGTCCCCTTCCCGCCGTGGGCGCGTGCAGCACCCATGCGGCGTGCGTGCATCGACATGCGTGCACCGACCAAGTGTTGTGCGTGCGCCGACGTGCGTGGCGCGCGTGCACCGACCATGTTTGCGCGCGTGCACCCGCCAAGTGGCGCGCGTGCACCGACCTAGGGGCGCGGGGAACTGCGCGACCGGCCACGACGGTCCCGCAGTCGCTCTACGACCCGGCCCGGCACCCCCTGCTGCGTTCTTCAGAGCCTGCCCAGTACCTGCGCCAGCAGTGAACCCATCCGCGCGGCGCTGTCCCGGCCCGCCTGGAGGACCTCCTCGTGGTTCAGCGGCTCGCCCGTCATGCCCGCCGCGAGGTTGGTGACGAGGGAGATGCCCAGGACCTCGGCGCCCGCCTCGCGCGCAGCGATCGCTTCCAGGACCGTCGACATGCCCACCAGGTCCGCGCCGATCACGCGGGCCATGCGGATCTCGGCCGGGGTCTCGTAGTGCGGGCCGGGGAACTGGGCGTAGACGCCCTCTTCGAGGGAGGGGTCGACCTCCTTGCACAGGGCGCGGAGGCGAGGGGAGTAGAGGTCCGTGAGGTCCACGAAGTTCGCGCCGACGATGGGGGACGTCGCCGTGAGGTTGATGTGGTCGCTGATGAGGACCGGCTGGCCGGGGCGCATGCCCTCGCGCAGGCCGCCGCAGCCGTTGGTGAGGATGATCGTCTTGCAGCCGGCGGCCACGGCGGTGCGGACGCCGTGCGCGACGGAGGCGACGCCTCGGCCCTCGTAGTAGTGCGTGCGGCCCAGGAAGACCAGTGCGCGCTTGTCACCGATGGTGTACGAGCGGATCTTGCCGCCGTGGCCCTCGACTGCGGGAGGCGGGAAGCCGGGCAGCTCTGTGACCTCGAACTCGGCGTCGGGAGCGCCCAGGGCGTCGACGGCCGGAGCCCAGCCGGAGCCCATCACGAGGGCGACGTCGTGGGTCTCGGCGCCCGTGAGCTCGCGCAGGCGCGTGGCTGCCGCGTCGGCGGCGGCGTGGGGGTCGCCCTGGATGTCGTCCGGAAGAAGAGATGCGTTCACGCCGATGAGAGTAGCCGGTCCAGGCCTACGCGCGTAGATGACGGAGCTCACGGGATTGCGATCGTTGTCTTGTCGTTTCCAACGAGGGGGCGGGCGAGGGTGGTCACCCGTCCGGTCACTCGTCGGTGATGAGGACGTCCTTGTCGTTGAAGACCTCGACGATGAAGATCAGGAGCCGGCCTCGGCTGACGGTGTACTCCACCAGGACGTTCTGCGTGAGGCGGATCGTCCGGTCGTCTCCCGTGGAGCTTATGGGCCGCGAGACGGAGAGGAAGGGGTCGCGGGCCAGCAGCGCGATGCCCTTGTCGAACGCGCTGCGCTGACGATCGTCCAGCCGGTCACGGGCCGCTGCCGCCTGCACGGTGTAGTAGACGTCGTACGTGGTGGGGGCCATGCGCTCTCCCGTTGGTGCGTCGGTCCCACCAGTGTAGGGACGCGGTGTCTCAGCAGGGCCGCTTGCGCAGCTCCATCACGTAATCGTGTGGCGCTCCCGCCGATTCCGCCGCGTCGGCGATCTCGCCCAGGTAGCGGGCCGAGGGGAGGCCGCCCTCGTAGCTGTCGAGGACGTAGAGCCAGGCCGTCTCCTCGCCCTCCAGGGTGTGCACGCGCACGCGGGCCCGGCGGTAGATGCCCATGCCGACGCCCTCCCAGCGGTCCATGGAATCCTCGTCCATCGGGGCGATGTCGTAGAGGCCGACGAAGACCTGGGCGAGGGGGTCCTCGACGATCGTCGCCAGCGCGCCCTCCCAGCCCATCTGCTCACCGCCGAAGGTGAGCCGCCATCCGTTCAGCCACCCGGTGGCACGCAGGGGCGAGTGCGGGGCGCGGCGGGACATCAGCCGCGCGTCGAGATTGCCGGCGTACGCGGCGTAGAGCGACGACATGGAGAGAGGGTACGGCAGCCGTCCCATGCGCCACTCCCGCCCCGGCATGCGCCGGGCGGCGGCCCCGGGCACCAGCACCTTGAGGCGTGCGGGACAATGGAGTACGTGACTCGGATCGTGATCATCGGTGGCGGACCCGGCGGCTATGAAGCGGCGCTGGTGGGCGCGCAGCTCGGCGCGGAGGTGACCGTCGTCGACTGCGACGGTCTGGGCGGAGCGTCGGTACTGACCGACTGCGTGCCGTCGAAGACCCTTATCGCTACGGCCGAGGTCATGACGACCTTCGACTCGTCGTACGAGGAACTGGGGATCATCGTCGCCGACGACACCCCGCCGCTGGAGCAGGCGGCCCGGGTGGTGGGGGTCGATCTGGGGAAGGTCAACCGGCGGGTGAAGCGGCTGGCGCTGGCGCAGTCGCATGACATCACCGCGTCTGTGACGCGCGCGGGTGCGCGGGTCATGCGGGGGCGCGGGCGGCTGGAGGGCATGCAGGCCCTGGACGGGTCGCGCAAGGTCGTCGTGACCGCCGCGGACGGGAGCGAGGAGACCCTCGTCGCCGACGCGGTGCTGATCGCCACCGGCGGGCACCCGCGGGAGGTCCCGGACGCGCTGCCCGACGGCGAGCGCATCCTGAACTGGACCCAGGTCTACGACCTGACCGAGCTGCCCGAAGAGCTGATCGTGGTCGGGTCGGGTGTGACCGGTGCCGAGTTCGCGGGCGCGTACCAGGCTCTGGGGTCCAAGGTCACGCTGGTGTCGTCGCGGGACCGCGTGCTGCCGGGTGAGGACCCGGACGCCGCCGCCGTCCTGGAGGACGTCTTCCGGCGTCGCGGCATGAACGTCATGGCCCGGTCGCGGGCGGCCGCCGCCAAGCGGGTGGGGGACCGGGTCGAGGTCACGCTCGCGGACGGCCGGGTGATCAGCGGTACGCACTGTCTGATGGCCGTCGGTGCCATTCCGAACAGCGCGGGGCTGGGGCTGGAGGAGGCCGGCGTCAAGCTGCGCGACTCCGGGCACATCTGGACCGACAAGGTGTCCCGGACGACCGCGCCGGGTGTGTACGCCGCCGGGGACGTGACCGGTGTGTTCGCCCTCGCGTCGGTGGCCGCCATGCAGGGGCGTATCGCCATGTACCACTTCCTGGGTGACGCCGTGGCCCCGCTGAACCTGAAGACGGTCTCGTCGAACGTCTTCACCGACCCCGAGATCGCGACCGTCGGCTACTCGCAGGCGGACGTGGATGCCGGGAAGATCGACGCCCGGGTCGTGAAGCTGCCGCTGCTGCGCAACCCGCGCGCCAAGATGCAGGGCATCCGGGACGGTTTCGTCAAGCTGTTCTGCCGACCGGGCACGGGCATCGTGGTGGGTGGCGTGGTGGTCTCGCCGCGGGCCTCGGAGCTCATCCATCCGATCTCGATCGCCGTCGACAACAATCTGACGGTCGAACAGATCGCGAACGCGTTCACCGTGTACCCGTCCCTTTCGGGGTCGATCGCGGAGGTCGCGCGGCAGCTGCACACCCGGAAGGCCGGCAGCGAGCTCTGACGGCCGGAACCGACTCCCCGCTGGTCACGGGGAGTTGTCGAGCATGCGTACGGCATGGGCGGCCAGGTTAAGTCCTATACCACTTCCGACCCTGCTGTGCGAACAACTTCTGCTATTCGGCGCAAACTGCTGAAAGCAGACGGTCGTTGGGGTTACTGTCAGTTTCGTGTTCGCTGCAGAACGTCGCCAATTGATCCTCGAAATGGTGCGAGCGAACGGGGCCGTGTCGCTCCGTGAGCTCGCCCGCGTCGTCCAGACCTCAGAAGTGACCGTACGGCGGGACGTGCGCGCACTGGAGGCAGAAGGACTCCTCGACCGCCGGCACGGCGGTGCGGTACTGCCGGGCGGGTTTACGCGGGAGTCCGGCTTTCCGCAGAAGTCTCATCTCGCGACCGCCGAGAAGACGGCCATCGCCGATCTCGCCGCGGGTCTCGTCGAAGAGGGCGAGGCCATCGTGGTCGGGGCGGGTACCACCACACAGGAGCTCGCGCGCCGCCTGGCGCGGGTGCCCGGACTCACCGTCGTCACCAACTCGCTGCTGGTGGCGCAGGCCTTGGCCCATGCCAACCGGGTCGAGGTCGTGATGACCGGCGGGACGCTCCGCGGGTCCAACTACGCCCTCGTGGGCTCCGGCGCGGAGCAGTCCCTGCAGGGGCTGCGCGTGTCGAAGGCCTTCCTGTCGGGCAGTGGCCTGACCGCCGAGCGGGGGCTGTCCACGTCCAACATGCTGTCGGCCTCCGTCGACCGGGCGCTGGTGCAGGCCGCGTCGGAGGTCGTGGTCCTCGCCGACCACACCAAGCTCGGTACCGACACGATGTTCCAGACCGTGCCGACGGATCTCATCACCCGGCTGGTCACGGACGAGCCGCCGGCCCATGACGACCGTGCGGCCACGGAACTCCAGGCCCTCGCCGATCAGGGGGTGCAGATCGCCGTGGCCGGGGCGTCGGGAAGCCCGGGGGGTGATCAGGTCCCGACGCGTCAGCAGCAGCATCAACAGCGTCGGGACGTGTCCCTGCCGGGGCCCCGGAGGGGCCAGGTGCCGGGGAACGGGCTGCGGTCGGCGTCGTCGGTGCTGGGAGAGCCGCCGACGGGGGCCGAGCGGGGGCGCGTCGCCGATCTCCGGCGGCGGTGAGGGGCCGCGCCCCTCAGGTGAGTCCGCCAGTCAGGCGAGTCCGCTAGGTAAGTCCGCGCAACGTCAGTTCCAGCAGTCTGTCTGCCAGATCCGGGTCTCCGGGTGACTCCTCACTTGCCAGGGCGATGGCATGTGTGAGTTGAAGCAGATCGCCGATCTGTACGTCTTCTCGTACCGCCCCCGTCTCCTGAGCGCGGGTCAGCAGTGCGGTGCCCGCCTCTCTCATGGGGGTGCCGCAGCGGGCCAGAGCCGACGCCGGGTCGGCGGACGATACCGACATCAGGGCCCTCGACAGGCCCCGGTACTCGGCCGCGTGGGTGACCACCTCGCGGAGCCAGGTCAGCAGGGCCGCGCAGGGCTCGGGAGTGTTGAGCAACTCCTGCGCCCGGTCCAGGAGTTCGTTCACCGCGTCCTCGAAGACCGCGCTCATCAGGGCGTGCCGGTTCGGGAAGTGGCGGTAGAGGGTGCCGATGCCCACACCCGCCCGACGCGCCACGTCTTCCAGTGAGGCGTCGGTGCCGTGTTCGGCGAAGACGGTGCGGGCCTCGGCCAGCAGCCGGTCGTGGTTGCGGCGGGCGTCGGCGCGTATGGGCCGTTCCAGACGTTCCAGGGGGTCGGGTGCCCGGCGAACGGTCGGGTGACGTTCGCCGGGCGGTGCGGTCCGGGGTGTGGTCAGTCCTTGATCTCGCAGATCACGGCGCCGGAGGTGAGTGACGCGCCGACCTCGGCGGACAGGCCCTTGATGGTGCCGGTCTTGTGCGCGTTGAGGGGCTGTTCCATCTTCATGGCTTCGAGTACGACGATCAGGTCGCCTTCCTTGACCTCCTGGCCCTCCTCGACGGCGACCTTGACGATCGTGCCCTGCATGGGCGAGGCGAGGCTGTCGCCGGAGGCGACCGGGCCGGACTTCTTGGCGGCGCGGCGCTTGGGCTTGGCGCCGGCGGCCAGGCCGGTGCGGGCCAGGGTCATGCCCAGGGAGGCCGGGAGGGAGACCTCCAGGCGCTTGCCGCCGACCTCGACGACGACGGTCTCGCGGCCGTTGTCCTCGTCGGTCTCGGCGTCGGCCGGGGCGGCGAAGGGCTTGATCTCGTTGACGAACTCGGTCTCGATCCAGCGGGTGTGGACCGTGAAGGGGTCGGCGGATCCGGTGAGTTCGGGGGCGAAGGCGGGGTCGCGGACGACGGCCCGGTGGAAGGGGATCGCGGTGGCCATGCCCTCGACGGTGAATTCGTCCAGTGCGCGGGCGGCGCGCTGGAGGGCTTCTGCGCGGGTGCGGCCGGTGACGATCAGCTTGGCCAGCAGGGAGTCCCAGGCCGGGCCGATGACGCTGCCGGCTTCGACGCCCGCGTCCAGGCGGACGCCGGGGCCGGCGGGAGCGTCGAAGCGGGTGACGGTGCCGGGGGCGGGCAGGAAGTTACGGCCCGGGTCCTCACCGTTGATCCGGAACTCGAACGAATGCCCGCGCAGTTCCGGGTCGCCGTAGCCGAGTTCTTCGCCGTCGGCGATGCGGAACATCTCGCGGACCAGGTCGATTCCGGCGACCTCCTCGGTCACCGGGTGCTCGACCTGGAGGCGGGTGTTGACCTCCAGGAAGGAGATCGTGCCGTCCTGGCCGACCAGGAACTCACACGTGCCCGCGCCGACATACCCGGCCTCGCTCAGGATCGCCTTCGAGGCCCGGTACAGCTCCGCGACCTGCCCGTCCGTCAGGAAGGGTGCGGGGGCCTCCTCGACGAGCTTCTGGTGGCGGCGCTGCAGCGAGCAGTCCCGGGTGGAGACGACGACGACGTTGCCGTGCCGGTCGGCCAGGCACTGGGTCTCCACGTGCCGGGGGCGGTCCAGGTAGCGCTCCACGAAGCACTCCCCGCGCCCGAACGCCGCCACCGCCTCACGCACCGCCGACTCGTACAGCTCGGGGACTTCTTCGAGGGTGCGGGCGACCTTCAGGCCGCGGCCGCCGCCGCCGAACGCCGCCTTGATCGCGATCGGCAGGCCGTGCTCGGTGGCGAACGCGACGACCTCGTCCGCGCCGGAGACCGGGTCGGGGGTGCCCGCGACGAGCGGGGCGCCGGCGCGCTGGGCGATGTGGCGGGCGGCGACCTTGTCGCCCAGGTCGCGGATCGCCTGCGGGGGCGGGCCGATCCAGATCAGGCCCGCGTCCAGGACCGCCTGCGCGAACTCCGCGTTCTCCGAGAGGAAGCCGTAGCCCGGGTGGACGGCGTCCGCCCCCGACTCGCGCGCCGCGTTCAGGACCTTCTCGAAGTCCAGGTAGCTGGTGGCCGGGGTGTCACCGCCCAAAGCGAACGCCTCATCCGCGGCGCGGACATGCAGAGCATCCCGGTCCGGGTCCGCGTAGACGGCCACGCTCCCGATCCCGGCGTCCCGGCAGGCCCGGGCCACGCGGACAGCGATTTCGCCACGGTTGGCGATGAGCACCTTGCGCACGATTGAGGCTCCCTCCTTGAAACAAGCCGAGTTTAGGGAAGGCCGACACGGCACTTCGACCCGTCCCCAATGGTGAGCTTGCCCACACGGAGCGTGATGCGAGGCTCGCCCTACCCGCGAAAGCCCTTGTCGCACCGCGGTACGCAGGACTCCTTCGGAAAACCCTAGCCCTGTGATGTGCTCAAGGTCTCTGTGAGAGCGTGCCGCGCCCCACAACGTTTCTTTGTTGAGTCCCTACGAATGGCCCAACGAATCTTTGCTGCCGCCCTGCCCCTTGTCCCCTGGTTTACCCGTTAGTAGCGTTCGCGATGTCTTGAACGAACTTCAAGTAACAGCGGTCGTCGGGCCGCGTCGAAAGTGGGTGGGGACCGGTGGTGCGTAGACCGGTGGCGTGGGTCGTGGCGGTCGTACTCCTCGCCGAGGCGCTCGGCATCGCGGCGCTCAACTGGTTCACGGGAGTGGTCGTCGACCGGCAGAACATGTCGATGGCCGGCCTCGACCCGGACAAGATGTCGATGTCCGCGAAGGCCGGCGGCGTGGTCTTCGGCCTCTACTTCGCGCTGTGCGCCCTGGTGGCCCTGCTGGTCGCCATACGCAACCGCGCGCCCGCCGGCCTCGGCCGGATCCTGCTGATCAGCATCGCGGTCGTCCACGCCCTGCTGGGCGCCGTGGCATGGGGCCTGGTCGGCTGGAAGGCCTTCCTGTACATGATGGTCGTCCTCGCGCTCGTCGTACTGCTGCTGATGACGTACGACCGTGGGGACGCGGTCGGCGCCGGGGCGGACGCCGACGGGGGCGGGGGCGAGGACGGTTCCGGCCCGGAGGACGGCTCCGGCTCCGGCTCGGAGGACCGCCCGGAACCGGAACCGATGGCGAAGGACACGCCGCCCGCCGGGCCGGTCACTCCGCCGGCGCCCACAACTCCGTGATGCCGATGCCGAGCTCCGCGAGCAGCCGGCGGACCAGGGGCAGGCTGATGCCGATCACGTTGCCGTGGTCGCCGTCGATGCCGTCGATGAACGGCGCGCTCCGGCCGTCCAGGGTGAACGCCCCCGCGACGTAGAGGGGTTCGCCCGAGGCGACGTACGCGGCGATCTCCTCGTCGGTGGGCTCGCCGAACCGTACGACGGTGGAAGCGGTCGCCGAGGCGTGCCGGTTGGTCGCCGTGTCCCAGACACAGTGCCCGGTCTGCAGGGTGCCGGCCCGGCCGCGCATCGACTTCCAGCGGGCGGTCGCCTCCTCCGCGTCCGCGGGCTTGCCGAGGGCCTGGCCGTCGAGGTCCAGCACCGAGTCGCAGCCGATCACGATCGCGCCCCGTACGTCCGGGCGGGCGGCGACGACGGAGGCCTTGGCCTCGGCGAGGGCGAGGGCCAGATCGGCCGGTGTGGGGGCGGTGACGGCGTCCTCGTCGACGCCGCTGACGATCACCTCGGGGGCGAGGCCTGCCTGGCGCAGGAGGTTCAGCCGGGCGGGGGACTGGGAGGCGAGGACGAGTCTGCGCATGGCGCCAGCGTAGTGGCTGCGGTTCACCGGACACCCAGCACGATCATCAGCAGCAGCATGACCAGGGCCAGGAAGATGCCGAGCCGCCGGAGGGTGTTCTGCATGTCCTGCAGTTCCTTCGGCGGCTCGTCATCAGGGTCCGACCACAGCATGTCACCAGCGTGTGGCTTGGCCGGGGGCGGCGCCTGAGTAGGGGTACTCAAATCGGAGCCCGGGGTTTTACTTCTGTGCGCGGTTCCCCGCGCCCCTGGGGGGTGGCCGCTAGCTGGGCCAGTAGGTGCGGGTCCATGCGTTCTGGCTCGGCTGGGGGACCCGGCGTTGGGCGATGCGGGACGGGTCGGACCAGGCGTCCTTTGGTGTGGGGGTGTCGGACGGGGTGGCCGCCATGGCGGCTGCCCGTGCTCTTACCACCGCGAGTGCGGCGGCCAGCTCCTCCGGGGTGGGGTTGCCCCGTACGACTTTGATCGTCACCGTGGCGCTCCTCAGAGGGGGATGTTGCCGTGCTTCTTGGGGGGCAGGGACTCGCGTTTGGTGCGGAGCTGGCGCAGGCCCTTGACGACGTGGCGGCGGGTGTCGGAGGGCATGATCACGGCGTCGACGTAGCCGCGTTCGGCCGCCGTGTAGGGGTTGAGGAGGGTGTCCTCGTACTCCCGGATCAGGCGGGCGCGGACGGCCTCGACGTCCTCGCCGCCTGCTTCGGCGTCGGCGAGGGTGCGGCGGTGCAGGATGTTGACGGCGCCCTGGGCGCCCATGACGGCGATCTGGGCGGTGGGCCAGGCGAGGTTGAGGTCGGCGCCCAGGTGCTTGGAGCCCATGACGTCGTAGGCGCCGCCGAAGGCCTTGCGGGTGATGACGGTGATCAGGGGGACGGTGGCCTCGGCGTAGGCGTAGATGAGTTTGGCGCCGCGGCGGATGATGCCGTCGTGTTCCTGGCCGACGCCGGGCAGGAAGCCGGGGACGTCGACGAAGGTGATCACGGGGACGTTGAAGGCGTCGCAGGTGCGGACGAAGCGGGCCGCCTTCTCGGACGCCTTGATGTCCAGGCAGCCGGCGAACTGCATCGGCTGGTTGGCGACGATGCCGACCGGGCGGCCCTCGACGCGGCCGAAGCCGGTGACGATGTTCGGGGCGAACAGGGACTGCGTCTCGAAGAACTCGGCGTCGTCCAGGACGTGTTCGATGACCGTGTGGATGTCGTAGGGCTGGTTGGCGCTGTCCGGGACCAGGGTGTCCAGCTCCAGGTCCTCGCCGGTGAGGGCGAGGTCGGCCTCCTCGGGGAAGACCGGGGGCTCGGAGAGGTTGTTGGAGGGCAGGTAGGACAGCAGCTGCTTGATGTACTCGATCGCGTCCTTCTCGTCGCCGGCCATGTGGTGGGCGACGCCGGAGACCGCGTTGTGGGTGCGGGCGCCGCCGAGCTCCTCGAAGCCGACGTCCTCGCCGGTGACCGTCTTGATGACGTCCGGGCCGGTGATGAACATGTGGGACGTCCGGTCGACCATGACCGTGAAGTCGGTGATGGCCGGGGAGTAGACCGCACCGCCCGCGCACGGACCGACGACCAGGCTGATCTGCGGGATCACCCCGGACGCGTGGGTGTTGCGGCGGAAGATCTCACCGTACGCGCCCAGCGAGGCCACGCCTTCCTGGATGCGGGCGCCGCCGGAGTCGTTGATGCCGATGACCGGGCAGCCGGTCTTCAGGGCGAAGTCCATCACCTTGACGATCTTCTGGCCGTAGACCTCGCCCAGCGCCCCGCCGAAGACGGTGAAGTCCTGGGAGAACACGGCGACCGGCCGGCCGTCGACGGTGCCGTAGCCGGTGACGACGCCGTCGCCGTAGGGGCGGTTCTTCTCCAGGCCGAAGTTGGTCGAACGGTGCTGGGCGAACTCGTCCAGCTCCACGAAGGAGCCCTCGTCGAGGAGCAGCTCGATCCGCTCACGGGCCGTCAGTTTGCCCTTGGAGTGCTGCTTTTCGACCGCGCGCTCCGAACCGGCGTGTGTCGCCTCATGGACACGGCGCTGGAGATCCGCGAGCTTCCCCGCGGTCGTGTGAATGTCGATCTCTTCCGGCTCGGACATCGGGATGCGGCTCCCTGCCTGCTCAAAAGGGGGGACGGTTACTCATTCGTAGAGTAGTGGGGTGCCTACCAAACGGCGGTGCGGCGTACACCACACCTAGGGTGGCTTGCATGACGCCGCAAGATGCAGCAGACGCGAACAACAGTCGTTGGTCCGACCTGGACCGTCCACCGCTCAGCGCCACGGCACTGCGCAGGGCCGTGGTGCGGGAGGGCGGGCTGTGGACCGACGTGGAGGTCGTCCAGAGCATCGGCTCCACGAACAGCGAGCTCGTGGCGCGGACGGCGGCGGGGAAGGCCGCGGAGGGGCTGGTGCTGGTCGCCGAGGAGCAGACGTCCGGGCGGGGCCGCCTGGACCGGCAGTGGACGGCACCGGCGCGCTCGGGCCTGTTCTTCTCGGTGCTGCTGAAGCCGGCCGAGGTGCCGGTGGCCCGCTGGGGGTGGCTGCCGCTGCTGACCGGGGTGGCGATGGCGACGGGCCTGGCGCGGGTGGCGGGCATCGATACGGCACTCAAGTGGCCCAACGACCTCCTCGTCACCGTCGGTGAGGAGGAGCGCAAGGCCGGGGGCATCCTGGCGGAGCGGGCCGGCGAGGACGCGGTGGTGGTCGGCGTCGGCATCAATGTCAGCCTCCGGGCCGCGGAACTGCCGGTGCCGCAGGCGGGTTCGCTGGCGCTGGCGGGGGCGGTGAACACGGACCGGGACCCGCTGCTGCGGGCGGTGCTGCGGTCACTGGAGGACTGGTACGGGCGCTGGCGCGCGGCGGGCGGCGATCCGGTGACGAGCGGCCTCCAGGAGACCTACGCGGCGGGGTGCGCGACGCTGGGCCGCACGGTGCGGGCCGAGCTGCCGGGGGACCGGGCACTGGTGGGCGAGGCGGTGGCGATCGACGGCGACGGCAGGCTCGTGCTGGCCACGGAGCACGGGGTGCAGGAGCCGGTGGGAGCGGGGGACATCGTGCATCTGCGGGGGGTGTGAGGGCTGGGGAGCGCCCCGTAAGGGGCGCGGGGCCCTGTCGATTTGCGGCTCCGCCGCGTGGGCGCGACCAGCCCCCACCGGCCCGCGGCCGGGAGCCAGGGCAACCCACCCCTCCCTCGGTGAACGCCCACCGCAACCCCTGATGTCGGCTTACCTCACGAAGTGAGCTACCGCACAGCTGCCGTAGAGTTGAGGCCGGTCGGTATGCGACCGCGGCAGATCGGAAGGGCAGCAGGCGTGACCGTCGACGACACGGGCTCCGGCGAGGGCGCGGACGCCGCCGACTCCGGCGAGGACCCCCTCGCGCTGCGCCTCGAAGCCCTGATCATCGGGGCCGAGCGCCGCTACACCCCGTTCCAGGCGGCCCGCAGCGCCGGCGTCTCGATGGAGCTGGCGTCGAGGTTCTGGCGGGCGATGGGCTTCGCCGACATCGGGCAGGCCAAGGCGCTCACCGAGGCCGACGTGCTGGCCCTGCGCCGGCTCGCCGGTCTCGTCGAGGCGGGGCTGCTCAGCGAGGCCATGGCGGTGCAGGTGGCGCGGTCGACCGGGCAGACCACCGCCCGTCTGGCCGAGTGGCAGATCGATTCCTTCCTGGAGGGGCTGACCGAGCCCCCCGAGCCGGGCATGACGCGTACCGAGGTCACGTATCCGATCGTCGAGCTGCTGCTGCCCGAGCTGGAGGAGTTCCTCGTCTACGTCTGGCGCCGCCAGCTCGCCGCCTCCGCCGGCCGGGTCGTGCAGGCCGCCGACGACGCGGAGATGGTCGACCGGCGCCTCGCCGTCGGCTTCGCCGACCTCGTCGGGTTCACCCGGCTGACCCGCCGGATGGAGGAGGAGGAGCTCGGCGAGCTGGTCGAGGCCTTCGAGACCACCGCCGCCGACCTGGTGGCGGCCCGCGGCGGGCGGCTCGTCAAGACCCTCGGTGACGAGGTCCTGTACGCCGCCGACGACGCCGGTGTCGCCGCCGACATCGCGCTGCGCCTCGTGGAGACCATGGCGCACGACGAGACGATGCCGGAGCTGCGCGTGGGCATGGCCTTCGGGACCGTGACCACCCGAATGGGCGATGTCTTCGGTACGACTGTGAACCTCGCCTCCCGCCTGACCTCCATAGCCCCCCGCGACGCCGTGCTCGTCGACAGCGCGTTCGCGGAGGAACTGATCCGGGTGGGCGAGGCCCCGGCCTCGGAGGCGGCCGCCGCGGAGGAGGCGGCGACCGCCGAGAAGGAGGGCGAGGAGCCCCCGACGTACCGCTTCGCCCTCCAGCCGATGTGGCAGCGCCCGGTCCGGGGCCTGGGCGTGGTGGAGCCGTGGCTCCTGACCCGCCGGGACGGTCCGTCGGCCCCCTGAGCCCGCGTCGCCCGGAACCCCGGCTCGCGGGGAGTCCTGGGGCCGGTCGTTTGGATCATGTCGGCGTCGCGGGGTGTGGCACGCACTCCCCCAGAGGGGGTACCCCCAGCGGCGTTGTCGTCACTCGCCGACGTCCCCCAGCCTTCGGCCGGGAGGTGCCCCCACCGCGTCGCCCGCCGCGGCAGCGGCTTATGTCTACGCCTCCTCCGCCTTGCAGCTGCACGCACCACACCCCGCTCGGGTCGGCTGAAATCCGCAGTATCTGTCAGCCGACCTGATCCAAACGACAGGCCCTAGTCGGTCTGCAGCCGTGGGTCGACGCAGAGTCCGACGATCGGCAGGCAGACGCCGTCGCCGGGCTGAGGTGTGCCGGTGGTCGGGGCGGGGGCGGGAGTGGTCGCCGGGGTGCTGGTGGCCGGAGTCGTCGGAGTGCTCGTCGGCCGTGCCGGGCCTGTCGGGATGGTCGTCGGGACCGTGGCCCTGCTGGGCAGCGCGGTGGGTGAGGCCGACGGCGACGCGGGAGCCGCGGCGGCTGCCGTGGCCGTCGGTGTCGGGCTCGCGCCGCCCATGACGGCCGCGGAGGGGGTCGCCCTGAGGACCGTGCCGACGGTGGCGGCCGTGTTCGCGGACCGGTCCGGCGTCGCGTCGGCGGTCGGGTCCAGCCGGGGCTCGGCCTCTGCCGTGCCGGGCGCGCCGACACCGCCCTCCGGGACCATCCGTACGAGGCTCAGCACGCCGGCGGCCAGCGCGAGCCCTCCGGCGGCGAACAGCACCTTGCGGGGCCGGGGCTTGCGGTGCCGTCCCCGGCGACCGGCCGACGGCTTTCCTGCCGATGTCGTCCCCGCTGACGACGTTTCTGCTGACGGCGTTCCTGTCATGACGCTCCCTCCCGCTGCGCGCCCCCGATGCGCCGTGGCGAGCGCACGTTATGCGCTCCCGTGGGGTGTGCGCCGGGAGTCTCCCGGGATGTCACCCGAACGGGGGTGTCCGGGCTCGGCCGCCGCCCTTTTCCCCGGCCTGTCCGGCTGCGATGATCGTGCGGTTAACAGGCGTTAACTCTTGGGCGAGTCGAGCGGAGGGTGTCATGAGCGAGGAGCGGTACGGGGAGTTCGTGCTGGTACGGCGGCACGGTCACGTCGTGGAGCTCGTACTGGACCGGCCCAAGGCCATGAACGCGGTGTCGGCGGACATGGCGCGCTCGATCGTGGCCGCGTGTGCCGCGCTGGACGCCGACCGGGACGCGCGGGTGGTGGTGCTGACCTCGTCGCACGAGCGGGCGTTCTGTGTCGGCGCCGACCTGAAGGAGCGCAACTCGCTGACCGACGCGGAGCTGCACCGGGCTCGGCCGCTGTCCCGCGGGGCGTACACCGGCGTACTGGAGCTGCCGATGCCGACCATCGCCGCGGTGCACGGCTACGCGCTCGGCGGGGGCTTCGAACTGGCGCTGTCCTGCGATGTGATCGTGGCCGACGGCACGGCGGTGGTGGGGCTGCCGGAGGTGTCGGTGGGCGTGATCCCGGGCGGCGGGGGTACCCAGCTGCTGCCCCGCCGGGTCGGGGCGGCCCGGGCGGCCGAGCTGATCTTCTCGGCGCGGCGGGTGGAGGCGGCGGAGGCGCACGAGCTGGGCCTGGTCGACGAGCTGGTGGCGACGGGCCAGGACCGCGAGGCGGCGCTGGCGCTGGCGGCCCGGATGGCGGCGAACTCGCCGGTGGGACTGCGCGCGGCGAAGCGGGCCCTCCGGCTGGGGCACGGCCTGGACCTCCGGGCGGGCCTGGAGATCGAGGACGCGGCATGGCGAACGGTGGCGTTCTCGGGGGACCGGACGGAAGGAGTGGCAGCGTTCAACGAGAAACGGAAGCCGGAGTGGCCGGGGGAGTGAAGCGCCCCTTCAGGGGCGCGGGGCTGTATCGATTAGCGGCTCCGCCGCGAGGGCGCGATCAGCCCCCACCGGGCCCGCGGTCGACTCGCTGCCGCAGCACCTGTTCGCCGCACCAATGTCCCGAATGCAACAAATCATCCCTAACCTGGAGTAATGGGTGAGGACAAGCGGCTCGCCGCCGTCGTGGCGCTGGCGCAGGGGATGGCGGCGGCCCACACCCCACGTGAGTGCTGGCACGCCGCCGCGGCCGGCGCCTGCCGCGCGCTGGACGGCAGCTTCGCCGCGCTCTCCGTGTGGGAGCGCGAGCTCGGCCGGCTGCGGGTCCTCGTGAACGTCGGGGAGCGCGCCCCGGACGAGGAGGAGTTCCCGGACGCCGAGGCCTACCCGGTGCACCAGTTCCCGGAGATCACCGAGTTCCTGCACGAGAGGTGGGCGGGCGGCGGCGGCCCCAACGCCTGGGTCGAGACGGCCGAGGGTCCCGCCGCCGGCCGCCCCGGTTACTCCCATCAGCGCGTCGCCGCCCTGCGCCGCAGGGGCCGCGGCTGCTGCGTGGTCGCCCCGATCGTGCTGCACGGCAGGGCCTGGGGCGAGTTGTACGTGGCCCGCGCCGGCCGCGCCCCCGTCTTCGGCCGCGCCGACGCCGACTTCGCGACCGTCCTGGCCTCCGTCGTCGCCGCCGGGCTCGCACAGACCGAGCGTCTGGAGGAGGCCCGCCGGCTCGCGTACACCGACGCGCTGACCGGGCTCGCCAACCGCCGCGCCGTCGACGCGCGTCTGGACGAGGCGATCGACCGGCACCGCACGGAGCGGGCGGTGGTCAGTCTCGTCGTCTGCGACCTCAACGGGCTGAAGAAGGTGAACGACACCCGGGGACACGCCGTCGGCGACCGTCTCCTCGAACGCTTCGGCTCGGTGCTCTCCCTGTGCGGGGCGATGCTCCCGGGGGCCCTCGCCGCGCGGCTCGGCGGGGACGAGTTCTGTCTGCTGGCGGTCGGCCCGCCCGCCGACGACGTGGTCAAGGCGGCCGACGAACTCTGCCGCCGGGCCGGGGAGTTGGAGCTCGGGGAGGGGGTCGCCTGCGGGGTCGCCTCGACCGCGGACCCGATCGGGCCGGTGCGCTCGGCCCGCCGGCTGTTCCGGCTCGCCGACGCGGCCCAGTACCGGGCCAAGGCGCTTCGCTCGGCCCGGCCGGTGGTGGCCGGGCGTGAGGGCCCGGACGATCCCGTCGTACGGCTGGCCGACGCGCCCCCGCCGGAACGGGCCGAACGGCGCAGCTTCCGCGGACGCCGCGGACTGTGACGTACAAGTAAGGGTCAACCCCGTGCCCCGCTAGTGACAGCACCCGCATTCAATGCGTACGCTCCTGAATATGGATATGCACACTGTGGTGGTGGGGACGTCCGGTGTCACCGCGTCCGACGTTCTCGCCGTGGCGCGCGGCGGCGCCCGGATCGAGCTGTCGGCGGAGGCGGTCGCGGCGCTCGCGGCGGCCCGGGAGATCGTGGACGCGCTCGCGGCCAAGCCGGACCCGGTCTACGGCGTCAGCACCGGCTTCGGCGCCCTGGCGACCCGGCACATCAGCCAGGAGCTGCGGGCCCAGCTGCAGCGCAACATCGTCCGCTCCCACGCGGCCGGCATGGGACCGCGGGTCGAGCGCGAGGTCGTACGGGCCCTGATGTTCCTGCGGCTGAAGACCGTCTGCTCCGGACACACCGGTGTGCGTCCCGAGGTCGCCCGGACCATGGCCGACGTGCTGAACGCCGGCATCACCCCGGTCGTGCACGAGTACGGCTCCCTCGGCTGCTCCGGCGACCTGGCCCCGCTCTCCCACTGCGCCCTCACCCTGATGGGCGAAGGAGAGGCGGAGGGCCCCGACGGCAGCGTCCGGCCCGCCGGTGAGCTGCTCGCCGAGCACGGGATCGCGCCCGTCGAACTGCGCGAGAAGGAGGGGCTCGCGCTCCTCAACGGCACCGACGGCATGCTCGGCATGCTGGTCATGGCCCTCGCCGACCTCGACATGCTCTACAAGTCCGCCGACGTCACCGCCGCGTTGAGCCTCGAAGGGCTGCTCGGCACCGACAAGGTGCTCGCGCCCGAGCTGCACGCGATCCGGCCGCACCCCGGGCAGGGCGACAGCGCCGCCAACATGCTCGCCGTGCTCAAGGGGTCCCAGCTCACCGGGCACCACCAGGACGACGCGCCGCGCGTCCAGGACGCGTACTCCGTGCGGTGTGCTCCGCAGGTCGCCGGGGCGGGCCGGGACACCCTCGCGCACGCCCGCCTGGTCGCCGAGCGGGAGCTGGCCTCCGCGGTCGACAACCCCGTTGTCCTGCCCGACGGTCGGGTCGAGTCCAACGGCAACTTCCACGGGGCGCCGGTCGCCTATGTCCTCGACTTCCTCGCCATCGCCGCCGCCGACCTCGGGTCCATCGCCGAGCGGCGGACCGACCGGCTGCTGGACAAGAACCGCAGCCACGGGCTGCCGCCGTTCCTCGCGGACGACGCGGGCGTCGACTCCGGGCTGATGATCGCCCAGTACACGCAGGCGGCGCTGGTGAGCGAGCTGAAGCGGCTTGCCGTTCCGGCGTCGGCCGACTCGATTCCCTCCTCGGCGATGCAGGAGGACCACGTGTCCATGGGATGGTCGGCCGCGCGCAAGTTGCGGACGGCCGTGGGCAATCTGGCGCGGATCATCGCCGTCGAGCTGTACGCGGCCACGCGGGCGATCGAGCTGAGGGAGGGGCTGACGCCGGCGCCGGCGTCCCGGGCCGTGATCGAGGCGGCGCGCTCCGCGGGGGTGCGGGGGGCTGGGCCGGACCGGTACCTGGCGCCGGACCTTGCTGCGGCGGAGGAGTTTGTGAGGGGCGGGGGCCTCGTCGCTGCGGTGGAGACGGTGACCGGGCCGTTGCGGTAGTTCGTCGGGTGCGGGTGTGCGGGGGCTGGTCGCGCAGTTCCCCGCGCCCCTGACGGGGCGCTCAGCCCAGCTTCGCCGACTGGGCCTTGATCACCGGCACCGGCACCGTGTACGTCTTCCCCGCCATCATCGCCCCGATGTTCATCGTGAAGTACGTCGCGACCGTGTTGCCGTGCCGGACCACCTCCGCGTGCAGCGGGGCCTTGTCGCCGTCCATGTCCGTGATCGCCGTGAAGGCGACCGACTCGTCGCCCGTGACCGACGGCTTCACCGCCGTCACCTTCGTGACCTTCTGCTGGTCGCCGGACGCGCCGCCCGTGAAACCGGTCGTGCAGGACCTGATCGCCGTCGAGACGGCCTTCAGCGCCCGTTCCGCACCCTCGCCGTCGTACGAGGACAGGTCCAGGGACGTGACGTCCAGGTCCATCGACTCCTTGAGCGCGCTCTCGAACTTGCCGTCGGCCAGGTCGTCGAGGGAGGTCGCGCCGTCGGTCGGGTCCTTCTTGTCCTCCGTGACCGTGCGGCCGATCTCCGTCGCCGCGTCGGCCGGTGCGAGACCGGTGAGGACGTAGGCCAGCGGACGGCACTTCTCGTCACTGGACCTGATCTTGCTCCGGGTCGGCGCGGCCGTACCGATCGCGTTGACCTTGTAGCCGTCCACCTCGCCCTGCGCGAGGATCCGCGTCCTCAACTCCGCGGTGCTCAGCGCCCGCACCGGGGGCGAGGAGGCCGTGTCCTTCGAAGTCCCGCCGGAGCAGCCCGTCATGAGGGCGAGGGACAGCGCGCCGCCTGCCGCGAGGGCGACCGTGCGCGCGCCCTGTGATCTCTTCATGAGAGGACTGTGAGTCCCCGGTCAAAGAATGGTCAAGTCGTTTAGAACTCAAGGCGTTCGCGGCGTACCGAATAGACCACGAAGCCCGCGCCGACGGCGAGGAAGAGGGTGCCGCCGACGACGTACGGCGTGGTGTCCGGGCTGCCGGTGTCGGCGAGCCTGGTGGCGTCCCCGGTCGCCTCGGACGTGGCCTCGGACAGTGCCCTGGCCTGCTGGGTGACCCGTGTCGCCGTACTCTCCGACGTGCCGGTTCTCGCCGTGGCGTCCTGTGACGCGTGGGCGGACGGAACGAACCACAGTGCGCACAGGAGCGTGCCTGCGGCGGTGGCGGTCAGCAACGGGCGGCGAGCGGATGACACGGAATATCGATCCCCCTTGTGACGCTGGCGAATTGGCCGTGTGGGCCGATGTTAGTGAAAATCGCGGGTCACGGGAAAGTTACGGGAGGTTTCGGCCGTACGCTCCGGGCATGAGCACTCCAGAGACATCACGTTTTGTACGGCTTCGGGTGGAGCTGGTCGTCGAAATCGAGGACGGCGACGCGGTCACCAAGGCCGCGCTGCGCCGGATCGCCGACGACCCCGAGCTGCCCGGCGAGGAGCGGGCGCACGCCGAGGCGGCTGTGACGGAAGACACCGCCGAGGCCCTCGCCTATCTCGTCGACCCGTTCGACCTGGTCAGTGAGGTGCCCGGGATCGAACTCCAGCAGGCCTCCTGGTCCAGCGAGCGGATCTCCTACGATCCGGATTCGCCGGACTGGGATCTCGACGAGGATGATGGCGAGGACGACGACGAAGAGGGCGGCATCGGCTGAGCTTCCCGGGGAACCTGTGACCCCGGACGGCAACCGCCGTCCGGGGTTTCGTCGTCTCAGGGGGCGCACGGACCGACCCCTCCCGCACCAGCCGCCCCGGCGGACGTGGTGTGCCCCACACCTACGGGGAATGTGGAACGGGACGAAGCGGCCGTAGCGTTGAAGGTTCTTGACGGGGACTCTCGGTGTGTTCGCGGACTCGGCAGCGATGGAGAAACGTGTGATGACGGACAGTAAGCGGCGCAAGGGCCTGATGGCCGCGTCCGCACTGCTCGGCGGTGTACTGGTGCTCACGGCGTGTTCCGGCGGCGACGACAAGTCGTCCTCCGGCAGCGGTGACAGCTCGCAGTCCCAGGCGGACGCCGCCGCGGCCAAGAAGTCGTCCCAGGCCGACATCACCATCACGCCCAAGGACGGCTCCGACGGCGCGTCGATCAACAACTCGGCCGCCGTCACCGTCAGCAAGGGCACCCTCACCGGCGTGACCATGACCACCGCGGCGGGTACCGCGGTCGCCGGCACCCTGTCCGCCGACAAGACGAGCTGGAAGCCCAACGCCCAGCTGGAGCGGTCCACCACCTACAAGGTCGCCGCCGAGGCCAAGGACTCCGCCGGCCTGGCCGCGCACGAGAACGCCACCTTCACCACGGTCTCCCCGGCCAACAGCTTCATAGGCACCTTCACCCCCGAGGACGGCTCGACCGTCGGCGTCGGCATGCCCGTGTCGATCAACTTCGACAAGCAGATCACCAACAAGGCCGCCGTCCAGAAGGGCGTCACGGTCACCACCAGCAGCGGCCAGGAGGTCGTCTGCCACTGGTTCTCCACCCAGCGCATGGACTGCCGTCCCGAGACCTACTGGAAGGAGAACTCCACCGTCACGCTGAAGCTCGCGCTCGACGGTGTCGAGGGCGCCTCCGGGGTCTACGGCGTCCAGCAGAAGACGGTCACCTTCCACATCGGGCGCAACCAGATCTCCTACGTCGACGCCAAGACCAAGGAGATGAAGGTCACCGAGGACGGCAAGACCATCAAGACCATACCGATCTCGGCCGGTTCGCCGGAGCACACGACGTACGAAGGCATCATGGTGATGTCCGAGAAGTACAAGCAGACGCGCATGAACGGCACGACCGTCGGCTTCACCGACAACGACGGCAAGGCCGAGTACGACATCAAGGACGTGCCGCACGCCATCCGCCTCACCAACTCCGGCACCTTCCTGCACGGCAACTACTGGGGCGCCAAGTCCGTCTTCGGCTCCGTGAACACCAGCCACGGCTGCGTGGGCCTGTCCGACACCAAGGGCGCCAACGACACCACCACGCCCGCCTACTGGATGTACACGCACTCGATCGTCGGTGACGTCGTGGTCGTCTCCAACACCGGCGACAAGACCGTGTCCCCCGACAACGGCCTCAACGGCTGGAACATGAACTGGACCGCCTGGAAGGCCGGTTCGGCCGTCTGACGCACAGCCACTCCACAGCTCGACGGTGCCGCCCCCAGGGGCGGCACCGGCATTTCTGGGGTCCGCCACAGCCTTCTCATGCATCTCTTATTTAGGCCTTATCGAGCCATCACGGTGCGTCCCTACCTTGCGGTCATGTTCTTCACCTACCTGAGGCGCGAACTGCGCCGCCGCAGAAAGGCGGCACTCGTCGTCGCCTCCGGCCTCGCGCTGGGCATCGCGCTGGTCATCGTGGTCAACTCCGTGTCCTCCGGCATGGGGAAGGCACAGGACAAGGTCCTCCAGTCGCTGTACGGCCTGGGTACGGACATGACGGTCACCAAGGCCGCGTCGGCGACCACGAGCAACGCCCAGCGGCCGCGCTTCAACTTCGACGCGCAGAACAACGGCTCGTCGAAGACGCAGAGCAGCGACCGCGTCATGGTGCAGGGTTTCACCACCCTCGCCTCCTCGACCGTCACCAAGGTCTCCGACCAGAAGGGCGTCTCGACCGCGATCGGCGGTCTGAGCCTCAACGTCGTGAAGATCAGCGGCCAGTTCACCCGGGGTCAGTTCCAGCAGAACCAGAACTCCGGCGGCAACGCCGAGGGCGGCCGGAGCGGCAACGGCGGCGGAACCGGCCAGCCGCAGGGCCAGGTCCAGGGCGGTGGCGCCAACTTCGACGTCAACTCGTACACGGTATTCGGCACCGACGTCAGCAACGCCGACCTCGGCCCGCTGACCTCCTCGAAGATCACCAGCGGCCGTACCTTCAGGACGAGCGAGACCGACGCCAAGGTCGTCGTCGCCGACTCGGCCTACGCCAAGACGAAGAAGTACAAGGTCGGCTCCACGGTCACCATCAAGAGCGTCAAGTTCACGGTGATCGGCATCGCCACCGCCAACTCCGGTGACTCGGCGGCCAATCTGTACATCCCGCTGAAGCAGGCGCAGACGCTGGCCAGCGAGAAGAACAAGGTCACCACGATCTACGTCAAGGCCACCGACTCGAAGCAGATCGACTCCGTCAAGAGCACGATCCAGAAGAACGTCTCGGGTACGACGGTCACGACCTCCGCCGACCTCGCCAAGACCGTCTCCGGCTCCCTCTCCACGGCGTCCTCCCTCGCCACCAACGTCGGCAAGTGGCTGTCCATCGCGGTGCTCGTGGCCGCGTTCCTGGTCGCCGGTCTGCTCACCTCCTCGGCGGTCTCCCGCCGCGTCCGCGAGTTCGGCACGCTGAAGGCGCTGGGCTGGAAGTCCGGCCGGGTCACCCGGCAGGTCATCGGCGAGGCCATGGTCAACGGCCTGGTCGGCGGCGCGCTCGGTATCGCGCTCGGTCTGGCGGGCGCGTACGTCGTCACCGAGATCAGCCCCACCCTCCAGGCGTCCCTGGGCAGCAGCAGCAGCGGCGGCGGCAACACGGGTGGTCCCGGCGGCGGTGGCGGCTTCGGCGGTGGCGGCGGCGGTGGCTTCGGCCCCGGCCGGCAGACCGCGAAGACCCTGGAGGTCGCCCTGACCGCCCCGGTCAGCGTGACGACGATCGTCCTCGCCGTGGGCCTGGCGGTGGCCGGCGGCCTGATCGCGGGCGCGTTCGGCGGCTGGCGCGCGTCGCGACTGCGGCCGGCGGATGCGTTGCGGCGAGTGGAGTAGCGAGTAGCGGTTCGTTCTGCCGCGCCGGTGAGGGCAACCCCCTGGGGGCGCGGGGAACTGCGCGACCAGCCCCCCACCGGCCGGCGGCCGACAACGCACCGCACCACCCCATAACCCTCCAGGAGCCACCATGTACGAACTCAGAAACGTCACCAAGGTCTACACCCGGGGCAAGGACACGATCCGCGCCCTCGACGGCATCGATCTCACCATCGCCGACGGCGACCGTCTGGTCATCCAGGGCCCCACCGGCGGCGGCAAGTCCACCCTCCTGCAGATGCTGGGAGGACTGGACCGCCCGTCCTCCGGCGAAGTCGTCCTCGACGGGACCGACCTGGCCAAGCTCTCCGAGGGGAAGCTCACCACGGTCCGCAGCGAGAGCATCGGCTTCGTCTTCCAGTCCTTCAACCTGATCCCGACGCTCACCGCCCAGGAGAACGTCGAGACCGCCCTCGTCCCCCTCGGCGTCAAGACGAAGGAACGCCGTGAACGCGCCGCCGAGGCGCTGACGTCGGTCGGTCTCGGCGAGCGCCTCGGCCACCTGCCCGGCGAGATGTCCGGCGGCCAGCAGCAGCGCGTCGCCATCGCCCGGGCCCTGGTCAAGCAGCCCAAGGTGCTGCTCGCCGACGAGCCCACCGGCAACCTCGACGAGGGCATGCGGGACGAGATCATGGAGGTACTGGAGCGCATGTGGAAGGAGCACGGGCTGACCTTCATCATGGTCACCCACGACTCCGCGATCGCGAAGAAGGCCCCGCGCCTCGCGACCATCCGCAAGGGCAAGATCACCGTCAAGGAGAACGCGGGCGCATGACGCATAACACCGAACCACCTCGCGCGACCGCGCGGTTGTGTAACGGTGTCTGCCCCGGCGCGTAACATTTCTCCTGCACTTCTCTTACCGGTCTCTCATCTCTTGAGCCCGCTGATCACCCCCCGGCATACTCCGTATTCCGGGGGGTTGACGTATGTGCGTACGGGACTTCCCCCGGCCGGGTGAACGGGGATTCGCCCGGCTCACCGTCTCCAGGGGGAGTCTTGCGCAGACAAGTGAAGAGAGCTGCCGCGGCCACGGTGGCCACGGCAGCGGCCGTCGCCCTCGCCGCGGGTATGACCAGCCCCGCGTCGGCGAAGCCGGAGGCAGGCACCGTCTCGGCCGCGGCGGCGGCCCGCGCCTCGATCACCGCCAAGCACCATGTCACCCTGATCACCGGTGACCGGGTCGCCCTCGACGCCAAGGGCCGCGTCGTCGGCCTGGAGCGGGCCAAGGGGCGCGAGCACATACCCGTCCGGATCAGCAAGGTCGACGGGCACACCCTCGTCGTCCCCGGCGACGCCGTGCAGCTGGTGGCCTCCGGGAAGCTGGACCAACGGCTGTTCGACGTCACCGAGTTGAACACGGCCGCGACCCGCAAGGCGCAGCGCAACGGCCTGAAGGTCATCGTCGGCTACAGCGGTGCCGCCACCGCGACCAGGGCCGAGGTCCGCGACGCGGGCACCCTGCGCCACAGCCTCAAGACGCTGAACGCCGACGCCGTGCAGACCCCGGCCAAGGACGCCCCGGAGCTGTGGGACGCGGTCACCGACGGCGACAAGGCCGCCGCCGGCATCGCGCACGTCTGGCTCGACGGCGTCCGCAAGGCCAGCCTCGACAAGTCCGTGCCGCAGATCGGCGCCCCCAAGGCGTGGGCGGCCGGCTACAACGGCAAGGGCGTGAAGATCGCCGTCCTGGACACCGGTGTGGACACCACCCACCCGGACCTCAAGGACCAGGTGATCGCCTCCAAGAACTTCACCTCCGCCGCCGACGCCATGGACCACTTCGGCCACGGCACGCACGTCGCGTCCATCGCGGCCGGCACCGGCGCCAAGTCCCACGGCAAGTACACCGGTGTCGCGCCCGGCGCGAAGATCCTCAACGGCAAGGTCCTGGACGACACCGGCTCCGGTGACGACTCCGGGATCCTCGCCGGCATGGAGTGGGCGGCCGCCGAGGGCGCCTCCGTCGTCAACCTCAGCCTCGGCGGGTACGACTCCCCGGAGATCGACCCGCTCGAGGCCGAGGTCAACAAGCTCTCCCACGACAAGGGCATCCTGTTCGCGATCGCCGCGGGCAACGAGGGCCCCGAGTCGATCGGTTCGCCGGGCAGCGCGGAGGCCGCGCTCACCGTCGGCGCCGTCGACGGCAACGACAAGCTGGCCGACTTCTCCTCCACCGGTCCCGCCGCCGACGGCTCCATCAAGCCGGACGTCACCGCGCCCGGCGTCGACATCACCGCGGCCGCCGCCAAGGGCAGTGTCATCGACCAGGAGGTCGGCGAGAACCCGCCCGGCTACCTGACCATCTCCGGTACCTCGATGGCGACCCCGCATGTCGCGGGCGCCGCCGCGATCCTCAAGCAGGAGCACCCCGACTGGGGTTACGAGGAGCTGAAGGGTGCCCTGACCGGCTCCGCCAAGGGCGGCAACTACTCGGCGTTCCAGCAGGGCGCGGGCCGGATCGCGGTCGACAAGGCCATCAAGCAGACCGTGATCGCCGACCCGGTGTCGGTGAACTTCGGGGTGCAGCAGTGGCCGCACACCGACGACACCCCGGTCACCAAGCAGCTCACCTACCGCAACCTCGGCACGTCCGATGTGACGCTCACGCTGAAGTCGTCCGCCACCGACCCCAAGGGCGCGGCGGCCCCGGCCGGCTTCTTCAAGCTGGGCGCGACCACGGTGACCGTCCCGGCGGGCGGCAAGGCCTCCGTCGACCTCACCGTCGACACCAAGCTGGGCGGCACCCTCGACGGCGCCTACTCGGCGTACGTCACGGCGACCGGCGGCGGCCAGAGCGTCCGCACGGCGGCCGGGGTCCAGCGTGAGGTGCAGTCGTACAGCGTGACCGTCAAGCACATCGGGCGCGACGGCAACCCGACCGGTGTCTACAGCACCGACCTGATGGGCTACTCGGGCCTCGGCAACGGACGCGACATCTTCGTCCCGACCTCCGACTCCGGGACCACCACCATCCGGGTGCCGAAGGGCACGTACCTGCTCGACGCCATGATCGCGAAGGACTTCACCAACTTCGACGACGGTGTCGACTGGCTCGTCCAGCCGAAGCTGAGCGTCACCAAGGACCTCACGATCACCGTCGACGCCCGCACCACCAAGGCGGCCGACATCACCGTGCCGGACGCCCAGGCCACCCCGCACTTCGCGATGGTCGACTACATGTACGACACGGCGGGCATCGGGATCGGGATCGGCTTCGACAGCTTCGCCAAGATCCGTATCGCGCCGCTGGGCGGCGAGGTCACGGACGGTCTGACCCAGACCTGGAGCGGCCAGTTCACCAAGGGCGGCAACGAGGAGTACGACGTCGCCACCAGCGCCCAGGTCAAGAAGCTCCAGGGCGACAAGGTCCGGCACTTCAAGGCCGGTGAGCTCGCCACGGTGAAGAACACCGTCGGGGCCTCCGCGCCGGGCAAGACCGGCGCGGTCAGCCCCTGGGGCATCGTGGGCGACGACATGGCCATGGGCGACGCCGTGGAGCAGAAGCTGCCCGGCACCCGCACCTTCCACGTCTCCACCGTCGACCACGCCAGTTGGGCCTTCGACGCGATTCAGTACTCGGGCCACGACGCCCAGGGGCTGCCGATCGCCGACGCCTTCTACACGCTGGGCGACCCGAAGACCTACAAGGCGGGCCTGACCTACAAGAACACCTTCAACACGGCGGTCTTCGGCCCGCATCTGACCAGCGAGTACGGTCTGTTCCGCGACGGCAACCAGATCTACGGCCTGATCCCGCTGTTCTCCGACAGCGCCAAGCACGCCGGGTCCTCCGACTTCCTGTCGGTGAACACCACCCTGTACCGCAACGGCACCAAGGTGGGCTCCAACAAGGACCCGCTGTTCGGCGAGGGCGTGTTCAACGTGCCGTCCGCCGACGCCGAGTACAAGCTGACCACCTCGGTCATCCGCTCGGTCAAGGTCGCCGCCGCCTCCACCCGGATCGACGCGAGCTGGACCTTCCACTCGAAGAAGTCGGCCAACGGCCTCCCGGCCAAGCTCCCCGCCTCCACCGTCCACTTCGGCGCCACCACCGGCCTGGACAGCCGCGTCGAGGCGGGCAAGACGGTCACCTTCCCGGTCACCGTCGAGGGTGCCGCCGCCGGCAGCAACCTGAAGTCCCTCTCGGTCTACGTGTCGTACGACTACGGCCAGACCTGGAAGAAGCTGACGGTCAGCCACGGCAAGATCACCGTCAAGAACCCGGCCAAGGGCAAGGCCATCTCGTTCCACGCCAAGATCGCCGACAAGAAGGGCAACAAGTCGACGGTCTCGATCTACAACGCGTACTACGCCAAGTGAGACATGGCTGAGTCGTAGCCGCTGAGTGGACCCACAGCGAGCGGCCCGTCGGAAGCGCGGCTTCCGGCGGGCCGTTCCCCATGCCCGGCCGGTTCAGCGCGTGGGGGCGACCCGGGTCGCGTCCGTGCCCCAGCTGGCCAGCAGGCGCAACGCCTCCGCCGACGCCGAGCCCGGCTCCGCGTGGTACGTGACCAGGGCCTGGTCCGCGTCGTCCGGCAGCCGGAACGACTCGTAGCTCAGCGTCAGCTCGCCCACCAGCGGGTGCTGCATCCGCTTCACCCCGTGGGCCTTCTCCTTGACGTCGTGCGTCGCCCACAGCCGCCGGAACTCCTCGCTCTTCACGGAGAGCTCGCCGACCAGCGCGGACAGCCGGGGATCGTCGGGATAGCAGCCCGCGTCCATCCGCAGCTGGCACACGATGTCGATCGCCTTCTGCTCCCACTCCACGAACAGCTCGCGGTAGTCGGGGCGCAGGAACGTCAGCCGCGCCCAGTTGCGCTCCGTGACCGGCAGCTCCGCCCAGTCGCCGAAGACGGCCGCCGCCATCCTGTTCCACGCCAGGATCTCCGAGCGGCGCCCGACGATGTACGCCGGCACGCTCTCCAGCGTGTCCAGGAGCTGCGCCAGCGAGGGCCGCACCTGCTGCGGCCGCGCCGACGCCTTCTTCTTGTGCTGCTTGCCCTTGGCGAGGTGGATGAGGTGCGCGTGCTCGGCGTCGGTGAGCCGGAGCGCCCGGGCGATCGAGTCCAGCACCTCCGCCGACACGTTCCGCCCGTTGCCCTGCTCCAGGCGCGTGTAGTACGCCACCGACACCCCGGCCAGCTGCGCCAGCTCCTCGCGCCTGAGCCCCGGCACCCTGCGGTGCCGCCCGAAGTCGGGCAGCCCCACGTCGGAGGGGAGCAGCCGGGCCCGGCGGGTGCGCAGGAACTCGCTGAGCTCGGCACGCCGGTCCAGGGACGCCGGTTCGGAGGAGGGCAGGGGCTGGTCTTCCATACATCCAGTATTCATGGTCGTACGCACAGGAACCTGACCCCGTCAGTGGTAGGCACAGCGGACGTACGCAGAGGCGGGGGCTGGGTGGCGGACGTAGCGTGGAGGACGCTGGAGGCGTGCCCGGGGAGGAAGAAGACGACCGTGACCGGGCACGAAGACACCCCTAGGAGAACCCCCCTCATGACCACTGTTGCTGCTTACGCCGCGCCCGCCGCGAAGGCCCCGCTGGAGCGGACCACGATCGAGCGGCGCGCGGTCGGCGAGTTCGACGTCCTCATCGACATCCAGTTTGCCGGTATCTGCCACTCCGACATCCACCAGGCCCGCGAGGGCTGGGGTACGGCGATCTTCCCGATGGTGCCCGGTCACGAGATCGCGGGCGTCGTCTCCGAGGTCGGCCCGGGTGTCACCAAGTACGCGGTGGGGGACCGGGTGGGCGTCGGCTGCATGGTCGACTCCTGCCGCGAGTGCGACAACTGCAAGGCCGGTCTGCAGCAGTACTGCACCGGCGGCGGCCCGACCTGGACGTACAACGCCGTCGGCAAGGACGGGCAGCCGACCTACGGCGGCTACGCGCACAAGATCGTCGTCGACGAGAACTACGTCGTCCGCATCCCGGACGGCCTCTCCCTCGACGTGGCCGCCCCGCTTCTGTGCGCCGGCATCACCACGTACTCCCCGCTGAAGCACTGGAACGCCGGCCCCGGCAAGAAGGTGGCCGTGGTCGGGCTCGGCGGCCTGGGCCACATGGGCGTGAAGATCGCGGCGGCGCTCGGCGCCGAGGTCACCGTGCTGTCCCAGTCCCTCCGCAAGAAGGACGACGGGCTGAAGCTGGGCGCCACGCACTACTACGCGACCGGCGACCCGAAGACCTTCGAGGACCTCAAGGGCACGTTCGACATCATCCTCAACACGGTGTCGGCGCCGCTCGACTTCGACGCGTACCTGTCGCTGCTGCGGACCGACGGCGCGATGGTGAACGTCGGCATCCCCGAGGAGCCGGTCCACATCCTGCTCTCCTCCGTCTTCGGCAACCGCCGCAGCCTCAGCAGCTCCGGCATCGGCGGCATCCCGGAGACCCAGGAGATGCTCGACTTCTGCGCCGAGCACAACCTGGGCGCCGAGATCGAACTCATCGACGCCGACCGGATCAACGAGGCGTACGACCGGGTCGTGAACAGCGACGTCCGCTACCGGTTCGTCATCGACACCTCGACGATCTGAGTCAGTTCGGTCTGTCCCGTCTGCCGAGCAGCCGGAGCAGATAGGGGCCGCCGACCAGGGAGGTCAGCGCACCCACCGGGATCTCCAGCGGAGGCACCAGGGTGCGGGCCACCAGGTCGGCGGCCACCAGCACGAGCGCGCCCGTCAACGCCGAGCAGACCAGCGGCAGTTGAGGGGTGCGGGTGAGCCGCCGGGCCAGCTGCGGCGCGGTCAGCGCGACGAACCCGATGGGCCCGGCGGCGCCGGTGGCGGTGGCGGCGAGCACGACACCGAGGACGGTGAGGCCGAGGCGGGTGCGGCCGACGTTCACACCCAGGCCGGCCGCGGTGTCGGGGTCGAGCCCGAGCGGCCGGGCCGCCCGGCCCGCCCACACCAGCCCCGGCAGGGTGAGGACGAGGACGACGGCGAGCGGCCCGGCCTGCTCCCAGCCCCGCCCGTTCAGACTCCCGGTCAACCACAGCTTGACCTGCTCGGCCGCGTCCAGCTCACTGTCGGTGAGATACAGCTGGACGACCGCGGACAGCGCGACGCCGATTCCGACGCCGGTGAGCACGAAGCGGGCGGGCTGCATGCCGTGTCGCCAGGCGAGGGCGTAGACGAGGGCGGCGGCCGCGAGTCCGCCGGCGACGGTCACGGCAGGCATCGCCCCGGGCGCCGCGACGGCCCCCGTGGCCAGCGCGAGCACGGTCGCGGCGGCGGCGCCGTGCCCCACCCCGATGACATCGGGGCTGGCGAGCGGATTCCGGGTGACGGTCTGCACGAGGGCTCCGCCGACGCCGAGAGCCGTGCCGACGAGGGCGCCGAGGACGATCCGGGGGACGCGCAGCGTGTTGACGACCAGGCCGTAGGGGGTGGGGTCGCCGCGGAGGGTGCGCCAGACGCCGACGGGGGAGATGTAGCTCTGCCCGAGGCAGGCGGAGGCGAGCATGGCGGTGGCGAGGAGGGCGAGGAGGGCGAGGGCGACGAGGGCGGAGCGCCGGTGGAGGAGGAACGAGAAACGGGGGTGGGGCCGGAGGACGAACGTCCCTGCCGGCCGGTGGGGGCTGAGCGCGCCCACGCGGCGGTAGCCGCATATCGAATACGGCCCCGCGCCCCTTACGGGGCGCTCCCCACCCCGCGTACGCCTCACGTCACGGCTCCTTTTCTCCGTACCAACCCCACCAGCACCGGCACCCCCACCAGCGCCGTCATCACCCCCGCCGGTACCTCCGCAGGAGCCCGCACCACCCGTCCCAGTACGTCCGCCGCGAGCAGCAGTCCCGCTCCCAGCAGCGCCGACAGCGGCAGCACCCGCCCGTACCCCCCGCCCCTGACCGACCGCCGTGCCAGGTGCGGCACCACCAACCCCACGAACGCGATCGGGCCGGCCGCCGCCACCGCGGACGCGGTCAGCAGGGTCGCGCCGAGCGCCGCACACCCTCGTACGGCATGGACCCGATGGCCGAGCGCGCGAGCCGTCTCGTCCCCCAGGGCCAGCGCGTCCAGCCCCCGCGCACAGGACAGGACCAGCACGGCGCCCACCGCCAGGAACGGCAGCATCCGTACGACCGTCTCCGCGTCCCGCCCGCTGAGCGCCCCCACCTGCCAGAACCGGAACTGGTCGAGGGTGGCCGAGCTGGAGGTGAGGACGACCGTCGTCGCCCCCGCGGTCATCGCGGACAGGGCCGTACCGGCCAGCGCCAGTTTCACCGGGGACGCCCCGCCCCTCCCGCGGGCCGCGATGCCGTAGACCAGGCATGCGGCGAGCACGGCGCCGGTGAAGGCGTACCAGACGTACGCCCCGAAACCGTAGGCGGAGCCGCCGAGGACGACGGCCAGGACCACCCCCGCCGCCGCGCCCTGGCTGAGCCCGAGGATCCCCGGGTCGGCGAGCGGGTTGCGGGTGACCGCCTGGAGCGTGGCGCCCGCGAGGCCGAGCGCGGCGCCCGCGGTGAGGCCGATCTCGGTGCGGGGCAGGCGGAGCGACCGTACGACCAGGGCGTCGGGCGTGGAACCGCCGTGCAGCAGGGCGTCGAACACGGTCGCGGGCGGCACCGCACGGGTGCCGACGGCGAGGCTGAGCAGGGCGACGACCGCCACCGCGAGGGCGGCCGCCGGCCAGACGATGACGCGGCGCACTTACCGGAGGTGCTCGGCGAGCTGTCGTACGACGAGACGCGCGGCCGTGGGACCGGCGTTGAGGTACCAGGGGTCGTCGTCGACCTGGACGGCGTGCCCGGCCCGCACCGCCTTCATCGACTTCCACAGCGGCCCGGCGAGCGTGGTCCCCGCGTCCGTCCGTGCCGCGTCGCCCTGCACCGAGTAGAAGATCCAGTCGGCGTCGGCGACATCGACCTTCTCGGTGCTGATGTCCTGCGAGATGGCGTTGAACCGCTGGGACTCGGGGCGGGAGAGGCCCATGTCGACGGCTATCGAGCCGGTGAAGGAGGACACGCCGAACATCCGGGTGCGGTCGGGGGTGAAGCGGACCATGGACACGGTGGCCGAGCCGTCGAGGGCCGATCCGCTCTTCTTCGCGTTGCCGGCGATGTCGTCGAGCAGGTCCCGTGCCTCCTGGCCCTTGCCGACGGCGTCCCCGACCAGCAGCAGGTCGCGCTTCCAGTTGATGCCCTGGCCGGCGGTGACCACGGTGGGCGCGATCTTCGACAGCTGCGGGTAGAGGTCGCCGAGCGAGTCGTTGACCAGGATCAGGTCGGGCTCGGCGGCGGCCAGGGACTCCAGGTTGGGCGCGGTGCGGGTGCCCGCGTCGGTCATCGCGGCGAGCTTCTTCTTGTCCTGCGGGAAGGCGTCGGCGAGGTAGCCGGGGACCAGTCCGGCGTTCTCGGCGCGGGTGGAGGCGGTGGGGACGATGCCGAGGGTGAGCAGGTCGTCGAGCTGCCCGGTGCTGAGCACGGCGATCCGCTTCGGCTCGGCCTCGATGGTGGTCGTGCCCTCGAAGTGGGTGACCGTGCGCGGGAAGAGGCCGTCGGTGTGGTTGTCGGAGCCCATGCCGTCGGCGAGCGTGCTCGGCGCGGCGGAGGGGCCCGCGGAGGCGCCGGCGACCTGGTTGA
Organism: Streptomyces sp. NPDC048277; assembly: GCF_040652235.1. Taxonomy (NCBI): domain Bacteria; kingdom Bacillati; phylum Actinomycetota; class Actinomycetes; order Kitasatosporales; family Streptomycetaceae; genus Streptomyces; species Streptomyces sp. NPDC048277. The sequence continues at coordinate 568,184 of NZ_JBEZLQ010000001.1, forward strand.
CGGTGCCGTCGGTGTGCCCGGCACCGTCGTCGTCGCCGGTGGCGGAGGACCCGCAACCGGCCAGTACAGCGCCCATCACGGACACGGCGGACATGGCCATGAAGGCCCTCGACCTCGACGCACGCACGACTGACTCTCCCGATCGATGACTAAGGTAAGGCTTACCTTAACCGGCGTCGGGAGTACGTTGGACAGGAGGAGGTCCCACGATGACCGTGAACCTGAACCACACCATCGTCGCCGCACACGACAAGCACGCCTCGGCAAGGTTCCTCGCCGACATCCTCGGTCTCCAAGTCAGCCCGGACTACGGGCCGTTCGCCCCGGTCGCGCTACCGAACGGCGTCACCCTCGACTACATGGACACCCCCGGGGACATCCCGTCGCAGCACTACGCCTTCCTGGTCTCCGAGGACGACTTCGACGAGATCTTCACCCGCGTCCGGCGGGCCGGCCTCTCCTACTGGGCCGACCCGTCCCACAGCCGTCCCGGCGAGATCAACACCAACGACGGCGGCCGCGGCGCCTACTTCGACGACCCCGACGGCCACCGCCTGGAGATCCTCACCCGGCCCTACGGCAGCGGCGGCTGACCCAGCGGCACGGCCTCACCGGTCGCGTAGGACCGTACGACCGCACCCGCTCCGTCCCCCGACGGCCGTACGACATGCACGCGCCCGCGCCCGCCGACCCGGCCCTCCCCGCCCGCCGCCTCCAGCACGGTGTCCTCGTCGATCGCGACGCCGTACGGCACGGACCCGCGCGCCACGGCCGCGACCAGCCGGCCCAGCGTGCCCCACTGCGCCGCGTGTACGTCCACCGCGAACGGCACGAGCCCGAGACCCGGCCGTACCTCGACCTCCTCGAGGTCCTCGGCCGTGTCCGGCGGGCAGACCGCGACGCCGTCCACCAGCCAGCCCCCGACCACGGCCCGCCGGGCGGCGAGGACGGCGCCCGCGGAGAACCCGGCGTAGGGGATGCCGCGCTCGGCGAGCAGGCCGGGCAGCAGCTCCAGACAGTCCGCGAACGCCGCCTGGTACGCGGGGGTGAGCCCGCCGCACACCAGCACCCCGTCCAGGCCGTCCTTCAGCGGGCCCGGCTCGAACCGCCCGCCGAGCGGTACCGGCAAGGGCACCGGCACGCACTCCCCGGCGGCTCGCAACGCCCCCGCGAACCGCGCGAACTGCTCCTCCCCGTCCCCCTCGTCGACCAGCACACACCCGATACGACCGCCGTCCGCGGCCCGCAGCAGCGGCCCGTAGACCTCGGGCGCCGCCCAGCCCCCGCCGATGAGAAAGACCCCACCGCTCATGCCGTTCCTCCCCCTGTTCATCTGTTCATCTGCCCATCTGCACGCCCGGACCGGTCAGGGGCGCTCGACCGGGAACCGGTACACCCTCGACCGCCGTGCCTGGAAACCGATGCGCTCGTAGAGCCGGTTCGCCGCCTCACGGTCCGGGCGTGAGGTGAGGTCGACGGTGCGGGCACCGGCCTCCGCGGCGATCCGCAGCGCCTCCTGGACGAGCCGGCCCGCGATCCCCCTGCCCCGCGCGTCCCGGTCCACGACCACGTCCTCGATCCGGCCGCGCACCCCGGCCGGCAGGGGCAGCAGCACGAGGGTGAGCGTGCCGACGATCGTGCCCGCCACCCGGGCGACGAGCACCGTGTTCGCCTCGCAGCCGACCATCCGCTCCACCGCCGCGTGGTCGAGCGGCGCGGCCGTCGACGACAGCTGCGGCAGCAGCCGCCCGAAGGCGTCGACGAGTTCGGGACCCACGTCCCCGGCGATCTCCACTTGGACGTCCATGCGGCGAGCCTAGCCCCGGGCCGGACCCCGGATAATGACCTTCTGTTCGAGACGGGCCCCGGTTCCGGGGGCGCGCAGGGGAGGGTGTCGTGGGGAGTACGGAGTCGGTGCACAGCGGCACGTGGCGGCTGAGCGACGAGCGGGGCGGGGCGCTCGCGGGCCGGTGGTGGAAGTGGGCGCTGTCCGCCCCGGACGCGGTCTGCCCCGTACGGGACACGACCGGCGAGCACGCGGACTGGAAACAGCCGGACGACCTCTGGTTCCTCGCCGGTACGTACGGTGGCCGGGTGGTCCGCACCTGTGCCGTGCCCTCGGACCGCCCGCTGTTCTTCCCGGTGCTCAACATGCAGCACACCAGGAAGCACTCGAAGGTCCCCAAGGCACTGGGCGTCAAGCAGGCCACGGCGTTCCTCAACGGTGTCGAGTTGCGGCTGCAGGAGTTCACGGGCCCGTTCCGCACCGGCCTGACCCGTCGCTTCGCCTGGGGGATCTGGGGCGGCATCGCACCGCTGACACCGGGTCAGTACGTCCTGGAGATCAAGGCGCAGGCGATGAGCGACTTCTGGGTCGACACGACGTACCACCTGGAGGCGAAGCCGCGCTGAGCGCCGAAGCCGCTTCGGGTGCCGTTCAGCCGCCGCGTACCCCCTTGAGCCCGTCCTGCGCGGCCATGATCAGCTCGATGCCCCGGTTGTCGGCGGCGGGTTCGCGCATCTGGTTCGTCACGTACGCGATCGCCGTCCGCTCCTCGGGGTCGATCCAGACGAGCGCGCCGCCCCAGCCGCCCCAGCCGAGGGCGTTGCCGAAGAGGCCGTAGCCCAGGCCGTACCGGGCGGGCATGCCCAGGATGCGGTCCTCGCCCTCGAACTGCACCTCCCGCGCCCGCTCGCACCCCGCGGGCGACAGGACCCGCACCCCGCCGACGGTTCCGCCGCAGGCGAGCAGCGACTGCACGAGGGCGACCGAGCGGGCGTTGCCGAAGCCGCTCGCCGCGGGGATCTGCGCACGGCGCCAGGCGAGGCTGTTGCCGTCCCGGACGCGGAGGGCGGTGGCGCTGGTGGGGATCGCGTCGCGCCCCGGCGCGCCGGCCGCGTAGTCCTCGTCCTTGCCGGGCGGCGGCACGGTGCGCGCCACCCGCCGGTCGTGCTCGGCGCCCAGCCCGATGTGGAAGTCCGCGCCGAGCGGCCCGGCCACCTCCGCGGCGAAGAACTCGCCCACGCTCCGCCCGGTGATCCGCCGCACCACCTCGCCCACGAGGAACCCCTGGGTGAGCGAGTGGTAGCCGGCGGCGGTCCCCGGCTCCCACTGCGGAGCCTGGCCGGCGAGCCGGGCCGTGGCGGTCGTCCAGTCGTACACCTCCTCGACCGGCCCCTCCCAGTCGGGCAGCCCGGCGGTGTGCGACAGCAGATGCCGTACGAGCACCTTCTCCTTGCCGGCGGCGGCGAACTCGGGCCAGTACCGGGCGACCTGGGCGTCCGGATCCAGCTCACCCCGGTCCATCAGGACGAGTGCGCACAGCGCGGTCATGGTCTTGGTCACGGAGAACACGTTGACGATCGTGTCCCGCTGCCACGGAACCGTCCGTCCGGGATCGGCGAACCCGCCCCACACGTCCACCACGGCCTCCCCGTCCACGAAGACGGCGACGGCACCTCCCGTGTCCCCCTCGTCGAGCAGACCGGCCAGTGCGGTGGGCACGGCGGTGAACAGTTCGTCGTAAGCGCCATGGATGTCGGCCATACACGGCATTGAGCCGCTCCGGCCGGGCCGGAGGCAACCGAATTTCCCGCGGCCGCGGAGGGCACGGGTCAGGGCGGCGGCAGCGGCTGCTCCGTCCAGACGGTCTTGCCGTCGTGGCTGTAGCGAGTGCCCCACCGCTCGGTGAGCTGCGCGACCAGGAAGAGCCCGCGTCCGCCCTCGTCCGTGCTCAGGGCCCGGCGGAGGTGGGGGGAGGTGTGGCTGGCGTCGGACACCTCGCAGATCAGGCTGTGTGTGCGGATGAGGCGCAGGGTGACGGGGCCGGACGCGTACCGGTAGGCGTTGGTGACGAGTTCGCTGGCGACCAGTTCGGTGGTGAAGGTCAGTTCGGACAGCCCCCATTCGGTCAGTTTCGCCGTGGCCAGCTCCCTGGCCCGGGCGGCGGCGGTCGCTTCCGGGGGCAGCTGCCACGAGGCGACGTTCCGTGGCTGCAGCACCCGGGTACGGGCGATGAGCAGCGCGACGTCGTCGGTGGGCAGGTGGTCCTTGGGCAGCAGCGCCTCGACCACGGTGTGGCAGGTGAGCTCCAGGGGGTCCGAGGAGTGGGCGAGACAGGTGCGCAGGCTCTCCAGCGCGGCGTCGATGTCGCTGCTGCGGGCTTCCAGGAGGCCGTCGGTGTAGAGCGTGAGCAGACTGCCCTCGGGGAGGTCCAGATCGTAGGTCTCGAAGGGCAGTCCGCCCAGGCCGAGCGGTGGACCCGCGGGCAGGTCGAGCACGGTCACCTCGCCGTCCGGGGTGGACACCAGCGGCGCCGGGTGGCCGGCGCGTGCCAGCGAGCAGTGCCGGGAGACCGGATCGTAGACCGCGTAGAGACAGGTGGCCCCGAGCTCCTGTTCGATGGCCGTGCCGTTGTCGGCGCCGTTCGCCTCCAGCTCGGTGGCCAGCAGACTGACCAGATCGTCCAGCCGCGCCACCACCTCGTCCGGTTCCAGGTCGAGACTGGCCAGGGTGCGCGCGGCGGCACGCAGCCGGCCCATCGAGGCCGCGGCGTGGATCCCGTGCCCGACCACGTCCCCGACGACGAGGGCGACCCGGGCCCCCGACAACGGGATCACGTCGAACCAGTCACCGCCGATGCCCGGTTCACCGCTGGCCGGGAGGTACCGGCAGGCCACCTCCACGGCGGGCTGGTCGGACGCCACGCTCGGCAGCAGACTGCGCTGCAGCGTCAGAGCGGCGCTCTGCTGCTGGGTGAAGCGGCGCGCGTTGTCGATGCAGACGGCCGCCCGCGAGGAGAACTCCTGGGCCACCGCGGCGTCGTCGTCCTCGAAGTGCTCCGAATTGCGCGAGCGCCACAGGCTCACCACACCCAGCACCAGGCCGCGCGCGACCAGGGGCACCGCGATCAGCGAGTGGACGCCGAGCCCCAGGGCGATCTCGATCCGCCGCCGGTCCATGGCGTACCACTCGGGGCGCAGGGACAGCAGCCCGTCGAGAATCGGACGGCGCTCGGCCAGGCACCGTGCCTGCGCGGACTCCGGAAGCAGCGGGACCACATCACCGTCCCGGAACGGGACGCGCTGGTCCGGTGGTGAGAAGGCGGCCCGGATCAGCGGACCCGCCGTGGTGGACGTCGGCTCGTCACCGAGCAGCACGGGCTTGAGCAGGTCCACCGAGCAGTAGTCGGCCAGGCCGTCGACGGCCACCTGGGCCAGTTCCCGGGCGGTCTGCGTCACGTCCAGCGAGGTGCCGATCCGGGCGCTCGCCTCGTTCAGCAGGGCGAGCCTGCGCCGTGCCCGGTGGCGGTCGGTCACGTCCTGGATCGTCTCGGCCACGCCCAGAATCCGGCCCGCGGGATCCTCCATCCGGAACGCCGAGACGGACACGATCCGTTCCTGGCCCGGATCGTGGCGGGTCCGGGCGGACTGCTCCGTGAAGATCAACGGCTCGCCGGTCTCCAGGACGTGCCGTACCCGTTCCTCTGCCGGACCGGCGTCCTCGTCGACCATGAACTCGCGGGGGCTACGGCCCACGGGCGCGTCGGCCGGGACGCCGCTCGCCTTGGCGACCGCACGGTTGATCCGGATCACCCTCCGGTCCGGACCGTGGACGACCAGGCCGATCGGGGACCGGTGGTACAGGCCGTCCAGCAGCGCACGGTCCCGCTGCCAGGCGATGACCTCCGCGGCCGGGGCACCCACCAGGACCCACTCCTGACCGCCGCCCTCCCGAGTGACCGCGCGGGCCCGGAACCCCATCTCCAGACGCTGTCCGTCGCGCTGCCGGACGGGCAGGACACCGAACCATCCCCCCGCCTTCACGGCGTCCACGACGACGGACCGCGCGACCGACAGGTCACGGGCGTCGACCAGCAGGTCCTGCCACGCCCGCCCGATCACTTCCTTGGCCGGATAACCGAGCAGCTCCTGCGCACGTGCGCTCCAGCCGACCACGGTGCCCTGCTCGTCGAGCACGGCCGAGGCGCCGTGCCCCAGGGCGAACGGATCCTCGGGACTCTCGCTGAAATGCATCGACGGCGTCCCCATAGCCACCACCTTGCCTCCGTGCCTCCGATGTTCCTCCCCGAGGTCCGCGACCGCGACTACGGCGGGTCTCGGGGAGAGGGCGGTGCCATGGCTGGATGGGGTGGACGCGCCTGGCATGTCCGGCCCGCACGTCGGCCCTCCGGTCCTCGCGCAGCAGTCGGGCGGGCATGGAATCGCCCGGAACCCTCGCGCGTTGAGGGGAGTGGGCATGGGGTGCAGGCGGTGTTCGAGCCGGGCAGCCCGAGCGACCGAGCTGACAGATATTGGAGGGGTCGTAATGGCTGCGCAGATGCAGAGGGCCGTGCTGGCGGGCGGATGCTTCTGGGGGATGGAGGAGCTGATCCGCCGCCTTCCGGGCGTGACGGCGACCCGGGTCGGATACACCGGCGGTGATGTGCCGAACGCGACGTACCGTAACCACGGCACGCACGCGGAGGCCATCGAGATCCTCTTCGACCCTGAGAAGACCGACTACCGCGCGATCCTGGAGTTCTTCTTCCAGATCCACGACCCGAGCACCAGGAACCGCCAGGGCAACGACATCGGCCTCAGCTACCGCTCGGCGATCTACTACGTCGACGACGAGCAGAAGCGGATCGCCGAGGACACGATCGCGGACGTGGACGCCTCCGGGCTCTGGCCGGGCAAGGTCGTCACCGAGGTGGAGCCGGTCGGCCCCTTCTGGGAGGCCGAGCCCGAGCACCAGGACTACCTGCAGCGCTACCCGGACGGGTACACCTGCCACTTCCCGCGCCCCGGCTGGCGACTGCCCACCCGCACGGAGGGCTGACCGCACGGAGGCCTGACCACGCGGAGGGCTGACCGCAGGGCGGCGGACCGCCGACCGGCGGAGACGGAGTGGCGGACCGGCGGAGACCGAGCGGCGGACCCGCAGCGGACGGACGCCGACCGGCAGCGGACGGATGGCGACCGGCCGGCCGGCGGCGGCTCCGCCGGCCCCGGGGGAGTTCGGGACGTGGCGACGGAGCCGACGGTGGTCCCCGGCCGGGGGCGAGCCCACGGAAGTCGGGCTCGCCCCCGGTCCGGCCCGGGCGGCAAGGTCGGCGTGCGGGTCGCCGTGCTCGGCGTCCGAGCTCCGACCCCGCCGGTCCACCCCGCGCCGGTGCCGTCCGTACCGGCTGGGACACTTCCGTCATGGACACCACACCCGAGCAGATAAGCGCCCGGACAGCGGCCGCGTGGACCGTTGCGCTCGCCATCCTCGGAGGAATCACCGGCTATGTGTGGGACGGGCCGTTCCTCGCCGTGACCTGCGCTCTTTCCCTGGCGGGCGGCGGAGTACTGGGCACGCTCCTGTCCCGCCGCCACATGGTCGCGACCATTCGGGAGGGCCAGGGCAAGGCCGCCGCGCTCGGATACGCCGACGGAGTCGCGGACATGATGATGCTCGGGATATCGGCGTACAGGGCCGCGGTCTTCCCCCTGTCCGGCCCCGACGCGGTGGACGCCGCCGAGCGCGTGGCCCGTCGTAAGGCCGCCTACCGCCTCACCGCCGCCGACGGTCTTCCCCATCAGATCCGTGAGGCCGCGGCCGCCGCGCTCGCGGCGATCGACGACCGGCGTGACGACGAGGCCCAGACCGCCATGGCGGACCTCATGAACGCCGTCCAGGAGCAGCGCCGCGGGATGTGACGGCTGGGATGCGACCGACGCGGCTACCGGCCGATCTTGTCCAGCTCGGCGAGATCGTCGCCGGAGAGCGGGAGCCCCGCGCCGGCGACGTTCTCCCGCAGGTGCTCCGCCGACGAGGTGCCAGGAATGAGCAGGATGTTCGGCGACCGCTGCAGCAGCCAGGCCAGCGCGACGGACATCGGTGTCGCGTCCAGCCGGGCGGCGGTGGCCGACAGCGCCGAGGACTGCAGTGGGCTGAAGCCGCCGAGCGGGAAGAAGGGCACGTAGGCGATGCCGTCGGCGGCGAGAGCGTCGATCAGCCCGTCGTCCTGGCGGTACGCGAGGTTGTACATGTTCTGCACGCACACGATCGGCGCGATGGCCCGTGCCTCGGTGACCTGTTCGGCCGTCGCGTTGCTCACGCCGAGGTGGCGGATCAGGCCCTGCCGCTGGAGTTCGACGAGCGTCTCGAACGGCTCGGCGAGCGAACCGGGTTGGGGGCCCTGGGCGTCGCCGAGCCGCAGGTTCACCAGGTCGAGCGCATCGAGGCCGAGGGTCTGGAGGTTCTCGTGGACGGAGCGGCGCAGGGCCTCCGGCTCCCGGGCCGGGGGCCAGCCGCCGTTCTGGTCACGGGTCGCGCCGACCTTGGTGACGATGTGCAGCGATTCGGGGTACGGCTGCAGCGCTTCACGGATCAGCCGGTTGGTGATGTGCGGTCCGTAGGCGCCGCTGGTGTCGATGTGGGTGATCCCGCGCTCGACGACCTCGCGGAGGACGGCGAGCGCGCCGTCGCGGTCGGCGGGCGGCCCCATGACCCCGGTGCCGGCGAGCTGCATGGCGCCGTAGCCGAACCGGGTGACGGTCAGGTCCCCCAGGGTCCAGGTGCCGCCGGGAAGCGAAGCTGAGAGCATCCTCGTACCTCTGTCTTTCGTGTTGAGCCGGGTGGTGGTGCCTGACGGCTCCCTGCATCACTATGGGGAGGTAACTCTCCAGTGGGAAGTAGGCACTTGGGAGTGCGTAACGCACCCACTCAAGGTTGAAGGAGCGGTCGATGGCACCGATGACGCCGGCTGAGAAGAGGGCGGAGGCCAAGGCGGAGTACGACGCTTTCCTGGCGGCGTGTCCCAGCCACAGGCTGCTCGACCGGATCTCCGACAAATGGGTCACGCTGATCCTGGCCGCGCTGGGCAGCGACGGCTCGCACCGGTTCGGCGCCGACTGCGCCGGCGGGCCCCGGTCGCTGCGCTACTCGGAGCTGTTCCGTCTGCTGGCCGGCGTCAGCCAGAAGATGCTCACCCAGACGCTGCGCTCGCTGGAACGTGACGGTCTCGTCACCCGCACCGTGGTGCCGACGGTGCCCGTCACGGTCTCCTACGAGCTGACCGAACTCGGTCTCTCCTTGCACCAGATGATGCGAGGCCTCAAGACCTGGGCCGAGACACACATGGACGACGTGTTCGCCAACCGCGAGACCTACGACACCCGCGTCTCCTGAAGCCGGTGCGGCACAATCGCGGTCAACTGGACGGGCAACGGCGGGGGTGGGAACCGTGGGGCTTTTTGGCTCGCGAGGCCGGCGCAAGGACATACCGAACGAGCCGGCGCTACTGGCCGAGGCCGCCGAGAATCCCGGTGGCAGCGTCGCCGAGATCGACCCGACGTACATCGACGACCCGAACGGCTACGTACCTCCCGAGGCGATCCGCGGCGCGTGGTTGGTGGACAGCAGCGGGAAACTGACAGGTGAGTACCAGGAGAATCCCCGTCACGGGGTGCCGCAGGACGACTTCGGCAAGCTCACCGATCCCGATCACTGGCTCGGCTGGCTCGGCGATGACCCCGCGACCGCCGTGCGGCAGGGCATCGAGGAGTCCTTGCGCGCCCAGGTGGCGGACGCGGTGGTCGAGTGGGTCAAGATCCTTGAAACGCCCCGGTTTCTCACGGGCGCGCGTCGGCATTCCGAGGACGAACAGGTCATGTTGGTCACCCGCGCGGCACTCGCCGCGCGGTTTGCGTTGTCCGTGAACACGACGCAGCACGGGCGTTCCATCCTCCTGGGGGTGTTCTCCTGGGCGGCGGTGAACCTCTCGTCGCCCGAAGTCCGCAAGGACCGGCACTGGTTCGACCTGGGCGTCGGACTGGACTGGGCCGGTGAACGGCTTCAGGAGCGGATCTACGAGATGGACAGCACGGATACATGACGCCCAGCCGGAGGGCGAATCCGACCCCGGGGGGATTTCAGGGAAGCGACCGCGTTCCAGGGCGATGAGGCCCGAAGTGCTCGGCAAGCGCCCGGCGCACGGTCAGCTGGGCCGCGGAAAGAAGCGACGTCATGCCGGGCCGCAAGCTACCGTCCCGGTCGGGCGGACGTGTTGGGGGAATCGTATGAGCCGCAGGGACGCGGCTGGTCCAAGAGCCCGGTCAGCACGCCTCGTTGGCACGGCCGTGTTCCTCGTCGTCGCAGGCGCCGCGCTCACCGTCTTCGCGGGACAACACTTCGCCTACGCCGCGGGGTTTGCCGGCACCACGGGCCGGCTCCGGATCGAGACGTGCGTGTCGGAGCGCGTCGGAGGCCACCGGTATCCGCACTGCGGCGGCGTCTTCCGCTCCTCCGACGGGGCTGTGGTGAACCCTGACGCCTTCATCGACGCCCACCTCTCGGTCGGAAGCACGGTGACCGTCCGGCAGACGGCTTCCGGCGCGTACGAGGAGACCGGCCTCGCCCCGACGTGCGGCTGGCTGGCCGTCTCCCTGCTGGGGCTGATGGTGCTGCTTCTGGGCGTACTGGTGATCCGTGGCGGGCGCGGCGCATCGCGCCGTTTGCTGATGCTGTTGGCCGCTCTGGGCGTGGTGATGTTGCTCAGCGCGCTCATCGGAGGGGTGGCAGGCCTGACCGGGGCCCTGTGAGACCGGGTTAGGGGCGTTCCTGGGGGCACCAGTCGGGCAGCGGAGTCCGGGTCCCCTCTGCTGTCCCCTCTGCTGTCGAGGGGCCGGAGGCGCAGGTCCCGCTCGCGGTACCGCTCTCCTGGGCTTCGAGGAGTTCGTCACCGTACTCGACCGCCCAGCGTCCGAGCGCCGCCATCGGCCCCTCGACCAGGCTCTTTCCCAGGCCCGTCAGGGCGTAGTCGACGCGCGGTGGCGCCTCGGCGTGTGCGTGGCGCTCGATCAGTCCCGTCGCGAGCAGACGGTGCAGGGAGTCGGTCAGAACCTTGTCGCTGATGCCACCGATCGCGGCGCGCAGCTCACGGCGCCGGCGCGGTCCCGTGCGCAGTGCCGCGAGCACAACGGGGTCCCAGGTGTGGGTGAAGAGATCGGTGGCCGCGCGCAAACGGCAGTCGGCGACCAACTCGTGGCGGTGGGCGTCGTCGTCAGTCATCTCCCGCCCCATCATGGTGTGTCGGTCTCACACCGATCGGTGCGCAACGCCTTCCTTACCGTATCCACCCGACCGGCCGCCGTTGGAGAGGAAGAGACGATGCGCATCGGGATCCTGGGAACGGGGAGACTGGCCGCGGCCCTGGGAGAGGGTTGGGCACGTGCTGGACATGAGGTGGCGGTCGGCGGACGGTCGCAGGCCAGGGCGGAGAAGCTCGCCGGACGACTGGGCCACGGAGTGGTCACCGCCACGCCCCGTGCGGCAGCCGCCGGGCGCGACGCGGTGCTCCTCGCCGTCCCCTGGGACGGTGTCGAGGACATGCTGGGATCAGCGGGCGCGTCCGACGGCGTGCTGCAGGGGATGCCGTTGATCGATCCCACGAACGCCGTCACCCATGGCGTCGGCACTCTGCTCACCGGACACGGCGAGTCGATGGCGGGGCGGATCGCCGGTCTCGCTCCGGGCGCCCGGGTCGTGAAGGCGTTCCATCTCTTTCCCGCGGAACAGTGGACCAGCAGCACGCGCGGTGACGGCCGGCTTCCTGTGACGGTGGCGATGTGCGGCGACGACGCGACGGCGCTGAAGGTCGTCGGCGAGCTGATTCGTGACGTCGGTGGAGTCCCGGCGACTCTGGGCCCGTTGAGCCGTGCCCGTCAGTTGGAGGAGGCGGCGGGATTCGTCATCGGTCTGGCCTTCGCAGGCTTCGCCCCCGGCTCCGCCGTCCCCGGTCTCCCGCCGAGTGAAAGAAACGCCGGCTCACAGAGGTAGCTCGGCCTGCGGCTGCCGCGGACTCCGTGCATCAGCGCATCAGCGCATCAGCGCATCGGGGTGTGTAGAACGCATCGAGGTGTGTAGTACGGCTCCTCCGCTCGGCCCGCTCCCGTCGAAACGGTCAGCTGCTGTTACGTTGCTCGGATGAGGAAGGGACCTGCTACGTGGGAAGCCGGGGCGGACGAGCCGCTTGGCTTCGTGATCGCTTCGGTGGGCAACGCGGCGGCTCTCGCGTTCGAGTCGGCGCTGGCCGAGGAGGACCTGCATCCGCGGCATTTCGCCGTGCTGCGCGGGTTGCGTGACGGCGAGGAACATGCGCAGCAGCAGCTTGCCTCCGCACTCGGAATCCCGGCCAGCCGCTTGGTCGGGCTGCTGTCGCTGCTCATCGAGAGGGGTCTGGTGGAGCGGCGCGAGTCGCCGACCGACGCCCGGGTGAAGCTGGTGCGTCTGCGGGAAGAGGGCCGGGCGGAGCTGGAGAAGCTGATCGGGCTCGCGGGCGCCTCGGAGCGGCGGCTGACCGCAGGTCTGGCCGCGGAGGACAAGGCAGAACTGCGTCGGCTGCTCGGAATCGTCCATGCCAACGTCGCTGCAGAGTCGGGGGCGCGGCCCGCTCGGGTGTGGTGATCGGCCCCTCCGGCCGACCTGATTGTCCGACCCGGTATCGGGATGCGTCTTGCAATATCATTCCGGTTGAAATAATTTCAGTGGAAACGGTTGGCGTGCCCGCAGGGCACCCGAGCAGGGGAGACGATGATGACCGTCAGGAACGACGACACGGTCGAGGAGTTCCTTGACCGTGTCCGGCAGGCCTGGGACGCGGGTGACGCGACCCGCTATGCCGCACAGTTCGCCGAGGACGCCTCATACGTGATCTTCATGGGAGACGCCATGTTCGGGCGCGCCGCCATCGCGCAGACCCACCACGAGGTGTTCACCCGGTGGCAGAAGGGCACGCGCATGACGGTCAAGCCGATCGATGTGCGCATGCCGGACGAGTCCACGGCCGTGGTGACCACGGTCGGTGGCATCGGCAAGGGCAGCCGGGTCGCTGTGGACAAGTTCCAGACCTTCACGCTGCGCCGCCACGACGGACGTTGGGAATGCGTGGCGTTCCAGAACACCGAGATGAGCCGCCGCTCCAGGCGCGCCTACCGCTCCCGGTGACCAACCGTTCTTGACCCCGTCACGGCGACACGACCGGCCAAGCGAGCACATCGACCAGGGTGTGTGCCGGCGCCGTCGCGGCCACCCGCGCGGGCTACCGACGGCGACCACCCAGTCCGGGCATCGCGTCCTGCCGCCACCTTGCGTTCGACCAGGACACCACTCTCGAACCCTGCGCCCGCGCGGACCGCTGCGACGAGGCGGGCGCCGGTGATCGCGCGCGGGCGAACCGGGGCGGACTCCACCGACTTCACCTTCGGCCCGCCGATGCCCGGCAGCCGCAACGACTACCGGGCGTTCACGGAGTCCGGCCGTTTGAGCGGTTCGGGCGACGACGGCGGCGTGCTCAACTCAGTATCAGGTGCACCAGGTCGATCTCCTCGTCACGAGCCCGGGCGAAGCACCGGCTCTTCCCCGTGACGATGAAGCCGCACTTCTCCAGCACGCGGATGGAACCGGCATTGTCGGCGGCGGCGTCGGCGTGCAGCGGCCGGGCGGGCTCCAGCCCGATCAGTTCGGCAAGGGCCGCGGTGGCGATGCCTCGACCCCAGTACGCCCGCCCGATGACGTACGTCACCTCACGCTCAGTCGGCGGGCCGAAGACAGCGGCGTGCCCTGCTACAGCGCCGTCGGCGAGAACGGTCCGCACGATCACGGACGGGTCCGAGCGCACCTTTGTCCAGTGCTGGTCGAAGTGGCCACGGTCGTAGTGGTACTTCCTGGTCACAGCAGCCATCTGCTGCAACTCGGAATCGGTCAGCTGCTGCCAGAAGATCGGCAGGTCGCTGTCCTCGATCTCGCGCAGGGATATGCCCATAGGCGCAGTCTCACTCTCCAGAGGATCGGTACCCAGGTAGCCGATTCAGCCTAGGTCCAGCCCGCAGTCACGGAACCCCTTTAAATGGTGCACTCGCCCGAGGGACCGCAGGAACGTCGAAGGTTGGTCAGTGCTGAGCGGCGCTGCTGCCGTTGCTCTGCTCAGGGCGGCGGGTCCACAGAGATACGTCACTGCTCGTCGCGACGGCGACGGTCTCGCCGGAGGGAGAGAAGCCGAAGGCTCGAAGTTCCGAGCGGGTGCAGTGAAAGATGTGCCACCACCGCCCACCGCGCGTTCATCCGCTCACGCTTCCCCGTCCACGCGTTGGCCTTCCATCCTCGGCGTCCGCTGCTCGCGATAGGTACCGGCAAGTACGACGGCGGCTACTTCTTCGAGGGAGAGCTACTGCTTCTGCACATGAAAACGGGTGTGGTCGCCTCTCCCATCGAGAACGACTTCGGCCGTCAGGTTCTCGGGCTGGAGTGGCTCGACGAACGCTCCCTGCGTGTCCTCATGGCACCACCGGACGACTGGCAGGACGAAGCGGCGCACGCGAGCGGACACGTCGCGGTGGTGGACCGAGCCGACTGGACCGCCGTCCCCGCCCGGTCACTCGGCGGTCGGGACCTGGCCGGCCCAAGGACCCACGCACCGCGTCCCGACCCCCACGAGGCATCGCAGCGAGCGGTCGCCACACTGCGTTCCCTCTGGCGAGCCCAACGAGCCGAACCTTCGGGAGAGCGGTGAGGGCAGGCAGCCGATGGGCTGATCCACCTGCCCCGACCAACGGATCACCGGCGGCCGGCCCTCCCTGACAGGATGACCGCCATGGAGATCACCCCGGGACTCGGCACCGACCTCGCCAAGATCGGCGATCGACGCTCGCAGGTCGAAGAGCGCATCGGCCCGCCGCATCACGGTCCCGGCGGCCGGCGGGCCGTCTACACCACCTCACCCATGCTGGTGATCACCTACGCGGCGGACGAGACGGTCGAACTCGTGGAGATCCGCTACAGCGGTGAAGGCGCCGATACCGAAGTGCACTTCGACGGCGTTCAATTGACCCATCGCTTCCTGGACGATGTTGTCGCGGATCTCCACGCCCTGGGGTACACGAGCACACCCTCGGACATCGGCCACGACTTCCACGCCGGTTTCTCCGTGTGGTCCATGCACTCACTGTGGGCAGGTGACCTCGACCCTGAAGCCGCCGAGGACGACGAACGCGCGGTCTCGGAAACAGTCTCGGTGGCCCCGTACGCCTACTTCACCGAGGGCTAGCGGGAGAACGGCACCGGCGGCCCATCTCATCCGGTCCCGCTTCCACGTAGCACAGTCGGCAGCGGTGTCGCCCTGCCAGTAGCGTCCCCCTGGTGAGTCCTCACCTGATCAACGACGTGCCCGCCGGGCTGACCCGAAGAGCCCGGTCCTTCGTCAGTTCGCACGGCGTCAAGGGCGACGTCCGACCGGTTGCGGAGCACAGACAGTGGTGGCTCGGCCGAGAGGTTCCGTCAGCGGTGATCGACCGGATGGCGGCCTTTCAAGAGCGCTGGGGCGGACTGTGCCTGCCACTCGCTCCGGAGTACGACGGAGGCCCCAGGTACTTCGATCCCGACTCGCCCGAAGGGTCGCCGGTTGGAGGATGGTGGTTCGAAGCAGGTCTCCAACGGACCGCCGTCCCCTACTCGTTCATGATCGGGCCGGGCGGTGAGTTCGGCATCCATGCCGAGCGGTGGACACCCCTGCACGCGACCGTCGAGGGATGGGTCGAGTCACTCGCACTGGCCCGCCACGCATCCGCGTGGGCCAGACAGATCACCAGGGTCACCGGGGACGACGTCGACCGTATCGCTCTGGACACCTATGAGCCGGTGCGTGAGGTGAGAGGGCTGGCGGACACCTGGTGGCGGGGAAGCGACTCATTGGTGGCGGTCTACTCCGGGGAGGCCGAGTGCCTGTCCTTCCCCCGCGGCCGGACGGCGCTCATCTACTCCGACCTCGACGAGTGGGGACTGCACGGGGGAGTCGAGCCGTAACAACGAACGCATCGCCGCACCACGGCTCGCCCTCGCCGTCGAGTACCGGGGATCGTACTGGCGGCTATTTCGCCCCTGCCTCCGGTGCCGCCCAGACCGCAGTACCCGCCCGAGTTTTTTGCTGCCCGAGAGGTACTGCTGGTGTCGGCTCCCGCTATGGAGCTGCACCGACCCAGCGGCGATAAGCGTCCATGTCGACGTTGCTGCCGCACACGATGGTGACTACGTGGCGGCCGGCGAAACGGTCGCGGTCTTCCAGGATCGCCGCGATGCCGAGCGCGGCCGACGGTTCGACGACGAGGCCCGCGTGGTCGAGGAGCAGTCGCATACCGGCGATGATCGATGCCTCCTGGACCAGAACGGCGTCGTCGGCGACCAGGAGGAGGTCGTCCAGGACGGCCGGGATGGGGTACCGGCCGGCGACACCGTCGGCGATGGTGTCGGTCGAGTCGGTGGTGACGACGCGCCGTCGGCGCCACGAGTGTGTCAGCGCCGGTGCGCCCAGCGGCTGGACACAGATCACCTCGACTTCGGGTGCCAAGGCTTTCAGCACGTGTCCGACGCCGGTGGCCAGCGCCCCGCCGCCGAGAGCGATCAGGACGGCGTGGACCGACGGCGCGGCGTCCACCAGTTCCAGGCCTATGGTCGCCGCGCCCTCGCAGGTCTCGATGTCCAGGCTGTCCTCGACCAGCCGGATGCCGTCGTACCGCGCGATGGCTGCCGCACGCTCGCGCGCCATCTCGTGGTCGCCGTCCACCAGCTCCAGCCTGGCGCCCAGCGCGCGGATGCGATCGAGCTTGGCCACAGTCGCGGAGCGGGATGCCACTACGGTGACGTCGAGCCGCCGGCCGCGACCGGACCAGGCGAGGGCCTGGCCGAGGTTGCCCGCACTGGCGCACACCACGGCCGGCGATCCTTGCTCGGCGAGCAGGCTCGCGACGACCTCGGTGCCGCGGGCCTTGAAGCTGCGGACCGGGTTCGCCGTTTCGAGCTTGATGCTCACCGCGCACCCGAGGCCGGGCTCCAGCGCCTCGCAGCGGTACAGCGGAGTGTCGAGAAACACCGGGTCGATCACGCGGCGAGCCGCCCGGATCCGAGCGGTGTCGAGACGCGTCTCCTGCATGACACGGCAGCGTAGCGCCGCCGGCACGGCCCCCTTCGGGCGAAGGGCCAGGACCGAGTGCCGGTACTACGAGATGGTGCGCGGCTGTGTTTCCAATCCAGCCCCAGCGCTCAGTCTTCGGCAGAAGCGACGACGCGGATGGGGCAGGAGACTCCGGTGCCGCCGAGCCTGTGCTGCCGTGTGACCCATCGGCCGCGGTCCGTCGTTCGGCGGACCGCCCCGTCACCCCACGAGGTGGGCAAGTGATTCGTCGCCAGCGGGATAAGGGCGTTCCTGCGGCAGCAGCCGGGTCGCAGAGGTCAGGTCACCACTGCTGACGAGGGCATGGATCTCGTGGGCGAGCGGGGTCACGTCGCGGATGGCGACCGTCCACTCGTCCGCGTAGCGCCGTACGGCCTCACCCGAGAGACCCAGTTGCAAGGACCGGTACGGCAGGGGCTGGAGGTACAGGTCCCGCTCGGGGTCCCACTGCACGCGAGCAGGCGCACGCTTCAACTGACGTTGCCAGGCGGCACGGTCGGGGTGCACCCCGCGGACGTAACTCGACAGGCACGCGTGGCGCAGCGCCCACTCGAAGCCGTCCCGGCTGATCTCGACAGCGAGGACGGTCTCCTGCCCCTGCTTGGCACCCCAGCCGCAGCGGTACATCATCCATAAAAACGACGGTTTGATCCATGTCGAGCCTCGTTCACAGACCTTTGACTGGATCGACATGAGGGCCGGGGCTGCGGCAGGCTGCGCATCAAGCGGGACGCGGACCCGCTCTGTCGCCGACCTTCAATAGTGATGTGCGTCGTGCAGGCCAAGGCCGTTAGGGTGCGCCGTCATGGGCACGGACATATACGGCGGGATCGAGTTTCGTCATACCTATGCCGGCACCGACGACTACGACGGCGAGTCATGGGTGGCTGCCATGGATCTGTGGCCGCTGTATGACGAGACCGACTACACGGCCTTTGGTCTTCTCTTCGGAGTACGCAACTACGCGGGCTTCCCGCCGCTTGCACCCGGTCGTGGTCTTCCCGCGGATCTGTCGAGCGGTATGCGCTTGCAGTTGGGCTCCTGGATCGAGCGGGGTGAGATGGACGCTGCGAGCTGGGTCAGCTGGGGCGAGCTCGCTTCCCTCGATCCCGCGACCGGGCCTGAGCATTTCGTCGGCCGCGTGACCTGGTACAAGAAGTCGCTGCCGTCGATACTGCACCGCCAGCCGGTATCCCATCAGTGGCCATCGGAGTTCGTGTCCCTGGTGGGCGTGCCGCCTCTGGACTGTCGCAACCCTTCAGAACGTGTTGAGTGGTCTACCGACGATCTGGTCTGTGTCTACGAACAACTGACCGCGGGCGCTGTCTTGGGTTCAGAGACTCAGTGGCCGCACGTCTTCGCTGTGATGAAGGCTCTGGCCGGCCGATTCGGTGACGATGAAGTCCGCTTGGTCGTGGCGTTCGACTGACTGCTGTCCCCTCTCGAAGGATCCCGTCCCATCTCAAGTGGCCTGGTTTGACACGTCGTTGATCTCGCTTGGTCTGGTTCTCGAGCCTGATCACTGCACTACTCTGTCGAGCCATGAACGCGGACCGCTGGTTGGCAGACACCCGGACCTCCTACGACACGGTCGCGGTCAGCTATGCCGACCAATTGCGCGGGGCTCTGGCTGGGGCGCCGTATCTTCGGGCGGCTCTGGCGCTGTTCGCCGAATTGGTGCACGCCGATGGCGGTGGGCCGGTGGCGGACGTGGGCTGCGGACCTGGGCACGTCACCGCTCACCTGCACAAGCTGGGTTTGGACGCTTTCGGCATCGACCTATCATCCGGAATGATCGACGTGGCTCGACGTGACCACCCCCGCCTGCGGTTCGAAGTGGGTTCGATGACGGACCTCGACCTCGCCGATGCTTCAGTGGTCGGCCTGCTCGCATTCTGGTCGTTGATTCACGTCCCCGACGAAGCAGTGCCCACGGTCTTCGGCCACTTCCGGCGCGTGTTGCGTCCCGGCGGGCCACTGCTGCTCGGCTTTCACGTGGGCGACGGGTCGAGGCTGAAGACGCAGGGCTACGGCGGTCACCCGATGAACGTCCACGTTCACCGCCGCCGGCCTGACCAGGTGGCGGTCTGGCTACGTGATGCCGGGTTCACCGTCGAGGCCCACATGCTGATCGACCCCGACGAGAACGTTCCAGGTGCAGTCCTCTTCGCGCGCCGTCAGTCCTAGCCATGTCAGCGGTCCGGTTGCGGCCGACGACACAGCGAAGTCGCACCACATCAACTGAGACAGCCTCCGGCATGCGCTCGCCCGGGACCACATCACTTGAGCTTCCCGGCTTTCCCACGTCTCAACTGAACTGGTCGCTGCAGGCCAGCGGCTCGACTCGGAACCAGATCATTTAAGACAGGACAACTGTGCAGAGCCTCCCCGCAACCCAGCGAGCGATCCCTTGCGTGCCACCACTGCCGCGGAAGGGTCTGTGAATGTGGCTTGATGACTCATGTCAAGCCGTGTTCACAGACCTTTCCGCGGCTCTTCGAACGTGCCCAGCAGGTCAAGGATCTCCAGGTAGTCGTCGTATGTCTCGCCGTACTGTCGGGCGATGCCGATGCCGGGCAGGTGGGCGACCCGCAAGGGAGCGAACCACCTTGTCTGCAAAACCCGTTGGACGAGGAATAGTCAAGACCTGTGGATCGGTGTGTCAGGCGGCGTGACCGTCTCGTCCCGATTCGTAGTTGCCACGGTTTCCGTGCCGCCGTGCCGCTCGCCCGATTGTAGTGATCGCCAGGCGGCACCGGGAAGTGTCGTGCGCATCCAGGCCGGGTCCGTCTCGGTGCCTGACAGGTAGTGTCGACAGGCGTCGTGGGCTGCTCCCAGCAGCATCGAGTGGAGGTGCTCCGGCGGCCACGGAGGTAGCTGGCCGGCCTGGGAGAGCGCCTGCAGGCGCGCGAAGATCGGTCGCTGGAGTAGGGCCTTGGCCTCGAGTAGTTCGCGATACCTTTCCCCGCTGAACTCCAGGGGCATCGCCTGGTACATGAACCGCGCCTCGTTGGGATGCTCGAGAGCCCATTCGAGATAGGCATCGACCAGGCCCCGCACCGTGTCCTCGGCCGTGCTCGCGGCAGTGACACGTTGGTACATGTGGTCTGTGACTCGCTCGAAGGTCCTGAGCAAGAGCGCGGCGGTCAGATCGCCGATATCGCGGAAGTGGTGATAGACGCTCGAAGGGCTTGCGCCCGCTCGTCTGCGGATCTGCTCGATGCCCACACCAAGAAGGCCATGCTCAGCGAACGAGTCGAGTGCCGCATCGAGCAGCGACTCCCGTCTCCGCCGTCCGTCGGCACGCTGAGGCATGGGCATAACTGGAACTCTACTCCACTTCGGGCTAGGCTACTAATTGGAAGAAACATCCAAGTAGGAGGTTGCGGGCATGAACGACGACAAGACGCTTGCCCTGGTCACCGGTGGAGGGCGCGGCATCGGGCTCGAGGTCGTCAACGGCCTCGCCGATCGAGGGATGCGGGTACTCCTGGGGGTCCGCAACCCAGAGAGCGTGGATGAGACCGTCCGTTCGATGCGTGCTCGTGGCGGTGACGTCGTGGCCGTAGGACTCGACGTTGACGACGCCGCATCGATCGCCGCTGCAGCCGCATGGGTGGACCACGAGTACGGGCGGCTGGACGTCCTGGTGAACAACGCCGGCATCGCCGGCGACCCGGGTCTCCAGGTTGCCGGCCACGTCGACCTGGACGCGGTCCGTGCGGTCTTCACCACCAATGTGTTCGGCGTGATCGCGGTGACCGAGGCAATGATCCCGCTGCTTCGGCGCTCGCCATCCGGTCGCATCGTGAACGTGTCCTCCAGCGTCGGATCGCTGGCCCGCATGAGCGATCCCGGTCACTACTTCGCCAACATGCCCGGGCTCTTGGGCTACCCGGCTTCCAAAACCGCCCTCAACCAAGTGACGCTGCAGTACGCGAAGGCACTGCGTCCCGATGGGATCCTCGTCAACGCCGCCGATCCGGGCCCCTGCCGCACCGACTTCACCAAGGGGATCCCCGGAGTCGAGCGGACCGCAGCCGAAGGTGCCCGGGTCATCTGCGAATTGGCCACCCTCGGTGATCGCGCCGAGACGGGCTCCTACCGTCGCGACACCGGACCGATCCCCTGGTGACCCAGGCCCACCACCTGGGAGCCATCGGTCGGCAGCGTCGTGGTGGGGCCGTGTCATGCGACTGCCACCTCGGGCCGCTCCACGAGGTGGCCGCGTTCGAAGCGGGCGCCGGCGCGGACGAGGGCGACGAGGTGGGCTCCGGTGATGGCCCGCCAGCGTTCCTGAGCGGACTCGACCAGCTTGAACACCATCGCCAGGGCGGCGGCGGGGCTACCCGCGCCGCGGGTGACCTTGGTCCGGAGCTTCACGGTCGAGAAGGTAGATTCGGTGGGATTTGTCGTACGCAGGTGGATCCAGTGCTCGGCCGGGAAGCCGTAGAACGCCAGCAGCTCCTCGGCGTCATCGGTGATCTTCGCGACGGCCTTGGGGAACTTCGCCCCGTACGTCTTGGCGAACGCGGCGATCGCCTTCTCGGCGTGGGCGCGGTCCTCGGCGTTGTAGATCTCCTGCATCGCCTTGGTGGCGCCCGGCTGGGCGGACTTCGGCAGCGCGTTTGTCACATTTTTCGCCTTGTGGACCCAGCACCTCTGCTGCCGGGCGGCGGGGAAGACCTCGGCGAGCGCCCGCCACAGGCCCATCGCGCTGTCACCGACCACGAGTTCGGGATCACGTATGCCGCGTCGGCGGCAGTCGCGCAGCAGATCGGCCCATGACTCGCTCGACTCGCGCAGCCCCTCGGCCAGCGCGATCAGTTCCTTGGTGCCGTCCAGCCGGACGCCGAGCAGCACCAGCACGCAGCTGTGCGCCTGACCGAGGCGGACCTTGGGGTGCACGCCGTCCGCCCACACGTACACGTAGTCGCTTGCCGACAGGTCCCGGGCCTGGAAGGCGGTGTGGTCATCGCCCCACTGCTTGGTCAGCCTCGTGACCGTCGCGGGCGACAGCCCGGCCGCGGAGCCGAGGAACTGCTCCAGCGCGGGCACGAAGTCCCCCGACGACAGGCCGTGCAGGTACAGCAGCGGCAGCACCTCGGAGATCTTCGGGGACTTGCGGCACCACGGCGGCAGGATCTTGGAGGAGTACCGCTTGCGCTCACCGGTGGCGGCATCGACCCGCCGGTCGTTCACCCGCGGCGCGCTGACCTCGACCGCACCGGCGGCGGTGACCACGCTCCTCGGCCGGTGGCGGCCGTTACGGACCACCAGCCGGCGGCCGGCCGCATCCCGCTCGCCCACCAGCTCGGCTATGTACTGGTCAACCTCCGCCTCCAGGGCCGCGGCCAGCATCCGCCGGGCGCCCTCGCGGACGATGTCGTCGATCAGGGAGCCGGACTCGGTCGATCCGTCGGCGTTCACTACGCTGAGCACAGGGCGTACCTTCCCGACCCGCGCTGCAACGCGGACCTCTACTCGGTGTCTTGTAGATCACCGGGAAGGTACGCCCTTCGCGCACCCCCCGGGAACCCGATCCACAAGTCCTGAGCATTGCTCCGTTGGACACCAGCACGCGCCCGCCCCGACCCCGTACCCGCGGGTAGGCTCGGTGGCCATGACACGTGTTGCGGTGGTGGGCATGGGTGCGGTGGGCGCTGTGGTGGCCGCGGGCCTGGCCTCGACGGGGCGTGCGGATGTGACTGCCTGTGTGCGCTCGCCGCTGGGCGGACTGCGGATCACGCGGTCCGACGGTGCGGTCGACAGCACGGTGATTTCGGAGATCCTCGACCCTGCTCAGGTGTCTGCGGTCGAGTGGGTGGTGCTGGCGACCAAGGCTCATCAGACGACTGGGGCTGCGCCCTGGCTGGAACGAATGTGCGATACGGGCACCCCTGTCGTGGTGCTGCAGAACGGTATCGAGCACGTTGAGCGGGTCGCACCGCTGACGGGCGCGGCTCGGGTTCTTCCGACGGTGGTGGAGATATCGGCCGAATCACCAGAGCGCGGCCGCATTCGGCTGTTCGACCGCCCGAGGATCGTGGTACCCGAGAGCGACGACGGCGCGAAGTTTGCGGTTCTGTGCGAGGACAGCGGCATCACCGTGACTTTGACGGAGGACTTCGTGACCGCGGCGTGGGCGAAGCTGTGCCTGAACGCGGCCAACGGCGCCGTTACCGCCTTGACGATGCGCCGTATGCCAGTCTTCGCCAATCCCCGCATCGCCCGCCTGGGCCACGCGTTGGTGGAAGAAGCGCGACAGGTCGCCGCCGCGTCGGGCGCGAACCTCCCCGAGGACATGGCCGACCGGGTCATCGCCAGGCTGCGGACCATGCCGGCCGAGTCCGGCAGCAGCATGCTGTGGGACCGCCTGGCGGGCCGGCCCATGGAATACGACGCGCGCAACGGCGCAGTGGTGCGCGTAGGTGCCCGCCTAGGCATCCCCACTCCGCACAACGAGACCGTGACCGCGTTGCTCGAAGCCATCAGCGAGTCCGGGGATGTGACGCAGCGTCCGCTGGACGGTGAATTTCCAGGGCGCGGGCGCGGCAACCCATCGTCGTGAAGCGTCGAAAGGTCTGTGAGCGCGGCATGATGACTCACGTCAAGCGGCGTTCACAAACTTCTTGGTTTGCTGCTGTCAGGCTACGTCCGGCACGTGGGCAGCCGGCTTCGGATCGTCGAGGAAGATGTGCACATGGTTGATCACTCTCATGGGATATCTCCCATGTCGCTCGTGGACGATGAGCGGGCGTACGCGCTTTGCGGTAGCACGGCGGCCCGGGAGTGGTTCATCTTCGGGAGCGCCACCGTCATCATCGGCGATGCCGGAACGCTGATCATGGTAGAAGCCGGAGACACTCTCGGCAGGAGTTGCGTGTGGAACGCCGACGAGGTCCGTCTGGTAGGCCCTGCACCAACGCCCGTCAGGAAACGGCTGATGGATGAGCCCTGGGAACGGGGCATAGATGACAAGAAGTTGCCGGTTCATCTGACGGTCCGGAACTCGGAGGGCCTGCTGTATCTAGGTACCGGATCCGTGGCCCGGGCAGGCACGGTGTTCCGTCCAGGCTCCGACGAGCACGTTCTCACCGACTGTGCCCTTCGGTTCGCTTCACCGTTGAGCAGGCCCGACTTGGACCGCGTCCGCCCTTGTCTCCCGCCGGCAGATCTCCCGAACCTGGAATGGCTCGGACAGCTGAACGGTGACCGAGCCGGCGCGCTCGAACAGTTCATCACCGGTTGGTATCCCGCTGCGTCCGAGACTGCCGAACCACTGCCAGTACCAGCACCTCCTTCAGATCTGCCTGACGGACTGCGTCATTTCTACCGGCTGGCACAGCACCGCCCTCGCTGTCTGGGAGTGCAGAACCGCGTCCTTCCCCTCTCCAAGTTTCAGACCGACCCTACGGGCGAGATGCTCCTCTTCGGCGAAGAGAACCAGGGAGGCTTCTTCTGGTCGCTGCTGTGGACGCTCGATGGCCCCGAAGCTGATCCGACCGTCTGGTTCCGTGAGTACGACGAACCCCCGATCGCCGAGCAGGAACCTCTCAGCGGCTTCCTCATACAGTTCTCGCTCTATGAGGCTTCCATGGGTGCGGATTACGTGGCTCTGTGCGACCAGGTCACGGAACAGCAGCTCGACCGGCTCACCGAAGGACTTCTCCCCGTGCCCCTGCGGCCCTTCTGCGCTGCGTTCCCCACGCGCTTCTACGTGGCTCCAGGTCTCGTTCTGCATGTCTCGGACGAGCGTGGTGACGCCGGTTTCAGTGTCTGGGCCGGTGCAACCCATCGCGCCGCTCTTGCCCCACTGGGTGACACGCCGCTCAAGTGGATCCGCTTCGACGGCTGACGGGCACGGCGCTGCGGTCGCCTTTGAGGTCAGGTCTCGGTACTGCTGAAGCGGCCGGTGCCGGTGTCCGCTTCGCGGGTCCACAGCGAGAGGTCGCTGCTCGTCGCCACGGCGATCGTCCGGCCGGAGGGGGAGAAGCCGGCTGCGCGGAATGTGGAGTAGTTCGAGTGGAAGATGTGCCACCACTCCTCTCCGTGCGGACCCGCGTGGGGGAGCCCGCCATCGCCGGACAGCAGGACCCGTTCGTTCGGCCAGGTCGGGGAGACGACTTCCAAGGTCCAGCCGTCTTTGGTGGTGGTGTGCAGCCCTCCGCCGAAGAGCCCGGCGATGCGTACGCGGCTTCCGGTGATCGGCCCGAGCCCGGGGCAGGACAGGTCGGCGACTGCGTCGGGGGTGCTGTCCTCGGGAGCGGGGTCGCGGTCCCTGGCGATCTTCTCGCCGGTCACGGCGTCGAAGAGGCCGTGGCCGGCGGAGGAGACGACCATCACCAGATCGCGGCCGTTGTCGGGGTCCGTCGCGAAGCCGATCCCGAGCAGTCCGCCGACGGGGACGCCGTACTCGTACTCGAAGACGGGCCGCCAGGGTTCGGGCGCGGCCACCACGGGGGCCGCGAGAAGCCGGTTCCGCATCGCCCTCTGGTAGGGCGAGAGTTCAGGCTCATGCTCGGACGGCCCTTCCGGGGGCCTGTCCTTCGTCCACTTCATCACGGGACCATGATCCTCGCCTCGACACCTCGGCCCAGCCCGTGGGCACAGGTTCTTGTCGGCTGTGAACGCTGCTTGATGACCCACGTCATCCTGTCGCGCTTCCACGCGGCGGGGAAACGGCCCTCCTGGACGGCGGGCAGGCCGATTTCCGGGGCGTATGCCTGGTAAACGGTGATCGTGGATGCCGTGTGCAGCGCGCGGATCCTGTGTTGCGGTTCGTCCATGACGTACAGGGTGCGGCTCCTGGATCCCTGCCAGCCATTCATTTTCGAACGCGACTGGTGCCGTGCAGGGGGCCTGCAGAGCTTGAGAGTTCAGGCGGGGACCACTTCAATGGCGCAGTGACCATGGCGCCGATAGATCCTACGAGAAGCATTGCCGGACGGGCCTCACTGGACGACGTCATGACGGAGCTGTCCCGGCACAGGCCGGTCTTCCACTCCGAAGCCGACCTTCAGCACAGTTTTGCCCGGGTCCTCTGGGAGCTGGCGCCGGACGTGCACTCGCGGCTTGAGGTGCCGCAGCGAGGGGCGGGTAAGACCGAGTATCTGGACCTCCAGTGCCTCGGGCCTGAGGGCCGCACCGCGATCGAATTCAAGTACGTCACCCGAGGTTGGACCGGCAAGGCCGGCACTCCGGTCGAGGACTATGCCCTGAAGGCACACGGCGCCAACGACCTTGCCCGCCTGCACTTCGTTCGGGACATAGCGAGGCTGGAGCGCTTCTGCCGTCGGCCCGGTCAGAACGGTCTTGCTCTCATGCTGTCCAACGCGACGTCCCTGTGGGCTCCGCCGGGCCCTGGCCACCGACGTACTCGGGATCATGACTTCCGGATTCACGACGGACGGGGACTCGCGGGGACGCTGCTCTGGGCCGAGGGGACTTACGAGCCGAACACCTGCAGTCTGCGAGGTACGTACCCCCTCAAGTGGGAGACGTACTCCGAGCAGAGCGGAGCAGGTGGAGAGTTCCGCTACCTGGCGGTGTTCGTCGGTTCATCGGCAGGCCGAGCCGATGGCGCCACAAGTGCGTAGCCGGTTCGTGGATCACTCTGCGAAGCGCAACGAGTAGTCGCGAAAGATGACTCGCAGTCCGTCGCGCTCTGCGTCACGGTCCTGCAGAAAGTCTCCGAGGAATTTGAACAGGGCCTGTACCGCTGTCTGGTTCTGTTCCTCGTCCAGACCTCGATAGCCGAAGGATTTCGAGGCTCCCGGTACTGCGAGCTCTGTGATGAGGCTCGACCACACCAAGCTGCTGTGTCGCCCCAGCTTGAGGAGTAGCCACTCCCGGAACCCGAGCAGCGCGCTGCCCTGGGTCCCCGCGTCATAGCCGTAGAGGTAAGTGACGTAGTTGCCGTAGGAGCCGTCCAGGCCGTACATGCCAGGCCGTGTCCTGATCAGCTCCAGGTGTTCCCTGAAGCTGAACTCACCAGCGCGACGATCACCGAACACGGCCATCGGCAAGCGGTCAGTCATCCGTGGGAGCAGGAGCGAGCCCTGTCGGGCACGAGGCGCCCCAGTTGGTCTCGAACGGGGTACTTAGCTTGACCCCCGTCCCACCCAACCCGCAGTACCCGCCCGGGTTTTTGCTGCTCGAAAGGTACTGCTGGTGGTAAGCCTCCGCCGGGTAGAAGGGGCGGCCCTGGGCCGGGAGGATCTCCGTGGTGATCGTGCCGTAGCCGGAGGCGGTGAGGACCTTCTGGTAGGTCTCTCGGCTCGCCTCGGCCGTCGCCGCCTGCTCCGGGGTGTGGGGGTAGACCGCCGAGCGGTACTGCGTGCCGACGTCGTTGCCCTGGCGGAAGCCCTGCGTGGGGTTGTGGGACTCCCAGAAGGTCTTCAGGAGGTGGTCGTAGGAGATCAGCTTCGGGTCGTAGACCACGCGCACGACCTCCGTGTGGCCGGTCAGGCCCGAGCAGACCTCCTCGTAGACCGGGTTCTCGGTGTGGCCGCCCTGATAGCCGACGAGCGTCGTCCACACGCCCGCCGGGAGCCGCCAGAACGTGCGCTCGGCGCCCCAGAAGCAGCCGAGGCCGAAGTCGGCCACCTCCAGGCCCTCGGGGTAGGGGCCGAGGAGAGGGTTGCCCAGGACGGTGTGACGGTCGGGGACCGCGAACGCGGGCTCGGCCCGGCCCTTGAGCGCCTGTTCGGGGGTGGGGAGCTGCGGCGTGCGGCCGAAGAACATGCGGTCTCCCTGTCGGTCTGGGGTACGGGGTCGTTGGTTCCGTGGGGCCCGGCGGTCGCGTGGATCCCGCGGGGCCGGTGGTTTGGTGGTTCTGGGGGGCGTCCTCCCTGTGGCGGCACCCCTTCAACGTGCCGGATGCCGTCCGAATTCCAGTTCTGCCGGGGCTCCCGCCGAGGCCTTCGTCAGCGGCCTGGCCGTCGTGTTCCGACCAGATTGCGGCGACGTCGGCCTCCGGATCAGGCCGGCTGTGGGGCCGGTGGCAGGAGTGCGCGCAGTGGGGCGGTGTCGGGACGGTCGGCCAGCGCCGCGTCCACCGCGGCGTCCAGCGCTGCCTCCGTGCCCGCCTCGCCGTCGAGGTCGGACGCCGAACCGGGCAGCCGCACCGCCGCCGGTCGCGACCAGGAGAACTCCCAGTGCAGCAGCGAGCGCGCGCTGAACTCCGCCAGCACCATGCTCTGCAGCGAGTCCCGCAGCACCGGCCGTACGGACTCCCGGAACGCCCGGCCCTGCGCGGCCGCCGCCTGCTCGGACAGCGGCAGCCGCCGGGCCAGCTCCCACAGTTGGCCGTCGTCGATCACCGCGAGCAGCGCGGGCAGCGTCGGCCGGTCCGCGGTGTGGGACGCCAGCGCACGGTGCAGCGGGGTGTCCAGCGAGGCCAGCCCCGCGGCCATCGAGGAGCCCAGCAACTGCTCCCACTCCGGCGCGCGCTCGAACTGCCGTACCTCGTCGGTCAGTACCGCGTCCTCCAGCGCGGCCAGCGTCCGGGCCGGGTCGGTGAGCATCGCGAGCGCCGGGCCGCTGCCCTCCTCGCCGCGCCCGTCGGCGGGCAACTCCTGGATCCGCAGCACCCGGTTGGCGATCGGCGGATGCGAGTCGTACGGCGACCTCGGCTCCGTCGGCAGCTTCTCCCGCATCCTCGCCAGCTCCGTCTCGCGCGCCGTCAGCATCCGGCCGAAGCCGCCGAAGAACTGTCCATGCGGCGGCAGTTGACGGGCCGGGATGCCCAGCGTCGCGTACGACTCCAGGTAGAAGTCGTGCGCCGTGGCCAGGATCGGGATCTCGCGCAGTGCCGATGCGGTCGCCTCCCGCCCGGCGATCCGCGCGGCGGCCAGGTCGGCGGTGTACTCCTGCGCGCGGGCCGTCGACAGGGTGGCCCGCATGTAGAGCTTCGCGTACGCCGTGTAGACCGCCGCCATCAGCCGGTACGTGATCCCGGCGCCACCGGTGTCGATCTCCCTGGCCCTCTTGCCCTTCGCGGTCCGCTTGGCGGCGGCCTTCTCCTGCCGGGCCCGCTCGGCGGCCTCCCTGCCGTCGGCCTTCGCGTGGAAGTGCCCGACGGTCCGCGCGATCTGCACCCGGCCGCGTACGACGAGCGCCGACAACCGGGTGTCGCCGTCGGTGAAGTGGCCGTACTCATGGGCGAGTACGGCCTTCAGCTGGGCCTGGGTCAGCCCGGTCAGCAGCGGTACGCCGAGGTAGAGGCGGCGCGGTCCGGGGCGCAGGCCGAGCAGCCGGGGCTCCTCGCTGACCGCCGCGTTGACGTCACCGGTGAGCACGATGGTGTCCGGCGCGTGCGTGCCCGTCGCCGCCGCGAGTTCCCTCACCAGTGCCCACAGCCGGGGCTCGTCGGCCTCCGTGGCCGGGATACCGGCCGGGCCCTCGCCCTTGGGCGTGCGGAGCATGAACATGCCCCTGACGACCGGGATCGCCAGCAGCACGGAGACGATCACGATCTTCCCCGCGACGGCGCCGGGCGTCCATGTCACCGCCGCCACGTCGACCGCGACGGCCACCGCCAGCAGGACGAGGCTCAGCAGATAGAAACCGCAGAGCAGAACAAGGGCGCGCAGCGCCCGCAGAGTTGCGCCCATCGGGCAGATCCCCCCACAGGACCCCAGAACAGGGAACCGACAACGACACGGTGAACGAACAGGAATGAACGCGAACGAACGGGAACGCACGGAGGCGGATGCCTGCGCTCCGTACGGATGTTGCTCATGGTTCGGGTGGTGCTGGTGTGGGGGGATGCCGGAGTATGCCGTAACGCAGGTCAGGGCGCCAATTCGAGCGCCCGGTGAGGGGCGCGGGACTGTATCGATGCGCGGGGCTGTACGGCCGAGTCCTTCTGCCGGCGCCCTCAGCTCCGCAGCGTCGCCGGACTCCCGCCGTTCGCCTCGTACCCCGCCACCGCCAGCGCGCGGTAGAGGGCGAACTCGGCGGCCGGGTCCGCGGACAGCGTCCACGGCAGGGCCCCCACATGCCCGTCCACGCGTATCAGCTCGCCCATGGCCTCCGCCCAGCGCTCGGAGCGCACCAGGAAGAAGACCAGCAGGTGCCGGACGTGCGCGAGCATCGGGTCGTCCTGGCGGGCCGAGTGCACGGCGTGCAGCGCGCCGTGGACCGCCTTGGTGACGACCTCGCTCTGGTAGAAGCTCGCCACCAGGTTGACCTCGGGAAGGTGCTCGTAGACCGCGAACAGCGGCATCGCGGCCAGCAGCGAGCCCTGCGGGGCGCGCGCGGCGGCGGCCTCGGCGAAGGAGTACGCCAGCTCGCGCGAGCCGTGCCACTTCTCGCACCAGTAGTGCAGCGCCGCCAGATGCGCCCCCATGTGCGTCGGCGCGCGGTCCAGGATCTTCAGCCACAGCTTCTCGAACTCCGGCTGCGGGTAGTTCAGCCCGCGCGCCACCGAGAGCTCGATGACGTACGGCACCGGGTCGCCGGGGGAGAGCAACGCCGCCTGTCCGCAGGCGTCCCTGGCCTCCTCCATGATGATCCGGAAGTCGTCGGTGCCCGGCGTCGACGTCCGCCACGCCTGCTGGACCAGGAACTCCGCGTGCACGGCCGCACCGCCCGCGTCCTTGGGCTGCTCGGCGCGCCACACCCGCAGCCACTGCCCGCCCGGCGTCTCGCTGACCCCGCCGGGCCGCTGCTGGAGCTCCAGCGCCGCCGCGCCGGCGAAGGCCTGCACACGCTGCCAGCGCAGCTCGCCCGCGACCTCCGTGCCCGCGAGCAACTGCGCGGCCGCGCGGTAGTCCTGGGTGCGCTGCACGATGTCGAGGACGTCGAGCAGGTCCTGGTCGGGGCCGGGCATGCGGACGTCCAGCTCCTCCTCGCGCACGAATCCGTAGTCCGCCGGGTCCGCGGCGTCCGGGTGGCCCGGGTGGACGCGCTCGATCATGCCGCGCCGCCGCCGCAGGACGGGGAGCAGCACGAAGCTCAGCAGGAGCAGCGCCATCAGGGCCCAGAGAATCGCCATGCGTCAAGCGAACCAGACGGCGCGGACAATTGGCCAACCGGTGCCGGTGCCTGTGGACAACTCGCCGGTTGCAGAGGAACGGGGCGGGTGGTCGCGCAGGTGCCGGCCGGTGGGGGCTTGTCGCGCGGTTCCCCGCGCCCCTTGCGGGGCGCGGTACCCCGGGCGCGGCTTTCTCGGGTGCGGGAGCATTAGGCTCAGGGTTCATGAGCGACACGCACATCAGTCAGCACTTCGAGACGCTCGCCATCCACGCGGGCAACACGGCGGACCCCCTCACCGGTGCGGTCGTACCGCCGATCTACCAGGTCTCGACCTACAAGCAGGACGGCGTCGGCGGCCTGCGCGGCGGCTACGAGTACAGCCGTAGCGCCAACCCCACCAGGACCGCCCTGGAAGAGAACCTCGCCGCCCTGGAGGGCGGGCGCCGCGGGCTCGCGTTCGCGTCCGGACTGGCGGCCGAGGACACCCTGCTGCGCACGCTGCTCAGCCCCGGCGACCACGTGGTCATCCCGAACGACGCCTACGGCGGCACGTTCCGGCTGTTCGCGAAGGTCGTCTCACGGTGGGGCGTGGAGTGGTCCGTCGCCGACACCAGCGACCCGGCCGCCGTGCGCGCCGCGATCACCCCGAAGACCAAGGCGGTCTGGGTGGAGACCCCCTCCAACCCGCTGCTCGGCATCACCGACATCGCCGCCGTCGCCCAGGTCGCCCACGACGCGGGCGCCAGGCTCGTCGTCGACAACACCTTCGCCACGCCGTACCTCCAGCAGCCGCTCTCGCTCGGCGCGGACGTCGTCGTGCACTCGCTGACGAAGTACATGGGCGGTCACTCGGACGTGGTCGGCGGCGCGCTGATCGTGTCGGACCAGACGCTCGGCGAGGAGCTTGCGTACCACCAGAACGCGATGGGCGCGGTCGCCGGTCCCTTCGACTCGTGGCTGGTGCTGCGCGGCACGAAGACGCTCGCGGTGCGCATGGACCGGCACAGCGAGAACGCCACGAAGATCGCCGACATGCTGAGCCGGCACGCGCGCGTGACGCGTGTCCTCTACCCGGGCCTGCCCGAGCACCCGGGGCACGAGACCGCCGCCAAGCAGATGAAGGCCTTCGGCGGCATGGTGTCCTTCCAGGTCACCGGCGGCGAGGAGGCGGCCGTCGAGGTCTGCAACCGTGCCAAGGTCTTCACCCTCGGCGAGTCCCTGGGCGGGGTGGAGTCCCTGATCGAGCACCCCGGCCGGATGACGCACGCCTCCGCGGCCGGTTCCGCCCTGGAGGTGCCCGCCGACCTGGTGCGCCTGTCCGTGGGCATCGAGAACGTCGACGACCTGCTGGAAGACCTGCAGCAGGCGCTCGGCTAGACGGCCCGGTTCACCGGCCGGTTCACCAGCCGACGATGGGCGGAGTCGTCGTGGACGGCGGCTCCACCCACGGGCGGACCAGCATCGCCCAGACCGTGAACGCCACCACGGCCGCGCACAGCAGCAGCCACAGCAGCCGGCGGACCCTGCGTCTGCGCCGCAGCATGCGGCCGCCCCGGCGCACCACCTCGCCGTAGAGGTCGGGCGGCACCGGGGACGGCGCCTGTTCCATGATCCGCCGGGCGGCGGCCTCGCGTTCGGCGCGGTTCACGACGGTGCCACCTTCGCTCCCATCACCCGGGGCGCCGCCTTCCGGGGCGGGTGCAACAGGGTGGCCGTCGCCCGGTCGCAGATGGCGTGCACCCGGTCCGTGGGCAGCCCGAGCAGTGCCGCGGTCTGCTCCTCGGCGACCCCCTCGTACAGCCGTAGCACCAGGATCAGGCGCTCCTGGGGCGTCAGGGCGGCGAGGGTGCTCTTCGGGTGCGGGCGGGTGCGGCTGAGCGGGCCGCCGTACTGGTGCCAGGCGGAGTTCGCGAAGCGGAGGGCGAGGTGCTGGCGGGCCCGGTCGTACGGGTCCTCGCCGCGCAGCTGGTCCCAGCACGCGTACGTGTGCGCGAGTGCGAGTGTCAGGAGGCGTCGCGCGCGTGGGTTGGCGTCCGGGGCCTCGGCGGTGAGCAGGGTGGCGGCATGCAGCAGCCGTCCGGCCGCGCCCGCGACGAACGCCTCGAACTCCCGGGCCCGGCGGGCGCCTTGGGACGCCTGCCGATCGCGCACTGTGCCTCCCCCTCTACGGGGCTCCGCCGCGTCCCGTACCCGGACACGCGTACGACGGAGGCCCGGTCTCATATGAGGCCCGGGACGGCCCCACGGTCAAGAGCCGGACGGAACGCGCGCGTACCGGATGTGCCGGGAGGCCGACGGATGTCCGTGCCCCGGCCGACGTTTCGGGAGGCCGACGAGCCCATGTGCCCGGCGAGTGCGTGGGCAGCCGACTGATGTCCGCGCCCGACGGATGCCCCTGCCCGACGGATGTCCGTGCCCGGCGGATGATCAGCAAGCCGTCAGGTCTGCCGTGCCCGGCGGAGGATCCGGAGGCCGGCGGATGGTCAGGAGGCCGGTGCGGTGTCCGTGCCCGGGGGTACGGCCATGCGCGCGGAGAGGGCGCTGTTGAAGCGCGTGAGCAGGGCGCAGAACGTGTCGCGTTCCTCCGGCTCCCAGTCCTGCGTCAACTCCGCCATCAACTGACGCCGCGACGAACGCACTTCCTCCAGCCGCGACAGCCCGCGCGGGGACAGCTGAAGCACCACGGCCCGCCCGTCCTCGGGGTGCGAGGTGCGCTTGACGAGCCCGGTGTCGACCAGCGGAGCCACCTGCCGGGTGACCGTCGAGGAGTCGATCCCCATGCTCGCGGCGAGCGCCTTGACCCCCATGGGGCCTTCCTTGTCGAGGCGGTTGAGCAGCAGATACGCGGCGCGGTCCATGGAGTTGCGCACCTGCCCGACGCCGCCGAGCCGGGTCTGTTCGGCACGGCGCGCGAACACCGCCACCTCGTGCTGAAGCGTGTCGAGGAGACCGCTGTCACCGACGGTCGTCATGTCCATCGACATTTCAGGTGTTGTGGGCATGGCCGGGGGCTCACTTCATGAAGAGTGCTGTGGTGGGGGACAGAGTACGCGGACAGGGGGCGAGCCGTACCGGCGCTGCGCAAACCGGTCTCGGAGCTTGGTCACACCCGCGCCTTCGGCCTGTGAACTGCGAGACTTGAGTCATGAGCTACAGCACGGCTGACTCCTTGCGCCGCGTCACCCTCGACGATGTCCGCGGTGCCCAGAAGATGCTCACGGGCGTGGCGCGGGTGACCGCGATGGAGGGCAGCAGGCATCTGTCCGCGCAGGTCGGGGCGCCGGTGCACCTCAAGTGCGAGAACCTCCAGCGGACCGGTTCCTTCAAGCTGCGCGGCGCCTACGTCCGGATCGCCGGGCTGCTGCCCGAGGAGCGCGCCGCCGGGGTCGTGGCCGCCAGCGCGGGCAACCACGCGCAGGGCGTGGCGCTCGCCTCGTCGCTGCTCGGCGTCCACGCGACGGTGTTCATGCCCAAGGGCGCCCCGCTGCCCAAGATCAGCGCCACCCGTGAGTACGGCGCGGAGGTGCGGCTGCACGGCCAGGTGGTCGACGAGACGCTGGCCGCCGCCGAGGAGTACGCGGCCGAGACCGGGGCGGTGTTCATCCACCCCTTCGACCACCCCGACGTCATCGCAGGTCAGGGCACGGTCGGCCTGGAGATCCTGGACCAGTGCCCGGAGGTCGGCACGATCGTCGTCGGTATCGGCGGCGGTGGGCTCGCGGCCGGGATCGCGGTCGCGGTGAAGTCGCTCAGGCCGGACGTGCGGATCGTCGGTGTCCAGGCGGCGGGTGCGGCCGCGTATCCGCCCTCGCTGGCGGCCGGGCACCCGGTCACGGTGCAGAACCCGGTGACGATGGCCGACGGCATCAGGGTCGGACGGCCGGGCGACGTGCCGTTCGCGATCGTCGAGGAACTGGTCG
This sequence comes from Streptomyces sp. NPDC048277, assembly GCF_040652235.1. Classification (NCBI taxonomy): domain Bacteria; kingdom Bacillati; phylum Actinomycetota; class Actinomycetes; order Kitasatosporales; family Streptomycetaceae; genus Streptomyces; species Streptomyces sp. NPDC048277. The sequence goes on from NZ_JBEZLQ010000001.1 coordinate 603,078, forward strand.
ACGAGGTCCGCACGGTCGGTGAGGACCAGCTCTCCGCCGCGCTGCTGCTGTGCCTGGAGCGGGCCAAGCTGGTCGTGGAACCGGCCGGCGCCAGCCCGGTCGCGGCGCTGCTGGCCGAGCCCGGCGCCTTCGCCGGACCCGTCGTCGCCGTGCTGTCCGGCGGCAACGTCGATCCGGTGCTGATGCAGCGGGTGCTGCGGCACGGCATGGCCGCGCAGGGCCGCTACCTGGCGGTACGGCTGCGGCTGACCGACCGGCCGGGCGCCCTCGCCACGCTCCTCGGGGTGTTGTCGGTGGTCGACGCCAACGTCCTCGACGTGAGCCACGTACGGACCGACCCCCGGCTCGGGCTCGCGGAGGCGGAGGTCGAGCTGCACCTCGAGACCAAGGGACCCGTGCACTGCACCGAGGTCGGCCAGGCCCTGCGCGAGGCCGGCTACACGGTCATCGACTGAGCCCGGCCGCCGCTCTCGGCGGGAAACGACCAGGTCGGAATCCGTTCACTCACTCGTTCGGGAAAACCTGTCGACGAACGCGATACATCGCGTTATGGTGTGTCTCGTGGCCATGGCCGCGCCCGCCCGCCCTTGCGCCGGCGAGAAACCATAGGCGCCCCGAAGGGCGCATACCTAGCCTCTTTCCGAAGAATCCCCGACGACGTGGAGACTCATATGCCGGGCGCCATCTATGCCGAAGGCCTGGTAAAGACCTTCGGCGACGTAAGGGCACTGGACGGCGTCGACCTCGATGTCCCCGAAGGCACGGTCCTCGGACTGCTCGGACCGAACGGCGCGGGCAAGACGACGACCGTCCGCTGTCTGACGACCCTGCTCCGCCCCGACAGCGGCAAGGCGGTCGTCGCGGGCATAGACGTGCTCAGGCAGCCGGACGCGGTGCGCCGCTCCATCGGCCTGTCCGGACAGTTCGCCGCGGTCGACGAGTACCTGACCGGCCGCGAGAACCTGCAGATGGTCGGCCAGCTCTACCAGATGAGGGCGAAGCAGGCCAAGGCCCGCGCGGTCGAGCTGCTGGAGCAGTTCCACCTCACCGACGCCGCCGACCGCCCCACCAAGACCTACTCCGGAGGCATGCGCCGCCGCCTCGACCTCGCGGCCGCCCTGGTCGTCTCGCCGCCCGTGATGTTCATGGACGAACCGACGACCGGCCTCGACCCCCGCAACCGCCAGCAGCTGTGGGAGGTCATCAAGCAGCTCGTCTCCGGCGGTACGACCCTGCTGCTCACCACCCAGTACCTGGAGGAGGCCGACCACCTCGCCCACGACATCGCGGTCGTCGACCAGGGCCGGGTCATAGCCAAGGGCACCTCCGACCAGCTCAAGGCCCGCACCGGCGGCGAGCGTGTCGAGGTCGTGGTGCACGAGCGCGAGCACATCGGGACCGCGGCGGAGGTGCTGCGCGGCTTCGGCAAGGGCGACACCACCGTCGAGGAGCACACCCGCAAGCTCACCGTGCCCGTCACCGGCGGCGCCAAGCTGCTCGCCGAGATCATCCGCGAGCTGGACACCCGGGGTATCGAGATCGACGACATCGCCCTGCGCCGCCCCACCCTCGACGACGTCTTCCTGTCCCTGACCGGACACGTGGCCGAGGAGAAGCCCGAGGACAACGGCGGGCAGGGCGACCGGAAGAACACCCGCAAGGACAGCCGCAAGGAGGCCGTGAAGTGAGCGCCGTCAGCGACGCCGTGCGGGTCGCACCCCCCGCCAACGCCATCACCCAGTCCTTCCGCGACTCCATGGTCGTCGCGAAGAGGAACCTGATCCGGATGTCCCGGATTCCCGAAATGATTATCTATGGGCTTATCCAGCCCATCATGTTCGTGGTGCTGTTCACCTACGTCTTCGGCGGCTCGATGCAGATCGGCGGCAGCACCAGCGCCGTCGACTACAAGAACTTCCTGATGGCAGGCATCTTCGCGCAGACCGTCACGTTCGCGACGGCCAGCTCAGGTGCCGGCATCGCCGACGACATGCACAAGGGCCTCATCGACCGCTTCCGCTCCCTGCCGATGGCACGCGGCGCGGTGCTGACCGGACGCACCCTCGCGGATTCGGTGCAGACCGCCCTGACCCTGGTGGTCCTCGCCGTGGTCGCCCTGATCGTCGGCTGGCGCGTCGGATCCGACGGGGACACCAACCTCGGCAAGGTGCTCGCCGCCTTCGGCCTGCTGCTCCTGCTCGGCTACGCGTTCACCTGGATCGGCGCCCTGATCGGTATGTCCGTCCGGACCCCCGAGGCGGCCACCTCCAGCGGACTGATCTGGCTGTTCCCGGTCACCTTCATCTCGAACGCGTTCGTGGACACCGGCCACATGACCCCGTGGCTGCGCCATATCGCCGAGTGGAACCCCTTCAGCGCCACCGTGCAGGCCTGCCGGGTGCTCTTCGGCAACCCCGGCCAGTCCCACTCCGGCGCCTGGCCGATGCAGCACTCGGTGTGGGCCTCGCTGATCTACTCGGTCCTGATCATCGCCATATTCCGGACTCTGGCGGTCCGCAAGTACCGCTCCGCCACCGCGTGACGCAGGGCACGGCAAGGCCCCCGGCGTCGCATGGACGCCGGGGGCTCGTGTCCCTGATGTCGGCCCTGGCCGGACCCGGCTCGTGTCAGCCCGAGTACGGCTCGGCCTTGAGGATCTTCACCGAGGCCTTCTTGCCGTTCGGCAGCTCGTACTCCGCGTCCTCGCCCACCTTGTGACCGATGACACCGGTACCCAGGGGGGACTGCGGGGAGTAGGTCTCCACGTCGGCGCTGGCGTATTCGCGCGAGGCGAGGAGGAACGTCATGGTGTCGTCCTCGTCACCGTCGAAGGCGATGGTCACCACCATGCCGGGCGCGACGGCGCCGTCCGCCGAAGCCGGCGCCTCGCCGACCTTCGCGTTCTCGAGAAGCTGGGTCAGCTGGCGCACACGGAGCTCCTGCTTGCCCTGCTCCTCCTTGGCCGCGTGGTACCCGCCGTTCTCGCGCAGGTCGCCCTCCTCGCGCGCAGCCGCGATCTTGGCGGCGATATCCGTGCGCGCAGGACCAGACAGGTACTCCAGCTCGGCCCTGAGCTGGTTGTACGCCTCCTGGGTCAGCCAGGTGACGTTCTCGCTGGTCTGGGTCACAGGTGCTCCTCGTCGGTACTGGGAATACAAAGCATCGCCCTACCCAGAAGCATGTTCCTTCACGGAAGGGCGAAACCACGAGCCTAACAATTCAACGGCGGAAGGGGGAGGACATAAGCCATCAGAATTACGTCAACGCAGGTCAGCGCCTACGTATTGCGGCTGACGTCAGTCGGCGTGGCAGCCGAGCAGCTCCGCCGTGGTGCCCCGGGCCGTCGTACGGAGCGTGACCACCCGGTCGATCTCGGTCGCGGAACCGGTGAAGCGGAAGTCCGCCCGGCCCACCTCGGAGCCGTCCGCCGCCTGGGAGCGCAGGGTGCAGTAGCCGGAGGCACCGGAGTCCTTGTGGACCTCGAGATGTACCTTGACAGCGTCGGCGGAGGCGTCGAAGGCGACGACCTGGGCGCTGATCTTGTTCTGCACCACGTAGTGGTAGGCCAGGTAACCGACCAGGACGAGCAGCAGGGCACCCAGGGTCACGCCGGCGGTCTTGAGCTTGCGGTCGGCGCGCTCGTCCGAGGACTGGCCGTAGCGGCCCTCGGGCAGCCGCGTGCTCGCGGTACTCATGATCGTCCTCCCGGCAGGAACCACCCCCGGACCCGTCAGGAACCGGACCCCGGAATTATTCGCCCCTCGATTCGGTCACTATAGAAGCCGCCGATCGCACCCCATGACACCGGGGCGCCGACTTACTGAGGATTGAGTCTTGACTGACCAGCTGCGACTGATGGCCGTCCACGCCCACCCCGACGACGAGTCGAGCAAGGGCGCGGCGACCATGGCGAAGTACGTGTCCGAGGGGGTGGACGTGCTGGTCGTGACCTGCACGGGCGGGGAGCGCGGCTCCATCCTCAACCCCAAGCTGCAGGGCGACAAGTACATCGAGGAGCACATCCACGAGGTACGCAAGAAGGAGATGGACGAGGCCCGGGAGATCCTCGGCGTCAAGCAGGAGTGGCTCGGCTTCGTCGACTCCGGACTGCCCGAGGGCGACCCGCTGCCGCCGCTGCCCGAGGGCTGCTTCGCCCTGGAGGACGTGGACAAGGCCGCGGGCGAGCTCGTCCGCAAGATCCGCGCGTTCCGCCCGCAGGTGATCACCACCTACGACGAGAACGGCGGCTACCCGCACCCCGACCACATCATGACCCACAAGATCTCGATGGTGGCCTTCGAGGGCGCGGCCGACGGCGAGAAGTACCCCGAGGGCGAGTACGGCCCCGTCTACCAGCCGCAGAAGCTCTACTACAACCAGGGCTTCAACCGCCCGCGCACCGAGGCGCTGCACAACGCGATGCTGGAGCGCGGCCTGGAGTCGCCGTACGGGGACTGGCTGAAGCGGTGGAGCGAGTTCGAGCGCGCCGAGCGCACCCTGACCACGCACATCCCGTGCGCGGACTTCTTCGAGATCCGCGACAAGGCGCTGATCGCGCACGCCACGCAGATCGACCCCGACGGCGGCTGGTTCAGGGTCCCGATGGACCTCCAGAAGGAGGTCTGGCCGACCGAGGAGTACGAGCTCGCGAAGTCTCTCGTCGATACCTCCCTCCCCGAGGACGACCTCTTTGCGGGCATCCGCGACAATGCCTGACATGAGCGCAAGCGCAAGCCTGGCACTGACGAACCTCGTCCCCCTCGCCAAGGAGGTCGACGAGAACAAGGTCACCCCCGGCGTCCTCGGCTTCATCGTCTTCGCGGTGATGGCCCTGGCGGTCTGGGGCCTGATGAAGTCCATGACGAAGCACATGCAGAAGGTCGACTTCAAGGAGTCCCCGGACGCCAAGGCGGACTCGGGGACTCCCACGGCCGGCCCCAAGGGCTGACCGGCGTCACGCCCCGCCCTGCACCGGCACCCCCATCACCTCACGGGCGTGCCGGCTGGGCACCATCCCCAGGCGCCAGGCCTGCCAGCCGGACTCCAGGTTCACACCGCGGTCCAGAAGCAGGCCGTACGCCGTGACATACTCGGTCAGCTTCTCGTCCCGCAGCGGATGGGCCGTGCGGGAGAGCTGGGCCAGGTCCTCCTGGGCGACCGCGGTGCCCACCTCCACGCCGCCGGGTGCGGCGTAGGGGAGCAGGGTGCAGCGCAGGAACCGGGCCCAGTCCTCGCCGCGGCGGTCGCCGTACGACGTGAACAGGGTGATCGCCTCGTCGCACAGCGCCAGGGCCTGCTGGGTGCGGGTGTTGCCGGCGTCCACGACGGCCAGCTCCAGACAGGTCCAGGCCTCGCCGTGGACGACGCCGATGCGCTGGAAGTCGGCGCGGGCGTCGACGAGGAGCTGACGGGCGAAGCCCGAGTTGCGCAGTGAGCCGGTCTGGGCCGCCCGCTGGTCGCGGGTGGTCCGGGCCGAATGGTGGCGGGCGCAGGCCAGACCGTAGACGTCCCGCATCCGGGAGAACATCGTCCGCGAACGCTCCAGCTCGCGGACCGCCCGGTCCAGGTCGCCGGTCTCCTCCAGGGCCTGGCCCAGGTAGTAGACCGTCCAGGCCTCGCCGCGCGCGTCCTCGTTGTCGCGGTGCCGGGCCGCCGCCCGGCGCAGACCGTCGACCGCCGGGGACGCGTCGCCGTCCACCAGCCGGGCCCGCGCCAGCTGGGTCAGCGCCCAGGCCTCGCCACGGGCGTCGCGGGTACGGCCGTAACGTTCCAGCGCGGCCCCCAGCTCCCGCTCCGCACGCGGTACGTCACCCATGCGCAGCGCCAGCTGCCCCAGCTGGAAGTGCGCCCAGGCCTCGCCGTGCACCGAACCGCCCTCGCGGTGCAGGACGAGCGAGCGGGTCAGCAGGTCCAGCGCCTCGGACAGCCGGGCCCGGTCCCGCTGCACCGCCGCCAGCGCGTGCATCGTCCACGCCCGGTCGGTGGCCAGCTCGGGGGCCGCCTGGAGGTCGAGGGCCTCCTGGAGCCTGGCCGCCGCCTCGGTGAGGTTGCCCTGGTGGTGCAGGGTGATCCCGAGGGAACACAGGGCACGGGCCGCGCCGGCGTCGTGATGCGCCTCCATGTAGAGGTCGACGACCGAGGCGAGCGTGGTGCGCGCCTTGTCCAGCTCGCCCAGCTGACGGGCCGCGATACCCGTACGCCACTGCACCGAGCGGACAAGGAGCCCCTGGTCGACAGCCTGGGCCAACTCGCTGATCTCACCGAGCCGGTAGAGGTCGCCGCGCAGCAGGCAGTAGTCGCACAGGGCGCCCAGCAGATTCTGCACCGCCGTCTGGTCGACGCCCTCCGAGTGCCGGAGCGCCGCCGTGATGAAGCTCGACTCGTCGTCCAGCCAGCGCAGCGCCTCGTCGAGCGAGGTGAAGCCATGCGGGCTGAACCGGTCCGAGCGGGTCGACATGTTGCCGTCGACCAGGCGCAGCACGGAGTCGGCGAGCTCCGCGTAGTTCACGATCAGCCGTTCCTGCGCCGCCGTACGGTCGGCAGGCTCCTCCTCGTCCAGGAGCCGGGCCTGGGCGAACGAGCGGACCAGGTCGTGCAGGCGGTAACGGCTGCCGCGGACATGGTCGATGAGGCCGGCCCGCGCGAGCGCGACCAGATGGCGGGTCGCCTCCGCCTCGTCCGCACCCAGCAGGGCCGCCGCGGCCGCCGCACCCAGCGAGGCCCGGCCCGCCAGCGCCAGCCTCCTCAACAACCGGCGCCCGGTCTCCGATTGATCGGTGTAGCGCAGCCACAGCACCCGCTCCACCGGTTCGACCGGGCCGTACGCGCCCAGATCGGTGGCCAGCTGCAGCGGGGAACGCGACCCCAGCGACGATCCCGCGACCCGCAGTGCCAGCGGCAGCCCGCCGCACAACTCCCTGATCCGGTCGGCCGACTGGGCGTCGTACGGCCCCGTCGCGTCCTGCGCCGCCGCGTCCAGCAACTCCTCCGCGCCCGCCGCGTCCAACGCCGTGACCGGGAGCCGGTGCACCCAGGCCGGCAGATCCTCGGGCAGGTCGAGCTGGTCCCGGGCCGTGACCAGGACCAGACTGTCCGAACGCTCCGGCACCAGGGTGCGCACCTGCTCCGCATCCGAGGCGTCGTCAAGGACGATCGTCACGGCGAGCCCGTTGAGGTGCTGGTGGTACAGCTCGCTCAAACGCTTGACCTGCTGGTCGGGCGAGGAACGCTCACGGAACAGCAACTGCTCGCGCGGCGCGCCCAGCCGGTTCAGCAGATGCAGCAGGGCGTCCCGGGTGGGCAGCGGCGGATCGCCCCGGCTGCCGCCGCGCAGATCCACCACGACCGCACCCCGGAAGAGGTCCTTCAGCTCGTGCGTGGCACGGACCGCGAGGGCCGTACGGCCGGAGCCTGGCTCCCCGTGCAGGACGACCACCGTCGGACGGGTCTCCGTGGTCGCCCGGGCCGCCTGCGCCCACTGCCGGATCCGCGCCAACTCCTGCTGCCGGCCGGCGAACGGACCGTCCGGGGTGGGCAGGTGACCGAACGACTGCTGCAGCACCGTACGCCTGCGGGCCGCCGCGCTCTTGTCCGCGCCGCGCAGGCCCGGACCCTGCTTCTTCGGCCCCGTGGAGGCACTGAGCACCCGCTGCTGATCGAGGAACGGACGGATGCCCCGCACCTCCAGCGCGGTCAGCCACTGCAGACGCAGCTGCTCGGGACCGCCGGGCTGACCCGCCGCGCCCGCGTGGTGGTGGGCGGCGGGGAGGTGCGAACCGGCGACCTTCACCACCGTGGCGGCCGCGCCGACGACACCTGCGGCCACGCCCGCGCCGAGTGCCGTGGCGGCGCCGGTGCCCAGGGAGAGGTCGGCGACGGTGGCGGCGACCGCCGCGACGGCCGCGACCAGCAGGGGAGTTCCGGCGCCCTCTCTGGCGTACCGCCGGCCGAAGCTCGGCCGGACCGCCTCCGTCTCGTCGAGAGCGTGGGTGTACGACTCGTACTCCTCGGTGGCCGACTGTGCCATGGCGTCCATGCCGGAGCGTGCGCGTGACAGCAGCAGCTGTCCGTCGACGCGGCCGCCCGAACGGCGGACCTCCTCCTCCACGGCCCGCACCAGCAGCCGATCGGCTTCCGCCCGATGGGCGTCCCGCATGTCCCGTCCCCCTCCAGCGGCAACTCCTTTGCGTACGAGTGTCCTTCGGAGGAGCCGAAGTTGCGAGAGGGCGGATCACCCGACGAGCGTCCGCGGGTGCGGTCTAGCGCACCGCGGGCTCGCTCTGACGTCCCTTGGACAGCGCCAGATACACGCACGCCGCTGCCAGTCCCGCCTCCGCCACCGCGCTGCCCAGCGCTTCCAGCAGCGCCGTGCCCATCGGTGACGTCGTTATGTCGAACCACGCGTCCAGCACCGCCACCGATGCCGTCGCCGAAGCCGTGAGCCGGGCCCGGACATCGCCCCGCAGCCCCAGCACCGCCGTCGCCGCGCAGCCCGCCGCCATCAGGACGTCCAGCCCTATCCAGGCCAGCGACCAGTTGTGCACCTCGGTCTTGGCGGGCAGCGTCACCGCCAGCACCACCATCCACGGTACGAGCAGCACGGCGGACGATCCCAGAAGGATCAGTGCCCACCTCTTCAGCTGCTTCGTCCGCTTCATCCGCCGCGCCTTCTCCGTCGTTAACTCCTCCAACACCTGAGCCCCCTCGTGTTGTTCCTGCTCCGCGGATCTTTCCGGTCTTCCGTCATGCCCCCACGCTAGACCGCAGAGAAAATTCTGCAAAGAAAATTCGGCAGACATCAGGGACTTCTCAGGGTTCTCAGGGTTACGGTGACCGCATGACCGACGGCATGTCCGAGATGACCAGCCTCGAACGCACCGCCCTCTACAAGTCCCTCGGCAACCCGCTGCGCCGCCGGATCCTCGACTACCTGGGCCGGCACGGCGAGGCCAACTCCACCGTGCTCGCCCGCGAACTCGGCGAGAGCTCCGGCACCACCAGCTACCACCTGCGCAAACTCGCCGAGCAGAAGCTCATCGAGGAGATCCCGGAGAAGTCGGGAGGGCGCGAGCGCTGGTGGCGGAGCCTGCCCTTCAGCCACACCACGCCCGACCCGGCGACGATGACGCAGGAGGAGTACGCGGCCGCCGAGCACCTCGCCCTCCTGAAGATCGAGGTCGACACCAGACTCTTCCGCCGCGCCCACCAGGAGTACCGCGGCCCGCAGGGCTGGGCCCAGGTCCAGCGCACCGGCGCCTGGATGACGAAGAGCGACCTCCACGACTTCGTCCGCGCCTACCAGGAACTCCTCGACCGCTACGGCCACCCCGACGACGACGTTCCAGAGGGGGCACGCCGGGTCAACCTGCGCTTCTACGCGGCGCCGGACGCCGTGGACGAGCAGAACGGCGGACCGGTCGGCCGGTGATGTGTGGGGCTCACGGTGACCTGGAGGCCGCTCGATCGTTTTTATGACTGTCGAGCTGGATGTCGAATGGGGGGCCAGTGAACGACCTTGTCGTGTTTCAGCAGACCGGGCTGATCCCGGTTGCGTCGTATGCCCGTACGTCCGAGGACTTCCGTCAGCGGGACGGGCACGGGGTGCGCCACCAGTTGCGGATCAATGAGCGGACCGCACAGCAGCATGGATGCCGAGTCGTCGCCACTTACGCCGACAACGGGTGCAGTGCCACCCGACACGGAGTGACGAGACCTGGATTCGACCGCCTGATCGGGGATCTGGCACGCGGGTGCACAGCCGACGGCCAGGAGATTCGAGGCGTCGTGTGTGTTGCGGACGACCGGCTGTATCGGCGAGCTGAGGATCTGACGCGCTTCTTGGCCGCACTGACCAGCCGGCCAGGACGCATCTATGCCGACCCGCAGGGCGTGCCGTCGAAGGCGTGCCGCACAGCGGACCGCGTCCCTTCGGATGGCAGGAGGACAGGATCACCCTGCACCCTGTCGAAGCACCACTGGTCGAGAAGGCCATTGTCGACCGTGTGGGCGGGAAAACGGTCCGGGCCATCGCGCATGAGTGGTGTGACCTTGGCGTGACCGGAACCCGGGGTGGCCGCCCCAACGCCGCGACGGTCACACAGATCATGACGGCGCCCCGAGTATGTGGTTACCGGGCCAACAGGGGTGAACTGCTGCTGGCCCCGGAAACAGGGCTGCCAGCGCTCGGTCGCTGGGAAGCCATCGTGCCCCCGCACCGGTGGCAGGCGGTGTGTGCGACCTTCTCCGCAGGCAGCCTGTACATGCACAGAGGTAGCGGGGCGCCGAGGCTCAACGGGCAGCGGGCGGCTCCCCGCTACCTTGCCAGTGGGTTCCTGCGGTGCGGTGCGAGGCGCCGCGACGGCACGGTGTGCAACGGCCCGTTGTGCGGCCAGAAGGCCAGGAGCCGGAGGAGCCCGTACGTCTACACCTGCCGGGACTGCGGGCGGTGCAGCATCAGCGGCCCGCTGGCTGACGAAGTCCTTGAGAGGCTCGTGTTCTCGGAAGCGCCCGGGCAGGTGCGGCTGCCGGAGAGCGTGCACGATCGCTGGCGTGCCGGTGAGTTGCAACTTGAGGAGAAGCGGAAGATCATCACGTCCGTCGTCACACGCTGCGTGGTCCGGCCGGGCGTGAAGGGCAACCCTTCCTGGGACTACTCGCGGGTGGAGCCCGTCTGGCGTTGAGGGCCGCTCCGTCCCCCAGTCCGGCCGGGCTCTCGGGCAGGATGGGTACATGCCGAACCGACTGGCCCATGAGACGTCCCCGTACCTCCTCCAGCACGCCGACAACCCCGTCGACTGGTGGCCCTGGTCGGAAGCGGCATTCGCGGAAGCACGACAGCGAGATGTTCCCGTACACCTGAGCGTCGGCTATTCCAGCTGCCATTGGTGCCATGTCCTAGCTGCGGAAAGCTTCGAGGACGAAGCAGTTGCCGCCTACATGAACGCCCACTTCGTCAACATCAAGGTCGACCGCGAGGAGCGGCCGGACGTCGACGCCGTCTATATGGAGGCCGTGCAGGCCGCCACCGGGCAGGGCGGCTGGCCGATGACGGTGTTCCTGACGCCCGACGCCGAACCCTTCTACTTCGGTACCTACTTCCCGCCCGCTCCCCGCCACGGCATGCCCTCCTTCCGGCAGGTCCTGGAGGGCGTGCGGGCCGCCTGGAGCGACCGGCGGGACGAGGTCGCCGAGGTCGCGGGGAAGATCGTCCGTGACCTCGCCGAGCGGGAGATCAGCCACCAGGGCGGCCGGCCGCCCGGCGAGCAGGAGGTGGCCCAGGCGCTGCTCGGGCTCACCCGTGAGTACGACCCGCAGCGCGGCGGATTCGGCGGCGCCCCCAAGTTCCCGCCGTCCATGGTCGTCGAGTTCCTGCTGCGCCACCACGCCCGGACCGGTTCCGAGGGCGCGCTGCAGATGGCCACGGACACCTGTGAGCGCATGGCCCGCGGCGGCCTCTACGACCAGCTCGGCGGCGGCTTCGCCCGCTACTCCGTCGACCGCGACTGGGTGGTACCCCACTTCGAGAAGATGCTCTACGACAACGCCCTGCTCTGCCGGGTGTACGCCCACCTGTGGCGGGCCACCGGGTCCGAGCTCGCGCGCCGGGTCGCGCTGGAGACCGCCGACTTCATGGTCCGTGAACTGCGCACCGCCGAGGGCGGGTTCGCCTCCGCTCTGGACGCCGACAGCGACGACGGGACCGGGACCGGGAAGCATGTCGAGGGCGCGTACTACGTCTGGACGCCCGCGCAGCTCGGCGAAGTCCTGGGCGAGGACGCGGACCTCGCTGCCCAGTACTTCGGGGTCACCGAGGAGGGCACCTTCGAGCACGGTCAGTCCGTCCTCCAACTTCCGCAGCAGGAGGGCGTGTTCGACGCCGAGCGGATCGAGTCCGTCAGGCGGCGGTTGCTCGCCGCCCGCGAGGCCCGCCCCGCCCCCGGCCGGGACGACAAGGTCGTCGCCGCCTGGAACGGCCTCGCCGTCGCCGCGCTCGCCGAGACCGGCGCCTACTTCGACCGCCCCGACCTGGTCGAGGCCGCCGTCGGCGCCGCCGATCTCCTCGTACGGCTGCATCTCGACGACCACGCCCGGCTCGCCCGCACCAGCAGGGACGGCCGGGTCGGCGCCAACGCGGGCGTGCTGGAGGACTACGGCGATGTCGCCGAGGGCTTCCTCGCGCTCGCGTCCGTGACCGGCGAGGGCGTCTGGCTGGAGTTCGCCGGACTCCTCCTCGACCATGTCCTGGCCCGCTTCGGCGACCCGGAGACCGGTGCCCTCTACGACACCGCCTCCGACGCCGAACAGCTCATCCGCCGGCCCCAGGACCCCACCGACAACGCCACGCCCTCCGGGTGGACCGCCGCCGCGGGCGCCCTGCTGGGCTATGCGGCCCACACCGGCTCCGAACCCCACCGCACGGCCGCGGAAGGGGCGTTGGGGATCGTCAGGACGCTCGGGCCGCGAGTGCCGCGCTTCGTCGGGTGGGGGCTCGCCGTCGCCGAGGCGCTGCTCGACGGGCCGCGCGAGGTGGCGATCGTAGGGCCGGAACCGGCCGACGAGCGGACAACGGCCCTGCACCGCACGGCACTTCTCGGTACCGCCCCCGGTGCGGTGGTGGCCCTGGGGATGGTGGAGAGCGACGAGTTCCCGCTGCTCGCCGGGCGGCCGCTCGTCGGCGGGGAGGCGGCCGCGTACGTCTGCCGCAACTTCACCTGCGACGCACCGACCACCGACCCCGAACGGCTGAAGTCCGCACTCGGGGGCTGAAGTTGGCCGAAGCTGCCGCAGGGTCCGCTCGCCGGTAAGTACAACTGGCCGGAATTGCGCGCCTGTTCGGATAGATACCGCTTACAACCCCACCGTTCCGAAACATGCTGTTTATCGGAACGGGGGTTGCGCTTCACAGATCCCCCCTAGGTTCTCCACAAGGCGCGACGGCTGTGCTTCGCCGTTGCGTACAGGGGGTTTTGGGATCTGGGGGGATCTTCCTTGCTCACGTCTGTCCTCATCGCGGCCGTTTCGCTCGCCCTGTTCTGGATGGCGGCCTTCACCTTGTGGTGGCAGATGCACGCGTGGCGTACGCCCGAAGTGCTCGCCTCCACCCGGTTCGGCAGCCCCGACGGCGGTGAACACCTGTCGTTCTCGCTGCTGTTGCCCGCGCGGCACGAACAGGCCGTGCTCGACCACACCATCCAGCGGCTGCTGGAGTCCACACACACCGACTTCGAGATCATCGTCATCGTGGGCCACGACGACCCCGAGACCACGGCGGTCGCCGAACAGGCCGCCGGGCGTGACCGGCGCGTCCGGGTCGTCGTCGACACCCACGAGAAGAAGAACAAGCCGAAGGCCATGAACACGGCGCTGCCGCACTGCCGCGGCGACGTCGTCGGGGTCTTCGACGCCGAGGACCAGGTCCACCCGGAGCTGCTCGCGCACGTCGACCACGCCTTCCGCACCACCGAGGCCGATGTCGTCCAGGGGGGCGTCCAGCTCATCAACTTCCACTCCAGCTGGTACAGCCTGCGCAACTGCCTGGAGTACTTCTTCTGGTTCCGGTCCCGGCTGCATCTGCACGCGCAGAAAGGGTTCATCCCGCTCGGCGGCAACACCGTCTTCGTACGCACGAAGGTGCTCCGCGCGGCCGACGGCTGGGACCCCAACTGCCTCGCCGAGGACTGCGACCTGGGCGTACGCCTGTCCAGCGTCGGCAAGAAGGTCGTCGTCGCCTACGACTCCGACATGGTGACCCGGGAGGAGACCCCGGACTCCCTGATGTCCCTGCTCAAGCAGCGCACCCGCTGGAACCAGGGCTTTCTCCAGGTGTACCGGAAGAAGGACTGGCAGCAACTCCCGGGCTTCGGACAGCGGTTGCTCGCCCGCTACACCCTGATGACGCCGTTCCTGCAGGCCTTCTCCGGCCTGATCATCCCGCTCAACGCGGCGGTCGCCCTCTTTCTCGACGTCCCCGTCGGCATCGCCTTCCTCACCTTCCTGCCGCTCGTCACCGCCGCCGTCACCTTCGTCTTCGAGGTGGTCGGCCTGCACGACTTCGGCAAGCAGTACGGGCTGCGCGTCCGCCTCGTCCACTACGTGAAGCTCGTCGTCGGCGGCCCCTTCTACCAGGTCCTCCTCGCCGGGGCCGCGATCCGCGCCGTGTGGCGCGAGCAACGCGGCCAGAAGGACTGGGAGTTGACCACCCACGTCGGCGCGCACCTCACCGCGGCCGAGCCGATCCGAGAGGACGTTCCCGCGTGACCTCCACTCTCCCCGCGGTGACCACTCCGAGGGTCCCCGCGCAGCGCCGGCCTGTGCCCGCGACAGGTCCGGCCGGCCGGACACCGCGGCCGCTCCGGCTCCGCTCCTCCCGTCCCGACCTGCTCCTCTGCGGTGTCCTGCTGCTCGTGATCCTCGCCGTCCAGGCCTGGAACATCGCCGACTACCCCACCCTCAGCGACGACGAGGGCACCTATCTCGCCCAGGCCTGGGCCGTCCAGGAGGGCCGGGGCCTCGCCCACTACACCTACTGGTACGACCACCCGCCGCTCGGCTGGATCCAGATAGCCCTGCTCACCTGGATCCCCTCCGCCCTCGACCCCTCCCTGATGACCGTCGGCTCGATGCGCGTGGCGATGCTGGTGGTGAGCGCGGCCAGCGCGGTCCTCGTCTACGTCCTCGGCCGCCGGCTCTCGCTGCCCCGCTGGGCGGCCGGCCTCGGCATGGCCCTCTTCGGGCTCTCGCCGCTCTCCGTCGTCCTGCAGCGCGAGATCTTCCTCGACAACATCGCCGTGATGTGGCTGCTGCTGGCCTTCTGCCTCGCCGCCTCGCCCAGCCGCCACCTCTGGCACCACTTCGGCGCCGGCCTCGCCGCCGCCGCGGGGGTGCTCACCAAGGAGACGATGCTCGTCGTCCTGCCCGCCCTGCTCGTCACCATGTGGCGCCACGGCCACGCGGACACCCGCAAGTTCGCCCTCACCGGCGCCATCACCGCCTGCACGCTCGCCGGACTGTCGTACCCCCTCTTCGCCCTCCTCAAGGGCGAGCTGCTGCCGGGCGCCGGTCACGTCTCCCTCTGGGACGGCATCAAGTACCAGATGTCCAGGCCGGGTTCGGGCTTCATCCTGGATCCCTCCGCCGGCTCCTACGGTGTCCTGCACTCCTGGCTCTACTACGACCGCGTGCTCCCCGTCGGCGGCCTCGCCGGGGCCCTGCTCCTGCTCGTGGTCCACCGCTGGTCGGTCACCGCCCGCGCCCTCGCCGGACCCGCGCTGGCCGTGGCGATCCTGGCCGCCGTCGCCCTGCGCCCGGGCGGCTATCTGCCCGCGATGTACATCATCGGCGCGCTCCCGTTCCTCGCCCTGGTGCTGGCCGGGGCCGCCGCCTCCGTCACGCACGCGGTCCTGCGCAGGTGGCGCGCCGAGGGCGAGCGGCGCGCGGTGACCGGCGGCCGGTACGCGCTGGCCGCCGTACTCGCCCTCGCCGCCGGGGCCTACACCGTGCCGAAGTGGTACGACGGTGACCGCACCGCCGTCACGGCCGACGCCAACGCGCCCTACCGGAAGGCCTCGCACTGGCTCGGCACCCAGGTCGCCGACCCGGCCCGGACCCGCGTCCTCGTCGACGACGCGCTCTGGCTGGACCTCGTGCACGACGGCTACCGGCCCGGCCTCGGCGTCATCTGGTTCTACAAGGCCGACCTCGACCCGGCCGTCACCAAGACCCTGCCGCACGGCTGGCGGGACCTCGACTACGTGGTCGCCTCCCCGACGGTACGGCGCGACGCCCACGACCTGCCCAACGTCAAGGCCGCGCTCCAGCACTCCACCCCGGTCGCCACCTTCGGCACCGGAGCCGACCGCATCGAGATCCGGCAGATCGCAGGGGGTACCCGTTGAGCAGCCACGAGTACACCGTCCCGGCACCGGGGCTGAAGGCCGTCGAGGTCCCCGAGCCGGGCGCCGTCACCATCGTCGTACCGACCTTCAACGAGTCGGGAAACGTACGGCAGTTGCTGCGCCAGATCACCGAGTCGGTGCCCGCGCGGCTGCCCTGCGAGGTCCTCTTCGTCGACGACTCCACCGACGACACCCCCGAGGTCATCCAGCAGGCCGCGCGGGACTGCCCGTTCCCGGTGAGCGTGCTGCACCGCGAGGAACCGGTGGGCGGGCTGGGCGGGGCCGTGGTCGAGGGGCTGCGGGCGGCCACCTCGGACTGGATCGTCGTCATGGACGGGGACTGCCAGCATCCGCCGTCCCTCGTCCCGGAGTTGGTGGCCACCGGGGAGCGCAGCCACGCCGGACTCGTGGTCGCCTCCCGGTACATCAA
The DNA here is from genome assembly GCF_040652235.1 of Streptomyces sp. NPDC048277. NCBI lineage: Bacteria > Bacillati > Actinomycetota > Actinomycetes > Kitasatosporales > Streptomycetaceae > Streptomyces > Streptomyces sp. NPDC048277. The sequence goes on from NZ_JBEZLQ010000001.1 coordinate 619,401, forward strand.
GGGTGGCAGCCGGGCGGGGCTCGCCGGCAGTTACCGGGTCGCCGTCTCGCGCGGGGCGACCTGGCTGACCAAGTCCCTGTTCCCGCGCCGACTGCACGGCATCAGCGACCCGATGAGCGGCTTCTTCGCGATCCGGCGCAGCGCGGTCACGGCGGACGTGCTCAAGCCGCTGGGCTACAAGATCCTCCTCGAACTGGCGGTGCGGAGCAGGCCCCGGCAGGTCGCCGAGGTCCCCTTCGTCTTCCAGGACCGGTTCGCCGGTGAGTCCAAGTCGACCGCGCAGGAGGGCGTTCGCTTCCTGCGTCACCTGGCCGGGCTGCGCACCGCCTCGCCGGTCGCCCGCATGGTCGGCTTCGGGCTGATCGGACTGAGCGGCTTCGTGCCGAACCTGGTCGGGCTGTGGGCGCTGACCGGCCTCGGCCTGCTCCCCCATGCTCGAATGAGCTCGCACGGGGGGACCCCCATCGTCCTCGCCGAGATCCTCGCCAACCAGCTCGGCGTCGCCTGGAACTTCGTCCTCATCGAACATCTGCTGTTCCGCGACCGGCGGGCCCATCGCCGCTGGTGGGACCGGGGCGGCCGGTTCGCGTTGCTCGCCAACGCCGACCTGGTGCTGCGCATCCCGCTGATCGCCCTGTTCGTCGACCGGTTCGGGATGGGGGCGCTGTCCGCGACCGCGCTCGCCCTGGTGACGACGTTCGTCCTGCGCTTCGCCGGGACCGAGGCGCTGGTGTATCTCCCGCGGCGCGACCGCGGCCGCGGGGGCAGCAAGCACGCACAGCAAGGAGAGCCGCGTGAGACCGCATAGAAGACGCACGGCCCTTTTCGGGGTGGGCACCCTGACCGCCGGACTGCTGCTGGCCGTACCGCAGCCGGCCCAGGCCGCCAACCTCATCACCAACCCGGGCTTCGAGACCGCCGGCACGGGCGACATGCCGTACTGCTGGGAGAAGTCCGGCTGGGGCGACAACGACTTCACCTTCGAGACCACGTCGGACGCGCACTCCGGGTCCGCGGCCATGAAGGTCACGCTGACCCGGCGGGTCGACGGCGACCGCAAGGCCATGATCCTGGAGAACTCCGACTGCGCGCCGACCGTGACCGTGGGCAAGCAGTACGACCTCGGGCTCTGGTACAAGACGACCACGCCGGACGCGAACATCACCCTGTTCCGGCACGACGCCACCGCCGGCTGGCAGTACTGGACCGACCTCAAGACCCTGGAGATGGCGGGGGACTGGACCCAGGCCACGGTCCGCACGCCCCAGGTCCCCGACGGCACCGACCGCATCACCTGGGGCGTCTCCGTCTACGGCACCGGCTCGGCGACCACCGACGACTACACCATGGAGCAGGTGACCGACCCGGTCCCGCCCGCCACCTGCACGGGGACGGCGGACGAGTGCGTCAACGGCCGCTGGGACGTGCTGCCCACGCAGAACCCGGTCCGCTCGATGCACTCGGTCGTCCTCAACAACGGCAAGGTGCTGCTGATCGCGGGCTCCGGCAACAGCGAGGAGAACTTCGCCGCGGGCACGTTCACCTCGGCCGTCTACAACCCGGCCGACGGGACGTACAAGGTCATCCCGACGCCGAAGGACATGTTCTGCTCGGGCCACATCCAGCTGCAGGACGGGCGGGTCCTGGTGCTGAGCGGCAACAAGGCGTTCCCGGCGGCGGACGGCTCGCACGGCTACGAGGGCTACAAGGACTCGTACATCTTCGACCCGGTCACCGAGACCTACAGCAAGACGAACGACCTGAACGACGGCCACTGGTACCCGTCGGCGACCGAGCTCGGCAACGGTGACGTCATCTCCTTCGGCGGCCTGCGCGAGGACTCGACCGGCTCGGTGACCGCCGAGTACTGGTCGGACGCCGAGCAGAAGTGGCTGGCACTGTGGCAGGTCAACCAGACCTGGTCGTACTGGGGCCTGTACCCGTCGATGATCCTGATGCAGGACGGCCGCCTCTTCTACTCCGGCAGCCATGTCTTCGGCAACAACATCCCGGGGACCGGCTCGGCGATCTACGACTACGGCGCCAACACCATCACCCAGGTCCCGGGCCTGCAGAACAAGGACCAGCGCGACCAGTCGGCGAGCGTGCTGCTGCCTCCGGCGCAGGACCAGAAGGTCCTCACCATCGGCGGCGGCAACATCGACACCAACCCGGACGCCAACCGCCTCACCGACATCATCGACCTCAAGCAGGCCAACCCGTCGTACGTCGCCGGGCCGCAGCTCCCGCAGGGGACGGTCGACCTGGGCAACGGCCAGGTCCCGGAGACCGGCGCGCAGGGCAAGATGTACGTCTCCGCCGTACTGCTGCCCGACGGCACGGTGCTGGAGACCGGCGGCGGACTGCACAACCGGGCCAACCCGGTCTACGAGGCCTCGATCTACGACCCCGGCAGCAACACGTTCGACCCGGTGGCCGCCGATCCCCAGGCCCGTGGCTACCATTCGTCCGCGTTCCTGCTGCCCGACGGCCGGGTGATGGCCACCGGTGACAACCCGGGCAACGGCACCTGGAACCACAACGTGTCGATCTACACCCCGCCCTATCTCCTCAAGGGCGAGCGTCCGACGATCACTTCGATGATCAACACGGAGTGGCACTACGGCGACACCCAGCGGATCACCGTCGACCACGCCATCGTCAAGGCCGAGTTGATCCGCCCGGCCGCGGTCACGCACTCCTCCGACCCGAACCAGCGCTTCGTCGACCTGCCGCTCTCCGTCGACGGCGACAACGTCGACCTGAACGTGACGAGCAACCCGAACGTGGCCCCGCCCGGCTGGTACATGCTCTTCGCGGTCGACGCGAACGGGGTGCCGTCGGTGGCCAAGTGGGTGCATCTGCAGGGGCCGGACGCGCTGAGCGCCGAGGCCGACCCGCATGTGCACGCCTTCGCGGACTCCCTCACCGGGAAGACGACGGGGGCGGGGAAGAAGCGGGCCTCGCAGCCGGTCAGTACGACCATCTCCGGGTGCGACCGGCACTACGGGTCGGTCAACGTGTGTGTGCCGACGGTGTTTCCGCCGGGGGTGAAGAAGACCGCGGCTGCTCGGTGTGCGTGGTTGAAGACCAATCAGTACGGGCGGTTGAAGGTCAACGGTCGCGATGATCCGCTGGGGCTTGATCGGAATCGGGACGGGGTTGCCTGTGGGAAGGGGGATGTGCGTCGTTAGTCGGGTGCGGGTGTGTGGGGGCTGGTCGCGCAGTTCCCCGCGCCCCTGACGGGGCGCTCCTGTCAGGGGCGTTGAATGGTCAGGGGCGCTGCATGGTCGGGGCGCGTTTCACGATCTGTTCCAGCTGGTCGTGGTGTGCGCCCTTCCAGTAGGCGCGGCCGCAGGTCTCGCACTGGGCGAAGACGTCGTACGAGCGTTCCGTGCCGCCCTTCAGCTGGGCCGCCACCTCGTCCTTCGTCGCCTCCTTCAGCAGGCCGTTGCAGGCCGTGCAGCGGGTCCAGGGGCGGAGGTCGGGGGCGAAGCGGTCGAGGATGTCGTGGAGCTGGTCGTCGGGGCGGGTGCTGTAGACGTAGGCGCCGGCCCAGAGTTCGCGGCGGCGGAGCAGGCCCCGGTCGCGGCTCAGCATCACGCGCTTCTCCGTCGCCGAGCGGGTCGCGAGGGCCGGGTCGCCGATGTCCGTCGACTCGTACGCCGTGTCCACGCCGAGGAGGCGGAGGCGGCGGGCCAGGGTGCCGAGGTGGACGTCTAGGAGGAAGCGGAGCGGGGCGCCGGGGATCCGCTGGGGGCGGGTGACCGGGCGGACGGCCACCCGCTCGCCGTCCGCCGGGATGTGGGCGACGGGGACCTCGCGGCCGTCCACCACCAGGGCGCCGACCTCGGTGAGGGGGACGCCCAGGGACTCGATCACATGGCCGAGCGTCGAGACGCCGTCGACCGCGAGCGGATGCACGCCCGCACGGCGGGCGTGCGGGACGAACAGGGCCAGCTCGGGGGCGACTTCGACGTGGATCTCGGGAGTGTTCACCTGGTCAGGATGGCACGGGAGACGGCCGTGGCCTCAGTGGTTTTGCGGGGGCAGGCCGTGCTCGATGACGTTGAGGGCGCGGTCGACGAGGGCTTCGAAGTCGCCCTCGTGGCCGTTCTCCGCCCAGTACATCGAGGTCTCCAGCAGCCCGCCGCAGATGGACATCGCGTAGACGCGGACCTCCAGGCTGTCCGGGTCGAGGCCGGTGCGCTCGCTGATGGCCTCGCACAGCATGCGGCCGGTGGCCGACATGCTCTCCATCATCCGCGAGCGGACCGAGGGGACCTCGACCATCAGCCGGGTACGCAGCCGGGAGACGGAGTGCGCGTCCTTGATGCCCAGCGTGACCGCCCGGTGCATCACATAGCGGAGGGACTCCGTCCACGGCTCGTCGGCGGGCCGTGCCCGGAGCTCCTCCATGATGATCGGGTCGTACTCGTCCGTGAGGACGATGTCCTCCTTGGTCGGGAAGTACCGGAAGACGGTCGACGGCGACACCTCGGCCCGCTCGGCGATCTGCTCGATCGTCGTGGCGTCCCAGCCCTGCTCCTCGACCAGCGCGTACGTGGCCTCGCGGATCGCCTCGCGGGTCTTGATCTTCTTCCGTTCGCGGAGGCCGGGCTGGGGGGAGGTGTGCGGTGCCGTCATGCTGGTCATTGTCCGGCATCGGCGGTGGCGGGGGCCACGGCCGGGGAGTCGTCTCCTTCGGTACGGCGGACGGTCGGCGTGTTGGGCAGGAACGCGGCGGCCAGCAGCGCGGTGACGAGCGCGGCGATCCCGCACACCATCAGGACCAGGCCCATGCCGTGGACGTACGAGGCGTTCGCGGAGGCGATCAGGTGGGTGGAGCCGGTCTTCGCGGCCACCAGGTGGGCGGCGACGACGGACTCACCGGCGGTGTGGCCGAGCGGGGCGGGCAGGCCGGTCACGTCGAGGCGGTCGCGGAAGGTGCTCGCCAGCAGGCTGCCGAGCAGGGCGATGCCGATCGCGCCGCCGACCTGGCGCAGGGTCATCAGCAGCCCGGAGCCGCTGCCGGCCCGGTCGGCGGGCAGCGCGGCGAGGGCGCCGTCCATGGCGGGAACCACCGAGAAGCCGAAGCCGAGGCCGGCGACGGACAGCCACAGGGCGGTGAAGCCGTAGCCGTCGTGGACGGTCGTACGGCTGCCGAGGAGCGCGGCGAAGGCGAGGACGACCAGGCCCGCGGCGACCACGGCCCGTGAGCCGAAGCGTGCCACGATCGGCTGGGCGGTCCGTGCGGCGATCATCAGGCCGCCCATCATGGGCAGCAGGCGCAGGCCGGTGCCGAAGGCGTCGTTGCCGAGGACCGCCTGGAGGTAGGGGGGCAGCACGAACATCAGGCCCGACAGCACGAACATCACGAGCGTGGCCGCGAGGGTGTTGAGCAGGAAGCCGCGGTGGGTGAGGAGTTCCATGTCGAGCATGGGGCGGTCGACCTGGCGTTCGCGCAGCACCAGGCCCGCGACCAGCACCACGGCCACGGCGAACAGGGCCAGGACCAGCGGGTCGCCCCAGCCGCGGTCGGGGGCCTCGATGATCGCGTAGATCAGGGCGCCGAGGCCGGTCGCGGTGAGCGCGGTGGAGAGGATGTCGACCTTCGGGGAGGCGGGGTCGCTGGTCTCGGGGAGCAGGAAGACGCAGGCGGTGACGCCGATCGCGACCATCGGGACGTTGATCAGGAAGACCGAGCCCCACCAGAAGTGGTTGAGCAGCCAGCCGCCGATGATCGGGCCGAGCGGCAGGCCGAGCGCCGAGGCGGCGGAGATGATGCCGACGGCACGGGTGCGCTCGGCCGGTCCGAACAGCGAGGGCAGCACGGACAGCGCCAGCGGCATCACCAGCGCGGCGCCCACGCCCATCACGGCACGGGCTGCGATCACCCAGTTCACGTCCCCGGCGAGGGCGCCGATCACGGATCCGGCCAGGAAGATCGCGAGGCCGGTGATGAGCATCCGGCGGCGGCCGAAGCGGTCGCCGAGAAGGCCCGCGGGGAGCATCAGGGACGCGAAGACGACGACGTACGCGTCCGCCATCCACTGCTGCTGGCCGGTGGTGGCGCCGAGCTGCTCGGCCATGGTCGGCAGCGCCACGTTGAGGATCGTCATGTCGAAGCCGAGCACCAGCATGCTCGCGACCAGGGCGCCCAGCGCCCACCAGCGGCGGGGGTTCGGAGGTGTCTCTTCAAGCTGAGTGACAGTAGCCATGAAATGAGAGTAGCTCTCAAAATCTAGGGAGTGTCAATAGAGAGCTGATGTCAGAGCATGAAAAAGTGGCCACGGCTCGGGAGCCGTGGCCACTCGGGGGAGGGGCGGTGGGACTACGCGTGCTGGTACGCCACCAGGGAGATGCCGACGTAGTGGACGACGAACGCGGCCAGCGTGAACGAGTGGAAGACCTCGTGGAAGCCGAAGTAGCGCGGCGACGGGTTCGGGCGCTTGAAGCCGTAGACCACACCGCCCGCGCTGTAGAGCAGGCCGCCGACGATCACCAGGACCAGCACCGCGATACCGCCGGTGCGCATGAAGTCGGGCAGGAAGAAGACCGCCGCCCAGCCCATCGCTATGTAGCAGGGCGTGTACAGCCAGCGCGGGGCGCCGACCCAGAACACCCGGAAGACGATGCCAGCGGCGGCGGCGCCCCAGATGCCCCACAGCAGCCACTGCCCCTTCCCGCCGGGCAGGAGCAGCAGGGTCAGCGGCGTGTACGTGCCCGCGATGATCAGGAAGATGTTGGCGTGGTCGAGTCTGCGCAGGATGCCGTCCATGCGCGGGCTCCAGTTGCCCCGGTGGTACAGCGCGCTCACGCCGAACAGCAGACATGCCGTCAGGACGTAGATCCCGCAGGCGATGCGGCCGCGCGGTGAGTCGGCGAGCGCGGTGAGGACGAGGCCCGCTATGAGTACGGCCGGAAACATGCCCAGATGCAGCCAGCCGCGCAACTTGGGCTTGACCTGGTGCGACAGGGAGGAGAGCGCCGCGGAGCCACGGCCGGCGGCCGGCGGGTCCGTGGGCGCGTCGGGGGCGGACGCAGTCATGCACCGCATGGTACCTACGCAACCGTAGGTTACGCGTCAGTACCACGCGATGACCGCGCGACAGTGGCCATCGTCTCACGCCTGCCCGAGGTATGGGCGGCGGTGTGCGATGCATGTCCGCCGGTATGCAAAAAGATCTCCAGTTGAACTCAACATGGACGCAAAGAAACGCAGGAAAACACGGAAACCGTGGCCTTCCTCACGTCGCTCATCTGTGACTCCCTCTGGACAGATGGGAGATCGAGTCGGAGGATCAAATGAGTGCGGTCGGCACCGGATGAGCGGCTACGAAGCATCCGGGTCGCAGCCCCCACGGGGCGACAAGGTCCTCAGCGGGCCAAAAAGATCAAAAATCCCTCATTTAGGAGCAATCGTGGCGCGCGACATCGCGGCTCCCACCGTCATCCCCACCCACCATCAGGAACTGATCTCGTGGGTCAACGAGATCGCCGAACTGACGCAACCGGACAGCGTGGTCTGGTGTGACGGATCCGAGGCCGAGTACGAGCGACTGTGCGGGGAGCTCGTGGCGAAGGGCACCTTCAAGAAGCTCGACCCGATCAAGCGCCCCCACTCCTACTACGCGGCCTCCGACCCGACCGACGTCGCCCGGGTCGAGGACCGCACCTTCATCTGCTCCGAGCAGGAGAAGGACGCCGGCCCGACCAACCACTGGAAGGCCCCCGCCGAGATGCGGGAGATCTTCTCCGGCGAGAAGGGCCTGTTCCGCGGCTCGATGAAGGGCCGGACGATGTACGTCGTCCCGTTCTGCATGGGCCCGCTGGGCTCGCCGCTCTCCGCGCTCGGCGTGGAGATCACCGACTCCGCGTACGTCGCCGTCTCCATGCGCACGATGACGCGCATGGGCCAGGCCGTCCTCGACGAACTCGGCTCCGACGGCTTCTTCGTGAAGGCGGTGCACACCCTCGGTGCCCCGCTCTCCGAGGGCGAGGCGGACGTCCCCTGGCCGTGCAACCGGACCAAGTACATCTCGCACTTCCCCGAGTCGCGTGAGATCTGGTCCTACGGCTCCGGCTACGGCGGCAACGCCCTGCTCGGCAAGAAGTGCTACGCGCTGCGCATAGCGTCCGTCATGGCGCGCGACGAGGGCTGGCTCGCCGAGCACATGCTGATCCTCAAACTCACGCCTCCGCAGGGCGAGTCCAAGTACGTCGCCGCGGCCTTCCCGAGCGCCTGCGGCAAGACCAACCTCGCCATGCTGGAGCCCACCGTCTCCGGCTGGACCGTCGAGACGATCGGCGACGACATCGCCTGGATGCGGTTCGGCGAGGACGGCCGCCTCTACGCGATCAACCCCGAGGCCGGCTTCTTCGGCGTCGCGCCCGGCACCGGTGAGCACACCAACGCCAACGCGATGAAGACGCTGTGGGGCAACGCCGTCTTCACCAACGTCGCGCTCACGGACGACGACGACATCTGGTGGGAGGGCATGACGGAGGAGACTCCCGCCCACCTCACCGACTGGAAGGGCAACGACTGGACGCCGGCGTCCGAGACTCCGGCCGCCCACCCCAACGCCCGCTTCACCGTCCCCGCCGCGCAGTGCCCGATCATCGCGCCGGAGTGGGAGGACCCGAAGGGCGTGCCGATCTCGGCGATCCTCTTCGGCGGCCGCCGGGCCACCGCCGTACCGCTGGTGACCGAGTCCTTCGACTGGAACCACGGTGTCTTCCTGGGCGCCAACGTGGCCTCCGAGAAGACGGCCGCCGCCGAGGGCAAGGTCGGCGAGCTGCGCCGCGACCCGTTCGCGATGCTGCCGTTCTGCGGCTACAACATGGGCGACTACATGGCCCACTGGATCGACGTGGCCAAGGACAAGGACCAGGCCAAGCTGCCGAAGATCTACTACGTCAACTGGTTCCGCAAGAACGACGAGGGCAAGTTCGTCTGGCCGGGCTTCGGCGAGAACTCCCGGGTCCTGAAGTGGATCGTGGACCGGCTGGACGGCAGGGCGGCGGGCGTGGAGACGCCGATCGGTGTCCTCCCGACGCGCGAGGCCCTCGACACCAACGGGCTCGACCTGGCCGACAGCGACCTCGACTTCCTGCTGACGGTCGACAAGGAGATCTGGCGCGAGGAGGCCTCGCTGATCCCCGGTCACCTCAACACCTTCGGCGAGCACACGCCGAAGGAGCTGTGGGACGAGTACCAGGCGCTGGTGGAGCGCCTGGGCTGAGCCCCTTCGGAAAGACTCCGCGGCCGGTCCTGGGGGTACCTCCCACGCCCTTAAGGCAGTGGGGGAGTGCCCTGACCAGCGATCGTCACGACCGGCCGCGGTGTGAACCGGCGAGGCCGCGCACAATGGGGTGCGGGGCTTGTGGGCCCGCCGTCGCAGCTCCCGTCCGCCCCGACGGGAGCAGGTGACGGCGGGCCCTCGCCTGTTGAGGCGCCACGAGGGGGAATCGGCGACGACCGGCTGAGTGATTTCCGAGTGCAGTGTGTTAATACTACTTTTTCGGGAGTGATGAATTCCTCGTCTGTGCTCGAAGGGGTCATCCGGCAGTGGGCCGAGCGCACCGTGTCGCGTGCCTGCTGTCTGGGCCCCTCCCAGTGTGAGGAAGATTCTCTTGAGCCGTAGAACGAGCCGAGTCACGCGCCTGAAGTCCGCCACCCTGGTGTCGGCGGGCGCCGCTGCGGTGGCACTCAGTGTTGCCCCGAGCGCCGTGGCCGCCGCCGACATGATGTCCAAGCCCGGCGAGCGCATCTCCGTACAGCAGTTGGGCCGGCAGCACGTGCCCGAGGCGGCCATCGCCGACGCGATCCGAAGGGCCGGGGCCCGTGGCATGGCGCCGGTGCGTCACGTCGGTGAAAAGGGCCCCCAGGGCGACAGGGGCCCGCAGGGCGACAGGGGTCCCCAGGGCGACAGGGGCCCACAGGGTCCACAGGGTGCGCAGGGAGCTCAGGGCGCGCAAGGTGCGCAGGGAGCGCAAGGTGCGCAGGGAGCGCAGGGAGCCCAAGGTGCTCAGGGCGCTCAGGGCGCTCAGGGCGCTCAGGGCGCCCAAGGGGCGCAAGGTGCTCAGGGAGCGCAAGGTGCCCAAGGCGCGCAGGGAGCGCAGGGTGCTCAAGGTGCTCAGGGTGCTCAAGGCGCGCAGGGGGCACAGGGTGCCCAAGGTGCTCAGGGAGCGCAAGGTGCCCAAGGCGCGCAGGGAGCGCAGGGTGCTCAAGGTGCTCAGGGTGCTCAAGGCGCGCAGGGGGCACAGGGG